>DASZSV010000060.1:0-60404 GCA_035548495.1 Steroidobacteraceae bacterium
TTTCAATCCTGCATGAATGCTTTCGAATCCCAAGGTTCAGAGTGCGATAATCCGTATGCAAGTCCAGATGATGACTACTTAACACGTCTCCGCGCAATACCGGGTATGTTCGAACAACAGGTGCAAAAAGAAAATGACTACAAAAATACTCTTCTAGCATTCATTGAGGATGTACCGTTGGACGTAGCTCGGAATGACTATGGTTTCGAGACCCACTCAACTACTGGTACCACACAGCTGGAGACGTTACACCAACAATATGATGTATTGTCAGCAGAATCACAACGAGTAAAAAATATTGAAAAAATCGTTCAGCAAGATAGCGCAATACAGCCTCTTCCTCTGGCCCTCCCTCCGGGTGGTACAGGCGCTCAAAATACCGGGGTTCCCGGACTTCAACTTGATGAGCAAGAAATGCAGACCTTATCGGATGCTATGGATAGAGAGACCGCTTATATTCTCCTTCTGAGACTGGTTGATGAACAAACGAAAATTCAAAATGAATTGATGAATACGTATTATCAGATTTGCAGTACAGCCCACAACATAGATGTGCTTTGTTTTAGTTCCCCGCCAGCAGCACCGCCAAACATGGCTGGTGACCCCACTAACCCCTCGCCCGATGTCGGAACCGCCCGCTGCGCGAACATGGACCTGGGCGGTAACTTGCATGCATGGTTTGAAACACCAGCGGGCGCCAGTGGCTTATCACGCCAACTCAACGAAGGCGATCGCATCAATCATTGCACTTGCGAACTGTTTGACAGGGGCTATGGTCAATCATTGCCCGGCAACATCGTGATGCCTTACGGTAACTGCCCCACACCCGAAGAACGCACTGCAGAGAAATGCCTTGAGAATCCACTCAATGGCACCGCCGATGGCGTCCGCTCAGAATGCCGCTTCCTCATGCAACCCATCTCTTCGGATCATGATGCACTGAATGCCGGCATCTGCAAAAAGATGCTGCCTAACTGTGACAAGAACGCCGTCTACACCAAGAGCGATGGCACCTGTGGGTGCGGCACTCTGACTAATCAGCGTGTGTTCACACCCAAATGTTCCACAGGCCTTCCGTTCTGTGTGGATGGAGTTGTAGCGGAAGGAGACGCCAACATCGGCGGTTGTGGCTGTCAACCTTACTTCAGCGGCGCAGGAAACTGTTCAGACAACAACGGCGGCAAGGACTTCTTTCTCACCAGCGTGGTCAGCAACCTGGTGGTGCGTGATTATCCTGATCGGCCCGGCTATCAGTTTGATCACATCATGGTGGCCAAAGGCGGAACGCGCTTTGTCACTCCCGCCATCCAGCAAAAACAACTCAGCAATGGCAGTCAGTTGACGCTGCGCGCGGTGTTGCCCGGCACTGCCAGCGCGTATGCCGGCGCCACCGGTCAGATCAAGGTGTCTTGCATCACTCTCGATGCAGGAGCAACGTACCAGACACTGAACACCACGCCGCTCTCCTCGTTGTCAACCACAGGTGGAACGGTAGTGAATGTCAGCTTGGTGGACGCTCAAGGCAACAATCGGTGTTTCAAAACTGGAAAAACGACGGCGTACTTTGAGATCTTCGTCAACAGCACTGCCAATCAGCCGGTGGGCTTCATCGATATCCTCTCTGATAACGGCAATATTTTTGCGCCCATCAAACCGGCCTGCACACCCCTACTCCGCAACAACCCAGCAGGTCCGCGACCCCTCAACCAGTGGCCTGCAATCTTCCCGTTCAGCGATGGCAGTGTGATCAACACCGCCAACGCCTTTGAAGGTGTGGGCACCATTCCTGCTCCGGTGACGACAGGCCCCACCTTCCCGGTATGTATTGGCAGTGATGGTTCCTTCATCTCATGTAATTGACCTTGCAGGCCACGCCGCTGCTTGCGGCGTGGGTTGCACTATCCACCACAACATCTTTCATAACCGACAGGAGATATTTTGATGAGTCAAGTTTCGTTGTATGAGCGTCTGGGCGGCGAAGCGGCAGTCGATGCCGCTGTTGATATTTTTTACAGCAAGGTATTGGCCGACAAGCGCATTAGCCATTTTTTTGAAACCATTGATATGAACAAACAGCGCGCCAAGCAGAAATCATTCCTGAT
Source organism: Steroidobacteraceae bacterium (assembly GCA_035548495.1). GTDB lineage: Bacteria > Pseudomonadota > Gammaproteobacteria > Steroidobacterales > Steroidobacteraceae > CAILZL01. Next base: position 2,103 of record DASZSV010000060.1, read on the forward strand.
GTTTGCATTTGGAGGTCCAACCAAATATGCAGGAAAGAACATACGTGCGGCACACGCTTATATGAAACTCACTGAAGATCATTTTAATGCTGTGATGGAAAATCTTGGCGATACACTCAAGGAACTGAATGTGCCGGACGATTTGATTGCTGAGGCGGCTCAAATTGCCTTGAGCGTCAAAAGCGAAGTACTCAATAACAATGTCTGACATAATTTTCAATATGTACGACATTTACACCTAATCGCGCCGGACCACGTTCAATCAGGAATGTGGCCGGCTCATCTTGGGTATTGTTTGCTGGTCTTCATTGTAAATTAGTGACAGCTAATTATGTGGCGTTAGAGATTCGTTAGAGTAGAGCAACGGCAACTGGTTCAAATTGGTCACGCAAATCGGCAATTGCAACCAGGCTTGGAAAGAAACACTTTCGATGGGCACAAACCGTTAGCAGTGCGCCAATCAAATCGCGATGAGTGTGAAGCGCGCTGTTCTTAATAACTATAGAGTCACCAGTACACAATCAGGAGATATTTCGATGAAAAAATTCTTATTGTTCTTCATTCTTGCCTTTCTGCATGCGCAGATGGCTTTGGCCGACGGAAGCCCGCACTACGTTTTGGAAGGTAATGTCAAATACAGGTTTTATTACGACACTTCTTTCTTCAATAACCAGCTAAGTAATTACAGCAGCCTTGGGGGCGAACTCGTCGATAGCCTTAACTGGACCGGTACCAACTGGCTGGGTGTGAAGTTCACGAACACAGCGCGCATCACGCTGGTCGACATGGGAAGTCAACAGCTGTGGTCTAGAGCTCAGCTGAAGACATGGTTAGACGCGAACCTTCCCCTTGAGCCTGGAATCGTGAAAGTGCTGATTCACTCCAGAGGTGTGACTCCGGATGGAATCTGTTACGACGATATCCCAGGGAGCGGCGTCACCGGCTGGGACGCGGGACTCACCTACATTGGGCCGAGTGGCAATGGCGCGGCGTCGGCTCAAGTGACTGTAACCGCGAGGAATGGCTGCAGCGTCAATGCGGGCCTCAGGCTACAAGGCGACATCAATGAAACATTTGTTCACGAGATGGGGCATGCAGTCGGTCATCCCGGTGAATTAGCGCCCAAAGCGCAGGCGTGCGACACGAACCCTGCAGCCATCATGTGCCACTTTCCCCTCCCGGCCGGGGTGGTGCGCTCGTGGCAAAAGTGGGGCACTCAGGATGTATATACCGTTCGGACCTATCTCTTCGGCAGCGCGCGCAAAAATCCAATTGTCGCGTGCTACCAGTACAACAGCTATCAGTCGTGCAATAACACATGCCTCAACACGGCGGGTTTTCCGAATATCGGCGCGACGGATGTATATAACAACTGCTTGGCTAATTTTTGCAACAACATGTGTAATTGACTTATGTGGTCGATGCGGCCTCGACCAGGCCGTAGCCATCCACAAGTGATCACGACCACGCCGCATTCATTGCGGCGTGATTCTTTTCATTATATCAGCCACTTTTTTAGTGCCGTTAATATGGAGACACAACTCGCAAGCAGAAATCATTCCTGACAGTCGCATTTGGCGGCACGGGCAGATATACAGGTAAAAATATGCGTGCAGCACATGCACGCATGAAACTCTCTGAAGAACACTTTGATGCCGTGATGGAAAATCTGGGCAGCACACTCAAAGAACTGAATGTGCCGGACAATTTGATTGTCGAAGCTGCACAAATCGCATCGAGCGTAAAAAACGATATTCTTAACAGATAAGTTGTCGTTTCAGGCAACTGGTTATTTCAAATTTCAACGGGTTGCTTTGGTGTTTCCAGCACGAGTTGATAAAACACCAAATCCAGCCATCGCCCGAATTTGAAACCTGTCTGCCTGATCGTGCCTGCATATACGAATCCCAGTTTCTCATGCAGGGCAATGCTGGCGCGATTATCCACATCAATACCGCCCACCATGATGTGATAGTTCTGTTTAATCGCCAAATTTACCAGCTCTCTCAGCAACGTCGTTCCAAGACCCCTGCCACGATGCTGATGATGCACGTAGATGGAATGTTCGACGGAATACTTGTACGCGGGCCAGGCGCGAAATATTCCGTAACTGGCAAAGCCCAGCAACTCGCCAGAATCGCTTTCGACTCCAATAACCGGATAGTTCTTGTTTGACTTACCTGCAAACCAGTCGCGTATGGTGTTAATAGTACGCGGCTGATATTCATACAGTGCCGTTGAGTTCAGAATGGCTTCATTGAAAATCTCAAGAATGGCCGGTGCGTGTTGATCAAACGAACAGGAAATAACTTTCATTGCATTGCCCATTAACGATTGATGATGACCAGATAGCGGCACACACTGCGACCACGATTGGCAAATTGCGTGGATGCATCCAGCGTCATATACACACAATCGTCAGCAGCCAGTTCCAATGCCTGCGACCCGATGGTGAGATTCAGTTTTCCCTGTAGCACCATGATGTGTTGTTCAAACACCGCGTGACGCTGCGCATCGTATTTAACCTCAGCACCTGCCGGCAATTCGATGCGCACAATCTCCACGCGCGATCCGGTGTTCGATGGTGACACCATCGTTCGCTGTAGTCCGGTATCGGGATCCTTCCACACCGGTTGTTCCCCGGCACGCGCAACCGGTGAATGACTTTCGGTTTCAGCGCTGGCGATCAGACTTGACAGCGTGATGCCCAGCGCGTTGCACAGTCTCCCCAGCAATGATGCCGTGGGACTGGCCTCGTGACGTTCAATCTTGGAAATCATCGCACGACTGACACCGGACTGATCTGCCAGCGCCTGCGTTGTCAACCCGAGATATTTACGACGTTTCTGCAATCCCTCGGCGATGCGCCTTTCCATTTTATCTTGCCTGCTGTTTTTCATGGCGGTGACGTATCTGGCCCGTGTTGACTTTATAGTATCATCATATCTACTATAGTGTCACGAGATATGAACAACCTTTTGGGAGCCAGCTTATGGCAGATACCATTCGCATCGATCAATTGACTGCTGTGCGCGCCGCGGAAATCAAAGCGCAGCTGGTGCATCTGCTGCAAAACATTGTCGATAACGGCTCATCCGTGGGGTTTCTGCGCCCGTTGCCTGCGCAACTGGCAGAAAGTTACTGGTCAGAGGTTTTCAACGCGGTCGCAGCAGGACACAAAATTCTTCTGGTGGCCCTGCGACAGGACAGAGTAGCAGGCAGCGTTCAGGCCGAACTCTGTCAGCGGCAAAATGGCCTGCATCGTGCGGAAATACAAAAGTTGATGGTGCTAACTGATGAACGCCGCAATGGAATTGCGCGGCAATTGATGATGGCAATAGAAGCGGAGATGCGTCAGTTGGGCCGCACAACGCTGTTTCTCGATACCGTCAAAGGCAAACCCGCGGAAACGGTCTACGAACTGCTGGGATGGACTCGCACCGGTTCCATTCCCGATTACGCAGTCAGTCCGGATGGGGAAAAGGAAAGCACCATGATTTTTTACAAGCTGCTCGATCAACCCTCACAACCGGCTGCGTAGTGCATTTCGCTCCTGCAGTGTGAGCACCATCGGCAGTACAACAGGCTCTCCGGTGTCAGCAACAAAAAACGGCGATTGCCGGTAGCTGCCAGTGATCCATTCCCGCAGCATCATGACAATCCACTTGATCATCGCAGGTGCCGTGCCTGCTGATTTCGCGGACACGGGGCCTTTGGCGCTTTGTGGATTGACTTGCATCCGCACAGGTCCGAATGACTGTTCAAGCGCAACGCCATCCTGTTCAAGACAATCATGCACCAGTCCGGCATAGGGAAGTTTATTGTTGGTCGAGGTATTGCCAATCGGTGTGTTGCAGCACTTCGTGTACCAGCGCAACAACCCTTTGGGACCCAATTTCATGCAGGCCAACCACTCCTTGCCCTGTGTGAATACCACACCTCGTGGCGCGACGGGTACGATGTCGGTGCCGCCCAGGTCATTCAAGACTTCCTGTTGCTTGCCAAGAAAATGTGCGAATGACTGGCAGTCTTTGCAATAGCAGATGCCACGCATGTAGGCCGCAGAAATAACAACGTAACCCTGCACTTCGCCGCATTGACAGCGCAATGGATGATGCAATTGTTGATCAGTGCTCGTCATATCCATCTGCCGCAACCATTGATTACATTGTGTGCGTTGCCTTGTCTCCGCCCAGCGCGCCGGCCAGATAACTTTCGATCTTGCGCTGGGTATTGCCGCGATCCTGATCGCTGAATTGCACACCGATACCTGCCACGCGCTTGCCCTGCGCGCCCTTGGGGGTCATCCACACTACTTTGCCTGCTACGGGAAGTTTTTCGTCTTCACCCATCAGGTTCAGCAACATGAATACTTCATCGCCCAAACGATAGTTGCTGTTGGTGGGAATGAATAGACCACCGTTTTTGACAAAGGGCATGTACGCCAGATACAGGGCGCTTTTGTCCTTGATGGTCAAGGTCAGCAAACCGGGTTTACTGCTGGGTTGTCTCATGCCGGGAGGATTCAATTTGTACTGCCTTTGCTACTTCAAGAAGCTGTGCTCAACGCGCGTTGTACCACCAACAGGACACTTTCCATCGCCAACTCTTTTTGCAGCGCGGTACGTCGCAACCGCGCCTTGATCTCACGCAATTTATCCAGCGCGTGGAACAACGCGCTTATGTTTAACACTTGAGTCGCACTCTGCAAAGATGTACCGCTCACATTCGACGTGACTGGGTCGTCATTTCCAAGAATTTCATGCCGGATGCGCCGGGTGAGCCAGTAGTCCAGCCAGTTCAGACGCTCGTTGATCCGTTCGTCCGCCCATGCCTGTGCGAGTTGCGTCACATCGGTGGCCAGATTTAATGTGGTCAATGCAGGATTCATTTCCCGCTGCAACGACTCGAAAGAACCCTGTAAACACGCCAGCACCTGCAACGGTGCGTGCTTGGCGAAGCCCAGCAAATCCGAGGACACAGCCTTGCCGGTATTCTGCTGCAGCCAGTTCTGTGCGACATTCACCGGCGGTGCGACAATGCCCAATTGCTGACAACGGCTGCGGATGGTGGGCAGCATGGCGCCACGCTGCGATGTCACCAGCACAATCAAGGTTGTTTGGCCCGGTTCTTCCAGTGTCTTAAGCAAGGCGTTGGCCGCAGCCACAGTCAGTTGATGAGCGGGTTCGATGATGGCGACACGGAATCCCTGTCGTGCACTGGTCATCGACAACTTTTCCGCTGCAACACGAATCTGTTCAACAGAGATTTGCTGCTTGTCTTCCTCTGGTGTGATCAGAACGAAATCAGGATGTGAGCCTGCTGCAAACAACTTGCAGCCTGCACACTGATTGCAGGGTTTCAATACCGATGCAGACATACTGCCGCTGTTGACTTCACACAACAGCGCCTTCGCCAGCCACTTGGCCAGTTCAAACTTGCCAAGCCCTTCAACGCCGTGTAACAACAATGCATGCGGCATGCGGCCAGCTTTCCATGCCTGCTCAATCTGTGACCACGCCGACTGTTGCCACGGCAATGGCATGGCGTACGCAAAGGCAAATGTACTGGGCTGATCGCTCATGGAAATTCTCGTGACAACTTCAACTCGCTGGCATGCATGAAGTGTGAATGAACTGCAATACTGCGTCCTTCACCAGACTGGATACTTCATCCAGTGTCAGAGACGCATCAATCACCCTGAAGCGTTGCGGTTCGGCCGCAGCACGCGACAAATAACCATTGCGCACGCGCTCGAAGAATGCCTGCTGTTCGGTTTCAAAACGATCCATGGCCTGCACGCCACTGGCATGACGTTCACGTGCGCGCTGCATGCCCACCGTCACTGGCGCATCCAGCAACACTGTCATATGAGGCTGCAATTCCGCTTGCACCATGTGTTCGAGTTGTTGGATGTATTCCAGCGGCATGCCGCGTCCATAACCCTGATAGGCATAACTCGCATCGGTAAAGCGGTCGCACACTACCCATTCACCGCGTTGCAATGCGGGAATAATCACATTGTGCAAGTGCGTTGCACGCGCTGCAAACATCAGCAACAGTTCGCAGACCGGCGGCATGGTTTCGTCATCGTGCTGCAACAATAACTGGCGAATGCGTTCAGCACGCGCGGTTCCGCCCGGCTCGCGGGTCATGACCACTTTCATTCCGGCGGCCTGCAGGGTGTGTTGCACAACTTTGAGTTGCGTGGTCTTGCCAACACCCTCGCCGCCTTCAAATGTTATGAATTTTCCAGATGTCATTTTCAGTAGCAGAACCAGATCAACATTGCGCCGTTAACATTCAATCGTGATGCACATGCTGCAACCGGAGCAGATGTTCCAGTGCCTGATTGTGTTCTTCATACGTTTTTGAAAAATGATGCGCACCACCTTCGCCGGTGGCCACAAAGTATAACGCACCGGTGCGTTCTGGATGGGTTGCCGCATGCAATGCCGTAGCGCCGGGCAGGCAAATCGGCGTCGGCGGAAGACCGGATCGCGTATAGGTGTTGTACGGCGTATCCCGCTGCAAATCGGCCTTGTGAATGTTGCCATCATAGGCATTCCCCAGTCCGTAAATAACAGTGGGATCGGTCTGCAGGCGCATGCCGCGATCAAGGCGATCCTGGAACACACCGGAGATGATGGGCCGCTCGCTGGTCAATGATGATTCCTTTTCAATGATGGAAGCCAGAATCAATGCTTCGTAAGGCGAATGGACAGACAGATTTGCATCGCGTGAATCCCATGCCTGTTGCAGCTCGTGCTGCATGCGCCGCTGTGCCATGGCGTAAATTTCGAGATCGCTGGTGCCTTTGGCAAATTGGTATGTGTCAGGAAAAAACTGGCCTTCGGGATTGACATCCGGCATGTGCAAGCGCCGCATCACTTCCGCATCGGGTGCGTTCTGCAATGTGTGTTCGACGACATCCTGCATCTGCAAGGTATTGCGCATCTCTGCAAAGGTGGAACCTTCGATGAATTTCACGCTGTGCAGAATCACCTTGCCACTGGTAAACAGGATCAGCAGATCATCCGGCGACATGCCGGGGTGCAATTGATATTCACCTGCCTTGATCGCACCCGACTTGCCAGTGAAGTGCGCCCACCACTTCCATACTTGTGGATATTGCATCGAGCCGCGCCGCTGCAAGTCATGACCGATGCTCGACACGGTTGAACCACGCGCCACATCATACACCTGCGCAGTGATGTCATTGACCGGCTGATGCAACCAGTACCATGCATAACCGGCCGCGGCGAAGGCAATGGCCATCAGCAGCATGATGAACTGCCGGAGTCGTTTCAACACACTGGTGGATTGTGGACGTTTGGAACGTGACATGATTTAACCGGCGACACCCAATTCGTTCGACTCATTCAGTTCATTCATCACGCGGGTTGTGATTGCGCCGGCCGGCCAACGCAATGTATCTCCAGTTGCATTCAACACCGCAATCACCGGCCGCACACCACGCACTGCATTGGTGATGAACGCCTCGGATGCAGATTGCAATTCTTCCGGCCGTACTGCACGTTCTTCGATTTCAAGATTCAGCCGGCGTGCGACACGCAATACATTTTTCCGCATCACGCCTGACACGCCGCAATAACGTAAATCCGGTGTCACCATGATGCCGTCGATGATCATGAAAACGTTACTCATTGTGCCACTGATCAGCTCACCTTCCGTATCCATCACTAATCCCTCCGCGATACCCGCATCCTGCCATTCCGATTGCGCCAGCACCTGCTCGAGACGATTGAGATGCTTGAGTCCGGCCAGCAGTGCGTTGCGCGCATACCGCGTTGCACACCATTGCACAGTCACACCGGCGTTATCTGTAGTGACCGGCGCAAACAATTGCCACAGACGGGTGCATTCGTGACCGGATGACGCACGATAACCGCGGCCACTGCAACCGCGAGTGACGATCAGCTTCACCACACCGCGATCATGGCCTTGCACCAGGCGCTGCAATTCATTGCGCAGGACTTCAGCATCAGGCGCATTCATTTTCAGACGGACCATTCCCGCGAACAGCCGCTGCATATGATCGTCGAGGAATCTCGCCCTGCCCTTGCATAACAACATGGTTTCAAACAGTCCGTCCCCGTACAGCAGACCACGATCATCCATGTGAATGGCCGCGTCATGAGGTGCAATCAGGTTGCCGTTCAACAACGCGGCTAACATGACACACCCAGTGCACGCAGCAAACCCAATGCCTTGGCACGCGTTTCTTCCAGTTCGCGTTCCGGTATTGAATCGGCAACAATCCCGGCGCCAGCACGAAATGACAGCGCGGTATTACGCAACGACAGAGTGCGGATCAGGATATTCATGTCCATGCTGCCATCGCGATTGAGATAGCCCATCGAGCCGGTATACGCACCTCGTTTCGTCTTTTCCACTTCGGCTATTACCTGCATGCAACGCACCTTGGGACAACCCGTAATGGTGCCGCCGGGAAATACAGCGGCCAGCGCTTCACCCGGCATCACTGTATCACGCAACACGCCGCGCACATTGGAAACAATGTGATGCACATGCGCATAACTTTCCACTGTCATGTACTCGTCAACATGCACGCTTCCCGATGCACAGATTCTTCCCAGATCATTGCGTTCCAGATCAAGGAGCATCACATGTTCCGCCCGCTCCTTGGGATGCTGACGCAATTCATCGATCAACTGTACATCACGTTGATGATCGATGGAGCGCGGCCGTGTTCCGGCAATGGGACGGGTGCTGACCTCACCGTGGCTGATGCTGAGCAAACGCTCTGGCGAAGAACTGATAATGGCCTCGTTGTCATCGAGCAACGCAATGCCTGCATAGGGCGCCGGATTCGCCGTGCACAGCCGTTCGTACACATCTTGCGCGGAAACACCCGATGACAATGTAGCCCACCAGCCACGCGACAAATTGGCCTGATAGATATCACCTGCTGCGATGTGTTCCAGTGCTTTTGTCACCGCCTGAAGAAATATGGCAGGCAATTCTTCTTGCAAATCGCTGACCACCGCCGCTTGTTTGCGGGATACAGATGCGGAAAATCCAGAAATGTTTTCAATATCCAGTTGCACTTGCGTCAATCGATCCGCAAATTCATGTTCAGCAACAAACCATGCTTCATGGGTCAATGCGTCACGCACAATTGCAACCGGTACGCGAACCGCCTGCGCAACAATCGCATCTGGATCGTTATTGATGGCATTGAAGAAAGGCCGCAATGTCGGCTCAATCTGCGCCGCCAGTTCATAAGCGAGGTACACAAACCAGCCACCTCTGAATGGCAGTGAATGCCTTTGTGATGCAGTCTGTTCCTGTAGCCACCATTGATCCAGCGCATCCAGAAAGGACAGTCCCTTGGCATCCTGATTCATGTCAGGCAAGCGCAACTGACCGTTACCATGCAAGGTCAAACGCTGCTGCGGAAAGGCCATCAGCACATCATGCCGGTTTGCCGATGAAACGGCGGCACTTTGCAGCAACACCGGATAGCGTTGCGGGTCTGCACGTTGCAGGCTCAGCAAATCAGTTGCAGTGACGCAACCAAGCAACTGCACTTTGACGTGTGTGTTGGACAAAACTTGCGGGGAGATGGACACTGACACACTGTATCGCAGTTGCGATCAACAATGCAGCCACATCAAGAGTGATGGCTGCGTTGAAACCCAGCCATTCACCAGGACACCGGCTATCGGGTCAAACCAGCTTCTTGAAAATCAGACTGCCGTTGGTGCCGCCAAATCCGAAGGAATTGGACAGCACGGCATTGAGTTTCATTTGTCGTGCGGTATGTGGCACGTAATCCAGATCGCATTCCGGACTGGGATTGTCCAGATTGATGGTGGGCGGCGCCACCTGGTCACGAATTGCCAGCACCGAGAAAATGGCTTCCACCACGCCAGCAGCGCCCAGCAAGTGTCCAGTGCTGGACTTGGTGGAACTGACTGCCACTTTCATCGCATGTTCGCCAAAACAACGCTTCATGGCAATGGTTTCAGCGCGATCACCGAGTTCGGTCGATGTGGCGTGTGCATTGATGTATTGGATGTCGGAAGGATTCATGCCTGCATCACGCAGGGCATTCGCCATTGCAAGGCGCGCACCTTCACCATCTTCCGGCGGTGAGGTGATGTGATGTGCATCGCCGCTCATGCCGAAACCGGCGAATTCTGCATAAATTCGCGCACCTCGTGCCTTGGCATGTTCGTATTCTTCCAGCACGATGGCGCCGGCACCATCGGACAATACAAAGCCATCACGATCACGATCCCACGGACGGCTGGCGCGCTGTGGATCATCATTGCGTTGTGACAATGCACGTGCCTGACTGAACCCACCCAGACCCAGTGGCGTCGTCGCCATCTCAGCACCGCCCGCAATCATCGCATCCGCGTCGCCATATTGAATCAGCCGGGCAGCAATGCCGATGGAATGTGTTGATGTAGTACATGCCGTAACGGTGGCAATGTTGGGTCCGGTCAATTTGAAATTAATGGAGAGATGTCCCGAGATCATGTTGATGATGCTGCCGGGAACAAAGAACGGTGAAATCTTGCGCGGCGTTTTCGCTTCAAGATATTTGGCGAAATTATCCTCAATGGTGTCGAGACCGCCGATACCCGCACCCATGGCCACGCCAATCCGCGATGCGTTCTGTTCGTTCACGACGAGACCTGAATCCTTGAATGCCTGTGAACCCGCCGCATAGCCGTAGTGCATGAAGGGGTCGATCTTGCGCAATTCCTTGGGCGAAAGATATTCCTCAGGATTGAAGCCCTGAACCGAGCCGCCAAAACGAACCGGAAAGGCGCTGACATCGAATCGGGTGATGGGGCCAATACCGCTCTTGCCGGCGAGAATGGCGGCCCATGCCGAATCAATTGTGCTGCCCACGGGTGAAACGATACCGAGACCGGTAATGACTACACGCCGCTTGGACAAGTGGTCACCTCAAAGTAGGTTGGAAATGATTGCGACGCCGTCCCTGGCCAGGTCAATGCACCCTGCCTGTGAATCAGGCTTTGGCGCGACGCTGATTGATGTAATCAATCGCCTGCTGCACGGTGGTGATTTTTTCTGCATCTTCATCAGGAATTTCGGTCTCGAATTCCTCTTCCAATGCCATTACCAGTTCAACCGTATCCAGCGAATCGGCACCGAGATCATCGACGAATGAAGCGCTATTCGTCACTTCTTCTTCTTTGACTCCCAATTGCTCGGCGACAATGGCTTTAACCTGTTGTTCAATGCTGCTCATGTGTTTCTGAGTCCTCTGTGAGACTATGTTTGCCTTTGCACCTGGTGTCACGATGACAGGCTCAAGCCAGCCCAAGCGCAAGGGCGCGTATTCTATGTGAAGATAGCCAGCGATCCAACAATTAAAAACTCTTTTCCGGTCAATAAGTTAATTAAAATGTACAACAAATCCGGATGGCTGGCTGCCAATTTTTACGTCAAATCATGTACATCCCGCCATTCACGTGCAAGGTTTCGCCCGTGATGTAGCCCGATTGGGGCGAAGCCAGAAACAGCACGGCATGGGCAATATCATCCACCGTCCCCAACCGGCCGACCGGAACCTGCTGTACCAGCCGCTCCTTTTGTTCATCACCCAATTGCGCAGTCATGTCCGTGGCGATGAACCCCGGCGCGACAACATTAACTGTAATTCCGCGTGATCCCACTTCGCGCGCCAGCGATTTTGAAAATCCGATAATGCCCGCCTTGGCGGCGGCGTAGTTGGTTTGTCCGGCGTTGCCCATCACACCTACCACGGATGCGATGGTGATGATACGTCCCTTGCGCGCCTTCATCATGCCGCGCACCACGGCCTTGGATAACCGGAACAGGGAACCAAGATTGACATTGATCACCTCCTCCCATTCCTCGTTCTTCATGCGCATCAGCAAATTGTCGCGGGTAATGCCTGCATTGTTGACCAAGACGGTGATGGTGCCTTCGCTGGCTTCAATGTCTTTCAACGCATTATCCACCGACTCCTGATCCGCCACATTGAGCACCATGCCGCGCCCCGGCAAACCTGCGTCCGCAAAACGTTGTGTGATCGCCTGCGCGCCATTTTCGGTGGTGGCTGTACCAATTACCCTGGCGCCCTGACTGGCCAGTGCATGTGCAATGCTTTGACCTATCCCTCGCGAAGCACCGGTGACCAACGCCACTTCACCGGCCAATACTGCTGCTGACATGATTACCCCTTTATTGAATTGGTTACGGCCAATGCAGCCTGAAGTGATGCACCGTCTTCCACGGCGAGCATCTGTAACTCTTTATTGCGATCAATGCGGCGGTTGAGTCCCGTCAGCACTTTACCGGGGCCACATTCGATGATGGTTTTGATGCCGGAATCGAGAATGGCGCGGATGGTCTGTGTCCAGCGTACCGGCCCGACCAGTTGCTGATACAACGCAGCACGGATGCCTGCGGCATCGCGATGCTGTTTCATGTCCACGGTATAGATCGGCAAGGTCGGCGCTTTGATATTGATAACCGCCAGTTTTTCAGCCAGACGATCCGCAGCAGGTTTCATCAATGCGGTGTGCGATGGCGCACTCACCGGCAGAATCAACGCGCGCTTTGCTCCTTTTTCGGTAAGTAACTTGATTGCACGCTCCACTGCGCTTTTTTGCCCGGCAATGACCACCTGTCCGGGTGAGTTGAAATTCGCTGCTTGAACGACTTCACCCTGCGCGGCGGCTTCACATGTCGCAATGACATCGGCATCTTCGAGACCCAGAATCGCCGCCATCGCACCTTGCCCCTGTGGCACTGCGCTTTGCATGGCTTCACCGCGAAAACGCACCAGATCAATGGCAGTTCTGAATTCAATCGAACCGGCGCATACCAGCGCGGTGTATTCGCCCAGACTGTGCCCCGCCATCACCGACGGCATGGCGCCACCGTGTTGACACCACAGCCGCCACGATGCCACACCGGCCGCGAGCATTGCAGGTTGAGTCTTGTCAGTTGAATTGAGTTGTTCTTCCGGACCGTTTTGCACCAGTTGCCACAGGTCGTAGCCCAATGCCTCGGACGCTTCTGCAAAGGTTTGTTTGATTAATGGCTCCTGCTCCGCCCAACCCGCCATCATGCCGACAGATTGTGAGCCCTGACCGGGAAACACCATCGCAAATGTCATTCGCAACCTCGAACTGATCAGCTAAATATAATGATTATAGCCAGCAGTACCGGTGCATTGGAAAAGGATTTGCAACACACATGACGCGTAACCGGCGCGACCGTTACACACCAAGCCGCTTGAACGCGGCAAGCATCTCTTCGTTGGAAAACGGTTTGGCGAGCACCTGATTGGCGCCGACTGCCCTGGCCATGGGCAGAATATCCTTTGCACTGATACGGCCACCGCCGGACATGGCAATGATCTTTGTCTCCGGACGATTCACCCGCATTTCAGTAATGGTTTCCATGCCTTCTTTCTCGGGCATGATCAAATCTACCATCACCACATCAAACTCACGCTGCTGATGTAACGCTATGCCCTTGTTGCCGTCATTTGCTTCTTCCACCTCATACCCCAGCCGTTGCAAGGTGATGGACATCATGGTGCGAAAATCATCGTCATCGTCAATGAGCAGAATCCGGGGCATGGGTATTTCCAATCATGTGGATGCGCAGTACCGCGTGTGATTAACGTGTCGTTGCGGGCCTGTATAGGCTCTTTGGGTGACCAGGTCAATCTTCGATCACTGAAACAGGAAAGACATGTCAACCCGCTTTCAATCAATGGCGCTCTTTAAGGTGCGATGCCAACCAGGCTTCATGCGCAGCACGTCGCGCCAGCAGATTGCGGCAGCAATCAAACCGCCGGCTTCCCCGTACAAATGAGCATTCACCACCACCGGCATCTCACCTGACAACGGCAAGGGGCCATGCGTTTGCTCCCACCATAATTTTGCGGCCATGATCAGTGTCAATGTCAATGCCAGTGGCTTAGTCTCAGTCTTCCACCACGCCACCGTACCGGCGGCAAGCACTGCATGCAACACGCCTGACATCCCGACATACCACTGCAACTGCGGCATCAGGAACCAGAACCCCAGATCAATGCTTGCCACGCCACAGGCAAGAACGATCAGCCAGCTTCTAATGCCATAAGTGTGATTGAACAACGCCACCATCAGTGCCGCGCCCAGCACGTTCACCGCAACATGCTGTGCACTGCCATGCACGCAGTGCGCCGTGATCAGCCGCCACAGTTGCCCGGAAGCGACAGCCGCACGGTCATAGCGCAGCGCCAGCCGTACCGATTCTCCGCCCAGCGACAGTAACAACACCGCAACAATGACGGCGCCGACCATGACCATACCAAGGTGCCGCCGAACGGTTCTGGATGAATTGTCATTCACCTGTTCATTTCCATTCGTTATGATTGACCATTGTGCAAAAACTTATAACTCATTTGAACACCTTACATTAAGGAACTTTTATGCAGCGTATCCAGCTACATCGTTTGTCACGCGGCTTCACGCTTCTGGAAATCATGGTGGTGGTTGTCATTCTGGGCATTCTGGCGGCACTGGTTGCACCGTCGGTGATTCGCCGTATTGACGATGCGCAGATTGCAAAAGTGAAACAGGACATTCGCGCCTATGAAACTGCGCTGAACCTGTTCCGCCTTGACAACTTCAAGTATCCAACCACCGAACAGGGATTGAAAGCGCTGGTGCAGCAACCTTCCGATCCCAGCATCCGCAACTGGAAACAGGGCGGCTACATTGATGGCATGAGAAAAGACCCATGGGGCAATGACTATCATTACGTTTATCCGGGTACCCATGGCAAGGAATATGATCTGTATTCACTGGGCGCCGACAATCAGGAAGGCGGTGACGGCACCAATGCCGATATCGGCAACTGGAACGACGACTGATGCAGTGTGCAACGCGCTTCGCCGCTGCCCGCAGGCGCGTTGCTGGCCGGCCGGGTCATTCTCCGTCCGGCTTTACACTGCTGGAACTGCTGGTGGTTATTGTCATCGTCGGCATCATGGTGGCGCTTGCCAGCGTCTCAATTAATGTATTGGGCCGCGACAATCAGGTTGAAGACCAGGCGAAGCGGCTGAATGCCGTGATTGGCCAGGTGCGCGAAGAATCCGAAATGCAGGCTCGTGATGTGGGGCTTTTCATTGAACGCGATGGTTACCTGTTCATGCGTTACAACTATCTTGCGCAATCGTGGTATGAAATATCCGATGATGAAATGCTTGCCTATCATCCCTTGCCCAAAGGCCTGCAAAACCGGCTGTGGCTGGAAGGACGCGAAGTGATTCTTAAATCACACGATGAAAACACCAAGGCAGCAACACATGCACTTGAAGGTTCCAGCGCCAGCGCTGCTGCCACTGGCAGCAACGCAGATGCGGCTGCGACGCTGCAAAAAGATCCGCGCGTGCCGCAGATTGCAATTCTTTCCAGCGGCGATATCTCGCCATTTGAATTGCGTATCGAACGCGAAGGCACTGACTTCAGTTGGCATCTGGTTGCCAAAGCCGACAACAGCGTCACGGTGGAAGCAACGGATGCGCAGAAATAACGGCTTTACACTCATTGAAGTGCTTGCAGCACTGATCATCGTGGCGCTGGGCATGCTGGCGGTGATTCGTGCGGTCAATCAAACCGTCAGCAACACCAGTTACATGCGTGAAAAAACCATTGCACACTGGGTGGCGATGAACAAGCTGACGGAAACACGCTTGAGCAATGTTGCCCCCAGCACCGGTGATTCTGATGGCGATACCGAGATGGCAGGCATCACCTGGCGATGGCGCATGACGGTGGTGAAAATGGATGACTATATTCAGCGCATTGAAGTGAAAGTTGCGCCCCGTGATGCCGGTGAAGATGCCAGCATGGACACCGTGATGGGCCTGTACAACATCAGATCATTCGCGCCCGCCACACCGGCAAGCTGGGACTTCAATGCGGGCGGCATCAATCCCAATAATCCTGCGAACGGCGGTGGCGCAAGCAGCTCGGCGCCATCCAATCCCAACCGCACACCGGGGCCATTGCGTTAATCATGCCGGCATCGTCATCCACACGGACAATGAACAAGGGATTCACGCTGCTGGAATTGCTGGTGGCCATCATCATTTTTGCCATTGTTGCCGTCATGGCCTATGGTGGTTTCAATCAACTGGTTCGCCAGCGCGACATTGCTGCAACCACCATGCAGCGCGTGCGCGACTTGCAACGCTGCGTGACCAGAATGGCCCAGGATTTTGAGCAACTTTCCGCTCGTCCCATACGGGATGCGAACAGCGCCGCGGACATCCCGGCGTTGTATGTCGGCAATAATGGCGCCGACCTTGTCGAATTCACCCACGCGGGCTGGACCAATCCAACGGGACTCAGCCGTTCCACGCTGCAACGCGTGCGTTACCGGCTGGTCGACAACAAGCTGTATCGCGATTACTGGTATGTGCTGGACCGCACCTTGAACAATGTGCCGGTACAAGTCGAATTGCTGGACAAGGTCAGCAATGTGACATTGCGCTACATGGACAGCAGCGGACAATGGCAAACCACCTGGCCTCCGGGGGCGCTTGCCACCAGCAGCAACGCGCCGAATACCAACTACCAGCCGCGCCTGCTCCCCATCGCTGTTGAGTTCACACTGACATTGCAGGATTGGGGCGAAATCAAACGCGTCATTGAAGTACCCGGCCCATGATCACGCGCACCGGCATGTTCACCTCGCTACCAGTCAGTCAGCAACGCGGCATTGCGTTGATCATGGCCATTCTGATTGTCGCACTCGCCACCATTCTGGCGGTCAGCGTTGCAAGCGATGGCTACATGGATCAACGCCGCACCAGTGTGGCATTGACGGTGGATCAGGCTTATGAAATTGCACTGGGCGGCGAAGCGGAAGCAGCTGCCGTGCTGGGACAGGATCAGCAGGATCCAAACGGTGTGATGTATGACAGCCTTAATGAAGCGTGGGCGCAACCGGTGGTATTTCCCATTGAAGACTACGGCGAATTGCGCGGTAATCTGGTCGATCTGCAGGGACGTTTCAATCTCAACAATCTCGTCGATGCCAATGGCAGCACCGATCCGGAAATGCTGACACAGTTCACCAACCTGCTGGCCGCACTGCAAATGGATACGCGCTGGGCCGGCATCATTGCCGACTGGATTGATGCCGACAACAATCCCAATTTTCCCGATGGCGCCGAAGACAACATTTATTCACTGCGCACACCAGCCTACTTCACTGCCAATCGTCCGTTGCTGAGCACCAGTGAATTGCTTGCAGTGGTCGATGGCGGCGGCAATGCCTTTGGCATCGACAACTATCGCAAACTCGAACCGTATGTATCTGCCTTGCCGATCGGCACGCCATTGAACCTGTGTACTGCGCCACCGGAAGTGCTTGCCTCACTTGCCGATCCCGGCATCGGCGAAGAATTGTTGACGCCAAGTGCGCGCGCCAACATCACCGAAGGCCGCAAGGCGGGTTGTTATACAAACGCCAATTACGTTGACAATATCTTTCAGAATCGTGACCAGTCATTCGCCACTCTCAAAACCAAACACAATGGTTATCTGGCGCAGAACTCGAAATACTTCCGTGCCAACATACTGGTGACACTTGGCACTACCCAGCTGGCCATGTACAGTGTCCTGCAACGCACCGGCAACGGACAACAGGTTCACGTTATTTCACGCAGTTTTGGCAGCCCATAACAATTAAACGTACTTCAACATGACAGAAGCACTGGTCATTCGTCTTCCACTTTCAAACGCCGCGGATGAAACGCCGCAGGCGCAATGGATGCTGGTGGACGCACAACAGCATCGCATGGGCGCAGTAGTGACAGGCAGTTTGCAGGAAGCAGGCGCACTGGCAGCACATCGCAAGGTATTTGCGGTGGTCAACGGCGCTGCCGTACTGCACACCGAACCCGTGCTGCCGCCACTCAAGGGCGGAACCAAGCTGGCACAGGTCGTGCCCTTTGCACTCGAAGATCAACTCGCCACGGATGTGGATGAACTGCACTTTGCCATTGGCAAACGCAGCGCCCGGCCCGGCACACCCATCGCCGTGGTCGCTCACCGGCAGATTCAGCAATGGTTACATGAGCTGCAAAACGCCGGCTTGTATCCTGCTGCGTTGTACACCGATACATCCAGTGTTCCTGCGAGCCATGACGGCATCACCCTGCTGCTTGATCAAGGTCGCATACTGATGCGCAACAGGGACAATGAACCGGTGTCGCTGGACATCTCGCCACTGGATGAAGCATTGCGTCTACTACTGCCGGATTCCACCGAAATACCCGTGACTGTGTTTGTGCCTGAAGCTGAATACGATCAGCATCAGGCCAGCATTGACACATTGCGTGCCCGTGCACCTCATCTGCAGGTCAAATTGTTACCTGAAGGATCGCTGCCGTTGTTTGCCGCACAGGTATTGCAAGGCGACAACCTCAATCTGCTGCAAGGTGCATACGAACCCCGCCGCGACATGCGTGCTGAATTCAAACCATGGCGAACGGCCGCACTCTTTGTTGGCGTGTTGTTTGCCCTGCATCTGGCGGTGACTGCGATGCATTGGTGGCAACTGCGCCGCGAAGAAAAACAACTGGATCAACAGATCACGGCAACTTATATGCAGGGCATTCCCGGCGCCACATCCATCAACCCTGCGGATGCGCGTCATGCATTTGAATCACGATTGATTGCATTGCAAACCAATGGTGTTGCCAATCCGCTGATGGAAGGACTGGCAGCACTTGCCGATGCCATCAATAAAACACCGGACTCGCATATCGAGGATTTGTCATACCGCGACAACCTGCTCAATGTGCGCATGATGGTGTCCACGGTGGATGCGCTGGATCAGGTTCGCAAACTGGCGTCCGCTCATGGACTGAGTGTTGAAATCCAGTCAGCCAATCCGCGCGACAAGCAGATCGAAGGCCGGTTACAACTCAAATCCGGCAATGCTCATTGATCACTCACGCTGATACACCATGAGTTCATCTTCAAAAGAACAACTTGAACAACTGCAACGCCGCTTCATGGCCCTGCCATTGCGCGAGCGCGTCATCATCTCCAGCGGCGCAGGCTTGTTGTTGCTGGCAACCATTTACATTGCACTGCTGTCACCGTTATACAAGGCTGTTCATGATCGCGCTGCGCATGTAGTGCAAAAACAGCAGGACCTTGCATGGATGAAAAGCATGGCGCCGCAGTTACGTGCCATGGGCAATGCGCATCCGTTGAACAACCGCAATGAATCGCTGGTGGTCATCATTGCGAGCACTGCAGGACGCGCCAACATTGCATCATCGCTGGCCGGCCAGACTCCAAACGGGAATAACAGTGTGCGCGTGCGTCTGGAAGGCGTGCAGTTCGATGCACTGGTCAACTGGCTTGGCATTCTGCAATCGGAGTTCGGCATCGCCATCGAAACCGCCGATATCAATCATGGTTCGCAACCCGGCGTGGTGAATGCCGGACTCACTCTGACGCGTCAGGCGGGTTGACACATGACCTTCCGCACCAAGCTCATCATCACCGGCATCTGCGCCTATTTGCTGTTCCTGATTGCCACCATTCCGGCAACGATGCTGTTCAGGTTCATCCGTCATCAGGTGCAAGCCGGTGCAGTCAGCGGCACGCTGTGGCACGGCAAGGCAGGCACATTGCAGGCCGGCGTATTAAATCTCGGTGATGCCGAATGGAACCTGCACGTGTTGCCATTATTCACCGGTCATGTGGTTGCCGATGTAAAACTCACCCAGCCCAAGGGCTTTGCACAAAGCAGAGTGAGCGTGTCGTTTGGCGGCCGGATCAAACTCACCCGCATGTCTGCAGCACTGCCCTTCGCTTCCATCATGGGTTCCGGTGGCTTGCCCGGCGGCTGGATGGGAACAGCGCAGATCAGGATGGATGAACTGGTGCTCAAGAACAACTGGCCGGTTGCAGCACAGGGCACTGTGGATGCCATTGATGTCACTGGTCCTGCGTCGGGTCCCACCGATATCGGCAACTATCGCATCACCTTTGCATCTGGCAACGGTTCATCGCCATTGACGGGTGAAATACAGGACATGGATGGCGCCGCCATTTCAGTACGTGGCAAATTGGTATTAAATGCCAATCGCAGTTATCAACTCGATACGCGTGTGGCTGCACGTGACAATACACCGGACGCGATTGCGGATGGCATGAAGTATCTCGGCGATCCCGATGCCGAAGGACGTCGTCCATTCACCGTCACCGGCACCATGTAATCTCGATGTCAGCCTGAATGAGTGAAGCGACAACCTCCCATGAGCGATCACAACAAACCTCATTCGCAGTTTCCCTGGCAAAAGATCAAACCCAGCACTGAGGATGCACAGGCCGCGGAACGGGTGCGCAACATCATGTCGCATCCCAGTTACCGGCAGGCCGATCACGATGTTGATTTCCTCAATCGCGATGACACACGCGCTGTGCGCCTGCAAATCGACTATCTGAAACCGCAATTGTTGCTGGAACAACATGGCGTGCAACACACCATCGTCGTTTTTGGCAGCACGCGCATTGACGAAGCACAGGCTGCACAACGCGAAGTGCAGCGTTTGCAAGCCCTGCTCGCAACACAGCCGGATAACACGGAAACCCAGCGCCTGCTCAACGTTGCCGAACGGCGCGCTTCACGCAGTCATTACTACGATACGGCGCGTGAACTTGGCAGGCTGATCGGTTCATCCGGTTCCTCTCCCGGCGATTGCCGCATCACACTCATCACCGGCGGCGGTCCCGGCATCATGGAAGCAGCCAATCGTGGTGCGTTTGATGCAGGCGCAAAATCCATTGGCCTCAATATCACGCTGCCGCACGAACAATTTCCCAATCCCTACATCACACCTGATTTGTGTTTCCGCTTCCATTACTTTGCGATGCGCAAACTGCACTTCCTGCTGCGGGCCAAGGCACTGGTCGCCTTTCCCGGCGGCTATGGCACACTGGATGAATTGTTCGAAGCACTGACGTTGATACAGACCAACAAGATGGCGCGCATTCCGGTGGTGCTGGCCGGTGAAGAATACTGGCGGCAGCTCATCAATTTCGATTTTCTGGTCAATGAAGGAACCATTGCACCGGAAGATCGCGAGTTGTTTGTGTTTGCGGAGAATGCGCAGGCCATTTGGCAGCATATCCTGCAATGGCATCGGGATAACGGTACAGCATTGTTATGACGTATGCTGCAATGGCTTTGATTCTGAAGTCACATTGATGCAGCAGAATCGCCTTGAGTCATTCCCGCGGAAGCGGGAATGACGAATTACCTGGCAACAGGACAACGCAGGCATTTGTTAAACCACACTTGATGGAGACACCATGAAACTCTCCTTTCACGGCGCAGATCGCGATGTCACCGGCTCATGTCACATGCTGGAATGCGCAGGCAAACGGTTGTTGATTGATTGCGGACTGTTTCAGGGCAGTCGCGAGCTTGCCGAAGACAATGCAAGCGAGTTTGGTTTTGATGCAGCCAGCATTGATTACGTGTTGTTGACTCACGCACATCTGGATCACTGCGGCCGCCTGCCCTTGCTGGTGAAACGCGGATTCAAAGGTGAAATCATCACCACCGCCGCGACGCGTGAACTTGCACGCATTGTGCTGCTCGATGCGGCACATCTTCAGGAAGAAGAATCGCAGCGCAATCAACGGCGCCATTCACGCCGCAATGATGATCGCGATGGCGCACCGTTGTACACCGTGCTGGATGCCATGCGCACGTTTGATTACTTCGGCCGCAATGCGCGCTATGGACAACGCGTTGATCTTGCGCCGGGATTGTCAGCGACTTACTACGATGCAGGCCACATACTGGGATCAGCCAGTGTGCGTATCGAATGCGTCGCCAACAATGTTACACGCAGCGTGGTGTTCTCCGGCGATCTGGGCAACAGCCATCGCCCGCTGTTGCGCGATCCCGTACCGCCACCGCATGCCGATGCGGTAGTGATGGAAACCACTTATGGAGATAGATTGCATCGCAGCCTGAAAGACTCTGTGACTGAATTGTACGATGCAATCACCAGCACCTTTCAGCGTGGCGGCAATGTCATCATTCCCACCTTTGCACTGGAACGCGCGCAGGAAATTCTTTTTTATCTGCGCGAAGGCATTGAGCAGAAAAAATTGCCGGGCTCGATGCAGGTATTTCTTGATTCACCCATGGCCATTTCAGCAACGGAGATATTTGCGCACCATCCTGAATGTTTTGATGAACAAACCTTGTCGCTGTTCAAGTCCGGTCATGATCCCTTTGCCATCGCAGGGTTGCACATGACACGCGATGCCAGCGATTCCATGTCATTGAACCGCATTACCGGCGGCGCAGTGATCATGGCAGGTGCCGGCATGTGCACCGGCGGACGCATTCGTCATCATCTCAAGCACAATATCTGGCGCGAAGATTCAAGCATTGTGTTTGTCGGCTATGCCGCCGGCGGCACGCTGGCACGACGCATTATTGACGGCGCAAAAACGGTTGATCTGTTTGGCGAGCAATTCCAGGTGCGCGCCCACGTCTATACCATCAATGGCTTTTCTGCACATGCCGATCGTGATGAACTGCTTGCATGGCAGCGCGCCATTAAACCTGACACCACCTTTCTTGTTCATGGTGACAGCGATGCGATGACGAGTTTTTCAAAACTGCTCACCGGCACAGTTCACATGCCAGAGGTCAACAGCAGTTTTGAGATTTGATGGGTTGTCGCACAACATTCTGCCTGGAGCGCGTGCAAGTGCGTAGCGATTTGGGAGTCGAGCGACCAAAGCGCGCGAAAACAATGGATTTGTTAGTACGAATGCACTCGCATTCCAATCCTGTTGGTTCATTTCTAGCTATAGACGACTCACCATATCGTGACCAAGGCTATCCAACCCGGATATATTACGCACGCATAACAGAAAGTGAGCAAAAGCGCGTCGAATGAGTCGAGTAACCATGGTCTTTGCGACCTAACGCCAAGTACAAAGTGCTGGCGAAGCGCGTAGCGATTTGCCAGTCGTGCTGCATGCGCACCTTAATGAAATTAATGAGTTCAATTGCTTTACCAACTTGCTATGTTGCTTCATGTCCGCTCCAGATTTGAAATGCTCGCAATGCGTCTTCCGGCGCACAGTGTTCGTCAACGAGCGCGGGCCGAGTCTCGATAATATGCTGGATGAAAGCCGCTACGCTACTTCTCTGTTCTGGTGTACACAACATGTATCGTTCATTACGCGGTCCATTGGAAATAAGCTGCCCGAAAAAGATATTCCCGTACCAACCGAACTTATACGTTGGTTCCGTAAGTGCCAGACGAGCCAGTGCAGGCAAGTAGTAAATGAAGCCTTGCGGAGTAACAAAACACATCGGGTCCCAACCAGCGCTCCCGACATCTTCAATGGCCAAGCTTTCTATTTCTCTTGAGCGCAGAGTTTCGTCGTGCTCCGCACATTCGCCGCAATGTTCGAAGTTGGTGAAGTGCTCGGGGCGGACACAAGAACGAAATGCTTGTGTTACTAATTCAAGTGCCTCGGCATCAGTCATTTGATTCCTTTCCAAGGCACCCAATACTTCGCATAAAGCGAATCAAAAACACTGAGCGACTGTGCAGTCGCGTGAGCGAAGCGAACGAATTTGATGGACTGGTTAGCCAACGACTTTTCCTCTGGCTGCGACAACGCACTACAAGATGAACCGACGCATGCCAATTAACTAAACTTCCCGCAGGAAGTCACCAATCACAGGTCGGAAGTGATCCATGTCCACCAGAAAGGAATCATGTCCCTGCAATGAATCCAGCCGCACCAGTTTGACGTTGCGATCCGCACTGGCCAATCCTTCCGCCAGTTCTTTTTGCTGTTCAATCGGAAACAGCAGATCAGTTTCAACACCAATGATCAATGCGTTCTTGATCTTGAAACGTCGCAGTGCTTCAATCAACGAACCTTCACCATGATCGGCGAGGTCAAACAAATCCATGGCGCGCGACAGATAGAGATAAGCATTGGGATCGAATTGACCCACAAACTTGGCGGCATGATTTTCCAGATAGGATTCAATTTCAAAATCAATGCCGAATGGATCATCGGGCTTGTGTTCAACTGATGCGCGCTCGCGGCCAAAGCGTTGCAGCCATTCCTTTGCAGAACGATAAGTGATCATGCCCAGCTTGCGCGCCAGACGCATGCCTTCCACCGGTATCGCATCACTGGTGTAATTGCCATCCTTCCATGCCGGGTCCTTGCGGATCATTTCACGCTGCAATGAACGCAAGGCGATGGTAAACGGTGTAGACCGCGCCGCGCCGGAAATGCTGATCAAGTTGCGCACTGCTTGCGGAAACAATGCCGCAAAGGCCAGTACTGTCATACCGCCCAGCGAAGGTCCAATCACGGTATGCAATTGATCAATGCCAAGACTGCGCATCACTTCATAACCGCCGCGCGCAATGTCTTCAACCGTGAGAATGGGAAACGTCAGACGATAAGGCTTGCCGGTAGCGGGATTGACGGATGCCGGTGAAGTTGAGCCGAACACACTGCCCAGCGAATTGACACACACCACAAAAAAGCGATTTGTATCAATCGCGCGGCCCGGACCCACCATGTCTTCCCACCAGCCCGGCGAACAGTCCTGCGCCGATGATGCGGCATGTGCCGAGGGCGACAGTCCGGTGAAAATCAGAATGGCGTTGTCTTTTTGCGCATTCAGTTCACCCCAGGTTTCAAAAGCCAGTTGCACCTGATGCAACACGCCACCGCGCCGCATGGGAAAGGGCTTGTCGAGTTTGAGATATTGACGCGCGGCGGCCATGGGATGTCTGAGGGTAACGGGACTGGCTGTAGTGTAAGTCAAGCCACGACTCTGCCAGTATTCCGCCTGACTATGTCGTGATTACTGGACGAACGCTTATTTGTTCTTCTTCACCCGCTTCATCATCCGCTTGCGTTTGCGCTGTTGCCGCGGCGTCAATGTATTGCGCTTGCCCGCAAAAGGGTTTTCATCGGACCGCAATTGAATACGCACCGGCGTGCCTTTCAGCTTGAAGGCTTCGCGATAGGTATTCATCAGGTAACGCTTGTAAGCATCGGGCAGATAATCGGTCTGGTTGCCATGTATCACAATGATGGGCGGATTACGCCCGCCTTGATGCGCATAACGCAATTTGATGCGTCTGCCCCGCACCAGCGGCGGTTGATGCTGTTCAATCGCCGCTTCAAGCACGCGTGTCAATTCAGGCGTGGACATTTCACGCATCGACGCTTCGTAGGCGGCAATAACCGAACCCATCAATTCACCCACTCCGGTGCCATGACGTGCTGAAATGAAATGCAGATACGCGAACTCCAGAAATGGAAAACGCGCATCAATGCCTGCGCGGATTTCATCACGCTGATCCATGGGAATGTTGTCCCACTTGTTCACTGCAATGATCAACGCACGGCCGCGTTCTGCGGCCATGCCGAACAATGCCGCATCCTGTTCTGCAACCGTGTCATGTGCATCCACCACCCCAATAACCACATTGGCGGAGTCAACGGCCTGCAGCGCCTTGATGACACTGAACTTCTCGACGGCTTCTTCCACTCGCGCGCGACGCCGCACACCGGCGGTATCAATCAATGTGAATTTGTGATCATCGCGTTCAAAAGG
The DNA here is from genome assembly GCA_035548495.1 of Steroidobacteraceae bacterium. GTDB lineage: Bacteria > Pseudomonadota > Gammaproteobacteria > Steroidobacterales > Steroidobacteraceae > CAILZL01. The sequence continues at coordinate 27,822 of DASZSV010000060.1, forward strand.
CACGTCCACTGAATCGCGTGTGGTGCCCGGCATGTCATACGCCACCAGTCGCTCTTCGCCCAGCAAACGATTGATCAAGGTTGACTTGCCCACATTGGGACGGCCGATCACTGCAACACGGATGCGATCACGATCATCGGGCAGTTCGTTAGTATCGCTGATGAAACCCTCAAGCGCCTGTTCCATCAGATGATGCAGGCCAGAACCATGTGCAGCGGAAATGGTGACGGGTTCACCCAGTCCCAGTTGATGAAAATCGGCGCCGGCATCGAAGCTCTCCCTGCCTTCTGATTTGTTGGCCACGACAATACAAGGCTTACCGCTGCGGCGGATAAGTTGTGCAACGAATTGATCAGTGGCCGTGCAACCTTCACGGGCATCCACGATGAACAGCACGCGGTCCGCTTCCTGCATGGCACGCAGACTTTGCTCGGCCATGAGTTTTTCAACGCCATCGGCGCCCGGCGTCAGTCCGCCGGTATCCACCACAATACAGGGAGAAAATTCCGTCTTGGTATAACCGTACTTGCGATCACGTGTCAGTCCCGGCAAATCAGCAACCAGAGCATCACGTGTGCCCGTAAGAATGTTGAACAATGTGGACTTGCCGACGTTGGGACGGCCGACAAGTGCAATCACGGGTAACATGGTTTGATTTGCAACCAGATATGAAAACCCCGGCGATTGTGCGCAACGGGATCAGGTTTTACAACAATGAAGATTATTTGACGGGCGTTGTGCGGAACGCGAACAATTCGCCGGAATCCGTCTGCACAAACAGTTTGCCATCGGCATACACCGGAGCGTTGCTGATGCGCGTGCCTGTTTTGGCGCGCGCCAGCAGTTTGCCATCCGCAGCGCCAAGCCAGTGCAGATAACCCTGGTAATCGCCCACAACCAGCACATCATCGTAAACCGTTGGTGCAGTAATGCCGCGTTGATGCAACGCTTTCTGCTGCCACACTTCCGCACCGTTCACACGCTTGATGGCGCTTATGGTGCCATCCGCGTCACTTACATACAGATTGGTGTCATCAGCACCCAACCCGCGATAACTTGATGCATCGTGCGCCCACCAGATTTGTCCCGTAGCCTGATCAAGCATCGCAACACGGCCGTGATATCCCACTGCAAATACATCGTGATCCACCGCAATGGCAGCGGCATCCACATCGGAAAGACGTTCCAGTTCCGTGCGGCCAACGGGCGTATCCAGCCCCACACTCCATAGCGTGTCACCGCTTTGCAAGTCCGCAGCGACCACCTTGCCATCATCAAATCCGACGATCACGGTGTTGCCATCCAGAACAGGCGGCGCCGTACCGCGCAATGTCAATTTGGGAACAGTTTCTTCAATACTCCAGCGCGGCTTGGCATCACTGACATTCAATGCCTGCACGCGGTCATTTACGGTTCGAACCACAATCATGCCTTTGGCAACCAGCGGTTTTGCCAGCACTTCGCCGGACATTTGCAGCCGCCACTTTTCCTGGCCGGTTGCTGCATCCAGCACCACCAGCATGCCATTGCTGGCACCCACCACCACCACGCCTTCACCAACAGCCGGACCCGCTGACAAGGGCAACTTGGTACGTACCGACCAGCGCACACTGCCATTGTTGGCATCCAGCGCTTGCACCTTGCCACTGTGCAACGCGACATACACCGCACCGCTGTCCACTGCAGGCTGCAATGCGAGAAGGAAGTGCTTGGCCTTGCGTGAGCCCCATCCCTGACTCCACAGCTTTTTGACTTTCAGTGCAGGCTTGAAATCCACCAGTTTGGCAGGCGGGTCGATATCCTTGCTGTTGTCGCAGGCGGCAACAAGCACCGCCGTCGCAATCAGCAAAGCCATGAGAAATTTGCGTTTGAGCATGTATGCAATATCCGGAAAATTATTTTGCGGCCGCAGCCTGTGGTGCAGCGGGCATGTCGCTGTTCAGTTCTTCGGCTTTCAGTTTTAACAGGCTGGTATCAACGGAGCTGTCATTCTGATAAGCGTCCAGCGCCGCCTGGTATTCACCGCGCGCACCGGCGCGATCACCCTTGCTGAGCAAGGCATCGCCGCGCACTTCATGCATCTCTGCAGCAAACGCACCGGCACTGCCGGCATCCAGCAACTGCAATGCATCATCAGCCTTCTTTTGCTGAAGCAGCACACGCGCCAGACGTATCCGCGCCACCATTCGTAATTGCCTGTCATTTGCCGAATCCATGACGGTGCGCAATTCACTTGCTGCAACGTCGAACTTGCCGTTTTCAACCGCATGCTTCGCCGCGAGCAGATGTGCCTGATCCGCATACGATGTTGCTGCGTAATCCTTGCTCAATTGTTTCAGCAGCGAATCAGCCTTTGCATCATCGGTACCCAGCGCGCTTGTCATTTGATCCAGCAATTGCGCAGCACTGGCAGCACGGTCTGCCCGGTAACTTTGATAACGCTGCCAGCCAAACAATCCGAACAACGCGATGGCAACACCGGCGGCCATCCACAACCAGTTTTCACCGAACCATTTCTTGAGGGCCTCGGCCTGTTCTTCTTCTGTCAGATAATCATCAGCAGCCATAACACACTCGCTTTGAATCTTTCTCACTCAACCCGCGCCCGGACACAGTCGCGGCGCGGATGTCCATGCACAAACTGCCAGCATAACCCATGCTGGCTGATTTCCAAACCCATGCGGGAATTACAAACGCAATTTAATTGAGGCGCGCTTTCAATTCGGCGGCAAGCTCGCGCCAGCCAACCTGTACCTGCGGTTCATCCACACGCAGATTCTTGAGTCCCGCCGCTTGTTGTTCAACTTCGCTGTCGCCGATGACGATGGCATAACGCGCACCGCTTTTATCCGCGCGTTTAAGCTGGGTTTTGAAACTGCCGCCACCGCAATTGGATTCGATGGCAATGCCCGGCAGGCTGTTGCGCAATTGTTCGGTCAAGCCGAATCCAGCCGCCTCCGCTTTATCACCCACCAGTACCACATAGAGCTGCGGGACCGCCGCTGCGATCTGTACTCCCTGAGTTTGCATCAAGGCGATAATGCGCTCTTCACCCAACGCCCACCCCATCGCCGGTGTGGCATCACCACCCAGTTGTTCAATCAGGCCGTCGTAACGCCCGCCTGAACACACTGCATCCTGTGCGCCAAGTTCTGTTGTCACCCATTCAAATACCGTGCGCGTGTAGTAATCGAGTCCGCGCACCAGACGTGGATTAACCACATAGTTGACACCGGCTGCATCAAGATGATGTTGCAAGGCCGTGAAATGTGCCGCGGATTCAGCATCAAGATAGTCGGTAAGCAATGGCGCATTGGCCACCAATTCCTTCATCGCCGGATTCTTGGTATCCAGAATGCGCAACGGATTGCCTTCAAGACGGCGCACACTGTCTTCATCGAGTTGCGACTGATGTTGCTTGAAGTAGGTACGCAGAGTGTCGCGATACACCTGTCGCGATTGCGGCGTGCCCAGCGAATTGATATTGAGCACCAGACGTTGAATACCAAGACGCTTCCACAGGCGTGCCGTCATCAAGATCAGTTCTGCATCGAGATCAGGACCGGCAAACCCGAAGGCTTCCACATCCAGTTGATAGAACTGCCGGTAACGGCCTTTCTGTGGCCGTTCATGACGGAACATTGGACCAGCGCTCCATATCTTGTGACGCTGGTTGTGCAGCAGCCCATTAGAGATCATCGCGCGTACCAGTCCGGCAGTGGCTTCGGGACGCAGCGTCAGCGAATCACCACTGCGATCCACAAAGGTGTACATCTCTTTTTCGACGATGTCGGTAAGTTCACCAATGGAGCGTTTGAACAAGGCGGTATGTTCAACCACCGGCACGCGCATTTCCTGATATCCATATTCTGCAAACAACTGCCGCGCAGTGGTTTCAAGGTGCTGCCAGTAAGCAATGTCCGCGGGCAGGATGTCATTCATGCCACGAATGGCCTGCAGCTTCGATTCAGTATTCAACAAACCGCTCCATCAAATGGTTACCGGAAGCCGCTTATTTAAGCGCAAGATTCATTGCACCCGCAAGCAATAACTCACGTTGCGGTCAATTGATGGAGCCATCTGCATCGACCGTGAAGCGCGCCACGCTGGCCATTACCCTTTTTGCCGGAATCGCTGCGTTATGACCATTGACCTGCATGTCAACCTGCGGCGCCGAACCCAGCACCACATTCAATGGTGCAAGTCCGCGCACTTCGCGAACGTTATTGTCATGCCCCATTTCGTACATGATGACACGCTTGTTGGCGTCATAAACCTCAACCCATGAATCACCGGTAAATTTCAAGGTCAATGCAACATGCCCTGCTGCCAGCGGCATGCTGACATCGTGATTGTCTTCGGTTATCTCACCGGCATTGGCAGTTGCCACCGGCGTCACCGAGGCAAGCAGCATTGACTTGCCGGATGCCGCCTGCACTGGCTGATTGAGCAGATGAGTCAGCGGCGATGATGCAGATTCAATCTTTGCTGGTCTGGATGTGGTCGTATCAACATGGATGGTACGCGCCATCTCCTGACTCGTGGACGATGACGCCAGTTTGTTGATCACCGTGCCCAGAGAAACGACGGCGAACACACCGGCCGCCGCCCAGATGGACCATGCTGGAAGCAGCTTTCGTGTTGCAGGCACACTGTTCATGCATGAAGGAATGGGATCAACCGCCACCGGTGGATCACGCAATGCCTCGTACAAGCCATGCAACAAGGCTTCATCAACATTCACCAGTTTGGCGTAACGCCGCAGATAACCTTTCACAAATACCGGCGCACCCAGCTCGCGGAAGCGATCACGTTCGATCAACTCGATCTGCCGCACTTCAAGATGCATTTCACCGGCGATTTGCTGAATACTGAAACCGGCTATTTCACGCGCCTGTTGCAGGCATTTGCCAAGCGATGTAAATCCCGCGCTCGCAGTGCCGGCACCGGCCGGGCTGGCTGTTTGTTGTACTTGTTCTGCCACGTCTTGTTGTTCTGTGCTCATACACGCCTCGCTATGATTTGTTGTTTTCCAGCTCCAGTAACGCCTTCGCCTCATCTGACGTTGCAAAATCCCGTTTTAATCTTCGTGCGTAAATCTCCGCCGCACTCATGTTCCCCAATGCCCTTTCAATCCGCACGCCCAGCCACAACGACTGCGCAGTGGCGGGCGCATACTGCTGGTACCGTTCCAGAAATGCGCGTGCCGGCAGATAGTTTTTGCTTCTGAATTCAAGTTCTGACATCTGCATCAACGCGGGCGGAAAATTCGGCTGAAACTTCAGCGCACGGCGAAAATGTTCTTCAGCCTTGAGAGGACGTCCATCATCCAGCGCGCAATTACCGGCATTCAACAGCGCATCCTGCGGTGTTTTGTAGAGTGGATCGTCGGCTGCCTTCAGCGCCATTTTTTCGCCACGCTGGCGATTTCCCTTGCGGCACAGAAACGCGGCATAGCCGTTCAGATAGTCGGCATTTTTTGAATCAATACTGATGGCCTTGGAATAGAATTCATCTGCCTTGCGATTTTCATTAATGCGATCGTACAAGATACCGGCAACGAAGTGTGCGTCCGCACTCTTTGGATCCTGCTCCAGCGCCTTGTCGATTTTATCCTTGGCTTCGGACAGATTGTTCTGCCGCATGTAGTCAATGCATAGCTGTACGTTGTATGCCGCAGCCGCGGTGTCGTCTTTTTTGAACACGCTGGTGGTGGTTGTAACGCAGGCTTGCAAGCCCAGCAACAGTGCAGCACACAGCAATATCTTCGTCTTGTATTGAGTGAGTAGATTCACGCCTGCACCGCCATCGCTACCAGCTTGGAACCCAAGCGCGTTGTGATTCTGTCCTGCACGCGTCCCACCAGTTGTCCGCACGCCGCATCGATGTCATCGCCACGCGTACGGCGTGTGGTGGCTATCACGCCATTGGCATTCAGATAATCGCGAAACCGCTCAATCACCGCTGCGGGTGAACGTTTGTAGCGTGTACCGGGAAACGGATTGAATGGGATAAGATTGACTTTCGCAGGCTTGTGTTTCAGCAATGCCACCAGTTCGCGTGCGTGTTCAATCTGGTCATTGATGCGGTCCAGCATCACGTACTCGAAGGTAATGCTGCGAGCATTCTGACGATTCAGGTAGTACCAGCAGGCATCAAGCAGTTCGGCAATGTTGTGCTTGCGATTGATGGGCACCAGTTCATTGCGCAATTCGTCATTGGGTGCATGCAGCGAAACTGCCAATGCGCAGTTGGTTTCTTCCGCCAGCTTCAGCATTTGCGGCACCAGACCCGAAGTACTGACTGTGACACGCCGCCGCGAGATATCGAATCCCAGATCATCCATGAGAATTTCAGCGGCGGGCACTACGTTGCGATAGTTCGCCAGTGGTTCACCCATGCCCATGAATACCACATTGGTGATGATGCGTTCGGAAGTATCTGCGGAAGGCGCAGCTTCGCCGAGCAGTTCTCGATTGGCCAGCCATACCTGACCAACGATTTCCGCTGCTGTCAGATTGCGATTGAACCCTTGCTGTGCCGTGGAGCAAAACGTGCAATCCATGGCACAGCCAACCTGACTGGAAATACACAGCGTTCCCCGGCCCGGCTCCGGAATGTAAACCATTTCAATGGCCTGCGGTGCAAAGCTGTCACCGCGATCCACATTCAACAGCCACTTGCGCGTGCCATCACTGGAATGCTGACGCAACGTAACCGTGGGCACCTTGATCTCTGCCAGCGCTGACAACCGCTGCCGGAACGACTTGGCAAGGTCGGTCATCTCGTCGAAATCGCCGACTGCGCGTTTGTACATCCACTTCATCAACTGACGCGCGCGAAACGGCTTCTCACCCATTCCGGTCACCATTGACTCCATCTGTTCACGCGTGAGTCCCAGCAGATTCACGCGTTCAGGGGCAGTGTGTTGGCCGGATGACATGATCATTCAACTCAGCTTGCGCGGGGATACAAATCGGAGCCTGCAAAGAAAAAGGCAATTTCAATCGCCGCATTTTCTGCGCTGTCAGATCCATGAACAACGTTCTCTTCAATGCTGCTGGCGAAATCAGCACGAATGGTTCCAGCAGCGGCTTTCTTGGGATCCGTCGCACCCATCAATTCACGATTCTTTGCCACCGCATTTTCGCCTTCGAGCACCTGAATCATCACCGGTCCCGAAGTCATGTACTTCACCAGGTCCTTGAAGAATGGACGCTCGCGATGAACCGCATAGAATCCTTCCGCCTGCGCCTGGCTGAGATGCAACATGCGGGCGCCAACGATGCGCAGACCGGCTTGTTCAAAGCGCTGATACACGGCGCCAATCAGGTTTTTACGAACACCATCGGGTTTGACAATGGAAAAAGTGCGTTCAAGCGCCATGAAAACTCATCCTCTCAGCCAAAATCTGGCAATTTCTGGGTAAAAAATCGTGAAAAAACCGCCAGCCTTCGGTGAAAAAGGCACGCGGTACGGGAAAATGAGGGGCGGAGTGTACCTATCGCTGTGTGAATCGGCAACAAAATCGGCAGAGAAATCAAGAAGAACCCGAATCTATCTGACCAAGCGACTCAGCGATGTGCCGCAACTCAATTGCTGGCAGAACCTATACCGTAAAACTCTCGCCGCAACCGCACTCGCCCCGGACATTGGGATTGCGGAATTTGAAGGCTTCATTCAGCCCCTGTTTGACGAAATCCACTTCGGTGCCATCGACAAAACCCAGGCTATCCCGGTCGACAATCACCTTGACACCCTGCTCCTCGAACACCACGTCGGATTCACGGATTTCGTCCGCGTAATTGACCACATAGGCATAACCGGAACAACCGGTCTTTTTCACGCCCAGTCTTAAACCAACACCATGGCCACGCGCATGCAAAAAGTGCTTGATACGATCGGCAGCGGATGAAGTAAGGGAAATAGCCATATTGAAGGAAGCAATACTTGCGACGCGATTGATACTACCTAACCCGCCACAGCTTGAGTAGTGCGATGCGCTATAACGACAATACTTAATGCTTTCTGCAACGCCAGCAGGCTGCCGCGCTTGTTCGCAGGAACGCCCAGTTCGGCTTCAACGGCTTGCCACGACCACTGCGACAACTGCTCCACCGTGCGTCCCTCGGTCCACGCCGCCAGCGTTTCAGCGGCAGCAATAAAGTAAGGGCACCCATAAGCGGCAAAATACGCATGCTTTACCGCACCATCAGCAAATTGCAGCCACAACCGGACACTGGCACCACTGCGCTGTGAACCGCTCTGACCGGATACCACCCCCGGGCCTTCAGGTAATGACCCCGCATGCCGCGGCTGCCTGAACCGGCTTGCAACAACCGCTGGATAATCAAACTCGGAAACCAGTTCTGTCATGGCGATCCGGCGGCGAGATTGCGCAATCGCGTCACTTCACGATGAACAGCTGCGATGGCAATGTCGATATCCTGTTCGGTCGTGAAACGACCCATGCTGAAACGCAATGAACTTTGCGCCACTTGATCGCTGCGGCCCAATGCCCGCAACACATAGGACGCCTCATCGGAACCGGTTGAACACGCCGCGCCAGCCGAAAGAATCAGTTCCTGCAGGGCGAACAGCAGACTCTCTCCTTCAATGCCATGAAACGCCACATTGAGAATGTTGGGTACATGTTCAGCAGGATGTCCGTTGAGCTCAACATCGCCAATGTGTTGCAATCCCTGCCATAACTTTTCGCGCAGGACTTGAAGCCGCGCATGATCGCTTTCACGTTCTGTGACTGCCAGTGACATGGCCATGCCGAATCCTGCAATCTGGTGCGTGGCCAGGGTACCAGCACGCAATCCCTGTTCATGTCCGCCGCCGAGAATCATCGGCTCCAGTCCCACCGCAGGATTGCGTCTGACATACAAGGCACCAATGCCCTTGGGTCCATAGATCTTGTGTGCGGTACATGACAACAAGTCGACGTTCATTTGCCTGACATCAATGAACAGCCGCCCGGCGCTCTGTGCAGCATCCACATGAAACAGCACGTCGCGATCACGGCAAAGGTGTCCAATTGAATGGATGTCCTGAATCACACCGGTTTCATTATTCACATGCATGAGTGACACCAGAACAGTTTCCGGCGTGATGGCTTCGGCCACCTGTTGCGGCCGCACGATGCCAAATTGGTCAGGCTTGAGGTACGTGACGCGAAAACCCTGTTTTTCAAGGCGTTTGAGCGGCTCAAGCACGGCCTTGTGTTCGGTCTTTGCGGAGATAATGTGCTTGCCGCGATCAGCGTGATAACGCGCCACACCGAATAGCGCCAGGTTATCCGATTCCGTTGCACCCGATGTCCAGATTACTTCCGGCGGTTTGGCGCCGATGGCATTCGCCACCTGCAACCTCGCCTTCTCAATCACTTCACGTGCTGCACGGCCAAAGCGATGCGACAGTGATGCAGGATTGCCCTGCAATTCAAAACGCGTCAGGCACTCGTGCATGTACTGCGCAACGCGCGGATCCACCGGCGTGCTCGCTGCGTAATCGAGATAAACACATGCGTCATTCATTGTTCATCACCATCAGGCCTGCTGCTTGTCCTGCAATGCCGTCAGCATGCCGCGCAAGATACGCAGCTCGCGCTGATCAAGTTGTGCGCGATTGAAGATGCGCCGTACGCGTGACATGAGATTGCCGCTCTGCGAATGATCTCTGAAATGCGTACCCTCCAGCACATCGGACAAGTGAACATACATGCGTTCCAGATCATCAATGGTTGCCAGCGGTTCGTCACGCTCTGGCGCAGCGCATTCACCACGCGCAGCGAGAAAAATTTCATATGCAATGATCTGCACGGCCATCGCAAGATTCAACGACGTATATACATCACTGGTCGGAATGGTCACCAGATGATGGCACAGCGCAAGTTCCTCGTTCTGCAATCCGGTGCGTTCACTGCCGAACACAACGGCAACGCGATTACCGGCTTTTGCAACCTGGACCGCCTGAGCCGCACAATCACGCGGCTCCACCGGTACAAACGGAATATGCCGCTGGCGTGCACTGGTACCAAACACCAGGCCGCAATCGCTGATTGCCGAATGAAGCTGCGGGTGGACTACTGCAGCGTTGAGCACATCATCTGCGCCGGACGCACGCGCATAGGCTTCATAGTCACGATACTCGCAAGGATTCACCAGATGCAGTTCACTTAATCCCATGTTTTTCATGGCACGCGCCACGGCACCGACATTGCCCGGATGACTGGTATGCGAAAGCACAATGCGCACAGGTAAAGCAGTGTCCATCATTTGTAAAAATCAGCACCACAACAGAATCATGATTGACAGGTGACAAATCAAATTTCGCTGCTATTCTAGCGCCCCCTTCATGGCTGCTGCGACTGTTTCGCGCGCCCCGCTCTTTGTCAGTCACCGTATTCGAGGTTTTCTCATGCAGCATCCCATGCTCAACATTGCCGTTCGCGCCGCCCGCCGTGCCGGTGACCTCATTATTCGCAGCATGAACCGTCTGCATCAACTCGAGGTACGCAGTAAGGACCGTAACGACTTTGTCACCGAAGTGGACCTGCGCGCCGAGCAGGACATCATCGAAACCATTCGCATGAGCTATCCCGATCACGGCATTCTTGGCGAAGAAAGCGGCCGCATGGAAGGCCGCAAACAAAGTGACGGCAACGACGAGTTTGTATGGGTCATTGATCCTCTGGATGGCACCACCAACTTCATTCATGGCTTTCCACAGTTTGCCGTGTCCATCGGCGTACAGCGCCGCGGCAAGATGGAATGCGGTGTCATTTACGATCCACTCAAGCAGGAACTGTTCACGGCAGCGCGCGGCGATGGCGCCCGGCTCGATGATCGCCGCATTCGTGTCAGCAAGCAGATTTATCTCGAAGGATCATTGATTGGCACGGGCTTTCCCTTTCGCAGCAACATCCAGTGGCTGGATTGCTACATGGCCATGTTCAAGGATGTCACGCAACAAGCGGCTGGCATTCGCCGCCCCGGCTCAGCTGCTCTGGATCTCGCCTACGTCGCTGCAGGCCGGCTCGATGGTTTCTGGGAACTGGGATTGTCGCCGTGGGATACCGCTGCAGGCACATTATTGATCACCGAAGCGGGCGGACGCATCGGCACATTGACCGGCGAAGAATATCAACAGCAAGGTTTCCTGGTTGCAGGCACACCGAAAGTGTATGAAGCGTTACTTGAATTGATCAAGCCACATGTGCCGGAAGCGTTAAAGTAGCAATGCATGTTGAATGCGGCTCCAATCATGGTGCCCTCTGACACGTCATCTCTCTGACGCGCAACATGCTATTACCATCGCGAACGTTGTTCAGATTCGCTGAGCGTGATACCGGTGAAAAAAGCACCCATCGCCAGTAACACCCCCAACAATTCTGCTGAACAAACATCATCACCAGCAACATCTCAGTACCGCCAGCATAGACAATCTGCTTAAGGAATGCCCGCAACCCAGCGCAGCAGTCCTCGAATGGGGTGAGTACCGACAATCAACGTCAACTCAACATCAACGCTACAGACATGGCCATCTTGGTGACGATCACTGCGACGCGCCTGATGATATTATCTAACGACATCGATTGAGTTCATGTGGAAACGGCCAGAAAGGTTGCAACTCTGTCACGGGCGGCCAGCAACACAATCGCTTACGATAGTATCATCGTCACCTTTGCATATTTGACTCCAATTCTTCATGCCCTTCACGCTCGCCCATCCCGCTGCTGTCTGGCCACTGAAACGCATCAGGGCATTTGCTGTGATTCCCTTGGTGGTTGGCAGTCTGACACCTGATCTGGCCAGTTACCTGCCCAATGCCCATGCGTTGATCAATAGTCACAGTGTGCGCGGTACCGTGATGCTCGATCTGCCGCTGGGCTATGTACTGTTGCTGCTGCTTGTTGGCTTGCGCAGTATGATGGTGACGCCTTTGTGGCAACCTCATCGCCGTTTTATCAGCGATGCTTTCAGCAAGTATGCATCCACATCATGGTGGTGGCTGTTGGCTGTGCCATCATTACTGGTTGGCAGTTGGACACACATTGTGTGGGACAGCTTTACGCACGAAAATCATTTCATGGTGCGCCGGTTGCCGATCCTGCGACAGACCATGTCCATCGACGGCGATCATCCCGTCTATCTGTATCGCATTCTGCAATACGGTTGCTCCCTGCTTGGCATGGCGCTGGTCATCTGGTGGTATGTACATGCGCTGCGTTCCAGTACTGCCACGACGCGAACCGATGCCAGCGGCAAAAGCCGCATGTACTGGATCATTTTCATGGCGGCGGCGGCATTGATTACAGGCCTGGTCAATGCATTGTTTATTCCACCCGAATGGCGTTCGGTTTACGGCTTTATTTCTGTCATTCTGACCACGGCCATGCCGGTATTTGCCGGTGCTTACCTGTTGACGGCGGTAGTGCTCTGGCAGCATGAGCATCGGCAGGCAGTTTCGGACGGCTCGAGGTAAGGGCGCAAATCTCGCGGCAAAACAGCGACATGTTTCGCGGCGGCGAAAATTTTGCTAAGAGTAGTGCCATGAATACTGAGGGTAAGCCTGTCAACCTGATTCGCGACAGCCACGTTATCTGGTGATCATTCGTCCCTGATTCCGGAGTCTCAATCATGCAGCACCATTCTTCAGTCCTTTGCAAGACCGTCCAGTGCCGCCGCGCATCCTGGCGCAACTTGATCGGCATCGGCCTGGTTTCAGTTGCGGCGTTGACGTTAGCCGGTTGTGGTGGAGATGATGATCATATCTATGTTCCTCCCTTCCAGCCTTATGACGTTCCCAATTCCGTGGTGATTGCTGATTTCGACAATGACGGCAAAAACGACATTGCCGTTGCCTACACACACGTCGACAACACCTATCCGGACGCAGGCTATGCCGGCATCATTCTGCAAAGCCACACCTCCGCCGGCACTTTCCAGCAATCGGTGGACACAGCCATCGGCACCAATCCTTCCATCATTGCACTGGGTGATCTCGACGAAGCCAATGGCATTGATCTTGTGACCGCCAACGCCAGCTCGAACAATGTATCCGTGTTGCTGCAAGGAACCACCGCTGGACAATTCAACACGGCAATGAACGTCGCTGCAAATGGTTCTGCGAACGGTGTACCCAATGACGTTGCCGCAGGCGACCTGAATAACGATGGCCTTGCCGACATTGCTGTGGCTGATTCATACAATGGCAATGTGGATGTGCTGTTGCAGGACCCGGCGAATCACGGACACTTCCTCACTCCCGCTTATCTTGCAACCGGCAATCAGACCGTCAGCGTTGCAGTTGGTGATGTCAATGGTGATGGCCTTGCCGATGTGGTGGCCACCAGCTACGACCTGTATGGCAATAATGGTGTGGTGTCGGTATTCATTCAGGATGCAAACAATCCGGGCAGTTTCCTGACTCGCGTTGACTATGCTTCTGGCCCCGAACCTTCCTGTGTGAAAATTGCGGATGTGAATGGCGATGGCAAACCCGATCTCGTCATCACCAATAGAGGTCCCGGTGCAGATCACATGGGCAGCGCCGGTGTATCGGTGTTATTGCAGGTGGCAAGCGCACCCGGCACATTTACTACACCAGTGACCTATGCAACCGCGCCGGGTGCAATCAATGTTGCCGTGGGTGATTTGAATGGCGATGGCAAACCCGATCTGGTGGTTGCCAATCTCGGTGGCGGCTGGACTGGCAGCGTATCGGTGTTGTTGCAAGACCCTGCACAAGCCGGCGTATTCCAGAGTGCCACCAATTACGCGGGTGTGTATGGCCCATTGTCTGTTGCCATTGGTGATTTGAACGGCGATGGCAAACCCGACATTGCGGTTGCCGATGGCAATCGTGCCACGGTAATGTTCCAGAGTGCGACGACTGCGGGAAGCTTTGCTGATCCCGTTCTCGTCGGCGATTAATTTGCAATTGTCACAACCGCAGCGATGTGCACACTGGCGGATGATGATCATGTCCGCCAAGTGTTCGCTATTGTTGTAGCAAGTGTCCGCTTGAGCCACAGTCTCTGTGTTCATGCGGAATGAATCATTGCGTTTCACCGAGCGAATTCCTGTATGTGCTGATCAAATCCGCAGGCTAACAACGCAATCCGTTGCCGACGTTTGAAATACCAGGACTTGCGAAGTTACAACTCCCATCATTGTCTTTGGTTCTGCGGGTATCTGAAATCTTCTTCACGTCGGGTGGCAGCATTCATCTTTGCAAGGAACTTAGCTATTCTCCCGCCGTCTGGTACAGTGGTGTTTTACTGAATCTCAAAGGTGTGCGATGAACTCTTCAAAATCATTGCGGAATTGGCTGGGCACAACGCTGCTGCTGTCGTTGCTGTTTTCAACATTGGCACTGGCTGGACCACGTCAGGAAGCAACGCTGCTGAATGCCGTCGAAGTCATGAACGAATTGCATGCCGCACCGGATCAGAATATTCCGAAATGGCTGCTTGATCGCGCCTATGCAGTGATCGTGGTACCCAATGTATTGAAAGTGAGCGTAGTACTCGGCGGACGCCGCGGCACCGGCGTAATGGTGATTCGCAAGGACGACGGGACCTGGAGCAACCCGGTGTTCGTCAATCTTACCGGCGGCAGTGTTGGTTTTCAGGTCGGTGTGCAATCCACTGATGTCATGCTGGTGTTCACTTCACGTCAGGGTGTTGAAGGTATCATCGGCGGCAAGGTCACGCTGGGTGCCGATGCTTCCGTTGCTGCCGGCCCGGTGGGCAGACAGACTGAGGCCGCCACCGACATCGGCATGAACGCACAGGTCTATGCCTATTCACGCAGCAAGGGTTTGTTCGCGGGTGTTTCACTGGATGGCTCTGCGCTCACCATCAATCGCAAATACAATGCCGAGTACTACAACAAGCCCGGCATTCTCGCCAGCGAGATTCTTGCACCCAATGGCCCCAAACCCACTGCGACTGCACAGCAATTCATTGCTTCACTGGATGAAGGACCGATAGCAAGCACACCCGGCACAGCAAACACTACAAGCACTTCAACCAGCACGCCCGCCAGTGCGAGTTCATCGAGTTCCTCCAGCGTTGACATGAACAAGGCCAATGGACTGGTTGCTTATCCGATGGAAGACAGCCATCCCGGCGCCGAACCGCCAAAGTAACCGGCGCGACAAGCTTCAATTTCAACCGCCAGTACCCGCTTGCAGTACATGCAACATGACTGCATAGTCGCGCCATGAATGCTCCATTGGTGATTGTCGGCATGTCCGGCGGTGTTGATTCCTCGGTTGCTGCGCACTTGCTCATTCAACAGGGCTTCCGCGTGGAAGGATTGTTCATGAGCAATTGGGAAGAAGACGAAGACGGCTACTGTACGTCGGCCGAAGACTATCAGGATGCACGCCAGGTTTGCACGCAGCTTGACATTCCACTGCACAAGATCAGCTTCGCCACCGAATATCGTGATCGTGTGTTCGCGCATTTTCTTGCCGAATACAAAGCCGGACGCACGCCGAATCCCGACGTGCTGTGCAATCGCGAAATCAAATTCGGTGTGTGCTTTGAACACGCGACGCAACTGGGTGCGGACTATTTTGCAACCGGACACTATGCACGAGTAACGCATCATCCATTTCCACAGTTATTGCGCGGACTGGATCAGGGCAAGGATCAAAGTTATTTTCTTCATGCCGTTTCAGCTTCGGCATTGCAACGGACTTTGTTTCCAATTGGTGAATTGCAGAAAAGCGAGGTAAGGAAAATCGCGAAGCAACTGGCACTGCCAACCCATGACAAAAAGGACAGCACCGGCATTTGCTTCATTGGCGAACGTCCATTTGCGGAATTTCTTGAACGATACCTGCCTGCACAACCCGGCGAGATTCGCACCATGCAGGGAGAGTTGCTTGGCAAGCATCGCGGACTCATGTACTACACGCTGGGCCAGCGGCATGGTCTTGGCATTGGCGGTCAAGCCGATCATCCCGAAGCGGCATGGTATGTGGCAGGCAAGGACTTGCAACGCAATGTACTGATTGTTGTACAGGGACATGATCATCCAGCATTACAGCAAAACGCGTTGACTGCAGTGGACATGAACTGGATTCAAGGTGCGCCTCCGGACAAGCAGTTTGCCTGCACCGCAAAAGTCCGCTACCGCCAAGCTGATCAATCCTGTCATGTCGAGTGCACAGGTGATGAAATCCACGTGCGTTTTGAGCAACCACAACGCGCCGTCACGCCGGGGCAGTATGTAGTCTTGTATGACAATGATGTTTGTCTTGGCGGCGGTGTAATCGCAACGACAACAGCATCATGAAAATATCCACAAGCCTGTTGTTGAATGCGCTTATGGTTGTGCTGACAAGCGTTCCTTTCATCGCGCGGGCAGACGGTGTAGAGCGGCGTTGATTCCTGCGGCTGGATACAATATAGGCCAGCAGCTTTCTTGCAGCACGCAACACCTTGTTTTCCTACAGCATTGATGCCTCATCCATATCGGGTCATGCTGATTTTGACTGGGCACATGTAGAACAAATGGAGCCTGCAAGAGAGTGAATACTCTCTTGCAGGGAAAAAGTTACAAACCCTGTAGCGCTTGCACCACGCCATCGAATGCAGGCTTAGTGGTCAAATCATTATTGAACAGCAGCGGCCATTCGGGATGCCCTTCAAAACCGGTTAACCAGCTATAGCCATCAACCAGTCCCCACACGGTAATGCCGCCACGTTGCGCAAGTGGCACCGCGTCCAGATACGCTTTGACAATGTCGTGGTAACGCTGTTTCTGTAGTGCCGCTGTGGTTGAATCAAGCGTGGTTTCATTGGCAATACTTCCATTCTGATCAACCGCCACATCCAGTTCTGAAATACGTACCATCAAGCCCTTTGCTGCAACTGCGGCAAGAGAATTCTTGATCGTGTTGATGTCAGGAAACGTGAGCGATACATGCATCTGGAAGCCAACACCATCAATGGGAATGTTCCTGTTCTTGAAATCATCAATCGCCGTCAGCAGGAAGTTGAGCTTGGCGGACGACCATTCAATGTTGTAGTCGTTGTAGTACAACTTCGCCGACGGATCCGCCGTGTGTGCGGTCTTGAATGCATTCTCGATATAGACACTGGAATTACCGGAGTTGGTATAGAAAACGCTTTGCCGCCAGCCCGCAGGATTGTTGTCATCAATTGCTTCGTTTACCACATCCCAACTGACCACTTCACCGGGGAAATTGGTGGCGAAATGCGAAACAATGGTTTGCACATGATTGGTCAGAATATCATTCCATTGCGACGTTGTGCCGGAGAATGAACTCATGAATGCAGGCACCTGATACGCCGAATGCCATATCAATGTATGTCCGTGCACAAGCAAGTGGTTGGTTTGCGCCCAAGTGACAAGGTCATCTGCATTTGTAAAAGTAAAACCATTTTGAGTGGGTTCCAGATAACTCATCTTCATGATGTTGCCAGCCACCACCAGATCGAACTGGCTGCTGACGACGGACTGCATCGCTGCATTGGCGGGTGCAAAGATATTGTCGCCATCACCCGGACCGCCCACAGCAACACCAAATGGAAATCCCAGCGTTGCTGTCAATGACTTCAACGTCACAGAACTGCTGGAAGAGCTGGAACTCATTGAACTGCTGCTGGCGCTGCTCGACACACTGCTGCTTGATGAGCTGCTGCTGGAACTGCTTGAAGCAGCACTGCTTGATGAACCGCCGGAAACAGGCGTTGAACTGTCTCCACCGCCACCTCCGCAAGCGGCCAGCAACAAACTTGCCCCAAGTAAGATGCCAAATGGCATTGCTCGATTAATTCTCATGTCGCCTCTCAGTTGCTCTTGTGTATTTATATTGATACCAAACCAATTCAGTCAGTGGTGATAACAGCCATCCGGGTTCAAGCCTTTCAACATGCATTTCTTGTCTGGCTTGCCGATCGACTCAGTGCCCGCTGTCTGCCCATACGGTAAAAATGCGGGTGATTACGCCGAAGCACAGACCTGTTACCGTTAACTAATGCGGATAATAATCGGAAATCCCCTTCCTGTCTCGGAGAATTAACGGAATACATGATTACGAATTTTGTTATCCCTGTTTCGGATGTGTGAAATCGTGCACGAATGTCATGACCTGCCGCAGTGGCGGCATATCAGCAGGTAAGGATGCTGCTGCAATTTGCGTGGTGCATATCTACAACGCTGCAACACGCACACGCGTGCTTTCAGGCGGAATCACTTTTCAGAATTTGAAATGGAACTCAGTGATGCCCACAAAAAAAGCCACGGCATGCCGTGGCTTTTGCATGGTGCAAATGTGTGAAAGATGATCAAACCGCCACCGCTCTGGCCTCTTCTGCATATTCCTCAATCTGGTCGAAGTTCATATAGCGATAAACCTCAGACGCTTCCTTGTTGATCATGTTCATCTCCGCGTGATACTCATCGGCCGTGGGAATACGTCCAAGTCGCGATGCAATCGCGGCGAGTTCCGCAGAACACAGGAATACATTGGAATTCTTGCCGAGACGATTGGGGAAGTTGCGTGTACTGGTGGACATCACCGTTGCACCTTCTTTCACCTGCGCCTGATTGCCCATGCACAAACTGCAACCGGGCATTTCCATGCGCGCGCCTGCCGCACCAAACGTTGCATAGTGCCCTTCCTTGCTCAACTCTTCCTGATCCATGCGGGTGGGCGGCGCCACCCACAGGCGCGTTGGAATATCTTTCTTGCCCTGAAGCAACTTGCCTGCCGCACGAAAGTGACCAATGTTGGTCATGCACGAGCCAATGAACACTTCATCAATTTTGGTGCCAGCCACTTCGCCCAGGAACTTCGCATCATCGGGATCATTCGGGCAGCACAGGATGGGTTCCTTGATTTCATTCAAGTCGATGTCAATTACCGCTGCATATTCAGCATCCGCATCCGGTTGCAACAACTCCGGTTTCTCCAGCCATGCTTCCATGGCCTTGATGCGCCGTTCGATGCTGCGCTTGTCCTGATAGCCGTGCGCAATCATGTGTTTCAGCAACACGATATTGGAATGGAGATACTCAATGATGGGTTCCTTGTTCAGGCGCACGGTACAGCCCGCTGCACTGCGCTCGGCTGACGCATCACTCAGTTCAAAAGCCTGTTCGATTTTCAGATCTGGCAATCCTTCGATTTCAAGAATGCGGCCGGAGAACACATTCTTCTTGCCCTGCTTTGCCACGGTCAACAAACCCTGCTTGATCGCGTACAGCGGAATGGCATGCACCAGATCACGCAATGTGATGCCGGGGTGCATCTTGCCCTTGAAACGTACCAGTACACTCTCGGGCATATCCAGCGGCATCACACCAGTAGCTGCCGCAAATGCCACCAGACCTGATCCTGCCGGAAATGAAATGCCAATCGGAAAACGTGTATGACTGTCACCACCCGTACCCACCGTATCCGGCAACAACATGCGATTCAACCACGAATGAATGATGCCATCGCCGGGGCGCAACGAAATGCCGCCGCGATTACTGATGAACGCGGGCAGCTCACGATGTGTTTTTACATCCACGGGCTTGGGATACGCCGCGGTGTGACAGAAACTTTGCATCACGAGATCCGCAGAGAAACCCAGACAGGCAAGGTCTTTCAATTCATCACGTGTCATCGGCCCGGTGGTGTCCTGACTGCCGACCGACGTCATGCGCGGTTCGCAATATGTCCCCGGCCTCACACCCTGGCCTTCTGGCAAACCACAGGCACGCCCAACCATCTTTTGCGCCAGCGTGAACCCCTTGATTGAAGCCGCTGGTGCGACAGGCAAACGGAATGTTGTTGATGATGGCAGTTTGAGAAAATCACGTGCCTTCGCCGTCAATGAACGGCCAATGATGAGATTGATGCGGCCACCCGCACGCACTTCATCGAGCAATACGTCGCTTTTGAGTTTGAACTGCGCAACCACAGTTCCATTCTTTTCAATCCTGCCATCATAAGGATGGATATCGACGACATCGCCCATGTCCAGTTTTGCGACATCCACTTCAATGGGCAGTGCACCAGAGTCTTCCTGCGTGTTGAAAAAAATCGGTGCAATCTTTCCGCCCAGCGTCACACCGCCAAAGCGCTTATTGGGTACAAAGGGAATGTCTTCGCCGGTGGCCCAGATGACACTGTTGGTGGCACTCTTGCGGCTGGAACCCGTACCCACCACATCGCCCACGTAGGCAACCAGGTGTCCTTTCTTTTTCAAATCTTCAATGAACTTGATCGGGCCACGCTTGCCATCTTCTTCCGGTGTAATACCGGGGCGTGCGTTCTTCAACATCGCAAGATAGTGCAAGGGAATATCGGGACGGCTCCACGCATCGGGTGCGGGTGACAGATCATCGGTATTGGTTTCGCCGTTGACCTTGAACACGGTGACTGTGATTTTCTTCGGTACTTCGGGACGCGAGGTAAACCATTCCGCATCCGCCCAGCTCTTGATCACTTCCTGCGCATGCACGTTGCCCGCGTCAGCCTTGTGCGCTACATCATGAAAGTAATCGAACATCAACAAGGTCTTCTTCAATGCATTGGCGGCAACCGTTGCAACGTCCTTGTCATCCAGCAAATCGATCAGTGGCTTGACGTTGTAGCCGCCCACCATGGTGCCCAGCAATTCGGTGGCCTTTGCCTTGCTGATCAAGGCAACAGAAATATCACCATGCGCAATGGCCGCCAGAAATGATGCCTTGACTTTGGCAGCGTCATCCACACCCGGAGGCACACGATAGGTCAGCAAATCGAGCAGAAACTTCTCTTCCCCCGCAGGCGGATTCTTGATCAACTCAATGACATCGGCCGTCTGTTGCGCCGACAATGGCAACGGCGGGATGCCCAGCGCAGCGCGCTCAGCGACATGCTTTCGATAAGCTTCTAACATGGTGTCCTCATCAGAAGAGCCCGGCAGGCCCGTTAATCCGCGTGATCGCGGCACCACGCAAGTTTAATTAATGGCTGCGGTCAACACCAGCAGCAATGATGGTGCAATTATGCAATGAGGAGAATGGGTGAGCCAGAACGCGCCACCAAGTGGAACCCATCTTAAAATGTAGCGAGCGAAGCTGGTTTGCCCAAGTCATCAAACACGGGCCGGAGCACAGTATCCGGAGTTTATATTGAAATAAGTGAGTGCATACTAATGAACAGGGCGAGCACCGCATGGATGCCCACAATGATTGAACTTGTAGCAAATGCAGTAAGTTTGAGACAGGCTTCTAGCCCGATGGCAGGAAGTCAATCGGATCGGTGATGGTCAGGGTATCCACGTCCTGCGCGGGGAAATGAATCAGCTTGATTCGTGCCACCAGTTTGCGTTCCAGTTCGGGATCATTGAGTTCACTGGAAAGCACACGGCAGCCGGTGACTTCACCGGACGGCGCAATCACAATTTCCAGCACCACTTTGCCTTGCAAGCTGGGATTGTCGCGCAAGGCACGGCTGTAGAGTGCAAAAATGGCGCCCTTGTTGCTGTCCAGAATCTGCCGCACTTCACTGCTGTCGCGCGTTCCCTTTTTGTTGCCCTTGCCTTTCTGCGCCTCGGGTCCCGTTGTATTGCCAATGTTCGATGTCACCTTGGTAGTGTTGTAACCACCCAATGGGCCGGTGCTGCCGCCATAACCGCGGCTCAATGTCGCATCGTTGATACCACCGCTGGCGCGGCCGGTAGCCGACGTGATCATGTTGCGTTCTGAACGTGTGCTGGTAACGGACGCCTGCAAATTGTTTGCCTTTTGCGCCTTGTCCATCGCCGTGTCGTCGCGCAAATCTTTCAGCGCATCGAATACTGACAATGCCTTTGCCGCTTTCTTTTGCGCCTGCGCTGTCTTATCCGGCACCGGCTTGGGCTCTTCCTTCACCTTTTCTTCTTTCTTGGGTTCTTCCTTTTTCTCAAGCGGCTTCGGCGGCGGCGGGGGTTTACGTTGTTCAAGCACCAGATTCACTACGCGCTCCGGCAACTCCGGTGCGGCCACCTTGATCTTTGGCAATGGCAAAAATGGAATCAGCAGACCAATGACAAGGAATATGATCAGCGCATTGCGCACCACACGGCGAAAGCGCGCTTCAACCTCCTCCCGCGGAGACCATGGCAAATCATATTGGCGATAATACATCGCTAGCATGGCTATACCTTGTCCTTTTGCAACACAGCCAATGACACCTTGGTGAAATTCGCCTGGGTGCAGGTGGCCATGATTTTCTTCAAGACGTTGTACGGCAATTCGCGATCGCCCATGATGGTCACTTCGCGTTCATTCGATGCATCCGCTGAATCTGATGGCGCCGATCCAAGTACACGATTCGCCTGCGACAGCAACGCCTGCTGCAGCGGTGCAACCGTGGGATCGGGTGACGATGCAATATCGGCCACCGTGGCGACCGTATGACCATCCACCAGCAGTTCGCTCTTGGTCACCATCACCACCAGCGTTTCACGCGGCTTGGTGTCAGAGATGGATTGCGGAATGACGATGTTCTTGGTGTTGGGCAGCAAATCCACATCCGAGGTGTGCACCAGCAGAAACACCACCAGAATGGTGAGCATGTCGATGAAGGGCACCAGTGCCATGTGACTGTCACCGCCATGGCTGCGCTTGCGATGCCGCTTTAAACGATAGGGAATCATTGCGGCGCGTCTCCAATGGAAATTTGCGGAAACAGTTCGGCGCGATCGTATTGCTTGTCTTTTGGAATATAGACTCGCAGCGTATCCATGGCCTGCACCAGTGAATCGTAGGAAATGTTCGGTTCAAGCAATATGCTTGCATCCTGTTTGTCTGAATACTTGGATTTCACCAGCAACAGGTATTCACTCAGGCCCGCGAAATCATAACCCTTGTCAGTGTTGGGAAAACTCTTCAGCAAGCCGGTGCCACGATCATCGACATCAATCCTGTTCTGACGCAACACCACTTCCAGATTCAGGCCCTGCGGCAAATCGGGAATGGCTTTTTGCGCGGCAGGAAAATTCAGCTCCAGAATGCTGGTATGGGTGAACACCGCACTGAAGATGAGAAAGAACACCAGGATGACCATCATGTCGATCATGGGCACGACATTCAGGTCATGGCGTCCGCGATAGCGCGAATGATTACGCTTGACGCGACTGGATGCACTGGCGGACATGGATTACATCATCCCGCGTGCTGAACCCGGACGGCCGCCAGCAGGCGGCGGTGGCATTGGACGTGTAGGCTGCGGAATGTCGCCGCCTTCATTCTCGCGGCGTTCCACCACGGAATTGAGGAACTTCACCGATGCAATTTCCAGACTGTCGATGAGCTTGGTGGTCTTGGCTTCAAGGAACATGTGACTGAGCAACAAGGTGATGGCGCAAATCAAACCGGATGCCGTGTTATTCATCGCAACGGAAATGCTGGCAGCAAGCAAACTGGCTTTTTCAGCGGGATTGGCATTGGCAATCGAGGCGAAGGCCGAGATCAGTCCAACGATGGTTCCCAGCAACCCGGTCAACATGCCGATGTTGGCCAGTGCTGCAAGATAGTGAGTACGTTTTTCCATGCGTGGAATGATTTCCAGCATGCTTTCATCCATGGCTTTTTCCACATCCTCCCTGCGCCGCGCATGTGCAAGGCGCGCAATACCGTAGTTCAACACCGTGGCAATGGTGGCGCTGGAATTGCGCGTGATGTCCAGCACCTTTTTGAAGTTGCCAGCACTCAACGGTGGCACCACTTCTTCCCACACTGAACGATTACGTGTGGTTTCGATGGTGAGAAAAATGGTGCGCTCGATGACAATCGATACGCCCACGATGAAAATCAGCGCCAGCGGATACAGGAAGAACCCGCCGTTCTTGAAGAAGCTGACCACAAATGTATATAGCTCACCCACGATAATTACTCCTCAAACACAGCAGCGCATAACTGCAAACATTCTGACAAATTGCAAATCAAGTCCGCGACGCAGCTCTCAAATGCCTGCGATAAATTTCATTTGGCTGGCGCAGATGTTGCGGACTGCGAACCGGTGTCGTTGTTTCCGGGCCGGTCTTTGTTCGAAATCGCATGGTAGTACTCGACTTCGCGGCGAAATACTTCGCGATCTACCGGCTTCAACGCCTCATCAAGCAGCGTATTGAACGGTTGTCCCGGCAAATTGCCAACATCTGCCTTTTTCCACGGCACAATGTACAGCACCTTGGGCAATTCGCGATTACCAGTCACCGTGGTTGTATCCAAATTCAGACGATCAGTGCTGGCACTGCCGGGTTTGCTCGCCTGCACCGCAGGTTCTTCATTCGCCGATGTGGTCTTCTTGCGTGCAGCAACGCTCCGCGAGTGCACTGCCGGTTTTGACTTGCTGCCCGCAGCACTGGCAGCAGCGGTATCGGCATAGACATGACTCGTGATCAGCGGCATCAGCATCGCAACCATCAATGCAATCACCTGCTTCATGGCGTAACTCCAGGTTGCGTAGTGGATGACGTCTCCGTTGCGGCGGGTTTCTTCGCCGCACCCACGCGATTATGAATTTCCCTGATCCAGTTGACGATCTTCGGATCCGGATTGGGCACCAGTTGCTGATAACGATCATATTGTTGCACGGCGTCTTCCGGCTGCTGCAAATAAAGGTCATACAGCACGGCGAGATTCAAATGTGCAACAGCGTAGTTGTCATCGGCCGTAATTGCTGCTTTATACGCAGCCTCTGCTTCCTTGAACTTGCCGAGATTCCGTTCTGCAACACCAAGATAGTTGTTGGCGATTGCGGAATTTGGATCACGCTGCAATGCCAGTTTCAACACGCGCTCGGCATCTTCAAACTGATTGGCCTTGAGATACATCAATCCTTCATTGATATAAGGCACGGATAGTGCGGGATAAGCAGCAGCCAACTGTTCAAGTTGCCGCGCGCCTTCATCAAGTTTGCCCGCATACACTGGCAGCATGGCCTTATTGAACTTGACCAGCGCTTCCGGCGGAACCATCACTGGCGCAGGTGTGGCAGCAGCATTCACGCCCGCTTCTGCAGGTGCAGTGCCCTGCGACTTTGCAATGGATGATGCTGCAGCGCTGGTGGCGGTTGCACTTGAGGTTGACGTTGAGGAAGCAGCACTTGTTGTGGCGGAACTGGCACTGCGGGGCACCATCTTCGGAGGAATCGCTTCGTCATCTTCGGGTGGCGTCGAAGTACATGCTGCAAGCATGACCGCGCAAATCATCGCGCACACCGGCAACGCCAGGGACCGAAACTTATTGCAGACGAGTGACATAGTCTTCGCTCACTTCAGTCTTGGCATAGCGCGCCGGCATCAACTTGGCCAGTGCCGCATAACTCTTCTTCACCCATTCGTCATACACACCGTCAGCAGCATGCTGCACATTGGCTTGATGCAGGGCAATGGACTTGTCTTCGAACGGAATGGTTTGCTCCTCCAGCATCACGTTGTATTGCTCAAGGGTATCGGCATCAAGTTTCTTCGGACGCTCCGATGCCATCATGTCCTTGCTCATCTGTCGATACAGTTCGGCCATGCCATACGTCGCTTCGGTGGTCACATCAGCAACATTGTAATCCAGCGCCTGGCTGTATGCCTTCAACACGGCATCCATTGCTTCACGCTTGCGCGCAATGGATTTCTTGAGCGGCAAAGTCAACTTGATTGAATCAAATGTATCCACCAGTGGCTTCATGGTAATCAACAAGGCATGTGCCGCCAGCGACTTGCTGCGTGGTGTGCGCGCTGCGCCGGCGTTGCGATCGGCCTTGATGATTTCCGCCAGCCAGCGATCACGTGCCACCGGGTCCTTTGCCAGCACAGCGAGATCCGCCAGGTTCTGTCTGGCTTCAATGCACAAATCAAATTGCTGCGGAAACTGCGCAACGTACGCAGCATAGTCATTGGCCGCCAATGTAATCGCACTGGTCTGACCTTTCTGTGCCGCGGCTTTGTACAACTCAGCGGCCTGCCACAATGCAGAACGGCGAATCTCGGGTGTTTCCTCAGTACGTGCAGCAATGCGGTCATACTCTGCCGCTGCTTCAAGATTGCGTCCTGTCTGCTGATAGCCCACCGCCAGTTTCTTGGTCACTTCAGGCATCAATTCGTGATTGGGATTGGCGCGACGGAACTGCTCGAGAATTTCAATGGCGCGTGGCCAGTTGTTCTGTTTGATCAGCGCAGTGGCAGCATCAAATTGTGCGTTGGCGGCGATCTTGGAATTAGGCGTCAAGGCAACCACACGCAGGAAATCATTGACCGCTGCACCACTGTCGCCGGCAGCTTGCTTGGCTTCGGCCTGTTTGTAAATCGACGCAGCAATGCGATCGTTGATTGCTGCCAGATCGGGATCGTTCGGCGCAAGGAAGGTGCGCGCCTGCAAGTAGGCTTGCTCAGCTTCAGCGTAGCGTCCGCGCGCATACAATGAATGCGCCATCAGCGTGGTCGCGGAACGCCGCAACTTTGTTTCAGCAGGTGGTTTGCGATCCAGCAACTGCTTTGCCGCTTCAATGGTGCGGTCATATTCATTCAACGCAAACAGATCTTCCGCTGCCTTGGTCAGTACCTGTGGCGCTTGGGACTCATTAGGAAAGCTGGTGGCATACATCACCGCACTGTCGATGAATTTTCGATGCCACTGATTTTTTGCGTCACCCGTCAATGTCGGTTCCAGCTTCTGATACGCCACCAGTGCCGCATAACCGGCGATGGCGGATTTGCTGTGCAGCGG
Organism: Steroidobacteraceae bacterium; assembly: GCA_035548495.1. Lineage (GTDB taxonomy): Bacteria > Pseudomonadota > Gammaproteobacteria > Steroidobacterales > Steroidobacteraceae > CAILZL01. The sequence continues at coordinate 54,557 of DASZSV010000060.1, forward strand.
ATAGTTGTAAGCCGTGTATTCGTATTCCTTGGTGGCTTCCGCGTATTCACCGCCATCGAACAGCAATTCAGCCAGCAGATACCGGTTGTTGGGTGCATTGCTGTCATCGGGGAATGAATTCAGCAACGTGCGATACCAGCGCGCTGCGGCGGCAAAGTCTTCAGGCTTCTTGGTCTTGTCGGCCTGTGCATGATAATACTGTGCAAGGTCCTGCAAATTGCTCTTGATCTGCGTCACCACTTCGGGCGCATCTTCGCGCTTGCGTGTTTTCCAGAATGGCGCATCGAACGCATAGCGAACGACAAACTCCTGCTTTGCTTCCAACACCTTGTCTGCAAAACCGCCCTTTTGATACGCCTCGATGGCGCGCGCCTGCAGTGTCGGAGCTTCGCGCGCGTCGGGGTGACGAACCGCAAACGCCGTATAGGCTTGCGCGGCATCCTGATAACGTTCTTTCTCCAGATACAGGTTTCCCAGGCTGGCGTACAGCATGTATCCATATGCCGGATCGCCGTGCTTGTTGAACAACTCATCAATGGTCCTGGGGCCATCGGCATCCGATGCCATCACCGCGAGAATGTGCAGTGCATCATCAGAAAGCTCATGTTCCGGACGCGACAGCGACTTCGATGGACGTAAATTGCCATTGCGCAGCAACACACGATCCAGCAATTTCAGAAACACCGCAGAGCTTTCATCCGCACGACCCAGCTTGTACAGCGACCATCCCTGCTTGTACAAACCCTGTCCATAATAGCCGCTTGCGGTTCCACCATTCACCACAGCGGTATATGCCTTGGCTGCCTCGGCAAAGCGTTTGCTGCTGAACAGCAATTCACCGCGACGGAACTGACCTTCTACATACCAGCGTGAATGGGGAAAGCGAGCCACCAGTGTGTCCAGCGTGGCCAATGCCTTGTTCACGTCGCCGGACTCCTCGTAAGCGCGAGCCAACTGATACAACACCGCATCGCTTTGTGGATAGTTGGGATAGGACTTCAACAGTCCTTCGTACAACTGAATGGACTCCTGCAAGGTCTTGGTGTTGGCACTGGCCGCTTCGGCAGTTTGACCTTCGTTCACTTCAACATTCAGATCGCCCAGGCGGCGCATGGCCTCGGCCTTGAGTTTGGGATCAGGATTCTTGAGTTCGAGAAAGCGGCGATACGCTTCGGCCGCTTGTTGTTCGGTCGCGGAGGTTGCAGGCACGGGCGCTACTGGCACCGCCTTGCCATCGAGATCCTTCAACGTCGGCGTGTGTGTCTTGGGATGTTTCTTCGCCAATGCATCCTGCCCAGCGAGTAACGCAAGGCTGATCAACAGGACCACCCCGGTACGTGACCTCATTGCACACCTCCCGGCGTGGAAGGTGTCGTCTTGTTGTCATCCTTGGTTGATGTTGAATGATCCGCAGGAGATACATCGCCACCGCCTTCAGGACTTTCCTTACCTTCTGCCGCATCGTTCGCTGTCGGTGTGTTCTCTGGCGCTGCGTTAGTTTCTGTACCGCCATCATTACTACTGGTATCTACCGCCGGATTGGCACTGTCCCCAGATGTCTCGTCGTTGCCCGAGCCATTACCTTGACCGGCTGTATCGGATGAACTTTGCTTCGCTGCCTTTTGACCGTCTGCCGCGCGATCATAAATGGATGCGAGTGCATACTGTGCCTGCAAGGTGTACTGCGCCAGTCGGTCTTTTTGTTCCTGTAATTGTGTAACCGCCAGCTTCGCCAGATAGTCGCTTTGTGCCTGATCGGCATCAAGGCAGCGGCCCAGCAGGGCTTGCAGCTTTGGTTCGAGATCTTTCACACGCTGCGAAAATTCGGCGTTGCGCTTTGGCACCGTATCGCGTGCACGTCCAACCAGCGTGTAACGGCGCCGTGCTTCGGTGGTGGCAACCGCGAGTTCGCGCAGTTCCTTCTTCTCGCGCCACAAGCGTGCCTTGAAGCTCGCACTCATGTTCCAGTAGAGCACACCGCGCATCAGCCGGATTTTGTCCTGCATTTCCGCCGTATCTGCATCCGTGCCAGGATTCATTGCCAGCGCGTCTTTCACACGATTGACCCGATGCCATTGTTCCTGCTCAGCCGAGGTTGCCAGTGCCACCACGTCGTCATTGCGTTCGATCTCTTTCAGACGTGAATCAAAATCCAACACCTTGTTTTCAATGCCGTCCATATCCACATCATCCAGCACCTTCTTCATGGCAGCCACGCGCTGTTCATACGCTATCTTGCGGGTATCCACCATGTCCTGAAAGGCATCCAGATTCTGTAGCCACTCCTCCAGATTACTCCGCATGGCCTTGAGATCACGAAAGTTTTTCAATGCTTCCTGAAAGGTGTTCGATGCCAGCAGATCGTACAAATAACGAGTCTCTGGCGCATCAGGCAGGTTGCGCAACTGCCAGTACCAGCCTTCCTGCCGGCCTTGGGACTGGGTTTCGTTGGCAAGCACCGTGGCAATCAATCCACCACCTTGGATGGAGTTGATTGACTGATCGATCCTCGCCGATTCCTGCTCAAACGACTGAATGGCAGAACTATAGAATTCAGCTGCTTGGCCCTCTGATTTCAATTGAGCATAAGCATATGGAACAGCAAGCAAGGACTCTTGCACGGCCGGATCGAGCAGATTGCGCTTCTGCAATTCCATCCAGGGCACCAGCGCGGCATTGAACTGACCTTGGGAAGACTCAGCCCAACCCAGCCCCAGCAATGCTTTGTTGGACAATGGACCGATCATGCGAATTCGTTCCAGCGCGGTTTGCGCCTCGCCGGGCCGCTGCAGTTTCAGCAAAGTGAAGCCCAGCGCAAGATTAGCCTTATCACGCAATCCAGCCAGTTCGTCGCTGCCCACCTTCATCTGCCCTACCGTTTCGAGCAACTTGATGGCCTCATCCATCCGGTTCTCGCGAACCAGCGCCACACCGAGATTGAATCGGGCATACATTGACCAGGAATCAGTAACTTCCATATCTTTCTTCTTGTCCAGTTTGGTTTTGTCCATTGCTTCCAGCGCAGTAATGGCCTCGTCAAAACGACGCTCGCTGAGCAGAATCTCGGCCATCAACATGTGGCGTTCTGGCTCCAACCTGTCGGACAACGTTCCCTTGATGGAGCCCAGCGCCTTCTCCGCCTCATCGTAATATCCACGCTGGAAAAAAATCTTTCCCAAAAGAAACCAGCAGTGGTTTCGCACATCATCAGACACGTTGTCGTTCAGCAGCTCGTGGAAAATACGTGCAGCATCCACGTAATCTGCCATTTGAAGATACAGCTCCCCACGTACCAGTTCAGCTTCAGTTTTATGGTGCTCAATACGTCCCATGTTGATTGCGGCGTCCAGCCGCACCAGCGCATCGAAAAACTTTTCCTGAAAGAAATAGAACAACGCATCGCCATAATATAAGTCGCGGACTTGTTCCGGTACGCTCATCAAAGGCGCCTTTGCCTTTTCCGATGCATGTGAAGGCACGGCGACAAGCGTTAGGACCAAAGCGGCCAACATGCCAGCCACGCCTTGCGATAACGCAGACCGAAGTTGCAGAGTGAGTAAGCGCATCCGCTGTCCCTACGAGGGTTAGTCCCATTCCTTGATAATGAATTCGGGTTGTTCCTTTATCTGTTTGTCACTTATCTTTAATTCCAAATACTTGGCGCCAACACCTTTGGTAAATTTGAGCGTCGCCCCGCGCTTGTAGTCCTGTTGATGAGGACCCTTGCCGGTAAAGAATGCCACCAGTTCGTGCTCACCCACTTTCAGGTTGCCGACGTAAACGCGCTGCACACCACCTTTCAGAAGCGCCTGTGTCTCGCGTGTTGTGTATAGATAGTTGGCCACTTCCTTGTTGTCGATTTTCAATGTCACCGTATCCAGCGCGAAAAAGGTTCCAACATCCATGGAAACAAAAAAGGCAACCTGGGTATCCGCTGGATAAAGCAGTTCCTCTTCAAGGACAAACAATTCGCGATTGAGATCGAGCACATCCTTTTTCAATGATTGAACATCCTGGTCCAGCGTCTTGAATTCGGGTGTGGCCGATGCGTCACTGCTGGGTTCCGCGGGCGTCGAGGTACTGTCAGTTGCGGGCGGTGCATTGTCCCCAGTTGCTTCGGTGGAAGCGGGTGCAGCAGTATCGGAGTCAGGCGTGCTCGGTGTCGTCGGCGTTTCAGTTCCGGCGGGTTTGTCGGCTGGTACCGCCGGAGTGGTTTGAAGCTGCTCTGAACTGACTGCCGGGTTTTCATCCGTCGCAGCTGGAGTTGCATCTTGGGCAAGTGCAGAAATGGCCAGCAGACCCAGCAACAATGCCACCAAACCATGCTTCAACTTCATGCCCGCTCTCAATGTGGTCAAAATCATTTGTCAGTTCCCGGATTCAAGAAACATGCTTATCGCTGCAGCCGTCCTATTCGTTCAATAACTCTCGTAGTTCATCGCCGATCTGGCTCTGGTCACCGAGTTCAAAGCCCTTGTGCTGATAACGAACCTGGCCAGCACGATCTATAAGTACAATCAAAGGCATAGACTTTACTTTGTATAAACTGCTTACGGTCTTTTGTTCATCGACCAATACCGGAAACGTCAATCCCAGACTCTTGGCCATGCTGCGCGTTTGCTCTGGTGAGTCGTCCACATCAATGCCCAGTAAAACCAGGCCCGCCCGCTGATACTTGTCATACAACCCGTCCAGTGCCTGCATGGCTTCGCGGCAATCGCCACACCATCGCGCCCAGAATCCCAACGCCACCACCTGACCGCGATATTCCGACAACCTCAGGTTCTCGCCCGATACCGAGCGAAGCACAAAATCCGGGGCCGCCGCCGGAGAGAGTGTGGCGTCCTCTGCCTGCTGCGCCACAGCCGCCTGCTGCAGCATCATGGCTGCACAACAGAAAGCCAGAATCGCCACGTGTCGCCTGATGTTATTCAAAACCACCCTTCGCCCCGCCCAGAATCGTTTGATTGTCTGCAAAATCGCAATTAAGCCTGATAACCCAGTCAAGACTGTCGTTTATCCAGTTCAGACGCAAATGTCGTGAAATGCCAGCATCTGGCGCCAGCGACCGGGCCATGACTTCAGATCAGCATGGTCAAGCATAACACCGCGGCGAAGTTTGCAATTATGTCTACATCGGTGGATGTGAATGCTCGCACAAATTGGGGTTAATACAGAATGGATGGCTGAAAAATGAAAAAAAGAAGCAGGCGATGATCCGCGAATCATCGCCTTCAAGCCGTCATGCGGCGCTCAGCACGCAGGGCTATATGCCCTGCCGCCTATTAATTTTGTGTTTCAAATAGGTGTCTTTAACGTGACAGGCTGCGAACTCGACCAATAACGGTACTTGGCTTGCAGTACCTTGATCTGTTCGGCCGTCAACGTAACCTGACTCGTAACACCCGCTGCGGATGTCACATTGTTCGGGGTTGAAATGGCAGTGGCACCGGCTGTCGCCAGAATGCCAATGCCCACTGTGATTGCGATGAGTCGCTTCATTTGTCACCTTCACACATTTATATTCCTACTCTCGCACCAATACCTTTGATCGCAATAAGCTCACTATTACTTGGAGCTTACAACAGAAGGAATAGAGGGAATCTTGTTTCCAGACGCTCCCGCCAACGAAGTACCAAATATAGCCATAACAGACACGACAACTACGATTAACTTACGCATAAAAATCTCCAAGTTTGCTGAATTGAAAGAAGGTCAAATTACTTAACCTTACAACTTAATAACGCGACAACCGCTTGAGAGATCGATCACACTTTGCTTCTTATGTAATTGGTTTCAGTGGCAACCTCAGCACTGGCAAAACAGCAAGGCGCTTTGACTTAAAGTG
>DASZSV010000061.1:0-26928 GCA_035548495.1 Steroidobacteraceae bacterium
TCCAGCTTCAATTCCATTCTCACCACACCCGCAGGTGATTTGCTGGTGCGTTCGATGCTCACCATGAAAACGCGTTGCGGGTCCAGCCCGGTATTGGTGAGCAATTGCGTTTGTACTGCAGTGGCGCGCTTGAGTGCCAGCGCGTTGCGTTGTTCATCAGTCACTGCAAACTTGGGCAGCAATTGTTCCTGCATGGCATTGATGCGTTTGTTGATTGCTTCGGCGCTCTTGTCATCCGGATTTTCGAACACGGGGACATTGCCAGTCTTTTCCTGATACATGGCGATGAGCGCATCCAGCCGTTGTTGTGCGGTGGCTGATGACGCATTGGGCAGGCGTTTGGCAACCGCCTGTTCCAGCGCCGATTGTTCAAATGCCTTGATGTCGGCTGTGCCCACCGTAGTCAATGGAATATCCAGTTTCAGTTGCGGACGTTCAACCAGAGCATGCGAGAGCTTGTCGAGCTTGTCTTTCTCGGCATCAGCAAGCGCGGCGGAACCAGGGGCAAAATCAATGTGTGACAGTTCTGGTCCGCCGCCGAACATTGAGCCCAGCGCCGCAAACGGTGCGGTCACAATTTTCGTCAACAGATTTTTCAGCGCCTTCCACACCAGCGGTCCGGCATGAAATTCCGGATCATCGAGACTGCCACTGACCGGCAGATCAATTTCAATCACGCCGTTGCGATCTTTCAGCAAGGCAACAGCCAGTTTGACCGGCAAAGATACTGCCTCCTTGCTGTCGGTGGCTTTGCCGAATTCAAGCTGGTCAATCACGATATGATGTTGTGCATCCAGTTTGCGATCGACGATCCTGTAACGCAGTTGTGTGCTGAGTTTTCCTTTGTCAATGTCATATCCCGCGAACTTGCCTGAATACGGATTGAAGGTGGTCAATTCGATATTGCTGAAGTTCAATGACAGATCGCTGTAAGCGGTGGCGGCAAGAAAGTTGACTTCACCGTTGATGTCCACCGGCGCGTAGTTATCCACGCGGCCTTGCAGTTTTACGGTGGCGCGTGAAGTGTCATTGGTGGAGAGTCCGGTGATTTCGCCATTGAGATGCTGAATGCCCGCAGCAAAGTTGGGTTCAACCGACGCGTCGGAAAAATCCGCCGCGCCATTTTCAACAATCACTCTGGCGATTTTTATTTTCATGGGCGGCGCTGCGGATGCAGTGGCAGCGACGGGCTTGTTGCCTGTCTGAGGGCCGTTTGTTGATGATGGCAGGCGCAACGCGCGCTGCACATTGGTGGTGAAGTCGGGATTGATGGCCATGCGTCCATACAGACCGCGCGTGATGATCTTGTCGATGCTCAATTGATCCGGCGACAATGCGTAGCGGAAATTGTTCAGTTGCACCTGCTGCCATTTCACAAAGTCACCGCCGGTGGCCTTGTCTTCGGTGTCAAGATCGTTCACTTCCACCGTGCCTGCATATTGCATCACGGGTTCCTTGCTGCTGGCGTTGCCTTTGTAGACAAAGTTTCCAGTCGTGTTCAGAGTGCCGCCGTGAATGATGATGTCCGTTGACTGCGCCAGATAGTTTTGCAGTGAACCCAATGCAAAGTGACTGACCTGCAGTTGCAATCCGGTATGCAGGCTGTCCATGCTGGTCTGACCTCTGGCAGTGACGCTGGCGCCGCCAACGCCGAGTTGCACATCAATATCCATTTGCGTGCCTGGTGCATTGCTGATGTGTTGCAGATGCACTTGCAGCGGATCGACAGTGAACGGTGCTGCTGGCGTGATGGAGCGGTCTTCCGCATGAATGACACCATGATTGATGCTGAAATCCGCAATGCCCACCGTCCATTTGGCACTCGACGGATTGTTCGATGAGTTGCTCGACGAGTTGTTTGATGATGTGCTGTCCTGATTCACGAGCTGCAGCAGGTTCAACGCATGATGTTGATCCAGCCAGGCAAGCACATCGGCATTGTCCAGACTGATGCGCCTGATGTTGACTGACCGGTCGTGCAACGAAATCGCAGCGTCATCCACCTGCAATGCCGGCAATGTCAGCCAGGGTTGCGCATCGGTTGCATTGACAGGAAGAATGCGCGCATCACTGACATGAATGCTGGCCAGCGACAGCAGCACATCGAACTGTGATTGCGTGGTCAGCTTGTAGCCACCCGCAAGATTCACTGTGCCGGAGCCCAGCACAAAGGGCAGTTTGTCCTGCAGGTATGATTGAATCGTGCCCGCCTTGAGGCTGCCAACCTTGAAGTTGCCATTGGCGGAAAAGGGTTGCACAACGAAGTCGCCGCTCCAGTCCAGTGATTCATGTTCATCCGACAGTGCGGCAAAGTGAAACGCGTTTTCATGTCCGCCTTCTGTGCGGAAATTTTTCAGCGTAAAAGTAATGGGTTTAAGCTGTGCATCAAATGGTTTTGCTCTGCTCAGGTCCTTGTAATCCAGTTCTCCCTTCAGCAATTCAAACGAACCAATGTGAATGCGTGGCAATTCGCTGCCGGCTGTTCTGGGTGTATCGGATACAGTATCCGGCTTGATTGATGTCAGATTGAATTCACCCTTGTTGTTGATGATGGCATGGATGGAGGGCGAGTCGATGCGCACCTGCTTGAATACATAGGCGCGACGCCACAGCGAACTGAGTTCGGCATTCACAACAAGATCATGGATGCCTGCAATGGGTTGCCGGCTGGCTTCGGAAAAGCGAATGTCCTGAACGTGCAGGGTGAACGTGAATGGATTGAATGACACCTTGCCCAGTTGCAACTGGCGATGCAGGCTGCTGTCGACGTAATGAATGGCGCTGTCCCTGATCAGGCCGGGCAACCAGAGAAATCCCAGCAGGGCATAGATGATGATTAGTGCTGCGATGACGGTCAGCTTGATCCAGTGTTGCTTCAACAAACCGCTGATGGATGCCTGCATGGTAGACATGATGTTTACATCCTTAACACTTTGCCGGGATTCATGATGCCATTGGGGTCCAGTGTATGCTTGATGGCATGCATCAATTGTAATGCAACCTTGTCCTTGTAACGTTCCAGTTCATCGCGTTTGATCAGTCCGATGCCGTGTTCGGCGCTGATGCTGCCGTGATACTGTGCTACCAGATCATGCATGGCACGATGCAGATCGCCAGCCTTGGCCATGAAGGCGTCGCGCGCGGCGGCATCCGTCTGTGCCGGTGTGTTGATATTGAAATGCAGACTGCCATCACCGAGATGTCCGTAGGACACCACGCGACCTTCGGGTGCAATGCGATGGCACAACGCGGTGGCTTCCTGCACAAAATGTGGCAGATCGCTGATGGCCACGGCGATGTCATGTTTGATGCTGCCGCCATCCACACGTTGCGCTTCGGGAATGGTTTCGCGGATGCGCCACAGCATGTCACGTTGCGATTCACTGCTGGCAATGACCGCGTCAGTGATCAACCCCTGCTGTTGTGCGTTTGCCAGTGCCGTTGTCAGTACATCACTCATGGATGAGCCGGTGAGTGCACTGCTGGCTTCCAGCAGCACATACCAGGGGTGCTGCTTCTCAAACGGATCGTGTGTGCCGTCAATGTGCTTGAAAACCAGTTCCAGTGCGATGCGCGGCATCAGCTCGAATGTCGCCAGCGTATCGCTGCTGGCAGCGCGCATCGCCGACAGCAAATCTACTGCGGCTTGTGTGTCGCGCAGCGCAATCATCGCAGTGAAATGCGTGCGTGGCAGCGGAAACAGTTTGAGTGTGGCGGCGGTGATGATGCCCAATGTGCCTTCAGCGCCGATGAATACATTGCGCAAGTCATAGCCTGTGTTGTTCTTGCGCAATGCGTTGAGATCATTCATCACACGGCCGTCTGCCAGCACAACTTCAATGCCCAGCACCAGATCGCGCATCATTCCATAGCGCAGCACTGCCGTGCCACCGGCATTGGTGGAAAGATTACCGCCGATCTGGCACGAGCCTTCCGATCCCAGACGCAGCGGGAACAGCCGCTCAACATTGATGGCCGCTTGTTGTACTTCAGCAAGCACACAACCGGCTTCCACCGTCAGTGTGTTGTTGCGTGCATCGGCGTGACGAATCTTTTTCATGCGCGCCATCGAAATGACAACTTGCGATCCATCGGCTGATGGCGCCGTGCCACCGCAATATCCCGTGTTGCCCCCCACCGGCACTACACCTACGTTGTTGTCATTGCACACCTTCAACAGGCGTGACACTTCAGTCGTTGTTGCCGGACGCAGAACAAGCGGTGTGATGCCGCGGAACAACTTGCGATGATCACTAAGGAAGGGTTCGATGTCGGCAGGTGCATCGAAGTATCCCTGTGGTCCCACAATGGCCTGCAACTGTTGCAATACGCTATCGGCGATGTGTGTCGTGATGCTCATGCGCGCATTGTAGCCTTGACCGCGTCATTGCAGGTAATATCAGTAAAACGCGAACCGGACTCACCCATGTTTCACTATCTGTTTTCCTCTGCTATTTCCCTGCTGATCATTCTGGCTGTGGTGGTGCATATCATCCGCACCGGCCGTAGCATGCTGTGGTTGTGGCTGGTGATCCTGTTGCCGGGCATTGGCGTGCTGGCTTATCTCATTGTGGAAATCCTGCCGGACATGATGCGCGGCCGTACGGCGCGGCGTGCCAAGTCGGCACTGATTGATGTGGTTGATCCGGCCCGTGATCTGCGTGATGCGCAGAAAAACCTGCGTCTCAACGACAGCGTGGACAGCCGCCGCAAGATTGCCGATGAACTGCTCAGCCGCGGCCGGGCTGATGAAGCCATCGAACATTATCGTGCCGCGATGACAGGTATCTATGAACACGAACCGTTGCTGATGCTGGGCATCGCCAAGGCACAATTCAGCAAGAGCCTGTTTACCGAATCGCGTCAGACGCTCGAAGAATTAATGACGCACAATCCTGATTTCAAATCGCCCGAACGCCAGTTGCTGTATGCACGCGCACTGGAAAACGAGGGTAATGTGGACAAGGCATTGCGTGAATATGAAACGGCCACGCGCACATTTCTGGGTACCGAGGCGCTGTACCGCTATGGTTCATTGCTTAAACGTGCGGGACAGATTGAGCGCGGCAATGAAATGTTGCAGGAAGTGCTGAACAAGGCGGAGCTGTCCAATCCAGCGTTTCGCCGCGAACAACGCGAATGGATCGACGCCGCACGGCGGGAGCTGGGCTGATTATTTCCTGGCTGTTTTTTTCGTAACTGCCTTTTTCCCCGGTTTGGGTTTTGGCTTGCAGGGTTCCGTGACGATTTTCACTTGCGGCGGTGGCGGCACGGTTGCAAGACTTTTGTAGGCATCATCATCCAGTACGGAATCAAACGATTGTTTGCCATCCATTGCAGCTGCCGCTGCAATCACATACTTGTTGGTTTCAAGATTTTTTGATCCGGCGGAATCCGGATCATATTGCTGCTCGATGTCACCCAGTGAACGATCGCCCGGTGCCAGATCGATGGTCGCATCCAATTGATTGGTGGCCATCAGATAGTGATGGCCAATGATCAAGTTAACGCCACCGCAGGCGCCATTGTGGAATCGCAACAGGGTGATGTTGGCGGTATCACCAGCGAGCGTTTTTTGCACCAGGATATCGGCATCCACACCAATGTAAGTGTTCTCGCCGCCATCATCCATTTGCAGTGATTGTTCGCGGACTTTGAGCCCCATGACACGAAATACAAAAATGCGTGCTGCGGTGGGAGCGATCTTTGCAAATTCCGGCGGCGGCGGAAAAGTGCATGCAGGCGCCGCTTCCGGTCGCGCGGATACGGCAAGCATGATGAAAGCGATCAATGCAATGAATGGTTTCATGGGGCAGGTCGATCAGGTAAAGGCGGGATGACTGATCAGCAGCAGGCAATTTACGCCGGTTGCAGTTCTCAACGCAATTGTGTCGTGATAAAACAGCAGGCATTACCGGGGAGATGATCATGCCTGAATCCATCCTCAAATTCTTTGTGGTGTTTTTCGTGGTGGTGGAACCATTGTCACTGGTACCGGCCTTTGCTGCGCTGACGCAACACTTTACTGCGCCACAACGTCATCAGGTGGCTGCAAAAGCCGTCGGCATATCCGCGTTTATTTGCGTGCTGTTTGCCATCGGCGGCGCAAGATTGCTGGAGATACTGGGTATCAGTCTCAGCGCCTTCCGCATTGGTGCCGGTGTGCTGCTGTTCCTGATTGCACTTGACATGGTGTTTGCGCGTGCATCGCCCATTCGCGGCACTACGGCAGGCGAAGCAGATGAAGTGAAACACCGCAATGACATTTCCGTGTTTCCGCTGGCCTTTCCCTTGATGACCGGACCCGGCGCCATGGCGACCATCATGCTGGCTTTCGGCGAATCGCAAATCTCATGGGTGATATTCTTCGGACAAATGGCTGCGATGCTGGTGGTGTTGTCAATTGCCTGGCTGACCATGCGGTTGACTGGTCCGATGATGCGCGTGATGGGTGTTACTGGCGCCAACGTCATCAGCCGTTTGTTTGGTGTAATACTCGCGGCGCTTGCGGTGCAATACATTATTGATGGCATCAAGGGCGCGATGCATTGAGGCGGTTTTAAGGAGTGTTCATGAAATCTGTTGTTGGCGTGGTGATGGCTGTGCTGTTCAGCGTTCAGGTATTTGCCGGGAACGCTCCTTTCACCGTAGTGAAGCTGTCCAGTTCAGGTGATTTGCGGATGTTATTGCAGCAACATGAGCAGCAAGCCGAAAAGCAGCATGAGAAACTGTTTGTTGAACTTGATGCTGACTGGTGTATCCACTGCCGCAAGCTGAATGCAACTTTGGGTGATGCCAAGATGCAGCGGGCTTTTCGTGGAGCCTACATTGTTCAGGTTGATGAAGACAAATGGAAGAATCAACTTGGATCAATTGGCATCAACCCTGTAGGTATTCCGGCTTTCTACCAAATTGACAGGGACGGAATGGCAACCACTTACACCATCAACGGCGGAGCGTGGGGAGAAGATACCGTTGCCAACATGGCGCCGCCGTTGAAGAAGTATTTTTCAAACGCAAAGTAATATTTGCATTTTCAGATTTCATGCAGCTCTTTCGAATGTCAAACGGAAACCCAGCGCTTTGGCAATCTTGTGAACTGTCTGGAAACTTGGTTTTGCATCGGGCGCTAATGCCTTGTACAAGCCGCCGCGGGTCAATCCCGCATCATGTGCAAGTTTCATCATGCCGCGCGCGCGAGCAATTGTGTTGAGTACATGCAGCATATAGGCGGGATCATCACCGCCTTCCTCGACTGCTGCATCAAAATATGCAGTGATGTCTGCTTCGTTGCGCAAATAGTCGGCTGAATCCCAGCGTGACAGGGCTTCTTTCTTTGCCTTGCTGCGACGAACAGTAGTGTTGCGTTTTCTGGTTGCCATGTGGTTAACCTTCAAGGCTCAGGTTTTTTGCCATCAAATGCGCCCGCTGGATGTCCCTTTTTTGTGTGCTCTTGTTTCCACCACACAGGAGAATGACAACCATCGAGCCGCGATGAGTGAAATACACCCGGTATCCGGGGCCATGATCGATTTTCAATTCACTCAGAATGCTGGACAGGCGTTTCGCGTTGCCAAACCCGCCAACAGCAAGTCTGTCAATCTTTGCCTGGACAATCCTTTTCGCCTGATGATCCTCAAGATGCTCGAACCATTCCGAGAAAGTCCCTGTCTTTAGAATTTCGATCATGTGGATACTGTATACAGCAGTATACAGTGTGTCAACGACTGGAGGCAGTGTGCAAGGTCAGGGCCTGTGGGCGAGTTTCGCAGTGGTAATTCGATGCCTATGGCCATCGTCAATCCGGATCGGCAACAACCTGGAATCTTCCAGTGCGGCATTGCGATGCGCAAGGCTGGCGATGTAGTCCGCATCATTGGTCATCGACAGCATCGCCTCCTTGCTTTTTTGTTTCACCAGCATCACGCAATCCCATTTCTCATCATGCGGGCCAATCAGAAAATACCCGGATCTGCCAAGAAACATCAAGTCACCGCCAGTCTTCTGCAAGCACGGTAAAGCCAGTGAGATGTAACGATCAAAAGCCTGTTGTCCGGTAATTGGCACTGACGGTGCGGCATGCGGAGCATTGGAATAATCCGCCACTTCGCGAAAGCGTAACAGGTTCAGCATGATGACTTCACCCTGTATATCGCTGGCAAAAAAGCGGCGGCCGGATTCAGGTGTGGGTTCAAGATACGTCATTTATTTTCCAGTATCACTCGCTGCCGAATGCAGCGGCAGAAAGTTTGACCGCGTGTTCCTTCACTTGCGCGGGCCATTCATCCAGTTGCTTGTGGAATTTCCTTTCGTCCTTTGCATACAGCGCACGCAAGGCTTCTTCATAACCCGGCAGATTGCCGCCCATCGCAGTCATGAATTTGTAGGTGCGTTCCTGTGCCTGCTTGATGGTTTCGCGGCCGGATGTCTTCCTGCGCGCATCTTCAATCAATCTTCGTATGGCCGCCGACGCGCCGCCGGATTGCGCAGCGAGCCATTCCCAATGACGTGGCAACAATGATACTTCCCGCGCGATCACGCCCAGCTTGGGGCGGCCACGGCCCTGAATGACATGACCGGGTTCCTCTGCGACAAACTTTTGCAGGCGGTCTTGCACTTCCTTTTCCGTGCCATGCAGATCGAAGTCCATCTGCTTGCCGGTCAGGTCGCTGAACATCAGCACGCTGGCATGCGGTTCCTCTTTCAGTTTGCGTTTTACTCTGAGCGCAACTTTTATCAGGTCGCCATGAGCAAGCAGTTTGTGGCCGGCAAAAGCTGTGTAAGTGTGTGTTTCCATGTTTCTATTATTACCCGGATGAAAATAAGATGTCAATATCATCCGGGTAATAATAAATCCGCCGGAAGTGGTCCCATAAATAGCTGCTGATGTGGATGTGGACTATTCAGAGAACGTGTGCCTGTTGTCAGACGGACATGAAAATCATTGCCTGAACAGTCAATATGGCGCGTCGTGATGACAAGGTTTCGAAAACCAGCCTGGTGTTTTGAATGTCAATGAGCTGTTGCCGTCAGACGCGGGTAAGTACCGGCTTTCCAATGTTTTGCATTCCGTGTAACTATTTCAGGGTCTGTGGCGAACTAATCCTGCGATTGTCGGACGAAGACAGGGGCTGGTCGCCCAGCTTGAGTCTTCCAAATCAAGTTACTAACGAATGAGGAGAACACACATGACGATTGCTAGCAAAGTTTCCGGTGCTGCCCTTGCCACTGCTGCTGCACTGCTGTTCAGCACTGCGGCTGTCACCACGGCCAGTGCCGACGAAGCCAAAGTTCAGTGTATGGGCGTCAATGGCTGTAAAGGCCAATCAGATTGCAAGACGGCTGATCACGGCTGCAAAGGCCAGAATACCTGCAAGGGAAAGGGCTTTCTTGAGCTGAGCAAGAAGGATTGCGATGCTGCCAAGGCGAAGATGAAAGGCAAGTAATCACACGTGCTTCACCCTCTTCCCTGATGGAAGAGGGTGGAGATAAGGTGAAAGAATCCATGGCATCACTGGGATTCGGTCTGGGATTGCGCACTGATCATTATGAATCGGTGCTGAATGATCATCCCGATGTGGACTGGTTTGAAGTCATTACCGAGAACTATCTGGTTCCCGGCGGCAAGCCGCTTTACTATCTCGACAGGATACGCGCGCACTATCCGATGGTGATGCATGGCGTATCGTTGTCCGTTGGCAGCACTACACCATTGAATTTCGATTATCTCCGGCAAGTCAGGCAACTTGCCGCGCGCATTGAACCGGAATGGATTTCTGATCACTTGTGCTGGACAGGAACGAATGGCGTCAACCTGCACGATCTGCTGCCGTTGCCATATACGGAAGAAGCATTGCGGCATCTCGCACAACGCATTCAGCAAGTACAGGACTTTCTCGGACGCCGCATGGTGTTCGAGAATGTATCAAGTTATGTGTCGTATTCGACATCAGAAATGACTGAATGGCAGTTCATTGCGGCACTGACTGCAGAAGCGGATTGCGATGTGTTGCTGGATATCAACAATGTCTATGTCAGCAGCGTCAATCATGGATTCGATCCTGTAAGTTTTTTACAGGGCGTTCCTGTGCATCGTGTGCGGCAGTTTCATCTTGCCGGCCATCAGAATCATGGCGCCTATATTGTCGATACCCATGATGAACCGGTGTGCGATGCAGTGTGGAAGCTATACACCTTTGCGCGTCGCCACTTTGGTGATGTTGCAACCATGATCGAGCGCGACGACAACATTCCACCGTTGGCAGAACTGGTGACCGAACTGGATACGGCGCGTCTTCTTGCCAATGAAGTGAATGCGGTGGCAGCGTGATGAATCTTGCGCAACTGCAACAGGCCTTTCAGGAGCGGGTGCTGCATGGTTCCACGGTCATCGACACTGTCATTCAGAATACGGCAAGTGTTGATGTCAAAACCCGCCTGGGCATTTATGAATTTGCTTTTGGTGCGCGGCTGATCGAAGCCGTAGCGAAAACCTATCCAGCGTTGCAGGCGGTGATGGGTGAGCAGAAGTTTGCCCGCTTGATCCGTGAATATGCATATCACAAACCACCTTCGCACTTTTCGATTCGTCATTTTGGCGATGACCTGTCATCGTTCATCGCAGAGAAGATGAAAGGCATCAGGGCGACGGGGTTGAGTGAACTGGCGCACTGGGAATGGTTGCTTGCAACTGCGTTCGATGCTGCTGATGTGGCGTCGCTGACTCGTGATGCGCTGGCGTCGATTGAGCCCGATCAATGGCCGCAGCTTCGTTTCAAGCTATCGCCGTCATTTCATCGCATCACGCTGCATACCAATGCGGTGCCATGGTGGAAAGCAGTTTCGGATGCTTCGCAACGTCCCACACGCTGGCGCATGATAAGGAAAGTGGAGTGGGCAATCTGGCGTTCGGAGTTGAAGACTTACTTTCGTTCACTTAAAACAGATGAAGCGCAGGCCGTTGACTGTGTTGCCAGAGGAGATTCTTTTGCAACATTGTGCGAAGTGCTTGCTGAATATGGCCACGCTGACAATGCACCGTTGCGTGCGGCCACATTGCTGAGTCAGTGGTTTAATGATGGGTGGATAGTGGGATTGAATTCTTTCATTTAGACGAACCTTTGATAGTCGACGCCTTGACGGTAGTAAGTCAATGACGTAGTATCGCAGCCCATGATATTCGTCGAGTCACCCATCTTTACAGCGGAAGTGTTGAAGTTGCTCAGCGACGCTGAGTACGCGGCTCTCCAGGAGTTTTTGGTGTTAAATCCCGACTCTGGGGACCTGATCACGAACACCGGTGGTTTACGGAAGTTACGTTGGCGCTCACAAGGTCGTGGCAAACGCGGCGGTACTCGCATCATTTATTATCATGTTGTAGCGCGATCGCAGATCAGGATGATCCTGATTTACAGAAAAGGGGTTAAAGATGACTTGAGTCCGAAGGAGAAAACGCTGCTACGCAAATTGAACGAGGCATGGCATTGATGAACAAAAAGCTTTTTGAAAAATTGGCTGAAAGCATGAAGCAGCATGGCGAGATCGCACGTGGAGAACGCGCGCCTTCACGCGAATTTCATATGGATGCTCTGGGTATCAAGAAGATTCGTGCGCTGACGCAGTTGAGCCAGCCAAAGTTTGCCCAGATACTCGATGTGGACGTGGGTACCTTGCGAAATTGGGAACAAGGCCGGCGTGAACCCACGGGTCCTGCAAAAGCGTTGTTACGTGCAATCAAGAATGATCCGAAGGCAGTGTTGAAGGCGTTGGCGGGATGATTACGTGGTGACGTTGACGCACCACGCAACAGGTCAAAAAATGGTTGTGGTGCGGCCGATTGTTACGCATTTGTATCGCTTAAAACAGATGAAGCACAGGCCGTTGACTGTGTTGCCAGAGGAGATTCTTTTGCAACATTGTGCGAAGTGCTTGCTGAATACGGCCACGCTGACAATGCACCGTTGCGTGCGGCGACCTTACTGAGTCAATGGTTTAATGATGGATGGATAGTTGGATTACCGGATTAAATTAGCAGGTAACCGGCATAAGAATTGAACCAATGAGTGGGTGCACCGGAGAATCATCAGCATCGTGAAATACTAACTAACTGTCGGTATGATTGGCGAAAATCAAGGGACAGCACGGAAAGAAATTGTCATGGGAACAAAAAATTTACACGTGCCGAAAAGCATCCCCTATATTCGAACTGTCCGAACGTTGCTTTCAGCGCTTCACACGTTGGAGATCAAGTGTTGTACCCTGTCAGCAAAGCAATGCGCGACTATTCGCAGCCGTGGTGGGTCGCTGGCGGCTGGGCAATAGACCTCTACTTGGGGTATCAGTCCAGGCCACACCGAGACATTGACATCGCTGTACTGCGACGCGACCAACAGGCCCTTCGACGCCATTTGCAGGGCTGGCATTTCACGAAAATTGTGAACAGTATTTCCTTCACATGGCCGGAGCAGGAACAACTTGAGTTGCCTGTCCACGAAGTCTATGCGGACAATGGCGGAGAACGCCTTGAGTTTCTTCTCAACGAGGCGGCGGGCGATACGTGGCTCTTTCGTCGAAACAAAGCAATCTCGGCACCAATCGAACGCATAACTCGGCAGTCGGCAACTGGTATCCCTTTTCTCAGCCCAGAAGTTGTGCTGCTGTACAAAGCCAAATCTCCAAGAGCGCATGACCGCGCCGATTTCAAAAGCACTTTGCCAAAGCTGGAACCAATCGCCAAGTCTTGGCTAGTAAGTGCTCTGCAAATTTGTCATCCGTCGCATGAGTGGCTCAGCGACCTCAGCGCACCCTCAGCACGTGGCGCTTGATCGCTACCTATTCCAGCGGGCCACTGCGAACCAGTACGGTGTAAACTTATGACTCATTCGCGGCAGTGGCCACTTACCTTAAGCGTTAGCAGGATCTCAATGCCCACTTCGTCCATCATGATTGGCTGCTTCCTGAAAACTCCAATGACCGGAAAGGGCACGAGTCTTCGGCTCAGCTCAAATTGAATGTGTCGTTGTGGTCAATAGGATATGTGATCTACTCATCTGGCAATGATGTGATTATTCATTTCAAACAACGCCAAAAATCTGACACAACAACATCAACAAAAATCGTTGTGAGCTGTTTCACACTGTTATTTTCACGGTTTTACGATTCCTTTCATGTACTTAGACGATCCGTGATGTCACTGGCATAACGCTTGCTCTTTGCTGTGTGCCGATAGTGGGTCGGTATTTATTTGCAAAGGTAATCGTCATGGCAGAGCCAAATCAAGCTGCCGCACCAGCGCCCGCGCCGGCAGCTGCGGCGAATCCGAACAAGCTCATCTTTATGATGATGGGCGTGATGTTCCTGCTGTTGATCGGCGGCATGGCCGGCATGTTCGTCATGCTCAAAGGTCAGCCTGCGGGAAACACAAACACGGCACAGACGGCAGAAGCCAAGAAGGCTGATGCGAAAGCAACCGCCAAAGAAGAACTCAAGGACAAGGGTCCTGCGAAGTATGTGGCGTTTGAGCCACCCTTCGTCGTGAACTTCAAGGCGGACAGCGCAGTGAAATTCCTGCAAGTGTCACTGCAAGTCATGACACGTGATGACACCACCGCGCGTGAACTGAAAGACAACGATCCGGCCATCCGCAATGCCATTCTGGAGTTGCTTGACGGACAAACCTATGAAGTGCTTTCCACGCCGGCAGGCAAGGACAAGCTGCGTGACGATGCATTGAAAAAAGTCCGCGATGTGATGAATGGCGAAGGTTATGACGGCACCAAGGTGGAAGCCGTGTACTTCACTTCCTTCGTAATGCAGTAACTCATCGTCGAATTTGCCGGAGCGCTTGCAGTGAGCACACAAGAAATTCTCAATCAAGATGAAATTGATGCACTGATTCATGGTGTGGACAGTGGTGCGGTAACCACTGAGGCAACACCTGCGCCCGGTGAAGTGCGGCCTTATGATTTTGCCACGCAGGTGCGCATTGTCCGCGGCCGCATGCCGACGCTGGAAATGATCAATGAACGTTTTGCACGCCTGTATCGCATCAGCCTGTTCAATCTGCTGCGCCGCTCGCCGGAAATCAGTGTGGGCGCAGTGCAGATGAGCAAGTTCTCGGAGTATGTGCATTCGTTGAAAGTGCCCACCAATCTCAATCTGGTGCATATGAAGCCGTTGCGCGGGACCGCATTGTTCGTCATTGATCCCACACTTGTTTTTGCAGTGGTGGACAACTTTTTCGGCGGCAGCGGCCGTTATGCCAAGATTGAAGGCCGCGAATTCACCGCAACGGAATATCGCATCATCCACATGCTGCTGAAGGCGGCTTTCACCGATATCAAGGAAGCGTGGTCGCATGTGTTCAATGTGGACTTCGAATATCTCAATTCGGAAATCAATCCGCACTTTGCCAACATTGTCAGTCCCACTGAAATCGTGGTGATCACCACCTTCCATATTGAACTCGATGGCGGCGGCGGTGAACTGCACATCACCATGCCGTATTCCATGATCGAACCATTGCGTGAATTGCTGGATGCCGGCGTGCAGAGCGATCGTGTTGAACATGATGAACGCTGGTTGCAGTCATTGCGCGAAGAAATTGAAGATGCCGATGTGGAACTCAGCGCCTGGCTGGGTACATCGCGTGTCACTGTCAGCGAGTTGTTGAACCTGAAGCCGGGCGATGTGATTTCCACGGACTTCAACGGCAAGGCCACGCTGCTTGCGGAAGATGTGCCGATCTTCAAGGGCACCTTCGGCGCGTCGCGCGGCATGCAGGCAGTGAAACTTGAAACGCGCATCAAGCGCAGCAAGCCCAATCCCATTGATTACATGTTTTCCAGCAAGAAAGCCTGATCCTGACCATCCAGATTGAATAGGTGAACCGTTATGCCAGTAAATGAAGAAGCTATTGCAGCCGAGATGGAAAATCTCCGTGCTGATGCCATTCTTGAAGGTCACGAGAGTGAAAACAAGGACGTCAATCTTGATGTCATTCTCGATGTGCCGGTGACATTGTCCATGGAAGTGGGACGCACGCGCGTGCCGATTCGTAACCTGCTGCAATTGAATCAGGGTTCCGTGGTGGAACTGGATCGTGCTGCCGGCGAACCACTGGATGTATTCGTCAATGGCACGTTGATTGCGCATGGCGAAGTAGTGGTGGTGAACGAAAAATTTGGCATTCGTCTCACTGACGTCATCAGTCCCGCTGAACGCATCCGCAAGCTGAGGTAAGCATGCGCGTTGCGACAACAGCTTCCGTCTGCGTGCTGGTATCTGGATTGGCATCCGGATTGACGCATGCGGCTGAAAGCGGCTTTGCCGATCCGAAGATGGTGGCCACTGCGCCGGTGAGCGGCGTTTCCAGCATGGGCTATGTCACGGTGGCACTGGCCATTGTGCTGGCGTTGATCTATGGCGCTGCATGGATGTTACGCCGCGTAAAGTCATTCAGCGGCGCCAGGCAGTCCATGAATATCGTTGAAGCGGTATCAGTCGGTCCGAAAGAAAGGGTGGTGCTGGTGCGTGTTCGCAATCAGCATGTGTTGGTGGGCGTTGCGCCGGGTCGTGTGAACATGCTGCTCGATATGGGCAAGACAGAAGAACCACAACCAAATGAGCCAGCGAAGTCCGATGCGCCACAAATGCCATCGTTCAAATCATTGTTGAAGCGGAGCATGGGATTGTCATGACCAAGGGATTCATCAAACTGGTGTTGTCACTCGCGATCATCATCATTGCAACTTGTGTGACGAATGATGCATCCGCGGCGGGATTGCCTGCGCTTACAGTTCAAGGTGCAGGACAGACACAATCGTATTCATTGTCGCTGCAGGTGTTGCTGTTGATGACCGCAGTGACGTTTCTGCCGGCGATATTGCTGATGATGACATCATTCACCCGCATCATCATTGTGCTTGCGTTGCTGCGGCAGGCATTGGGTGCGGGCACTGCGCCGCCCAATCAGGTGCTGGTGGGATTGTCATTGTTCCTGACGTTTTTCATCATGGGTCCGGTGGTGGACAAGATCAACACCAATGCAGTGCAGCCTTATCTCGCCGGCACCATTGATGGCAATGCCGCCATTGACAAGGGCATTGCACCGCTGCGCGAGTTCATGATCAACCAGACACGTGAAGCCGATATCGCCACCTTCGTACGCATTGCAGGCGAGCCTGCTTACAAATCACCCGATGATGTGCCGTTGCGCATTCTGGTGCCGGCATTTGCCACCAGTGAACTCAAATCGGCATTCCAGATCGGCTTCATGATGTTCATTCCGTTCGTGATCATTGATCTTGTTGTTGCCAGCGTGCTGATGTCCATGGGCATGATGATGTTGTCGCCCATGATCATTTCGCTGCCGTTCAAGATCATGTTGTTTGTGCTGGTGGATGGCTGGACACTGGTGGTCAGTACCCTGGCATCGAGTTTTTATAGATAGAGTTCGCGTCCTCCATGCTTTTCATATCAGTTCATAAAAGCGCCGTAAATACAGTCCGTGTAGGCTCCGGCAAAAACGTCCATGTTTTTTGACGGTTTTCTGAACTGATATGAAAAGCACGGAAGACACTCACGTCAGCGGCACCAGAACGAGGTGAGTGGTCGTGCGGCTTGTGCGACGGAGAAAAACCGTAAAAACAGGGAAGTTTTTATCGGAGCCTGCAGGGAAGTACTCGTGGCGTTTTTTCGGAGTGGCACAAGCCGACGACAAGCGACCTAGTGTTGAACAGATATCGCAAGTGGAGTTGGTATGTCACCTGATTCGGTTATGTCGATTGCCCGTCACGCACTGGAAGTGATGTTGTTGCTGGCCATGCCATTGTTGCTGGCAGCACTGGTGGTGGGATTGGTGGTTGGCATCTTCCAGGCAGCCACGCAGATCAATGAATCCACATTGTCGTTCATTCCCAAGCTCATTGGCATTGCCGTGGTGCTGATGATTGGCGGTTCGTGGATGCTGCAAACCCTGGTAAGTTACACACGTGATTTGTTCATGAGCATTCCGCGCCTGATGGGCTGAATAAAAGAACACATCATGATTACGGTTACGCTTGCACAACTCACCACATGGATCAGCCAGTATTTCTGGCCGTTTGTGCGCATTGCCGGATGCATCATGGTGGCGCCGATGATCGGCACGAGCATGGTGCCGCCGCGCATGCGCGTCATCCTCTCCATTGCCGTCACCATTCTGGTTGCACCGCTGATCAAGCAGCCGGATGCAGCATTGCTGTCCGGCACTTCACTGGTCATCACCGTGCAGCAGTTGATCATCGGTCTCGGCATGGGCCTTGCGATTCAATTGATCTTTGATGCGGTCGTCATGGGTGGCCAGTTGCTGGCCAACACCATGGGATTGTCATTTGCCGTGAATGTTGATCCCCTGCACGGCGCCAGCACACCGGTGCTTGGCCAGTTCTACACCATCATTGTTGCGCTGACCTTCTTCGGCTTGAACGGGCATCTCATGCTGATTGATGCCCTGGCACAAAGCTTCCGCATGTTGCCACTGGGCACACAGGGACTGGGCAATGATGGTCTGTGGACCTATGTGCACTTTGGTTCGGTGTTGTTTTCCGGCGCATTGATGATTGCCTTGCCGGGTCTTGCTGCATTGCTCATTGTCAACTTTGCCTTTGGTGTGATGAGCCGCGCGGCACCGACATTGAATCTGTTTGCGGTTGGCTTTCCTGCATCGCTGGCTTTGGGTCTGATCATCATCATGATGGGCTTGCCCGCCGTGCAAAGCACCTTCGTCAGATTGCTGAACACCGGATGGCAATTGCTCGCCACCATGTTGGGAGATTGACATGGCCGAACATGAGAGCGGGCAAGAACGGACCGAGAGTGCAACACCGAAACGCAAAGAGGAGGCACGACGCCAGGGACAAGTTCCCCGCTCGCGCGATCTCAATTCCGCAGCGGTTACATTATTGAGTGCTGCTGCCGTTTCCATCTTTGGTTATCGTGCTGTGGCACAGATGTCGGACATGATGCGTGGCGGCTTGTCATTGCATTTCGGCAGCACCATTGATCCGGCGCAAATGTTTTCCGCACTGGGCAGTGCATCCGTTGCGGCATTCATTGCAGTATTGCCGATTCTTGCCGCGGGTTTTCTTGCTGCGGTGCTGGCGCCCATGTCATTGAGCGGCTGGAACTTCAGCACGGAAGCCTTGTTGCCGCAATTTTCCAGACTGGATCCCATTGCCGGATTCGGGCGCATGTTTGCCGTGACCAGCTGGATTGAGCTGGGCAAGTCGCTGCTGAAGTTTGCACTGGTGGCCATTGTTGCCGTGCTGTTGCTGAAGAAAGACGCATTGGCATTGATGTCGTTAAGCAATGAATCACTGGAAGGCGCCATGCGACATGCCGCCGGCTTGTGCAGCAATGCGCTGCTGACACTGGCATGCAGCATGCTGATCATCGCCGGCATTGATGTGCCCATTCAATTGTGGCAACACGCCAAGCAATTGAAGATGTCGCGCGAGGAAATCAAGGAAGAGTTCAAGGAAAGCGAAGGTTCGCCCGAAGTAAAGGGCAAGATCCGCCGCATGCAGCAGGAAGCTGCGCGCCGCCGCATGATGGAACAGGTGCCCAAGGCCGATGTGGTGGTGACCAACCCGACTCACTTTGCGGTGGCATTGCGCTATGACGAAAACCGCAATCGTGCACCCATTGTCGTGGCCAAGGGTGTTGATCTGATAGCAGCACGCATTCGTGAAATAGCAGCGGAAAACAAGGTGCCGTTGTTTGAGGCGCCGCCGCTGGCGCGCGTGTTGTACCGCACTGTCGATCTGAATCAGGAAATTCCTTCCACACTGTATGCCGCCGTCGCACAGGTGCTGACTTACATCTATCAATTGCGTGCCTTCAACAGGGGACTGGCCAACATGCCGCAACGTCCGGTGATTGAAGTCGAAGAGAACAATACGAGGACCGAATCATGAGTGCAGTACCAGCCGCCACCGGTTTCAAATTGAGCGACGTATTGCGCAGTGGCATTGGTGTGCCACTGGGCGTGATGGCGGTGCTGGCAATGATCATTGTGCCATTGCCGCCGATGGCGCTGGATGTGTTGTTCACCTTCAACATCGCGTTGTCGCTGGTGGTGGTGATGGCGGTGTTCTATGTGCCGCGTCCGCTGGAGTTTGGTGTATTCCCCACCATCCTGTTGCTGGCAACATTGCTGCGTCTTGCATTGAACGTGGCGTCGACACGCGTGGTATTGCTGAATGGTCATACTGGCGCGGGTGCTGCGGGCAGGGTGATTCAATCCTTCGGCGAGTTCGTGATTGGCGGCAACTACGCGGTGGGCTTTGTGGTGTTCATGATTCTCACCATCATCAACTTTGTGGTGGTGACCAAGGGTTCCGGCCGCATATCAGAAGTAAGCGCGCGTTTTACACTGGATGCCATGCCCGGCAAACAGATGGCCATTGATGCCGATCTGAATGCAGGCTTGATCACACCCGATGATGCACGCAAGCGCAGACAGGAAGTGCGTGAAGAAGCAGACTTTTATGGTTCGATGGATGGCGCCAGCAAGTTTGTGCGTGGTGATGCCACAGCGGGCATCCTGATTCTGGTGATCAACATGCTGGGTGGTGTGGCCATCGGCATGCTGGGTCACGGCATGTCATTCACATCAGCGGCAAAGACCTATGTGCTGCTCAGCATCGGCGATGGTCTGGTTGCACAGATTCCGGCGTTGTTGTTGTCCACTGCTGTTGCCATCATCGTCACGCGCATGTCACGCGCACAGGACATGGGTGGTGAGCTCGCAAGACAATTGTTTGCCAATCCCAAGGCATTGACGGTTGCCGCTTCATTGCTTGGCATCATCGGTCTGGTTCCCGGCATGCCCAATCTTGCTTTTCTTGCCGGTGCGGCATTGTGTGGATTTGCAGCATGGCGCATTCGCAAGAAGGCGTTGTTTGCACAACCTGATGCAGTGAAGGAAGCAATGCCCGTCACTGCATCCATTCCCGTGCCTGAAGCAAAAGAACTGAGCTGGGATGATGTACAGCCGGTGGACATCATTGGACTCGAAGTGGGTTATCGCCTGGTGCCATTGGTGGATAAGGCGCAAGGTGGCGATTTATTGGCGCGTGTGCGTGGTGTGCGCCGCAAGCTGTCGCAGGAGCTGGGCTTTCTTATTCACACTGTACACATTCGTGACAATCTGGAACTGCCACCCAATGCGTATCGCATTAACTTAAGTGGTGTGCCTGTAGGGGAATCGACTATTTATCCTGAACGGGAACTCGCCATCAATCCCGGCAGAGTGTTCGGAAAATTGACGGGTGTTGAAACACGCGATCCTGCCTTCGGCATGGATGCGGTGTGGATCGAGCCGGCAATGCGTGATCAAGCTCAAGCTTTGGGCTACACCGTGGTGGATGCGAGCACAGTTATCGCCACACATCTCAGTCACATCATTCAACAACACGCGCACGAACTGCTCGGACATGAGGAAGTTCAGAACCTGGTTAACACTTTGGCAAAGTCAGCGCCCAAACTGGTCGAAGACCTCATTCCAAAGCAGTTGTCGCTGGGTGTGGTGGTACGTGTATTGCAACACCTGTTGCAAGACCGGATTCCCATCAAAAACATGCGCACGATCGTCGAAACTTTGGCGGAACACGCCAGCCGCACACAAGACCCGCAGGTACTGCAAGGCCTGGTGCGCGTGGCATTGGGACGGCAGATCGTGCAGGACATTGCCGGCATGAATGATGAATTGCCGGTGATGACACTGGAGCCAGATCTCGAACAGTTGTTGAACAGTGCGATGAATGCAGTGGATGGCAGTGCGGCGTCAACACCCGGACTGGAACCGGGACTCGCTGAACGTTTGCAGCGCCGTTTGCAGGAGTCGGCACAACGTCAGGAAGCAGCAGGCAAGCCTGCGGTGTTGCTGGTGCCGCCGCAATTGCGCGCATCACTTGCACGCTTCATGCGTTCTGCAGTGCCCGGTCTGCATGTGCTGGCGTGGAATGAAATTCCCGATACACGCAAGGTGCGATTGATTGGCACAGTGGGGCGCAACTAAATGACGCAATCTTATTTCAAAACTACTGCGCTCGTTAGTTTGCGTCCATACGGTGCTCTCAAGTTATCGATATGGCCTCATGCATCCGCTCATGCACTCCGGTTCCTGCGCTCCGGCCAATTGATTTTCTTGGCGCAAACTAACGTCGCTCGCCACGTTTTGAAATCAGGTTGGTGTGGGGACATGTATCTCAGTGACGTGTCAGCAGTAATGGGACCCAGTGGAAAAGATATTTCCGGGACCGTCGAAAACACGGATGTTTTCGCGGAGCCTCCAGGGAGGATTCACGGCGATCCGGGAAATATCTTTTCCACTGGGTACATAAGTCATCGTAAGTATGAAAGTAAGCTTGCCGGTTTAACTAGAGCATTGGAACAGAGAAAGTCATGAAGATTCGTCGTTATCTCGCCAAAGACATGCGTCAGGCATTGAACCAGGTGCGTGAAGCGCAGGGACCGGATGCCGTCATCCTGTCATCGCGCCGCAGTGAAGAAGGTGTGGAGATTGTGGCCGCAGTGGATTTTGAAGAGCTGCCCTCAGAACAGGCACAGGAAGCCACCTATGGAGAACGTGCTTATCGCGACGTGAAGTCCCTGCCTGAAATGCCTGCACCCAGACGCACTGAAAGCAGCAACGATTTCTCGCGCAACATGCAGACCCTGTTGCAGAATTCATCATCATCAACAACAAATATTGAAGACACCGTCGCTGATGATTCCAGCAATCTCAGCAATGAACTGCATGCACTGCGCCGCATGCTGGAAACACAGGTGGCAACACTGGCATGGAATGATTTGACACGTCGCGCGCCGTTGCAGACCACCTTGTTGAAACAACTTGCGCAATACGGCATTTCACAACCACTGGCGGTTGAAGTGGTGTCGCAAATTCCTGCCCGCATGGAATGGCATGAAGCACAACGCATGATGCTGGCGCTGGTGGCGAAGAAAATTCATACGCATGAAGAACGCTGGCTGGATCGCGGTGGCATGGTGGCCTTCGTTGGTCCCACCGGTGTGGGCAAGAGCACACTGGTGGCAAAGCTTGCAGCACGCTGGGTGCTGCAACATGGCAGCAGTGACATCGTATTGATCTCTGCCGATGCAGTGCGCATTGGTGCACACGATCAAATGCAGAATCTTGGCCGCTTGCTTGGTGTGCCTGCGTACACGATTGATCAGATCAATGAACTGGGTTCATTGCTCAGCAGTGTTGAACAGCGTCGTCTGGTGCTGGTGGATACTGCCGGTTTCAGTCAGCGCGATGCACGGCTTGCAGCCGAGCTTGCACTGCTTGCTACATCGCATCGCAAACTGGAAACCGCACTGGTGATTTCAGCCTGTGCACAGGCGGGCGCAGTGGAAGAAACCATTCTGCGTTTCAGCGCAGCCGCACCCAAGTCCTGTGTGCTTACCAAGATTGATGAAGCCACATCACTCGGCGGTTCCATTTCGGCACTGGTACGTCATGGCGTACCGCTGGCCTATGTCAGCGAAGGACAGCGTATTCCCGAAGACCTTGCTCCGGCGCGTGCACATCAACTGGTGGCGCGTGCAGTTGAATTGTCCAAGCGCAGCGGTGCGCAGGCCGATGATGAAGTATTGAGTTTGAAATTCGGAGGAGTGGCACATGCCCTTGCCTGATACAAATAAATCGAACGGTAAAGTGACACGCTTGCCAGTAAAACGTAATGCATACGATCCGGTACAGGTGATTGCCGTGACCGGTGGCAAGGGCGGTGTTGGCAAAACCAGTGTCTCCATCAATCTCGCCACCACATTGGCCGCCACCGGCAAGCGCGTGATGTTGCTTGATGGTGATCTTGGTCTTGCCAATGTGGATGTGCTGCTGGGCTTGTCGCCGCGTCATACACTGGCACAAGTGATTGATGGTTCATGCACGCTGGAAGAAGTGATCGTTGATGCACCTCAGGGATTTCAGGTTGTACCTGCGGCATCTGGCATTGCCAACATGGCCAACCTCGGTGCGGCAGAACATCTCAACATTGTGCAGGCATTCAGTTCGCTGACGACAAAACTTGATGTATTGATCGTTGATACGGCGGCAGGCATTGCACACAGCGTGGTGCAATTTTCACAAGCGGCACAACAGGTGCTGGTGGTGGTCTGCGATGAACCTGCGTCCATCACTGATGCCTATGCGTTGATCAAGGTGCTCAGCCGTCATCATGGCGTGCGTGAATTCCAGGTGCTGGCGAACATGACCCACAAAGCAGGTGAAGGCGCACATCTTTTCAAGAAATTGGAAAGAGTCACGTCACGTTTTCTGGATGTTGCCTTGAACTATGTTGGCGAAGTTCCGCAGGACCCCTATGTGAAACGCGCAATACGTGAACAGCGTCCCGTTGCCGAAGCCTATCCCGCCTGTCCTGCTGCAATGGCGTTCAAGAAATTGGCGCTGAAAGCCGATAAGTGGCCTGTACCTTCAGGTCCGCGCGGCAATCTGGAATTTTTTGTTGAGCGGTTGATACGCCGCAATCCCGTGCGACTTGAGGTGGTGCAATGAGTGGTGTGACTGCATATGAGGCTTGCATGCCTGCACAGGACAGCGATGCACTGGTCAGACGACATGCAGAACTGGTGAAGCGCATTGCGTATCACCTCGCCGGCCGTTTGCCTTCATCGGTGGAAGTGGCCGATCTGATTCAGGCAGGCATGCTGGGATTGCTGGAAGCAGCGGCGAATTACACAGCGGATCGTGGCGCGAGTTTTGAAACCTATGCAGGCATACGCATTCGCGGCGCCATGCTCGACGCATTGCGCAAGCTCGACTGGGCGCCGCGTTCAGTGCATCGCAAGGCACGCGCAGCGGCGGCTGCGATACGCGAGCTGGAAGCCGAGACCGGCAACGAAGCGCAGGACAATGCCATTGCACAACGCATGGGTGTATCGCTGGATGAGTATTACAAGGTAGTGCAGGACGCGGCCAGTTGCAGACTGGTCAGTCTGAACGACATGCCGGGCGAAGATGATTCGCCGCTGGCGCGCACTGCGGATGAAGCGGCGGATCCGTTTCGTGAAATTGTTGATCAGGATTTTCGCAAGGCACTGACATTGGCGATTGGCGATTTGCCGGAACGCGAAAAGCTGGTGATGTCGTTGTACTACGATGACGAACTGAACTTGAAGGAAATTGGCGCTGTACTCAAGGTGACCGAGTCACGCGTATGTCAGTTGCATGGTCAGGCACTGGTGCGTTTGAAAGCACGCCTGAGCGAATGGCGCGACACGCGGGAAATGAGCGAAGCCACGGCGGGCGAGACAGGCAAGTCAGGCAGCGGACGTTCGCGGCGTGCGCTGGCAACACGAGTGTAAGTGCAGGTACTCATCTTGTGAGCTGATGTATCTGCGCCGTAGAACCGGCAGTAACTGAGGAACAATGATGAGCAAAGATTTACGCTTTCTGGTGGTGGATGATTTCTCGACGATGCGCCGCATCATCAAGAATCTGCTGCATGATCTCGGCTACCAGAATGTTGCCGAAGCCGATGATGGCAACACCGCATTGCCCTTGCTGCAGGCGGGCAATATTGATTTCCTGATCACCGACTGGAACATGCCCGGCATGCCCGGTCTTGAACTGCTGAAAGCAGTCAGGGCGGATCCCAAGCTGGCCAAGATGCCGGTGTTGATGCTCACGGCCGAAGCCAAGCGCGAACAGATTGTTGAAGCGGCACAGGCCGGTGTGAATGGCTATGTCATCAAGCCCTTTACTGCGGTCACCCTGAAAGAAAAGCTCGACAAGATTCTAGAAGCACGCGCAGCCGCCAAGTAATCATTAAAGAAGAACAACATGAACCAAGAAGAACTGAAAAGCCGGTATGGAAACCTGGTGTTGAATTTGTCAGTGGCACTGGAAGCCGGTGACGAAAAGGCTTTTTTTACACATCTCGGCGCCATTGCACGTGAACGCGATGACGGCCTGTGGGCGCAACTGCGCAAGTTGACCACCGATCTCGGCAGTGCGCTGGAACGTTTTCAACTCGATTCGCGACTGGTGGATCTTGCCGAGAAAGAAGTGCCCGATGCCAAGCATCGTCTCGACTATGTGATGAAGATGACGGATGAAGCCGCACACAAGACCATGGATCTGGTGGAACAATCCGGTCCCCTGGCCGGACGCATTTCCAGCGATGCAGAAAAACTCGCGGCACTGTGGGAACAGTTCCGCACGCGGCAAATCACACCGGAAGCCTTTCGTGATCTGCTGGACAAGATGGATGTGTTTCTTGATGACGTGCGTGTGACTTCCGAACAGTTGCGCAGGAATCTTGCTGAAGTACTGATGGCACAGGGCTACCAGGATTTGTCCGGGCAGATCATTCGCGGTGTCATCAAACTGGTGGATGAAGTGGAAATCACACTGGGACAACTGGTGCATCTGGCCACCAGCCAGTCGGGTGCGCAGGCATCGTCCGACAAGTTTCGTGAGTCACGCGGTCATGGTCCTGCAGTACCGGGCCTGGATAATGGCGCTGTCGTGAATGGACAGCAGGACATTGATGCATTGTTGTCCGGTCTGGGTCTCTAGTCCGGAATGATGTTGAACAGGTTGTTGCGGTAAATGCGGGTTCACCTTTTTGAGGGAATGCAATGCGCGGAATCTGAGTTCCAATTCTGACAACGGCACACTATGCGCAGATTTCCGCTCGACATTTTAAGTTTGCTTGGACTGGTTCTGGCCATTGCCTCACTGATGGTGGGTGCAGTGCTCAAAGGGGCCGGTCTTGAATCATTGCTGTCCGCTGCGGCATTCATGATTGTCGTGGTGGGCACCATTGCCGCCATCTGTGTACAGACACCGCTGCATGTCATGTTGCATGCTTTGAAAATTTCGCGCTGGGTGATTGTGCCGCCCAAGATGCGCGGTGAAGAAACACTGACCCGCTTCATGGAATGGACTGCGCTGGCACGCAAGCAGGGATTGCTGGGCCTCGAAGTGGTCATCGACAAGATTGATGATGACTTTCTGCGCAAGGGTTTGCAGATGGTGGTGGATGGCGGCGAGCCCGAAGAGATTCGCAGCACCATGGAAATTGAACTCGACAGTCGTGAGGCGGTGGACTTGCGCGCTGCCAAAGTATTTGAAGGCATGGGCATCTATTCGCCGACACTGGGCATTATCGGCGCGGTACTGGGCCTGATCGCAGTGATGCAGAATCTTGCTGATCCATCGAAGCTGGGGCATGGCATTTCTGCGGCGTTCACTGCAACCATTTACGGCATCGGCATGGCCAATTTACTGCTGCTGCCCATGTCCAACAAATTGAAAGTGGTGATCCACGACATCAGCCAGGTGCGCGCCATGATGATTGAAGGATTGATGGCGATAGCACAGGGCGAAAATCCGCGTTCAGTAGAAGCGAAGATGCGCGGTTACCTGCATTGATATGAGCACACTGTGAGTGAGCGTCACGCCATGGCACGACGTGTAAGACATGAAGAACATCAGAATCATGAAGCCTGGGCCATTCCCTACGGCGACCTGATTACCTTGCTGCTTGCTTTCTTTGTGGTGATGTACAGCATCTCCACCGTGAATGAAGGCAAGTATCGTGCAGTCTCCGATGCATTGAAGGCGGCGTTTCAAGGCGCGCCGCACACCGTTAATCCGGTGGAGGTCGGTGAAAGTCATGCCGGAGCAGGAGATGGCCGCAATGCCTCCATGGCGCAAAACGCACT
The DNA here is from genome assembly GCA_035548495.1 of Steroidobacteraceae bacterium. Lineage (GTDB taxonomy): Bacteria > Pseudomonadota > Gammaproteobacteria > Steroidobacterales > Steroidobacteraceae > CAILZL01. The sequence continues at coordinate 26,764 of DASZSV010000061.1, forward strand.
GATCGTCGGTAACAACAGCGAGATCATCGCATCAGTTCCCGTCAGCCCGGGAAAAAATCAGAATGCTGCATCGTCAGCGTCCAGCATGACTGCAATGGATCAGGTGATTGGCAAGGTGGAACAGGACATGAAGTCGCTGGTGGAGCAGCGGCAATTGATCATCAC
>DASZSV010000062.1:0-15838 GCA_035548495.1 Steroidobacteraceae bacterium
GCCCAACATTGATTGATGATCGTGATACATGTTGGGCTTCGCTACGCTCAGCGCCAACTTACCAACGTGTAGCGTTGTTGACGATTTGCAATATTGTTTGAGCGTTGGGTGGCGATGAGTAAAGTAGGGCGGGATGTATCCCGCCATTTTGCGTCACCGCGGGTTACGCGGCGGAACCGCTAACCCGCCCTACATTTGTAAAGTGTTGCTCGCAAGCTTTACATTGATCTCGGTGGGCTCAGCGCGTAGGTTGGGCTGAGTCTTCGAAGCCCAACAAGGGGTTGATGGTGGGTCATCAACGGAGGAGATGATGGTCAAAAGTATTTCAAATTCCCTATTCATATTCACTGCCATTTTGATGATGTCGCTGCTTACGGGGTGTGCGGCTCCAATGGATTATATGGTGCAGCCGGTCGCAATGATAAACAGGACAATGGTCAGTGATAGTACCGTGGGCGAAGTCACGGTACTGGAGCTGTACTCCATGAACGCCATGAATAATCGGCATGTCAGAGCGGAGCTCACTGGAACCGGGCAGCATTCCGAAAAGAGGATATTTCATGTTACGGGTCAACGTGAAGAGTTCCATGGATTTCTGCGTGGTGAGGCATTCTGGATTCTTCCGCCGTTTGGCTCGCTCTTTATGCATGAAGGTAATTACTTTCTGATTCAATATACCGACCGCAAAGTTTATGGTCTGGCATTGGAAAAAAGCGGGGTCACCTATTACAAGGAAAGGGCAGATGGAGAGCTGAAGCCAGTTGCTGTTGAAGCCATGCCTTTCTCTGTGGCGATTTTGTCTAACGCACCACTGACAGTTGAAATAAGGGCGACGGGTACGCAGGGCGGCTCTTAGCTCGTAGGTTGGGCTGAGTCTTCGAAGCCCAACGTTGATTGATGATAGTGATACATGTTGGGCTTCGCTAAGTTCAGCGCCAACCTACCAACATGTCGCATTGTTGACGATTTGCAATATTGTTTGAGCGTTGGGTGGCGATGAGTAAAGTAGGGCGGGATATATCCCGCCATTTTGTATCACGGCGGGTTACGCGGCGGAACCGCTAACCCGCCCTACATTTGTAGGAGATTGCTCGCAAGCTTTGCATTGAGCTCGTAGGTTGGGCGGAGTCTTCGAAGCCCAACAATGATTGATGATCGTGACACATGTTGGGCTTCGCTATGCGCAGCGCCAACCTGCCAACGTGTCGGCGGATTGATTGCTTATTGTCGTAGACTGAGCTGCTTCACCCAACATGTCTTTGCAAACCAACGCAAGATGCTGGGCACGGTGCCCAGCCTACGAAGAAAGGTGCATAGCAAGGTAGGATGTAATCGTAACCACGCCATCAAATTTGCTTTTCGGCGTATCTGATCACGGCGGGTTACGCAGCGGAACTGCTAACCCGCCCTACGCTTGTGGAGGGTTGCTTGCAAGCTTTGCATTGAGTAACGACTCGTGGATGCCGGTAGCCCGACGACAAATAAGAATGCAAATTTAATCCGATTCTCCCCGTTGCAGGATCTTGCTTTCAATCTCAGACTGGCAGATGATCCGCGCCAAGATAAAGACAAGTCAGTTAACCAATAATTACTACAGTTGCTGATCGAAAATAAATTCTGGCGTTGGAGAACAAGATGAACACAAACGTTACCCGCAGTCGATTCCATACTTTTTTTGCACTGGCAGTCGCTTTGCTTGTCGGCGTCGGGTTTTTCCGCACATTTTATGCGCGGCCATTGTTTCATCTGCCGCCGTTGCCATCGCTGTATATGCTGCACGGCATCGTATTTACAACTTGGCTGGTATTGTTTGTCACACAGACCCGATTGATTGCTGCACGCAAGGTTGCCGTGCATCGCAAATTGGGTATGGCGGGTGCGGTGCTGGTAGCGATCATCATTATCGTGGGTGTGATTACGGCGTTAAAGTCGGCGGCGATTCCGCAACCACGTCCACTGGGAATGTCATCACAGCAATTTTCCATTGTGGCATTGACAAGCATTACGCTGTTCGCGATTTCCATCACTGCTGCACTTACGTTGCGGCGCAAACCGGAGTATCACAGGCGGCTAATGGTGCTTGCCATGATTTCGGTGTTGGGACCGCCAGTCGCGAGACTGATCATGTTGTTTCATGCTGGAACACATTTTCTTGTTATACAAACAGCCGTGCCTGCGCTGCTACTGCTCTGGTGTCTAATCAACGACTGGCGCAAGCAACACCTTATTCATCCTGTCTATGCGATTGGTGGTGCGGTTATCGTTCTGTCCTGGCCGCTGCGCATTGCAATCGCGCAAACCGATGCATGGATCAGTATTTCCGGATGGCTGATGCAGCACGCGTCGTAGGGCGGGATGTATCCCGCCGTCTTTGGGTCATGGCGGGTTACGCGGCTGAGCCGCTAACGCCGCCCTACACAGATCGCCGTTCTTAACGTAGGGCGGGATGTATCCCGCCATCAAAACATTCATTCATCATGATCGAGAATCATTGCGCTTGTGTCTTGCTCCCAATTTTCGGAATATTTTCCACGTGTCGACCACTTGTGAAAGGTTGAATACGGCCAGTCGGCAACCTTGGTAACCAATCCGTGCTTGACCGGATTGAAATGCACGTAATTCATGTGGGAATTGTAGTCTGATTCATCGCGGATCAAATGTTCCCAATAGCGTTGCTGCCAGATGCCAAGCTCACCTCGATTTCTGCGGCTCATGCGTGATCGTTCAGTGCTTGGTAACATGACCGAAAATTGTCGTTTGATTAAGCGAACTCGCAAGGCAAAATCTGCCTCATGTGGAGGAAGTTCAATCATGCAATGCATGTGATCCGGCAGAACAACCCAGCTGTGAATCTTGAATGGATATTTTGATCTGACTTGCTTGATTGCCAGTCTTAGCGGATCGATACAGCGGACAAGGAGGTCATTGCCGCTACGCTCCTGCAACGCCATTGTGAAGAAATAAATTCCGCCCTTTTGCCAAATTCTTCGATAGTTAGGCATGTTTGTTCCTTGTGTTCCAGCCTGTTGCACGATGTTAAAGCGTGAGCCAAGTTGATTCAACTACATTGAAGTAGTTCGGGACATATCCGGACCATTTTTAATGCGGCGGGTTACGCGGCTGAGCCGCTAACACCGCCCTACAGTCATTACCGTTCTTAACGCAGGGCGGGATATCTTCCGTCGGCAATTGACATAGAGGGTCACGCGGCTGAGCCGCTAACATCGCCCTACAGTCATTGCCGTTCTCAACGTAGGGCGGAATATCTTCCATCGACAATTGACATAGAGGGTTACGCGACTGAGCCGCTAACACCGCCCTACAGTCATTACCGTTCTTAACGTACGGCGGAATATCTTCCGTTGACAATTGACATAGAGGGTTACGCGGCTGAGCCGCTAACATCGCCCTACAGTCATTGCCGTTCTTAACGTAGGGCGGGATATATCCCGCCGTCTTTGGGTCATGGCGAGTTACGCGAAGGAATCGCTAACTCCGCCCTGCAATCAGTGTTTGATTGTGTGTCACAAAGCAACATCCATTTGACCTGCATTCAAACGCAGGCGTCATTGCATCTCTGCCAGTGAACATCAACACAGGATTCGCAATGTTGACACACGCCGGTGATGCCTCTGGCTGCAACTCGGATGTGCAGGCAACGAATGCAGTTCTCGTTTTCCGATCTGCCCTATGGCTTTTATTTTGCATGGTTTCAAAAACTGTGACGAAATGGCGTCAACGGTGCCAACGACTGCTGCGGATTGGTTATCGCATGAACAGTCATGCACCAACTCACGGCGTTGCGTCATCATTGAAGAGGGTACATGGCAAAAATTCCTGCAGGTGTGGGGCCGCAATTTCCGCAAGTGGTGGTACTGGTGGGTGGCACGGGTGATCTGGCGCGCCGCAAGTTGTTGCCGGGCATGTACCATCTCGCCACAATGGGTTTCATTCCCGAGTGCCACATCATCGGTGTATCGCTGGATGAGATTGATGCAGATGGTTTTCGCACCATTGCACGCGCTGCGCTGGACGAGCATTCCCAGCGCAAGGTGAATGAAAGGGACTGGCAGAAGTTTTCCGATCGCCTTGACTATATATCATTGAAAGCGGGACCGGATGCATTGAAGGCCGCGGTCGAAAAGGCGGAGCGCGTGATCAATGCCGAATGCCGCCGTTTGCACTATCTCAGCGTGCCGCCCAATGCAGCATTGTCTGCCATCAGTATGCTCGGTGAAGCAGGATTGGTGGAGCGTGCCCGCATCGTGATGGAAAAGCCGTTTGGCACCGATCTGGCCAGCGCCAAGGTATTGAATGCAAAATTACATGAAGTGTTTCCCGAAGACCGCATCTTTCGCATTGATCATTTTCTTGGCAAGGAGCCCGCACAGAACATTCTTGCGTTCCGTTTCGCCAATGGACTGTTTGAACCGATATGGAACCGCAACTTCATTGATCACATCCAGATTGATGTGCCGGAAACATTGACACTGGGCAGGCGTGCTTCATTCTATGAACAGACGGGTGCCTATCGTGACATGGTGGTGACGCATCTTTTTCAGATTCTCGCCTTCGTTGCGATGGAGCCGCCAACCTCGCTGGAGCCGCAGCCCATCAGTGAAGAAAAGAACAAGGTGTTCCGCAGCATGCTGCCCATTCAGCCTGCCGATGTGGTGCGTGGGCAATATACCGGCTATCGCAATGAAGAAGGCATTGATCCCGAATCGGATACCGAAACCTTTATTGCATTGAAGTGCATGATTGATAACTGGCGCTGGGCCGGCGTGCCGTTTTATCTGCGCACCGGCAAACGCATGGCGCAGGGACAACGCATCATCTCCATCGCTTTCCGCGAACCTCCCAAGAGCATGTTTCCACCCGGTTCCGGTGTGGGATCGCAAGGACCAGATCACTTGACGTTTGATCTTGCCGACACATCGAAGATGTCATTGTCGTTCTACGGCAAGCGTCCCGGTCCCGGCATGCGGCTGGACAAATTGAGTTTGCAATTTGCCATGCATGACACCGGACTCGCCGGTGATGTGCTCGAAGCCTATGAACGCCTGATACTGGATGCGATGCGTGGTGATCACACGCTGTTCAACACGGCTGAGGGCATTGAACGTTTGTGGGAAGTCTCGGTTCCATTGCTGGAAGCGCCGCCGCCGGTACGTTTTTATGCGCCGGGATCATGGGGACCGAATGCCATTCATCAATTGATTGCGCCGCATGCATGGCGGTTGCCGTTTGAAAGAGCGTGGCGGGATCCAAATCCTGTTGGCGCCTGACGATCAGTACGAGGCGCAATCATTATTCGTCATTCTGTTCTGGATTCCACCGGTCCTGTATCCGTCGAAGGATTCATTATCTCTTTCAATATCTGCGCGCAACCATCTTCGAGCAGATTCAATACATGTTCGAAGTCGCTGATGTCGCCGTAATATGGATCCGGCACTTCGCTGTCGTTGTATTGCACGCAATAGGAAACAAAGCGTTTGACCTTGTGACGATTGTGTTCGGTGGAGAGCTGCATCAGTGCAGCGTAGTTGTTGTCATCCATGGCCAGGATCAAATCGAATTCATCAAGATCACTGCGGGTCACCTTGCGTGCCGCGCCGGTCATCGGCAGACCGCGTTTGCGTCCGGCGCTGATCATGCGTGAATCCGGTGGATGACCGATGTGATAACCATGTGTGCCTGCCGAATCGCAATGCACTTGATCGGCAAGATTGGCATCTTCAAGCACCTTGCGCATCACATTTTCACCAGCCGGAGAACGGCAGATGTTGCCCATGCATACAAACAGAATGGAAGAAACAGGAGAGGATGATGAAGTCATTGCGAACTGTAAAAAAAGACAATCAACTATCTGCATCAATGCAGATGACACTGTATCATGAATACACTGCTTAACCGGTGTGGGTCGCGCCGGTCTTGCTTGCAATTTGATCCTGCACGGCCAGCAGCAAGTCATGCCGTGAGACCTGACCCACCAGTATGGTGTGCCATTCGCCACTGGTTACCGGCAAGGTCAATGCATCTGATCGCAGAAACATGTCCAGCGCTGCACCCAGCGACATGCCTTCCTGCAAGCTGAGCGGTACCGGCGCCGCGACCGCATCAATCTCTGCAATGGTGGACACTTTGCCGGTTTTGACATCGTTCATCAAACGATGCGGATTGACCCATGCCACCAGCTCCTCATCTTCATTGACAACATAAATGACATCTACTGCGCGTTTAGGCAGTGTGTTCAACACCTGTTGCAAGGTGATGCCGCGATGGACAACCGCAGCGCAGGGTTTGATCAATGCGCTGATGCTTTGCAGATGCCATTCCTGCGGATCGCTTTGCTTGTGTTCGCGCTCGGGTTCCAGTGAATCCTGATAGATGGAACGTCCACGCCGGTAGACTTTTGCAGTGTAGTGCGCCGTGACACAGGCAAGCATCAGCGGCAACACCACATTGTAGTCGAGCGTCATCTCAAAGATCATCAATATGGACATCAACGGCGCATGCGTGGTGGCTGCAAGGAATCCGCCCATGCCCACCAGTGCATAGGCACTGCCGGGTGCAGTCACGTGCGGCAACAGAAAATGCAATACTGTGCCAACCAGTGCGCCCACCGATGCACCGACAAATAGTGTTGGTGTAAACACGCCGCCGACTGCGCCTGATCCCACCGAGATGGCAGTGCTCAAAACCTTGGTCAACAAAATCGCCAGCACAATCCATCCCACCAGTTGACCGTTGAGAATCTCGCTGACGGTGCTGTAACCATTGCCCCACACTTGCGGCACGAATACGGAAAGACCACCGACCAGAATGCCGGCCACGGCCATGACGATGTAAGTCGGCCAGCGCAAGGTGGCAAATTGTTTTTTGCTGGCCGCAAGCAATGCAAGAAAGGGTGGAGCAAGATGGCCGAGAATGGCGCCGAGTATGGCGTAGAACAACAATTCCCAATTCGAAAAGAACTGGAATTGCGGTGCCTGGAATACCGAGTTGAAACCAAGAAAGTGATGGATGGTGACATTCGCTGTCACTGCGGAAACCAGCAAAGGACCAAAGCTTTCCATGGCAATCGAGCCCATGACAATCTCTGCAACAAACAACGCGCCCGCGATGGGTGCATTGTATGCAGCAGTGATGCCTGCGGATGCACCGCATGCCACCATCAAACGCAGACGCGGAACAGGTACGCCGAGAAACTTGCCGATCTTGGAACCGACCAGTCCCGCGAGTTGCACCATCGGACCTTCGCGGCCGATCGAACCCCCAGAGGCAATGCTGCACAGTGAAGACAAACTGCGAATAAGTGTGGGCCGTGCCTGAATGCTGCCGTTGCCCACAACAATGGCTTCCATGTAATCCACGGCGCGTTGTCCCGGCAGGAATTTGGCGCCGAAGTACAACGCCAGTCCTGCGAGGCAACCACCGGCGCAAGGAATCACCACGCGTTCCCATCGGGTAAGACTGCTGGCCACTTGCACCAGATTGCCGGATTTTCCGGTCAATAAGAATTCAAACAAGTGAATGGCATCGCGGAACAGCACGCTGGTGATGGCGCCGAGAAAACCGATCAATGCGGCCCAGGCCATGACACTGGTCAGTTCTTCATGACGCATCAGCGCCAGACGCAGGCGCGTGATGAATGCAATCGGTGCTGTGACGAGTTTGGAAGGACGGATCATTGCGGGCGGCAATTTAGCACAGATTGATGACTACGCCAGCCAACGCGGGGAGAAATCACTGAGTCGCAGCGATGACCTGGCTTGTCATTCGAGGGCGGAGTCACTACTCTGTCTGCATGTCCAATCGAAAGGTCACGCGCATCTTGCTTTGCCTGCTCATGCTCTGGCAATTGCTTGTCAGCGCGACGGCGCATTCAGTGCCGATGCCGGATGTCATGCATCAGCATCATCAACGCATGCAGGCGATTTCCATGCACGCCGGTTGTCATCAGCAGGCACATCACAGTAATCACAAACTGCTCGACCAATGTCCCTGTCATGGTGGTGTATGCAAGTGTTCATGTGCGGGATCGCCCGCGCTTGCGTGTGTTGCCCCGATGGCGACAGTCACCGCTGTCAGACAGGTGGCGACTGCGTTGCCGCTTTCGCCAATCCCGGCGGCTTCGCCAGCCGCATTGCTGAGACCTCCCATCACCTGGCCAATCCGCAATTGATGAATGAATAATTGATTGTATGTTGACTGCCGCAGGGCAGTGAGCAGGAGTGGCCATGAATAATCGAACGTTGATAATGATCTGCATGCTGCCGGCATGGCTGGCAGGTTGCATGTCGATTCCCCATGATCGCGGACGTGCACAGGCGCTATCAATGGTGCATGCGTCATCCGTTGCGGCAGCAGATCAGCAACTGCATGACTTGTTGAATAAGCCCGTGAATGCCGATGCGGCGGTGAGCATTGCACTGAATCGCAATGCGGAAGTGAAGCGGTGGTATGCACAATTGGGCATGGCGCAGGCCGACGTCTATGATGCCAGCCGTTTGTCCAATCCTTCGCTGGGGTTCGTGCGCCTGACTGCTTCGCAGGGCGATGCCAGCCGGACAACATGGAGCATTTCGCAAAACTTTACCGAGTTGTTGTTCCTGCATTACCGCACGCAGCTTGGACGCAGTGAAGTCTTGCAGATGCAACAACGCTTTGCCCATGCGGTTCTGCAACTGGAATCCAGTGTACGCGTTGCCTATTACCGCTATGTGACAGCAAAAAACATCGCGGACCTGTACCAGCAGGTGAACGCCGCCGCGCAGGCCGGTGCATTGTATGCAAAGAGCCTGTTTGACGCGGGCAATATCAGTGAACTGCAATGGTTACGCGAACGGGTTGCCGCCGGTGAAACACAAACTGCCTGGCAGCAAGCGCTCAATGAAGCAGGCAGGCAGCGTGCAATCTTGATGACGCTGATGGGTGTAGACGATCAAGCGACGCCGGTGACGATAGTGGAAGTGTTGCCCAGTCCTGATGATCATGATGATCTCAATGGCAGTGCCGGCGGCAATGACAATGACAATGACAATGACAATGATGATGCAGATGCAGATGCAGATGCAGATGACATTGCTTCGTTGACGGCGCTGGCTGGTGCGCAGCGCATGGATGTAAAAGCGTTGCAAGAACAAGTGGACATGCTGCGTAAACAGGCGGCTCATGTGCGACGCTGGTTCTGGCTGAATGATATGCAGATACAAGGTGAAAGCGAGCATGATGTGGATGGCACTCTTCTGCGCGGTGGCGGCGGCAGCATTGGTGTGCCGCTGTTCAATCAGGGTGGCGGCGCGCGGTTACGTGCGCGTTCACAACTTGAAGCTGCACAGGCGGAACTGGCGCAGTTGCAGTTGTCCATTCGCAATGATGTGAAGGCGCAGATCACAGCGTTGGTGCGCGCACATCACATCGTGGCCGAGTATCGGCAGACCATTGTTCCTTCCAGCGAACGCATGGTGGAGCTAACGCAGCAACAGCACAACTACATGCTGGTGGGCACGCTGGAATTGTTGAAGACCAGAGAGGAACAATTACATGCGCATCGAAATTATCTGATGGCGCTGGGTGAGTATTGGCAGCGCCGGGTGGAGTTGTCACAAACCATCGGCGGAGAGTTGCCGCATCAACGCAACATCAAGATCAATGATCAGGTGAATGATAAAGATCAAGGCAAAGATCAAAGCAAAGATCAAGGCAAAGAGGTGTCGCCATGAAATTATCCAGACGTCATTTATTGCTGGCAACGGGCGGCGCCGCGCTGAGTTCTTCGGCAACAGGCGCAACCAGTGAATCTGCTGATTCACCGGTACACAAGGCGAGTGGCTATCTGCCAGTGCGTTCGCTGAATGGCTGGACGCTGCCCTATACCTTGAAGAATGGAGTGAAAGAATTTCATCTGGTCGCAGAAGAAATCGACCATGAATTTGCGCCCGGATGCCGCGCCAGATGCTGGGGTTACAACGGTTCCACGCCGGGTCCCGTCGTCGAAGCGGTAGAGGGTGATCGTGTGCGCTTCCTGGTCACCAATCGCTTGCCGGAACACACCAGCATGCACTGGCATGGTCTGTTGCTGCCATCGGGCATGGATGGTGTGGGTGGTTTGTCGCAGCCGCATATCAAACCGGGTGAAACCTATGCATATGAGTTCACGCTGAAACAGTACGGCACCTTCATGTATCACCCGCATGCCGATGAGCTGGTGCAGATGGCTGCGGGCATGATGGGCATGTTCATCATTCATCCGCGTGCTGGCGAAACAGTGCCGGTGCAACGCGATTACACCTTCATGCTGCATAACTGGGCGTTGCATCCCGGAACGCATCGTCCTGATCCGGCGGTCATGCTGGATTTCGATCTGTGGACATTCAACAGCAAGGTGTTTCCTTCCATTGAGCCGCTGGTTGCACGTGCGGGTGATCGTGTGCGTGTGCGCATCGGCAATCTGTCGATGTGGAATCATCCCATGCATCTGCATGGCCATCACTTTGAAGTCACCGGTGCTGATGGCGGGCGCTGGCCGCAATCGCAATGGCGTAAAAGCAGTACCGAGATTGTTGGTGTAGGTCAGACGCGTGATATCGAGTTTGTTGCCGTGCCGGGCGACTGGGCGTTTCATTGTCACATGGCGCATCACACCATGAATGCCATGGCACATGACATCCCCAATGTCATCGGCGCCAATCTCGATGAGTCTGCTGCGTCCATTCAGTCAGTGTTGCCTGATTACATGGCAATGGGTACGGCGGGCATGGCTGAACATGCAGACATGACTCACATGCAAGGTCCGGCCAATACCTTGCCGATGATGATGGGCAAGGGACCTTATGGCAATCTGGAAATGGGCGGCATGTTTACGCTGCTCAAAGTGCGCGATCATCTGCCAGCGGATGATTACAATGATCCAGGCTGGTATCGCGCACCTGAACAGAGCATTGCCAGGCGCGTCAGCGATGATCCCGGCTATGGTGCGCCGGTGCGCCGGTCTTCATGAGTGGCAATCGCATTCACGGATGTGGAACAATGCACGCGCATAAAAACTGCATTTGATTGTCGGAGTCATCAACATTGTTTCGGTTTATCGTGCTCTTGATTGTGTTGTGCGCGTTCAGTGCGCCGGCGATATGCGCCGATGCCACCGATAGTGACCAGGTAAGAACAGAAGCGCGCATTGCCGTGCTGCTGAAACAGATGACACTTGAAGAAAAAGTGTCGCTGTTGTCCGGTGCTTCGGAATTCACGACTACGGCCATCCAGCATCTTGGTATTCACAGCATGACGTTTGCAGATGGTGCGCATGGTGTGCGCGATAACCATGGCGGTGTGGCAACGGTATATCCGGCCGGTATTGCGCTGGCGGCAACATGGAATGTTGATATGGCGCATTCAGTTGGGCAGGCCATTGGCGAAGAAGCGCGTGAGCATGGTGTGCAAGTGATGCTCGGTCCCGATATCAACCTGGTGCGATCACCGCTGGGCGGCCGCAATTTTGAAACCTTTGGTGAAGACCCGGTATTGACCGGCCGTTTGGCGGTGGCCTATGTGCGCGGCATGCAGAGTGCCGGGGTGGCGGCAACACCAAAACACTTTGTTGCCAACGAGCAGGAAACCGAGCGTTTCGATGGCAGTTCCAATGTGGATGAACGCACCTTGCATGAACTGTATCTTGCACCATTTGAGGCGGTGGTGCGCGATGCCCGTCCATGGGCATTGATGACAGCCTACAATCGTTTGAACGGCACATTCATGAGCGAGCATGGTGATCTGCTCAATCAATTGCTGAAACAGCAATGGCAATTTGATGGCGTGGTGATGTCGGACTGGGGTGCGGCACATTCGGTCAATGTCATCAACCATGGTCTTGATCTTGAAATGCCGGGGCCGGCAACTGTACTGGGCAAGCACTTGCTGCAAGCAGTGCATGATCATCTCGTCAGTAACGCTGTGATTGACGAAGCGGTGCGGCGCATCTTGCGGCTATGTGTACGCACGGGTTGTCTTGATGATGAACGCCATGACACGGACCATCAAGGACATCATGTCCATGTCTACAACAAGATCGCGCGCAATGCAGCCAGTGAGGCCATTACATTGCTGAAGAATGATCATGGGGTGTTGCCGCTGGATGTTGCCAGAACAAAGCGGATTGCAGTCATTGGTCCCAATGCCGATGCCGCCATTATTCAGGGCAGTGGCAGTTCGCAATTGCTGGCCAGTGAAGTGGTTACACCACTGCAGGCGTTGCGTGCAGCGTTGCCTGCGAGCACCGAAGTGGCATATGAATCCGGCGTGGACAACGAATGGTCACCGCGTGTGCTGGATGCACGATATTTCAGTCCAGCGCGAGACCATAAACGCAATGGCTTGTTCGCCACTTACTATGCCAATGCCCGGGCTGCGGGCAGGCCGGTTATGCAGCGCGTTGAAACCGATATTGGTGGTTTGTCGTTTGGCGGCATAGCCGCAAAACGTGCGGGACAGATGGCAGTGCGGTGGCGCGGCTATTTTTTTCCACCCGTGAATGGAGAGTATGAATTCTCGCTGGAGCATTTGAATGTCTCGCCTGGAAGTGCCCTGGCTGGAAAAAAAGTTCATCTTGATGTCAAGCTGCTGCTGGATGGAAAAGTCATACTCGATAATCGTTCCGCAGACAGCGACTATGTGACCATGACTTCATTGCCGACCAGGGCACATGCAGTAAAGATCAAATTGCAGGCTGCACATGTATATTCCTTTGCCATATCTTATTCCGCAACCGGGCTGCCTTATCATGCATTGCGGGTGGGTGTGCGTTTGCCGGTGGGCGGCATTGCAAAGGCAGTACAGCTTGCCAGAAAATCAGATACGGCGATTGTGTTCGTGGGTTCTTCAAGCACCACGGACAGTGAAGGTCGTGATCGTGAAACCATTGATCTTGGATTCGATCAGGATGAATTGGTGGAAGCCATTGCGGCAGCCAATCCGCGCACTGTTGTGGTGATCAACAACGGCGGACCCGTTACCATGCCATGGATTGACAAGGTTCACGCAGTGATTGATGCATGGTTGCCGGGACAGGAAGGACCGCGCGCGATAGCTGATGTATTGCTCGGCAGAATCAATCCATCCGGAAAATTGCCGGTGAGCTTTCCGGGGCGCTTGCAGGACAATCCAAGTTATCTGTTTTTTCCGGGAACACGCATTGCCAATTATGGTGAAGGCATTTTTGTCGGCTATCGTTACTACGACAAAAAGGAAATTGAACCATTGTTTCCGTTCGGGTTTGGTCTGTCATACACAACGTTTGACTATCAGCATCTTCAGGTTCCTCGCAGGATAAACAAAGATGAACCTGTTAATGTCGAGGTGGATGTCAGAAACACGGGTTCAGTAGCCGGTGCGGAAGTGGTGCAACTGTACGTGAGTGACAAGGATTGCCGTGAGGCGTGTCCAATTCGCGAACTCAAGGCATTTGACAAGGTGATGCTGAGACCGGGTGAAACTCGCACCGTATCGTTCAGGCTTGTGCCGCATGATTTCTCGCACTACGACATTCATGCTCATGAATGGAAGATTGACGAAGGTGAATTTGAAATTGCAGTGGGCAGTTCATCGCGGGATTTGAGGCAAATGGCTGGGTTGGTACTGACGGAGTGACTTGCCACGCTCAGATCGTCAGTTTGCAATTATCTAGATGGTGTTCTGCTTCGCAATGCTGAAACTCTTCAACGCGCTTGTGAGCGGTTGCTGCATCATCGGGAAACGCGCCGCTATCTTTGGCAGAAAGAATTTCGTCGGCATGTAGTAGATGTTGTTTGGCTTCATCGGGTTTGTGAAGTTGGAGCAGTGCGACGCCTAACAGACTTTCCGAACGAGCCGTTAGCCAAGAGGATGCGTTCATGGATGTCCATTTTGCAATATTGCTTTCCAACAGTATTTCCGCCTGCTTTGGATGATGTTCGCCAGACCATGCCCATGCGAGAAGATAATTGGCGAATGGGGTAAGTTGATTTTCCGATGGTTCAATTGGTGTCAGTATTGACAGTGCTGCCTGGCTTTCGCGTTTTGCTTCTGGGAACTTTTTGAGCCGAACAAGAACATCTGAAAGTGCCAGATGTGCCAGGCCAATGTAGTAGTCATTTCTTTTCCTGGAAGAGCGGGAGGCGATGCTCAATGCGGTTCGAGCGTTCTGCTCGGCAGACTGCCATGCTTTTCGGCGCATCTGTATTTGCGAAAGATATGCATAAGTCCTGACTAATTGCGGGTTGTCGTCACCAAGTACCATTCGTTGGTTCGCAAGAGCCTGCATTATCAATGCTGTGGCTTGGTCCAATTTATCCAGAAGGAAGAAATGGTAACCCAAGAGTAGCTTCAGATTTATTCTGAATGGGTGTTTATCAGGTAACGTATCACTGGCCATTTTTTCGGCTTGATGATACAGATTTTCCGCTTCAATGTATTTGGCTTGCCAGTCCAGAATTTGGGCAAGCTGATATGTGATAGAAACGGCAATCGGATTATCGGCCTTGTTAAGTTGACGTGACAACTTCAATGCGTTGCGGAAGAAGTATTCGGCAGCCGGAAGGTTATAGCGTTCTCGTTCAACCGCTGCACGGCCTTCAAGAGTTTGCAGATATTCCTGTGTATGGGTCAGATTTGCATTTTCCAGCAATGTTTGTGATTGCTGCAGATACCGGTTGGTCGAAGTAATGTCTTTCATGGCATAGTACGCTTGACCGATGTCCTCGTTCAGGTCGACAAGTGATAGGACATCATTCGGAGTAGAGTTTTGTTTTATTTTCAATGCTTCTTCGAGGAGCTTAATTGCATCGTTGATCTTTCCCTGATTCAAATATGCCTCGCCAATAGCCTCCAATAGTCTTGCTTTTACTTCGGGTTGATCATTGAGCGTGGTTTCAATCTTGTTGGCGGCCTTGTCAAGCAGTTCCTTGGCGGTGATCTGTTTGTCCTGCGATTGAAAGGGATCGGCGGCGGTGAAGACATCGAGCATGAAGTTGGACACCGTCTCAGCCCGTTCACTTTCCTGGGTGGCTTTGTCGCGTTCCTGGCTGGCAATGTCACGTTGCTGTTTTAAGTGTTGTGCTTGAACGGACAGGATGATCGCCACTGCAATCAGGGCGAGCAGCGCGGCGGCGCCGGCGATGACGCCTATCGTATGACGTTTGATGAAGCGTTGTGTGTAATACCAGCGATTGCCCTGTCGAGCTTCCACCGGTTCCTGATTGAGATGACGGTTCAGGTCCTCTATCAGGTGTTCCACCGAGCTGTAACGTTTCTCGGGTTCCTTTCTCAGGGCCTTCATCACAATGGCATCGAGATCCCCTTTAAGCTGGTGTTCCAGTTTCTTGAACGAGGTCTTGCGTGCTGCAGGGATAAGGGACAGGGGGGTGGCCGTGGCAACGGTCTCTGACACCCCGGTATCCCCGGAAGAGGTGGATGAAGAAACCTCAGTGGTAATCATGTCAGAGGCACTGTGCAGCACCTGCCTGGCCAGCACGCTCACCCTCTGCGAAGGTTTGAGCGGGTCTTGAATGCAGATGGAGCGTTCCAGCTCCAGCTGGTTTAACGCATTCACCGTATAGGGACGCGTGCCTGCCAGCAGTTCATACAACACAATCCCCAAGGCATAGACATCACTGGTGGTGGTGACGGGTTGGCCGCGGATTTGTTCGGGACTGGCGTACTCCGGCGTCAACAGTCGATCATGCACGCGCGTATGGGCAATGGCGCCGTCTTGCAGAATGGCCTGGGCGCTTTCATCCAGCAGCTTGGCAATGCCGAAGTCCAGCAGCTTGGGAATGCCATCCTTGCTGACCAGAATGTTCCC
>DASZSV010000063.1:0-109361 GCA_035548495.1 Steroidobacteraceae bacterium
ATACGACTGCGCTCGACCTGAATATCATCAACAACAGCTTTGGGCGGGGAATATGGATTAGACATGTACGTTTCACAATTGGGTCAAATTTACTACCCGCTCAGCCACTCAGATGACCTCTATATTGCACCGGCTTTCGGCCAACCGACAAGTGCTGCTCGACGCAGACTGGCTTTTACAACCTGCCGATGAAAAGGTGCAACAATCAAAATGTAGATTCTGCCTAACAGGTTGTGGCAGTGAACAACGGTGGAAACAATCAGTTGGCCACCGAGTGTTGGAGACGAGTCCGGCGTGCGGAGTACTGACAGCCTGAAATCAAGGTGCTTGTCGTCCTCGCCCACAATAACCTCAGTGTCGCTTTTGCTGTAGACCTTGAAGAAAGCAATGCGGTCAATGCTTGTTTCACCGGAGAGCTGTTTGACCGTCTTCAGACCAAAGCACGCAACGATGGCATCTCGAAGTCCCGTGAGCCATCTGATCCAGCTCGGCTGATGCAACATGACGAATCGCCACAGGACATCTGGATCACTAGCGGTGCCGGATGGAAGTTGAACTGCAAATGCGTCTGCAAAATTCACTGATTTATAAACAGTCGCGATGTCAGACTGCGTGGGAAGAGCCACCGGCTTTACCAACGTGAATTCGCTCGGCATGAATCGCACTCCTGACCTCGTAAGGTGTAATCGCGATTACACCCTACAGGCCACTGATATTGGTACCGACTATTACTAACGCCCATAGAACGACAGCTATTGCGATGATCGCCCAATTCCAACCAGTAAATTTTGCATTAGGATCATGATCTGGTGCAGCAACATTGTTTATTTTATTGACTGCGTGTTGAACGACCAAGAGCGGAACAAAGCTAAGGAATGAGATGACCGCCAACAATCCGGGCAACCTTCCTGCGATATTCAGAAATATGAAAATGGTCGCCAGCGGCCCAGCAGCGAGCTTATTTGTCGAAACCGTCTCTTGATACTCCCTTATCCTTTTGAACAGACCATAGCAAAAGAGGATCGCAAAGATGCCGCGCGCCGCGGGAGTAATATCTTCCCTCGTTCGATCTTTTACGTACTGCCAATTCTTGTAAAACCAGTAGATGTGATAAAGACCCAGCGTACTCAGTGACATCAGCGCTAATTTCAATAGCGAGCATGGAAAAAAGATCGTCTCATCGTTGGCGAGCACTTCGTCAACAGTAACATCGACGACTTCGGCTTGTGGTGGCGCATAAGGGTTTTGGTTCATTGTTTTGCTCACTCTGGAATATTTAACATGTGTGGCACGGGATCAAAATTCTTTATTGTTGCGATATGTATTTAATCTTGTTAATCCCAAGATGATCGCACTCAGAAGAAATAGCAAAGCAGCCTTGATATACATCTGTTGCCCTCAATTCGAATCTTCGTAACTCCCTTAATCTTATCGTCTTACCATCAATCCGAACATCCGTATACCCGCACCGTCATTTCGACTTCGTTACTCCATTCGCTAATGCACTTTTCGCGAAACAATCTCCAAAACCTCTCGCTGAATAGTTTTTGGGTAGAGCCTCAGCACTTTTCGTAGCGGAGCGACCAATCCATCGTCGATTACTTCGATTGTCCATGACAGACCCGTCTCATTTGGCCCATCAATCGACTGTCCGGTTCTGAAATCTGGCGTTGCATCAATGAGATATTGCGTAACATTTCGCAAATAGTAATCGACATCTCCTGGCGAATATCTTGAGCTGGGGAAAATGGCTTCAATATCCATAATATCCAACTGCGCATTACCCACGGTATCCATAAATGTAAGGCTGTCGTTCAGATTAAAAAGCCTGATATTCGACCACAACGAAAGCGGCAGGTATCGGCCCTCCTTGCATTCATTCCATACTCTTGAATAGGCCGAGTGGTCGCGAAGCACTTCCCCATTCGGATTGAAATAGCAAAGGACACCCGGCATATCAAGTAGCGCTAAAGCAATTTGTCCAACGAAATTCATTTCATCCAATGGATCGTAGTTGCCAGGTAATACAGGCGCATCTTTGGAAGCTCCAAATGCGTATGACAACCTTATCCTTACAAAACCGTTGTGCCTGTTAACAACTTCATTTGCTTTAGGCCAAGCCCAGCTATGGTCGCGTGCACGTTGAAGCCCCATCGGATATGCCCAAGGACCAAACCACCCAGTTGTCCACGCACCAAATGTTGTAAAGTCCGTTTTAGGGTTACCCATGCTATCTGGCCAAAGCTGGTTGACGACGTCTATGGACACGTAGCCATTTATGTCGGGGCGATAAGCAATTAATAGAGAGGCACCGCCGAACTGCCATGCTTCCCCCGGCGGCGTTTCTTTTACGACAGTAAAATTGTTTTTCCCAAGGACTTCTTTAAGCTGCGTAGTGCTAATCGACTCTGTTGTAAGCAACACCGCGCTCTGACTAATCATTCCTTTTGGCATTATAGTTCTCTCTTGCGACTTAAGCTCTGCTAATAACGGTAACTGAAGCCCTCGTAGAAATCACGGGGCGGCACCGTTACTGCAATGAATAGTACCAAACTCGATCCGAACATCCATACACCGGCACTGCTACTTGTAAAACCAGTAGATGTGATAAAGACCCAGCGTACTCAGTGACATCAGCGCCAATTTCAACAGCGAGCATGGAAAAAAGATCGTCTCATCGCTGGCGAGCACTTCGTCAACAGTAACATCGACGACTTCGGCTTGTGGTGGCGCATAAGGGTTTTGGTTCATTGTTTTGCTCACTCTGGAATATTTAACATGTGTGGCACGGGCTCAAACTTCTTTATTGTTGCGATATGTATTTAATCTTGTTAATCCCAAGATGATCGTACTCAGAAGAAAGAGCAAAGCAGCCTTGATATACATCTGTTGCCCTCAATTCGAATCTTCGTAACTCCCTTAATCTTATCGTCTTACCCGCAATCCGAACATCCGTACACCGGCACCGTTACATCTATCTTAATCAAGGCTATCTGGGTGTCCACTAAACACTGGTCAGCTCACCTGGCACCGTTATCAATAAAGCTACAACCCCGTAGCATCACTTGATTTATGAATATTGATTACACGCGCAATGCTTTCTAAATACTCCTCGACGGTTTCTTTGCTTAAGATAGCGTCATCGGGAAGACCAACAGCCATAAATAACCAAGTCAGTGCGCGTGCGGCTTTTAATATTGTCGCGTTGTTCGTATCCAGGCCCAGTTCTGTATCCATCTCTATTTCTACTAATGAATCAGGATCACTCCCGACTGGACTTATCACTCTTTTTCTTTGAATTACAGGTAAACCATATTTAGCTACATGATCGATGTAACTCTTAGTGTCGATATACGGCACACATCGCCACACGTTAATTAATTTCAATTTTATAAAAGTACTGCCCTCATCCCCGGTGGCCTTGGCCAGTGCTTCCTGTTTCGCGAGCATGCTTGTTAAGAAAGCCCATAATAGTGTTATATCCATGAGGCGTTGCCGAACCTCCGGCGCTAACTTCTGAATGAAGCCAGCTGCATATTTGTAACGTGCATAATCTTTCTGCTGTACGATCCGTATTGGCACAACCACGGAACTTGATCCAGAAAACGAATAGTTCCACGTATAGGTAATGTTGAATGGGTTGTTATTTGCTACGTGCCTCGCGACGAACCCAAAAGGATGTTCGAATACATTTTCAAGTGCTATTGTGTATCCGGCATCGTCGCTACAGTTCATAATCTTGGAGAATTCCTCCCTACTAAGAATGCGCCCATTGCGGCGTTCGCCCCAAGGGTCTTGAGTCATATACACTTGAAGTAATGGGAGCTGATATTCACCATCTGAGATTTCCGGATCCTCTTGAATCTTATCTTTGAAAGCCGTTTGATACTCACCTGCTCGCGCAACTAATTGGTCTATTACCGCACGATCTGCTTCTGCTTTTGGCTGTGAACTATCGGCAATTCTCCTATAAATCCTTCCGCTCGAATGAACGTATGGCGGATTACGACCTTGTCGCACTCGAACAATTACAATCTTTCGTTCGCTAGTAGCCTCGTTGTTTTCAAACTCACAAATCACTTCTTTCGTTTCAAAAGTAACCACAGGATTCACATGGTGTGATGCCGCATCACGAAGGCGATCAAATACCAATCGACTATCCTTAAGATCAAGACCCGGAAACGCGGACGGTATGCGATCCGGAGCATCAACTCCAAAAATAAGCCAGCCGCCAAAATGATTAGCAAATGCACTTAGAGACTTGCCGATTTCGCTCGCTGATATGGGCTCCCGTTTATATTCAACATACCAACCTTCCGCAACATCCTTTAATACCACAAGATCACTACTATCTATTAACTCTAATGGTTTATTAAAAAGGTGGAATGCCATAATTCTTTCATCCATCCGAATTACACAATATGCGTTGAACAATTCGCAATCTGAAGCATAAATAATCTATTCATCATCATTTATCGATACATATCTGGACAACCCACTAGCCATCAACAGACTATCGAATTCCGCCGGAGAAATTTTTTTACTTCCACGAAGCACTTTCAACAACGCACCAAGTTCAATGCTATTAAGTATCTGATCATTCCCTGCCGCCCCCGTAACTATTCGTCGTATTTGTTCCTCGTTAAAGTCGGATACATAGATAGCCAACTGCTTGGCCCATTCATTAGCTTGATTGAAATTTCGAGATTCAAGATAAAGGGCAATAAAACGATCAGCCACTTCCATTGGCAAGGAAAAAAAGAGTGTTTCCTTAAGCTCTGCTCGCGTTATTCTGGAAACACGCGATGACGCATGTTTCTGCAGCGGCTCAAATCTTAGTAAAAAATCCAATTCATCAAGCAGGTCGACAGGTAATGCTGACACAAAGGCTTCTATGCGGTGCCGTAGATCAACTTCTACATATTGCCACGTATCCATGACCATTCGAAAAAAATTGATTACTCGCTTTAATTCTTGGTCACTCAAAGAACGTAGCATTGGTGACAGCTTTTCTTTAAGAGCATCTGCATAGTAATGCGGATGCAGTTCAAATACTGAAGCAAGAGCTGCAGCAACTCGTCGCTTATGATTCCATTCGATATCTTCTTTTATAAGTCGTTTCAAAAGAACAATCACGAAGTTTCTGACGAGCGACTCCCTAGGACGCCTGAGTGGTCCTGAGGCCAATGAATCCTTTGCTGTGTCTTTCTTCTCAGGAAAATACTCCGAATCCACCGCGCTAACCAATTTATCTAAAGCATACTTTCCCTGAACTGGCGGATGCTGAAGGAGATGGGTTACAGCGGAATACAAATGAACCCTCGCAAGTTCGGCGGAAGGAGAGAAAACACGGCCCTCAGAAACTAACGAAGGATGCGCACAACGATTTCGATCTTCTTGCAACCTTTCGAGATCGATGAATTCAAGATGCGATATAAGTTCAAACTTATCACGCGCGAGTTTTAGAAGTTCTCTTTCGAATCTCAGCGCATTGGTTATATCACCCGACCGTTGCATCTTTTCTAGCTCGTCTATTCGCATCTCTGCTTCCTTATCTCCACTCAAAGCAAGCTCACGAAGTTTCTCAATAACATCAAAGCAGACAGCAATCCACGCACCAACTATAGAGGAGCGAAAAGCACCAGCACGATAGCTAGCTACCGCCTCAGCGATATACGTCTTGGTGCGATCATCACGACACTTAAGAATCATCTCGTCAAGATCTGTAAGTGGAGAAGCCATATTCACACACTCTTTCTTAGTTCAGCCAGAACGGGGCCACGCTCAGCAGGCAGCAGCCAACAATCCAAACCAAAAACCCCGCCAACCTTTGGGATTGACGGGGTTTGAATTTACATTCTTGGAATTCCTTCTCCAATTGCGGCTTACATCATGCCGCCCATTCCACCCATGCCACCACCGTGGTCGTGGCCAGCGGCTTCAGCTTCTTCCTTTGGTGCTTCAGCAATCATCACTTCGGTGGTCAGCAACAAGCCAGCAACGGAAGCGGCATTTTGCAATGCCAGACGGGTAACCTTGGTTGGGTCCAGGATGCCCATTTCCAGCATGTCGCCGTATTCACCATTGGCTGCGTTGTAGCCGAAGGTGCCCTTGCCTTCTTTCACCTTGGAAAGAACAACGGCAGCATCTTCACCGGCATTGGTGACGATCTGACGCAATGGCTCTTCGATGGCGCGTGACAGGATGCGTACGCCGAAAGCCTGGTCTTCGCTGGTGACTTCCAGCTTGTCCACAGCCTTTTGTGCACGGATCAGTGCAACACCACCGCCGGGTACCACACCTTCTTCAACGGCAGCGCGCGTTGCATGCAATGCATCTTCAACACGGGCCTTCTTTTCCTTCATTTCGATTTCGGTTGCAGCGCCAACCTTGATGACAGCTACGCCGCCCGACAATTTGGCAACGCGTTCCTGCAACTTCTCTTTGTCGTAGTCCGAAGTGGTTTCTTCAACCTGCTTGCGAATCTGTTCAACGCGAGCCTTGATGTCAGCAGCCTTGCCCTTGCCATCGATAATGGTGGTGTTTTCTTTTTCCACCAGCACTTTCTTGGCTTCGCCCAGATCGTTCAGTGTGGCTTTTTCCAGTGACAGACCAACTTCGTCGGAAATCACGGTGCCGCCGGTGAGAATGGCGATGTCCTGCAACATGGCCTTGCGGCGATCACCAAAGCCCGGAGCTTTAACCGCAGCCACTTTAACGATGCCGCGAATGGTGTTGACCACCAGTGTCGCCAGTGCTTCGCCTTCGACATCTTCTGCAACGATGATCAAGGGACGGCCGGCCTTGGCAATGCCTTCGAGCAACGGGAGCATTTCGCGAACATTGCTGATCTTCTTTTCGTACAACAGGATGTACGGATTGTCGAATTCAGCGGTTTGATTCGCCTGATTGTTGATGAAGTAAGGCGACAGATAACCGCGATCGAACTGCATGCCTTCTACAACATCGAGTTCGTTCTGCAGACCAGAACCTTCTTCAACGGTGATCACGCCTTCTTTGCCCACCTTTTCCATTGCATCTGCAATGGTCTTGCCGATGGATTCATCGCTGTTGGCAGAAATGGTGCCGACCTGTGCAATGGCTTTTTGATCTTTGCAAGGCTTGGAGAGCTTCTTCAACTCATCCGTTGCAGCAGCGACGGCTTTGTCGATACCGCGCTTCAGGTCCATGGGGTTGGCGCCAGCAGCAACGGCCTTCAAACCTTCGCGAACGATGGCTTGTGCCAATACAGTGGCAGTGGTGGTGCCGTCACCGGCTTCATCGGAGGTATTGGAAGCCACTTCCTTCACCATCTGTGCGCCCATGTTTTCGAACTTGTCTTTCAGTTCGATTTCTTTCGCAACAGAGACACCGTCTTTGGTAACGGTGGGCGCACCGAAGCTCTTTTCGAGCACGGCATTGCGGCCTTTGGGACCCAGCGTTGCTTTAACAGCATTGGCCAGGATGTTGACGCCCTTGAGCATGCGGGCGCGTGCGTCATCACTAAAACGTACGTCTTTAGCTGCCATGTGAGTAATCCTCTATAAAATTCTTTGATGGTTAATGAAGGTGAGAGAAACTTATTTCTCGATAACCGCCATGATGTCTTCTTCGCGCATCACCAGCAGTTCTTCGCCATCGACCTTCACTTCGGTGCCGCTGTACTTGCCGAACAGAATGTTGTCGCCAACCTTCACGTCGAGGGCACGTACATCGCCGCCTTCCAGGATCTTGCCCTTGCCAACGGCAACCACTTTGCCGCGAATGGGCTTTTCGGTGGCGCTGTCAGGAATGACAATACCGCCGGCGGAAACGCGTTCTTCTTCCAAACGCTTGATGATGACGCGATCGTGTAACGGACGAATTTTCAGTTTCTCGGCCATAACAAAACTCCCAATTGCTTGATGCGGCCTGTGCCGCGGGTTGATGTTGAAAAGGAAACCGTTTGATGAACCTTTAAAGTGGGCGGGCTTCGGGTTGCGGCTGGATGCCGATCAGACCATGTTAGCACTCTACCCAAGCGGCTGCTAATGATATGGATCGAGCCCGGGATTGCAAGAGGGAAGCCCGAAAATAAATCGGACTTAAAGCATTCCGGCCCCCCCTCTCCCCCGGCCCCTCCCCCACGAGTGGGGAGGGGAGAACGAGAGTTCGTTCATGGTGAGCAAGACAGACCATCCATATTCAATTTCCCTCTCCCTTGATGGGAGAGGGTAAGGGAGAGGGTGAAAAATCTTGCATAATACAGATGTGTGTAACCACTCTCCCATCAGGGGCGAAGGGAGAAAAAAGCAGCCATATATATGAGTCACTCCACTGAAACCGGCATTTCCATTGCCATGTGCACCTGCCCCAGTGACGAGGTTGGTCAAAAAATAGCCAACGCACTGGTGACCGAAAGGCTGGCCGCCTGCGTGAACCAGATTTCAGGTGTGCAAAGCACCTATCTCTGGCAAGGTGCTTTGCATAATGACGCCGAAATACTACTGGTTATCAAAACCACCACTGAAAAGTTGGCGACAGTGGCAGCACGGATTAAAGCACTGCATCCTTACGAAGTTCCGGAGTTTATTGCCCTGCCGGTGCACGGCGGGAGCGAATCGTATCTGCAATGGGTAAGGCAGAATGTCGAGAATTAATTGACTGTAGGGCGGGATATATCCCGCCTTTATGAACATGGTGGGTTACGCGGAGGAACCGCTAACCCACCCTACTTTGGGATGGCGGACGAATGGGAAAAGTCATCAAATTGCTACAGCGTCATTCCCACGCAGACAGGAGTCGAAGCAAACATCGGCGTTGCCGATGGCCGGGAGGGCGAGCAGCAGGACGCTGTTCGTAATCCAGTTTAGTCATTCCCTCCCCCTCGATGGGGGAGGGATAAAGGAAGAGGGTGAAATTTTGATCAACAGCAAACCATCAAAGTTTACCCTCACCCCAACCCCTCTTCCTCAAGGGGCGAGGGGAGAATTTTTTGAGAATTGAATGCAAGGTTTCCAATGACACGTTGTAACGGAAAGGTTTTGAATCGTTTCATCAGCGCACTGCTGTGCTTATTCATCGTTACCGGCACCTGTGTCGCACAGGAATCTTCGTCGCACGGTTCCAATGCGGTATCGCAACTATTCAGCGCTCAAAAAGATGAATACCTGAAACCCGACGAAGCATTTCAAGTTGATGCGATCGCCACCGGCGCAGACCGCATTGAAGTGGACTTCACCATTGCCAAGGGCTACTACCTGTATCGCAAGCGTATGGGTTTCAGCATCAATGGCAATCAGGTCAAACTGGGCGAACCGCAACTGCCGCAGGGACAGATCAAGCATGACGAGTTCTTCGGTGACATGGAGATTTATCACAACAGCGTCAAGGCCGTGCTGCCCGTGTCACGCGCCGCCGGTGGCGCAGTCAAACTCATCTTGACGGTAAAGTATCAAGGCTGTGCCGAAAAAGGTTTGTGCTACAACCCGCTGACAAAGGATTTCACTGTTGAATTACCTGCAAGCGCCACCGCAAGTGTCAGCAAGGACACTGTATCCGGCGGCAGCGCTGTATCGGCGCAGGACAAACTTGCCAGCACACTGCGTACCGGCAATCTGTTTGCCGTGCTTGGCACTTTTTTTTTGATCGGTCTGGGACTGTCACTGACACCCTGCGTGTTGCCGATGGTGCCCATCGTATCTGGCATTGTGGTTGGACAGGGTGAAAACATCACACCCGCAAAAGGATTTTCACTGGCGTTCACTTATGTGCAAGGCATGGCATTGACCTATGCCGGCGCTGCTGTTGCGTTTGTACTGGCATTCAATCAGGCGCCACAGGCGTTCTTTCAGAAGCCACCCATTATCATCGGCTTTGCGATCCTGTTTGTGGTGCTTGCCATTGCGATGTTCGGTGCATTCACCCTGCAAATGCCCAGCAGCATACAAACGCGTTTGAATGATTTGAGCAACAAGCAGAAAAGCGGCACCTATATCGGTACATTCGTCATGGGTGCACTGTCGGCTCTTGTTGTAACAGCCTGCGTCGCGCCCGCAATGATTGCGGCGTTGTCAGTCATCAGTCAGTCACACATGATTGGCCGCGGTGCAGCCGCGCTGTATGTCATGGGTCTGGGCATGGGTGTGCCATTGTTGTTGGTTGGCGCATCGGCAGGCAGCTTGCTGCCCAAGGCAGGCGCATGGATGGATGCTGTGAAATCCTTGTTCGGTGTCATGTTCATCGGCGTGGCGATTTATCTGTTGTCGAGCTTGTTGCCTGGCTCAGTGACCATGATGTTGTGGGCGGTGCTGGCCATCATCACCGGCTTCTGGATATTTTCATTGCAAGTACGCGCCAATCAACCCGCACCTTCGCCAGTGCGTGGTGCCGGATTGGTGATATTGATCTACGGCATCGTGTTATTGATCGGCGCCGCCTCCGGAACGACTGATCCATTGCAACCTTTGCAGGGATTCCACAGCCTGCCATCATCAACAGAAACGGCAGCGGTCTCATCAACAATGTCTGCTGGCGATATAACGCAAGGCCTGCCCTTCAAGCGCATCAAATCCGTTGCTGACCTGGATCGTGAAGTAGCCGCAGCGCAAGCAGCCAGCAAACCTTTGATGCTCGACTTCTATGCAGATTGGTGTACCTCGTGCAAGGAGATGGAAAAGTACACGTTTCCTGATCCGCAGGTGAACGCTGCACTGAACAACGCGGTATTGCTGCAGGCCAATGTCACCGCCAATGATGATGACGACAAGGCACTGCTTAATCGCTTTGGCATTTTCGGTCCACCAACAATTGCGTTCTTTGTGAATGGTCAGGAACGCAGCAACTATCGCGTGGTGGGTTACATGAAAGCAGAACAGTTCGCCGCGCATGTGAAGGAAGCGTTTGCTGCACAATGATGATCAACAAAACACTGAACAAGGCGCGCCCGCGAAAGCAGGCACCCTGCAAGAAGCTGTTTTAACCGGGTGACGAACAGCTTCCTGCTGTTCGCCCTCCTGGCCATCGGCAAAGCCGATGTTTGCTTCAACTCCTGTTTTCGCGATCCCGCCTGCGCGGGAATGACATTGCGATAATTGTTGAGCACTGGGTTAACATTGATGCCGCACCAATCATTCAAATACCCATTCGATTTTCTAGATGGGTGCAACCGAACCGCTACGTCATTTCCGCGCATGCGGGAATCCAGTAAAGAAAATTCCCTGATTTCCAGCAAATAAAGCCGGAAAACTTATTGGAGCACATGACTGCCTTTGCGGGCATGATGTTGTCGCTAGCTGGGTTTATTCACACTAACCTGTGCTTCATCACGAGTGACTGATTGATGCGTTATTCTCAAGACCGTTAAAAAACCCGCTGAAGTTATCATGCGTTTTTGCCGGAACCCCTTGGGCAAGGCGCTGCTTTTAACAAATCTTTTCCCTTCTCCCTTGATGGGAGAGGGATAAAGGGAGAGGGTCAAAAAATTTCCGGATCATTGAGAGATCGAAGTTTACCCCTTCGGATGTTGCGACAGCTGATTGCGATTGGATAGTCATTACAACACAAGCAGAAACGACAACATCGCGCCCTTGATATGTCAGAATAAACATTTGGTGTACTTGTCCTGCGTTGCTCCTGAATGAAACCCCTGCTGCGTTATTCCATCATTGCCTTGCTGGCCATAGTGGCCGGCTTCCTGACCATGCAATACGTGGTCAATCCATTGATCGTGGCAAATTCCAGCAAGTCGGATAAAGCACCTTCAGGCGCAAGTGCAAGTGCAACACGACCGGCATTGCAGGCGCCGGTGCTGACACTGCCCGACTTCTCATTGAAGAACCGCGATGACAAACTGCAATCTATCCGCTCCTGGCCCGGCAAGGCATTGATCATCAACTTCTGGGCAACCTGGTGCGAACCCTGCCGCCGCGAAATGCCCCTGCTATTAAAGCTGCAACAGGAACATACCAGTGATGGCTTTCAGGTGGTGGGCATTGCCATCGACTTCCGCGACGCAGTGCTGAAGTACGCCGATGCCATGCACATCACCTATCCCATCCTGATTGGCGAGGAGGATGGATTTGCAGCGGCAGACTCCTTCGGCATTGGCGCGGATGGCCTGCCCTTCACGATATTCACTGACAAACAGGGCGATATCATCGTCACGCATCTGGGCGAACTGCATGCCGCACAGGCCACGACCATCCTGAACATCATTAAACAGGTGAATGACGGCAAAATAACGGCGAACGCCGCGCGTGCCCAAGTGAATACCGCCATGAATGACGCCTCGAGCGGCGACAAGGGTTGATAAAGCCCTGCCGGCGGGGTGGCAACGGCGCGGAATTCCACCATTTCCCTTGCAACGCCGGTCGCAATTGCGTAAATTTTCCACCAATTGCATATAAATGCCGGTAAACTCGCTGGCATTTTCGAAAAATGAGCAGTCCCAAAAATTGATCAGCGTTTGGCTATCGACTTGTTGATTATCGACTTTATCGCCTTCAATCACTGACACTGGCTATCCAATTTCATGGCAAATTTGTTGCTGCTTAACGGCCCCAACCTGAACATGCTCGGCACACGCGAGCCTGGCACCTATGGCTCGACAACGCTGGACGAGATTGTCGAAAACCTCGGACGGCTGGCGCACAACTCGGGCCATACGTTGCAGGCATTGCAGAGCAATTCCGAAGCCGAGCTGATCGAACGCATTCATCAGGCGGCCGATGACGATGTGGACTTCATCCTGTTCAATCCTGCCGGGTTCACGCACACCAGCATTGCATTGCGCGATGCATTGCTCGCAGTGCAGATTCCTTTCATCGAAATTCACTTGAGCAACGTGCATGCACGGGAACCATTCCGTCATCATTCATATTTTTCCGACATCGCTGCGGGAGTGATTGCCGGCCTGGGGCCGCTTGGCTACGAGCTGGCACTGTACGCTGCCGCGCAGCGGCTTGAACAACAACCTTAAACGAACACCCTGTTCCATTACCAAGAGGTCCTCAATGGATATTCGCAAGGTCAAAAAGCTGATCGAATTGCTGGAAGAATCCGGCATTGCCGAAATAGAAATCAAGGAAGGCGAAGAATCTGTGCGCATTAGCCGCCAAAGCGGCGCCGCAGCGCCCGCGCCCATTGTGCAATACGCAGCTGCGCCCATGCCCAGCGCGCCGCCTGCAGCAACTGCGTCAGCGGCGGCAAGCAGCGCACCAGCAGCACCCGCTGTCAACAAGAATGAACACACTGTGACTGCACCGATGGTGGGCACCTTCTATGCTTCGTCTTCACCGGGCGCGAAAGCCTTTGTCGATATCGGCAGTGAAGTGAACGTTGGCGACACGCTGTGCATCATTGAAGCAATGAAGATGATGAACCAGATCGAATCCGACAAGGCGGGTCGTGTCACCGCAATTCTTGCCAAGAACGGCGAGCCTGTCGAATATGGTCAGCCGCTGTTCATTATTGAATAAGTCCGGCCAACACGTTTCAACCCGCAATGACCTGCCGTCATTGCAACAAAGAGTTTTTATCAAGTCATGCTAGAAAAAGTTGTGATCGCCAATCGCGGTGAGATTGCGCTGCGCATCCTGCGCGCCTGCCGCGAGCTGGGTATCAAGACCGTTGCCGTGCATTCCACTGCAGATGCCAATCTCAAGCACGTGTTGCTGGCGGATGAATCGGTGTGCATTGGACCGCCGCCCTCCAAGGACAGTTATCTCAACATGCCTGCGATCATCAGCGCGGCAGAAGTGACTGACTCCGTGGCCATTCACCCCGGCTATGGCTTTCTTTCCGAGAATGCCGACTTCGCCGAACGCGTGGAAAAAAGCGGCTTTGTATTCATCGGACCCAAGGCCGAAACCATCCGCATGATGGGCGACAAGGTATCCGCCATCCGCACGATGAAAAAAGCCGGCGTACCCTGCGTGCCCGGTTCGGATGGTCCGCTCGGCAACGACTCCAGTGAAAACATGCGCATTGCACGCGATATCGGCTTTCCCGTCATCATCAAAGCCTCCGGCGGTGGCGGCGGACGTGGCATGCGTGTAGTGCACAGTGAAGCCACATTGATCAATGCCATCAATGTCACACAGGCCGAAGCGATGGCCGCGTTCGGCAACGATCAGGTGTATATGGAAAAGTTCCTGGAAAAGCCGCGTCACATTGAAATCCAGGTGCTCGCCGACAACTATGGCAATGTGCTGCACCTGGGTGAACGTGATTGCTCGTTGCAGCGCCGCCATCAGAAAGTCATTGAAGAAGCGCCTGCGCCCGGCATCACGCCGAAGCAACGCAAGGCCATTGGCGAACGCTGTGTGGCTGCATGTTCCGAAGTGGGTTATCGCGGCGCGGGCACACTGGAATTTCTTTATCAGGATGGCGAGTTCTACTTCATTGAAATGAACACGCGCGTGCAGGTGGAACATCCTGTTACCGAGCAGGTTACAGGTATCGATATTGTGAAGGCGCAGTTGCGTATTGCAGCCGGTGAAAGATTGCAATGGACGCAAAGTGATATCAATGTGCGTGGTCATGCGATTGAATGCCGCATCAATGCTGAAGATCCCAAAGGCTTCATTCCTTCACCCGGCCCAGTCAGGCTGTATCATCCGCCCGGCGGTCCCGGCATTCGTGTTGACAGTCATCTGTACAGTGGTTACGTCGTGCCGCCTTACTATGACTCAATGATTGGCAAATTGATTGCGTATGGTGAAGATCGAGATACTGCCCTTGCACGCATGAAGAACGCGCTGTCGGAAATGGTGGTCGAAGGCATCAAGACCAACATTCCATTGCATCAGGAAATTCTCAATCACGCTGCATTCAAGGCGGGTGGTCTCGATATTCACTATCTCGAAAGACGGCTGGGAATCAAGTAACCGGAGAGGGTACCGCTGGTAAATCGTCCAATAGGTGCATGAACGGGGGGCTTTGTAATTTCGAAAACACTGTGAACCCTTCCATGGAAGTTCCGACAAAAACATCCTGTTTTTGCGGTTCCGAAATTACAAAGCCCCCCGTTCATGCGATGGATCATCCCC
Organism: Steroidobacteraceae bacterium; assembly: GCA_035548495.1. Taxonomy (GTDB): domain Bacteria; phylum Pseudomonadota; class Gammaproteobacteria; order Steroidobacterales; family Steroidobacteraceae; genus CAILZL01. Next base: position 15,030 of record DASZSV010000063.1, read on the forward strand.
CGCTGCGCTGTCTGCAGCAGATAAAGAATTGAAGTGGTATGCCCTTCCTGCAACTCACCCTTGAACTTGGCAACGCTGATCCTTCACCTGTCGAAGATGCGCTGTTTGAAATCGGCGCTTTGTCAGTAACGCTGGAAGATGCGGCCGACGATCCCATTCTCGAACCGGCACCGGGTGCGTTGCCGCTATGGCCCACCGTCAATATCAAGGCATTGTTTGACGCAAATGCATCGCAGGATGCAGTGATCAATGCATTGCAGACACAACTTGCGTCGTTGCCGGCCTGTCGTTTTGAACACATCGCGGATCGTCCATGGGAACGCGAATGGTTGAAGGACTTTCATGCCATGCGTTTCGGCGAGCATCTATGGGTGTGTCCCGATGGTCAACGCCCCGATGCCGCCGATGCAAAAGATGCCATCATCATTGATCTCGATCCCGGCCTTGCATTTGGCACCGGCACACATGCCACCACGGCATTGTGTCTGCACTGGCTTGACCGGCATCCGCCGCATGACAGAACCGTCATCGACTATGGATGTGGCTCCGGTATTCTTGCCATCGCAGCGCTCAAGCTCGGCGCCCGTCACGTGCATGGTATTGATATTGATCCACAGGCATTGACAGCCAGCCGCAGCAATGCTGAACGCAATCAGGTGAGTCACTCATTGACGTTGAGCCTTGATGATCAACTGCCACCTGCGGCGGATGTGGTGCTGGCCAACATTCTTGCCGGACCACTGCTGGAACTGGCGCCGCGTCTTGCAGCCTTGACCAGACCGGGTGGTCACATTGTTCTGTCGGGCGTGTTGCAGGATCAGGCTGCTACAATACAGACTTGTTATGCCGCCTGGTTCGAGATGGACGCCGTTGCCATTCAGGATGGATGGGCAAGATTGAGTGGCAAACGCTGTTGATGTTTGCCGGATCGTCTGCACAAGTAGTCTGCAAAATTAATGACCGAAGATCGAGATCATCCTTTATTGACACAGTGCCCCGGATGCCAGACGGTATTCCGCATCACGGGTGCGATTCTGCGTGCGGCACATGGGCAGGTGCGATGCGGACGTTGCAATACGCAGTTCGATGCCTTGCAGAATGTGTTCGACCATGAGGAGCTGATCGCGGAACAACCGGCAAATCGCGGCGAAGCGGAAAAAACCGCGTACCTGCCATCACATGACCGCAGTGCCGATGATGCAACGGCATTCATGCCTTCGGAGTTTGACAGCGCCGCTGCAACGCATGAACAGATCACCATGGAAGGCGATCGCTTCAACGCCGGCGATGCACAACACAGTCATGATGAACACACGCAGGACGACACCGGCGACGACAGCATCATTGAAATTTTCAATATTGATGCGAAGGAACTGGATGTGCCGTTGCCTTCCGCAGATGCTGCGGGTGTCGAACCCCAGGCCGAGCCCTTCGCTGCAACCCATTCAGATTCGCATGGTGATGAACTGACACGTGTGCGGCAGCAATTCTTTGGCGAAGCGTTCCAGGAATCATCAGGCATTGATGACAATGATGAACCCGCGGTACGCGCGGATGCCACCGGCGACAGTGCCGAAGCATTCAACGAAGCCATCTACATGACCGGTCTGGATCACGCACTGGAGGAAGATCACGAGAACATTCAACCGGAGTTCATGCTCGATGAGGAATCTGGTGAATCCTCAAGCGATGAGGCCGGGCATGAACCCGCAGTGGCGGAAAAAACCAGAGTGCGGCGCTGGGCAAGCAGCGGCAAGTCACGCAGGCAGCAGCAACCGCCACCGGACGTACTGGAACCGGATTTGTACGAGGAAATCCGTCCATCACGCTGGCCGCTGTCACTGGCATGCTTTGCATTGATGTTGTTGCTTGCCGTGCAAGTCATTCATCACTATCGCCAGACACTGGTGCGTCATCCGGGCTTTGGCCCGGCACTCAAATCCATCTATGCCATGCTTGGACAAAAGCTGGAGCCACGCTGGGAACTCAACGCTTACAGCATCAAGCAATGGGGTATTGTTTCCGATCCGCAGGAAACCGGCGTGCTGCGCGTGCGTGCCAGCATCACCAACAACGCGCCCTTTGCACAGCCCTATCCATTGCTCAAACTGACGCTGGAAGATCGCTTCGGCACACATCTGGGCATGCGCGCATTCAAGCCTGCTGAATACCTGCCCAACGCTGCCAGTGCGTCGCATTTGCTGGAATCGGGCATGGCGGCGAATGTCGATCTCGCCATTGTCGATCCCGGCGAAGAAGCAGTAGGGTTTCAATTTGACAGTTGCCTGGGAGATGAACATTCCATGCGCTGCGCGCATGACTAAGCACAAAACGTATTCTTCGCACTGCACTCCGTTTGTTGACGATGCGCGTCGTCGTCATGACACAGTAGAATACGCAACCTTTTTCCCGTTGTTTGACCGACAGCAAAACGGAATCTGCGTCGGTCGCAAAGACTTTGCATGAAAATCGGTCCCTATCAACTCAGCAGCAATCTGGCACTGGCGCCCATGGCCGGCGTCACCGATCTGCCCTTCCGGCAATTATGCCGCCGCTTCGGCGCGGGCCTCGCCGCCGGCGAAATGCTCACCAGCAATGTCAAATTGTGGAACTCAAAAAAATCACAAGGACGTTTCAGTCATGGTGATGAGCCTGAACCGCGCATTGTGCAAATCGTGGGCGGCGATCCACTGATGATGGCGGAAGCGGCGCGCATGAATGCCGGCATGGGTGCACAGATCATCGACATCAATATGGGCTGTCCTGCAAAGAAAGTGTGCAACAAGGCCGCAGGATCGGCGCTGATGCGCGATGAGTCGCTGGTTGCAAGCATTCTGCAATCGGTTGTAGCCGCAGTGAATGTGCCGGTGACACTGAAGATTCGCACTGGCTGGGATGCTGAACATCGCAATGGCGTGACCATCGCGCGCATTGCACAGGACTGCGGCATCCAGGCACTGGCAGTGCACGGCCGCACGCGCGCGTGCATGTTCAATGGCAGTGCAGAATATGAAACCATTCGTGAAATCAAGCAGGCCATAAAAATTCCGGTGTTAGCGAATGGAGATATCGACTCGCCGCAAAAAGCGCAGCAAGTGCTTGAACACACTGGAGCCGATGGCGTGATGATTGGCCGCGCCGCACAAGGAAGGCCATGGATATTCAGGGATATCACAACGTATATCGCGACAGGAAAATTGTTACAACCACCTGACAGCGCCGAAGTCCGTGGTATCATGCGCGCCCATTTGCGCAGCCTGTACACATTTCACGGGGAAGACGTTGGAGTGCGGATTGCGCGCAAGCACATAGGTTGGTATGCCGCTGGATGTCCGCAACAGGATGTCTTCCGGCGTGTAGTGATGCGGGCCGAAACACCAGCAACACAACTGGCGGCCATCGAAGCCTATTTCGATGCACTGGCCGACGCTGCATAAGCGTCACAGCGCGCACTGCATTCAATTTTATTCTGTCGGCGGAAATGCGCATGGCACCAAAGAATACAATGAACACCCGCAAATCCAGCAAAGACCATTCGATCAGAACCGCAACCGCAAATCATGTCAACGGACATGGCGGGGATTACCAGCATGTTCATGTCAATGGCCATCACGCAAACGGCAATGCAATCACGCTGCGCAACCAGACTGCCCGCGCACTCGACATCTACTTCTCCAATCTCAACGGTCACACGCCGGGTGCGTTGTATGATCTGGTATTGCGTGAGGTCGAAGAACCATTGTTCCGCGCCGTGCTGGGCTACGTCGATGGTAATCGCAGCCGCGCCGCTGAAGTGCTGGGCATCAATCGCGGCACCCTGCGCAAAAAGCTGCGCGAATACGGATTGCACGGCGATTGATGCGGCTGTACGCAGCATCGACAAATCAAAGTAACGAATCAATTTTCCAAAGAGTATTGTCCAAGTGAGCACCCCCATACGCCGTGCATTGATCAGCGTGTCCAACAAGGACGGCCTGCTGGAATTCGTGCGCGAATTGCAGAAGTACAACGTTGAGTTTCTTTCCACCGGCGGCACTGCGGCGTTGCTTGCGCAAAACGGCATCAAGGTGACGCAGGTATCCGCGCACACCGGCTTTCCGGAAATCATGGATGGCCGCGTCAAGACATTGCATCCAAAAATTCATGGCGGATTGCTGGGACGCCGCGGAATTGACGAGGCAGTGATGCAGCAGCATGACATCGCACCGATTGATCTGGTCGTTGTCAATCTCTATCCCTTTGCCGCGACCATTGCCAGACCGGATTGCACTTATGAAGATGCGATTGAAAACATCGACATCGGCGGCCCGGCCATGGTGCGTGCATCGGCAAAGAATCATGACCGCGTGGCCATCGTTGTCGATCCCGATGATTACACCGCCATCGTGAATGAACTCGCCATCCACAATGGCAGCGTCAGTGAAACAACACGCCGGCGTCTGGCGGCAAAGGCATTCACCCACACCGCTAACTACGATGCCATGGTTGCCAGTTATCTCACCCAGGTCACACAGAACGGCAACAGTGAATTTCCCGAATTGCTGCCCCTGCAATTCCACAAACGCATGGACCTGCGCTACGGCGAAAATCCGCATCAACAGGCTGCATTCTACGCCGCCAATGATCTGCATGGTGCCAGCATTGCCGGTGCAGAGCAATTGCAGGGCAAACAGCTTTCCTTCAACAACATCGCCGACAGCGATACCGCGCTGGAATGTGTACGGCAATTCGATGCACCTGCCTGTGTCATTGTGAAACACGCCAATCCCTGCGGTGTGGCCGTCGCGAGCAACATTCTTGAAGCCTATGACCGGGCGCACAGGACTGATCCCACCTCGGCTTTTGGCGGCATCATTGCTTTCAATCGTCCACTCGATGCAGCCACTGCAGGCACCATACTGGATCGCCAGTTTGTTGAAGTCATCATCGCGCCGGATGCCGATGACGAAGCGCGCGCCTTGTGCAACCGCAGGGAAAACGTGCGCCTGTTGATCACCGGCCCGTTGATTGACAGCGACAGCAAGTATGAATTGCGCAGCGTCAATGGCGGCCTGCTGATGCAGACACGCGATCTGGGCATGATCACCGTAAAAGAATTGCAAGTGGTGACGGAACGCAAACCCACTGAACAGGAATTGCGTGATCTGATGTTCGCCTGGAAGGTGTGCAAGTTCGTGAAGTCCAATGCCATTGTCTTTGCCGCCGATAACATGACCATTGGCGTGGGCGCAGGACAGATGAGCCGTGTCTATTCCGCGCGCATTGCCGCCATCAAAGCGCAGGACGAAAAATTGACAGTGAAAGGCTCAGTGATGGCTTCCGATGCCTTCTTCCCATTCCGTGACACACTGGATACCGCAGCGGAATTCGGCATTACCGCGGTAATTCAGCCCGGCGGTTCCAAGCGTGATGGCGAAGTGATTGCCGCCGCCAATGAACATGGGCTCGCCATGGTGTTGACCGGCATGCGGCATTTCAGACATTGATTGGCTCAGTTCGTCACTGCAACGCGCCACTTGTTAAATCAAGCAGCCATGTTACTACAGCACGATATGTCATTCCCGCGAAAGCGGGAATCTGGTCAAACACATTTCGTTCATGATGAGCCAGTCGAACCATTCAAGTCATGAACCCTTTGACAATCTCAGAGAGAGCATGAATAACTGGATTCCCGCTTTCGCGGGAATGACGTCTCACCATCGCTTAACTTCTGATGGACATGACACATCTTCATCAGCACGAGAGTTTGAATAATTACCTGGATCGAAGTCGCTGGAGACTCACTTGAACGTTCTTATCATCGGCAACGGCGGACGCGAACACGCACTGGCATGGAAAGTCGCACAATCGCCGCGCGTTAAACAGATCTATGTTGCACCGGGCAATGCCGGTACTGCACTGGAGCCGCGCGTCAGCAATATCAACATCAATGCCGATCAGATGGATGCATTGATCAAGTTTGCCAAAGACAACAACGTTGAGCTCACCATTGTCGGCCCCGAAGCACCACTGGTCGCGGGCATCACTGATGCATTCAATGCGGCGGGTTTGCGTTGCTTTGGTCCCGGCAAACTTGCTGCACGCCTTGAAGGCTCAAAGGCCTTCACCAAGGATTTTCTGAAACGGCACAATATTCCCACTGCTGCGTACAATACTTTCACTGCAACCACGCTGGATGAAACGTGGATTCTTGCACAACGTGCACCGCTGGTTGTGAAGGCCGATGGTCTTGCCGCAGGCAAGGGTGTCATCATCTGCGCAACCCAGCAGGAAGCAATTGATGTCATTAAAGACATGTTCTGCGGAAAGTTTGGAACCGCAGGCAACACTGTTGTCGTCGAAGAATTTCTGGAAGGCGAAGAAGCCAGCTTCATTGCCATGGTGGACGGCAAACACATCCTGCCTTTCGCTACATCACAGGATCACAAACGCCTGCTTGATAACGATATGGGTCCCAACACCGGCGGCATGGGTGCGTATTCACCGGCGCCTGTCGTCACCCCGCATGTGCATGAACGTATCATGCGCGAAGTAATGGAACCAACCGTACGCGGCATGATTACTGATGGCACACCCTATGTTGGATTTTTGTATGCAGGCCTGATGATTGATGCATCCGGTGCACCGAAGGTGATTGAATTCAATTGCCGCTTTGGTGATCCTGAAGCACAACCGGTGATGACCAGATTGAATTCTGATCTCACCGTACTGTGCGAAGCAGCGCTGGACGGCAAACTTGATCAGGTCAACGCCGAGTGGATTCCACAAGCCGCCATTGGCGTTGTGATGGCTGCTGAAAATTATCCTGAAACACCGCGCAAAGGCGATGTCATCACGGGTCTTGATGCCGCCGCGAAACTGCCGGGAAAGGTGTTTCATGCAGGAACAACATTGAAAGGCAATGATGTTGTTACCAATGGCGGTCGTGTGCTGTGCGCAGTGGGCACGGGCGATACCGTGAAAGCTGCACAACAACAGGCTTACGCACTGGCCAACGTGATCCACTGGCACGGCGCGCAATATCGCAAGGATATTGGTTACCGTGCGAGTGCGAGGGAAAAATAGTACGCGCAACCGTGTATCTTGCAGTGAACTGTGCGGTATTGGAATCAGCATCATTCACCAGCGCCCGGTCCGGAAAAATCAGTCGGGGTTGATCCACACCTCGAAGCGTGGGATATTCAGAGAATACTGATCTCACTTCACGAAATGCTTTTGAGGTGACACATGGTTGCAAACCGTCATTGCGATGACGCAGCTTTTGCGCGGCATCAAGTCATCGCCTGTCTGACGCTGCTCGCGGGTTTGGCGGCTTGTGCGCCATCCGGACAAAACTCAACAGAGCTGCAACACTCAACTGCGTCGGAGCAATCATCCTCTGCGGCATCTGCAAGTTCAGAAGTGGCGGCTGTTTCAGCCTCCATGACAACATCATCGGTCGCAACAGGCGCAGTGTCTTCTTCTGTTTCAAGCGCTGAAAAGACAGTAACACCACCCGTCTCGTCGACATCGGCAAAGACATCCGGCAACTCGCACAAAGCAACATCATCGTCGAGTCAGTCAGCCAATGCTGAAGCACATGAAGTTGCATCAGCGCATGAAACCGGGGCTGAAACGGCGCCGCCCGTATCTTCGACTGCGCCTTCAAATGCAACGGAATCGGCATCATCATCATCATCGTCAACTACATTATCAACCGCACCCGCTTCCCAGCCGTCACTGGATCTGGACTCGCTGGAACAACGACTGCGTGAAACCAAGGCCATTGGTGTGTTCACCAAGCTGTCACTCAAAAATCAGGTGGACGATCTGCTGAGTGACTTTCGCGCGCATTACGCCGGTAAATCCAGAGTTGCGTTGAGTGATTTGCGACAGCGTTATGATTTGTTGCTGATGAAAATATTGACACTGTTGCAGGATGACGATGCCCCATTGGCAGCGGACATCCGTTCATCGCGCGAAGCCATCTGGGACATTCTCAGAGATCCGAATAAGTTTGCGCAAATATCTTGACCCATCCATCAGGAGATGAAGTTATGAACCGCGTTGTTACTGTTACTACCATCACCGCTGCCGCTGCGCTCTATTGCGCATCTTCATTCGCTGCCGACGATCTCGGCAAGGATCTCAAAGCAACCATCGCCCTGCAGGGAATGGCATGCGATCAAATCATCTCCACCAAACGCAACGGCGACAGCGATTACAATGTCGCCTGCAAGGATGGCAATCGTTATCATGTTTACGTCAATGACAAGGGACGTGTAATAGTACAGAAGCAGTAATGACCGCCGGTATCGGTCTGACGTTTGGCTCAAGCAACAAGGCCTACCAGACATTCCGCCTCAGCTATCCATCGCCACTGTTCGACGTGATCGAAGGTGCCGCACCGCGCATGAGTCGCAAGCTTGCAGTGGATCTTGGCAGCGGTACCGGCCTCAGTCTGCCACCCTTATTGCGACGATTTGATCATGTTATTGCCGTCGAACCCGATGGGCGCATGGCTGAAAAGATTACACCGCATGAGAAACTGGAAATCATCAGCACGCATGCAGAAGCGTTTGACATCAATCCACGCAGCATTGATCTGATCACCTGCGCCTCGGCATTTTACTGGATGGATGGACCTGCACTTGTCGAGCGCATGGCAACATGGATTCACCCAGACGGACTCATTGCAGTGTATCGTTACGGCGTGCCAGTACTGCCCGCCAGAGTGCATGACATCATGGAACGCGAATTCCGCGAACACTGGAACGCATATCGCAGCCCGCGCCTGATCGATGAAGAATATTCATGGCGATGTTTCTCGCAGAGCATGCGTGTCAGGCATGCCAACCGGCAGATCATTCCCAATGTCATCAAAATGGATGGCAAATCCCTGACCGGCTTTTTCAGCAGCACCAGTTATTGCAGCGCTTACATGCGTTCGATTGCCGATGCCAGCGCCTATCTCAACTCGCTCGGCAATGAAATCTCCGCAGCTTCCAGCGGCACGTCATTCGATGTTGATTTCTCCATTGAACTGATCACCGCTTCAATCATGAACTGAAGCAGCAGGCTTAATGCTTCACATCCACTTCAAGTGACACCTGAAGTTCACCCTCATTCGTCGCAAAGGCATGTGCAATACCGTCCTTACTGGGCAGCGCCTCCGCCAATGCATTGATCTCGCCGCGCGGCACGCTGAGCCACAAACCGGTGGGATCACTGTCGAACAGCCAGTGCCCGTTGGATGCGACATTCAACTTGCAGCGAAAAACATGACCACGGGGCAGCGGCACTTCCAGCGACATGGTTTTCCCCAGGCGCATCTGTTCAAACTCGTCATTGGTCACGCGCAGGCGAATGCTGTTTTCGGCAAATCTCATGTTCATGAAGTTCTCCCCGTCTGTAAGTTGTATTGAAAAGTTATACCGCTTTCTCGAGTTGAAAATCATCCATTACAAATCCACCGCCGATATCCTTGACCACCGGTCCCTTGTTCTCCATGCCCCATTGCAGGTACGCCTGCAATGCAGGATTGGACTTATTGACCGTCAGCCACACTGTTTTCAAGCCACGCTGTCTTGCAATGAATGTGGCACGATCAAACATCGCGCGACCGAAGCCGCGTCCGCGCGCAGCAGCGGTCACATATAACTTGCTGAGAAACAGTTTTGCCGACTCGGGCTGTGCAACGATGTCCATGTAACCGAGTGGAATGCGTTGTGCATTCGATGCAGTGTTGTCTGCCGACAGGATGAAGTATTCATGGCCGCCAGTGATCTGGCTGGCAATGGCCGCTTCGCTCTGGAAATTAACCAGCATGTATTCAACCTGTGCCGCGCCGATGATGGGCGTGTAATGCTCAGTCCATATCTGCCGTGCCAATTGTGCAATGCATGCAATGTCAGCCTGAGTGTGTGCAGGTGTGCAAATCACTTCTGGAAGCAGCGGCATGTTCGATCGCTTGTTGTTGGTTTCTGGTTGCTGGACTGGATTGCAGTCGTTTCCAGCCTTGCCAAGCGTAATCCTGCCCGCAGTTTATTTTCCTTGATATTGGACTCAGATGTTCCCCGGTGAAAGCTCGCCGCGCGGTGCCGCATCGGATACCACAATCTTGCCGCTATGCGCTTCCATTCGCAGCATCACACTGTTGGCGCGCTTGATTTCCTTGCACTCCACAGGCAGGCGGCTGTCGGCAAAATATGCCTTGAGCAGATCAACCACATTGGCCGCCGGTTCCTCCATGCCTGAATTCAGGGGAATGTGGCCCACAATGCGCACACGCCAACTGGTCTTGCGCGCACCCAGCCCGCGCATGTCCTTGCAATAGCGGTCCAGCAGCAACAGGTTGGAACTCAAGGTGTTGTCTGTCAGGTCCGCGGGGCGGCCTTCGCGCGACGCCGAATAACGCAAATGCAGGGCGCCGCCAGCCCCCTGGGTATCGTCGTGAATGCATATCGCCAGCGACGCGGACAAGGGCACCGCCAGCACCACCGGGGTGTTGGCAACCTGGTATTCCTCGGGCTGGATGAGCAGTTCAGACATGATGCATTTGCGTCGGCACGCATCTGGCTTTAAAGTGTGCGGCCAGTTGTGACATTGTTTTATCTGTTGCAAAAATCATTGATTGTTAACTATCAGGAGCATTGATATGGGCAGAGGCGATCGCAGAACCCGCAAGGGCAAAATTTGGCGCGGCAGTCACGGCAACACCCGTCCGGGTCGCGCAAAGAAAAAGAGCTGAACGCATCACCGGCGCAGCACCAGACTCTGCATTGCGGATCACGGGCTGCGCTGTCATTCACGAGTTCTTCACCACATGCCGCAAATGCTGCGTGCCATCACCACGTTCTCCGTTTGACTCCGAAATGCTGAATGTCAGCACCGCAGTGGCCACAAATACTTCGCGCAAAAAATAAACCAGCCCCGCGGCCAGACTCACCAGCGCAATGATGAATACAATGGCAATCGGCCATTCCAGGTTGATTTGCAACAATGCGCTGACAAACAGCGTGACAATGACAATCGGTACCAGCACTGCACACAATACGGTCAAGGCAATGGCACGGCTGATCAGCTTCGCACGCTTTGCCAATACAGATAAGCGTTCGTGAAGTTCTCTGGCATGCGTATCAACCGCAGCAGCCAGTTGTTCCTCTGCCAGACGTGCGCGATCAACAATGCGTACCAGACGCCCTACCAGCACATTGAGTGTCTGACCCACACCCGCCAGCAGGAATACCGGCGCCACCGCCAACTGGATCACCTGACCGATGTTGTCAATATGCGTGTTGAGAAAAGTCATTGTTCCGCGCCGTCCCCGCCCCGGATATTTGAATTATGGCACGGCAAAGGATAGCGCAGATTCAAACAACAATGTGCGCAGTATGCGGATGGCAACAGCACATCCCTTGCCATGCAAGACCCGGTGACACAATTTGTCAGTTATGCACCGGCTGCGGCCAGCGGCGCCTTGCGCAGAAAGCGGCCAATGGCGAGACGATAAACAAAGCGCACCAGCATCAGCGTCAGCAGTGCTTCAGCAAGGGTGATCACAAAGGCCGGGAACGCATTCCAGCGCAATGCACGTCCGCGGAATTTGGCCAGCGCACGTTCGCGCGCAATCTCGATGCTGTCATAGAACGTCGGCACCACCAGCAAGGTCAGCAAGGTCGCAGTGATGGTGCCACCAATGATGGCCACTGCCATCGGACGATAGAACTCGCCGCCATCACCCATGCCAATGGCCACCGGCAACATGCCTGCGATCAAGGCGAACGTAGTCATCAGGATGGGACGCAGACGTGCACGGCCTGCATGTTTCAGCGCTTCTTCACGATTCACGCCATTGGCCTCTTCCTTGCGCGCGCAATCCAGCAACAGAATGGCATTCTTGGCCACCAGTCCCATCAGCATGATGATGCCGATCAAACTCATCAGGTTCAGCGTGCCATGTGTAATCAGCAGTGCGAGCACCACACCAATCAAACTCAACGGCAGTGAAATCATCACTGGCAACGGCGCAGTGAAAGAACCAAACTGGATGACCAGCACCAGGTACATCAGTGCAATACCCATCAACAGCGCCTTCACCATTTCGCTGAACACCTCTTCCTGATCGCGCGAAGAACCACTCAACTGAATACCGTAACCCGGCGGAAAATTGATTTCCCTGGCCAGCTTCATGGCATCGGCTGTCACTTCACCCGATGAGCGTCCCTGCGCATTGGCAGAGACGGCAATCATCATCTTGCCATCCACATGCTGAATTTCCGGCAATCCCTTGCCCATGCTGATCGTTGCAATCTGGTTCAAAGGCACAACGGTGTTGGTACCCGTCACTTCAATGGGCAGGTGCTCGATGTTTGTGGCGCTCACGCGATCATCGGGATGCAGCCGCACGGCAACATCGCGTGTTTCACCGGCAGGATCGATCCAGTCACCCACTTCCACCCCGGCAAAGGCAACGCGCAATGCCTGCGCCACATCGCCCACGGAAATACCCAATGAATTGGCCAGACCACGATCCAGTTCAATCTTGAGTTCATCCTTTGGATCTTGCTGTGACAATCCGATTTCCACCGCGCCGGGCACCTTTGCCAGTTGATCCATGTACCGGCTGGTAATGTCCAGCAGCTTCCGCGAATCATTGCCATAGAACATGATGTTCACCGACTTCTGCGGACCATTGTTCAAATCATCCAGCACCGTGAATTCTGCACCGACCAGACGCGACATCAACTTGCGCAATGCCATGCCTATTTCAGCCGCAGAACGATGGCGCGTGTTCTTCTTGCCAATGTGCAGATAAATGCGTCCGCCACCGGGCGTGACATCGCTGTCGGTTGATTTGACTTCAGGCAGTGTGCGTGCAAGATCCGCGGCCTTTTCCACTTTCAGCCGTGCATATTCAAGACTGGCGGAAGACGGCGTGCGCACATCAATGGCGATGGTGTCGGAATCAGATACGGGCAGAAAACTGGTGCCGCCAAACTTGCCCTGCAGCAGCAACGCACACACCAGTGCACCAACGGCAATCAATGCCATGGACTTGCGACGGCGCAATGCCCATCCAATGACCTTTGTATACCGGTCACATTGATGATCAAACCATTGATTGAAACGCGACAACCACAGTCCAATGCCACTGGCAGGCTTTGCACGATGCGGCGGATCACCCCAATATGCCGAGAGCATGGGATCGAGCGTGAAAGAAATGAACAGACTCACCAATACCGAAGCTGCCACCGTCAATGCAAACGGACGAAACCATTCACCGGTGATGCCACCCATGAATGCCACCGGAATGAACACTGCAATAATGGAGAACGTGGTTGCGGTGACGGCCAGACCAATCTCGCTGGTGCCCACCTGTGCTGCTGTTCTGCGATCCACACCGCGTTCCATGTGCCGCACAATGTTTTCACGTACCACAATCGCATCGTCAATCAGCACACCGATGGCCAGTGACAAGCCAAGCAGCGTCATGAAGTTGAGTGTGAACCCGCACACCCACACGGCAATGAATGCAGTGATGGCCGAGGTCGGCAGACTGAGTCCCGTGATCAATGTCGAACGCCATGAATTGAGAAATGCATAAACCACAAAGATGGTGAGCATGGCACCAAAGATCAGCGCTTCAATGACATTGTTCAAACTGGATTGTGCGTCTTCACCGCCATCGGAAGTAACTTCCAGTGTGGTGCCTTTCGGCAATTCCTTTGATATGTCGCTGACCAGTTTACGGACTTTTTCTGCGACCGCCACCGTACTGGCATCGGGAGAACGTGAAATGGCGAAGCCCACATTCGCTACATCATTGCGCAAACTGTGACTGGTCGGTTCGGCGAATCCATCTTGAATAGTGGCAATCTGACCGAGCCTGACCATCTCACTATCCTGGCGCTTGACGACCACCTGTTCGAACTCGGCCGGTTTTTCAATCCTGCCGATCAAACGAATGCTTTGTTCATCCAGCGGGCCTTTGACCTCGCCCACCGGCGCCGTAGTGTTCTGTTGCGACAAAGCATTGATCACTTGCGACACGGAGACGTTGTACTCGCGCAGCTTGTCGGCATGCAGCAGCACCGACAACTCGCGATGCAATGCGCCGGTGATTTCCACCGTGGATACCCCATCAATGGCGCGGAAGCGGTCGGCAAGCTGATCTTCAGCCAATCTGGATATTTCCGCATGAGATTCCGAAGTGGATGACAGCACCAGCCACATGACGGGCTGTGCATTGGGATCCAGCCTGCGCAGAATGGGTTCACGCATTTCCTGCGGTAATTTGTATCTCACGGATGCAATGGCATTGCGAATCTCATCTGATGCTTCCACCATGTTCTTCTTGAAATCGAACTGAATGACAATCTCTGCACTGCCTTCATGTGCCGTGGACCGGATTTCATAAATTTGCGGAATGCTTTGCAGTGCTTTTTCGATGCGATCAATCACCTCGCGTTCCACCGTTTCCGGCGAGGCGCCTGGATAAGGCACAAGTACCACCATGACCGGCGGCTGCACATCGGGAATCTGGTTGACACGCAAATGATTCAACGCAATCAGGCCCAGCGCCATCAGCATGATGACAATGGCAACTGTGGTGATGGGCTGTTTGATGCTGAAGTTGGACAGGAACATGACGATTCCTCTGTGACCTGATTGCGATCAGGACGCGGTTGACGGTGCCGGTTGAGTCATTTCGATTTTCTCGCCATCCACCAGTTTGTTGTCTGGATGACGCAGCAACACATCACCTTGGCCAAGACCACCGAGCAATTCATATTCGCCGCTGCGCTCATCACGTCTGCCCACCGACAATGCAATCTTTTGCAACAGATGGTTCTGCACCCGCCACGCATACAGATGATCACCTTCTTTGACCACCACGCTGGCAGGCAACATCAGATGGGTTTCAACGCCGGTATCCACATAGCCTTCTGCATACAACCCGGCAAGAATGAATTGACTGGTGTTGTCTGCAATGCTGACCAGCACTTCGACCTGCCGTGTTGTTGCATTGGTGGCGGGATTGACGCGCGTCACCCTGCCGGAAAATTCACGATCTGCGTAACCATGAATGCGGAAACGCACCGGCTGTCCTGCTTTCACTTCACCGACATGATCTGCAGAGACCATGCCTTCAAAGCGCATGCTGCGCGGATCAATCACCTTCACCAGTTCCTTGCCGATTTGCGCCGTGTCGCCGGCCGACACCTTGCGATCACTGATGATGCCATCGAAGGGTGCGCGTGCTTCAGTACGATCAAGTTGCTGCCGTGCCAATACCACGCGCGCTTTTGCTGCTTCCAGATCGCTTTGCGCGCCATCGCGGCGAATCTCTGCATCTTCCACTGACTGTGTGGAGACCATGCCTGCATCACGCAACTTGGCCATGCGCTCGTACTGCCGCTTGGCCTGATCATACGTCTGTTGCGCAGCACGTTGTGATGCTTCTGCAGAATTGAATGAATCGCGAATGGCAGTGTCATCCAGCCGCACCAGTAAATCACCACGATGAACTGCATCGCCGTTGTCTTTCAACACCTGCAACACCACGGCGGACACTTCTGCACGCAAATCGGCACGGCGTTCCGGCTGGATTGCGCCGGTAATGGCCGGGCCGGGATTGGCCTGGGCCTGATCAAGGGTCAGCACATCTTCCGGCGACAACAGCAACGAAGTCGCATCATCCATTGAACCACCGGCGACAACACCAGCATGTGCAAGTGTGTGATTGGTACTCGCGACCATGCTGGAACCACGATGACAGGCAGCCACGCCAATGACAGCAACAACAGTCAACACATAGCGAAACATGATTCTCTCCCCTTCGGCGCAGTTCCGTAACGGAACAACCTGTCACCACGTCAATGCATCCATCGCCAGCTTGTCTTGCAATAATACAAGATCGCACCCATGCCGCGAACCTAAGTTCGCATGATGCCATTAACATCAACCGCCGGAGTGGACCGCAAATGAATTTATTGTGACTGGCTCAGAACCCGCCACTGGAGAAAAAGTTGCATGGGAATGAAAAATTCTCTGCGTGAAGGCCGAAAACAAAGAGAACAACGCTGGACTATTGCGGAAATCAGGCGGGATGCAGTACACCCGATAATGGTTTTACATTTCCACTGCCGGCAAACACCTTGGTCTCCAGCAATGACTCTGGCACGCCCAGATGTTCATTCAACACACCCTTGAACAGGGCTCGCAAATCAGTCGTCGGCATCAAATCGCGCCCTTGGTACAACTGATGGGGCGCAAGTCCAGGCCAATCCGTCATCACCTTTCCACCGCTCACTGCGCCACCGGCAAGCAACGCACATGTAGCAGTGCCGTGATCAGTACCGCGCGTGCCATTGATGGCCACAGTGCGCCCGAACTCGGTCACCATGACTACCACTGTTTTTTGCCAGACATCGCCGAGTTCAATGCGCAGTGATTCGATGGCCGCATCAAGACCCGACAGTCGCGTTGCCAGCAAACCTTTTTCTGCACCCTGATTGGCATGTGTATCCCAGCCGGTTGCATCCATCACTGCCACACGCGGACCATCATCCTGTTTCAACATCTTGCCTGCAGCAGTCACTACATTGCCCAATGGAGAATTGTGTGCGGTGGAGGACTTCATCATCATGGTTTCTTCCCCGGCACCATTGCCATCTGTCTCATTGGCAATGGCGTCAGTCTGCATCGCAATCTGCAATCGCGACGCCAGATATGAATCACCGGCATACAGGTCTGCAATGCGCTGCAAAGTATCCTCATCGGTGGCTGGCAGCCGCGATGGCGCCCATGAACCCACATGCTGCGCGCCACGCAACACCAGCGGCACATTCTGCGCAAATGCCATGGCAAACTCATCACTGACATGATGCTGCACGCCGATCATGCCGGGCAAGGCACGATTCAACCACCCATCCAGTGCGGCATGTGGCTGTGTTGTGCCATTCTCAAGCAAGTCCTGCCCATCAAAATGCGAACGCTCGCGATACGGCGAGGCGATGGCGTGCAACACCAGCAATTCATTGGCCTGATAACGCGCATGCAAATTGCTCAATGCCGGATGAAGCGCAAACATGCCGTCCAGTTTCAGGGCGCCTTGCGAACTGCCCGGTGATGGCAATGCCAGTTCGCCACGCAAGCGTTGATAGTTGCCATCGCCATAAGGTGCAACCACGGCAAGCCCATCCAGCGCACCACGCAGTATTAACAGTACCAGCCGCGAATCAGTATCTGCATGTGCAACGCTGAGTCGCGGCAACATCATTGACATACCTGCAAGCAAACCTGATTGCAGAAATGTGCGGCGTTCCATCCGGGGCAGTGGTGATGACGTTTTCATGATGAATTACCGGCGTAAGAACTCTGGACTTGCAAGCCACAGGGTAATGCCCTGCACTGCATCAGCTGCATTGTCGATGGCCAGTTGCGTGTGCTCGCTCAGCGCGCCACCCAAGGTCCGTTGCGCCAACTCCACCGGAACAAATCGTGATCCCGCGCGTTGTGCAACCTGATTGGCCCATTCAATGCGCTTCATCAACGCATCGGGACCATCCCATTGACTGGCCGTATCGGGCCAGCCTGCAGGTGAGCCCGGCGTGTAAGGACGTTGTCCCAGCAATTCAAACGAAGCAAATATTCTTTGCGGTTGCGGTGGAATGAAATCAAATGCGCGAAATGTGGATATCACATAGTCATTGGGTGTTTTGAATTTGGGTGATACCTGCATCCATGCTTCCTTGCAGCTCACCACTGCCTGATGAACACTGGGCAAGTGTCCTTCGGTATCACGAAACACGGTGGCAACATGATCAACGGCCTTGGCCGGAGGATCATCCGCTACAAAGTGCCGCACCAGCTTGGTGGCGATGAAGTGCGCAGTGGCGGGATGACGACTGAGATCCCTGAATACGGCAAGCGGTTGATCCACACCTTGTTGCGCATAACGTTTACCAAGTATTGTCTGTGACCCGGGTTCATGCAGATTGTCACGGAACACGAAGGCGCCCTGCTCGCCTGTTTTGAAAAAGCCCTGACCACCGCCAACAGACCAGCCGGTTAATACTCTTGCAAAACGGGTGACATCCTGCTGTGTGTAACCTCCATTCACACCCAGCGTGTGCAGCTCAAGTATTTCGCGCGCCAGATTTTCGTTGATATCCAGTTTGCGTCTGTTTTTGCCGCGACGATGCGCAAGCTGTGCAAGCGGTGAGTCTGCACCGATGGATGCCTGATTATCCAGAAACAGAATCATCGCCGGATGACTTTCAGCCGCCACCAGCAAATCGTAGAAATGGCCATGAAGATTGGGACGAATTGCTTCGTTCTCCATCGTCCCCGCCAGCGTAGACACCACAAACTTGTCCACCGACACCGCAAAATGATTGGACCAGAAATGCACCAGCCGTTCGCGAAAGGGTTCTTCGCTGAATGTCGCAACTTCATAGCGCGCTGCAACCTGCGAAAGATAAGTGTCGCGAATCGCCTTGCGTGCGGGAGTGAGTTCTTCCCTGGCATCGGTCTTTGCGAGATCGTCCTTCTTGAGTTCGCGCTTTTCCCTGATGAAGTCAGAAAAGACTTTGAATGCCTGTGGTGATGTTGCAAGTTGCGCAATGGCTTCAGGTGTTGCACGTGCGCCTTCTACCTGGGCATTCAACCATCCTTGCGGATCATTGCTGATCTTTGACAATTCATCCTGCCGTGCGCCCAGTCCGAAGCGGTTGGCGGCAATGACTGCGTTAAGTCTGGCGTTAAGCATGCTGGGCGAAAACTTTGGGGTGACACGCCATTAACGCCAGACCATATTCTGCGTTGACAGTGCATCGACGGCAAGTTACACCGGTGGTGGATTGCGATCACTGAAAGTACGACGTTGATGCCAGTACGGATAGACCGGCGTGACATAACTGACTGCATCAAGCCTGCGAATCTGCTCGGCATTCAGTTGCCAGCCAATTGCACCCAGGTTGTCTTTCAATTGCTGTTCATTGCGCGCACCAATGATGACGCTGGAAATGGTGGGACGTTGCAGCAACCAGTTGATGGCAATCTGCGGAATGGATTTACCGGTTTCATTTGCAATCTGGTCCATCACATCAATCACCTTGAACAGATATTCATCGGCTACTTGCGGTCCAGCATCTTTCGCTACCTGCTTTTGCAACCGTGTTTGCTCGGGTCTGGGCTGCCCACGGCGAATCTTGCCGGTGAGCCTTGCCCAGCCCAAGGGACTCCACACCAATGTGCCAATACCCTGATCCAGCGCCAGCGGCATCAGTTCCCATTCATATTCGCGACCAATGAGTGAATAGTATGCCTGATTGACCACGTACCGGCTCCAGCCGTGACGGTCCGATACTGCAAGTGACTTCATCAAGTGCCAACCGGAAAAATTGGACACACCGATGTAACGAATCTTGCCGGCACGCACCAGATCATTGAGGGTACTCAAGGTTTCTTCAACCGGCGTCATTGCATCGAAGTTATGCAACTGAAACACATCAATGTAGTCCGTTTGAAGACGCTGCAATGCTTTATCGCAGGCATCCAGCAAATGAAAACGTGAAGAGCCAATATCATTGATGCCCTGACCGCTGCGGAATGTGGCCTTGGTGGAAATGATCACCTTGTCGCGACGTCCCTTGATGGCTTCACCCAGAATCGATTCGGCAGCGCCATCAGAATAGCCATCGGCACTGTCGAACATGTTGAGTCCGGCATCCAGGCAGATATCAATGAGACGTTTTGCATGAGCCACATCGGAATTGCCCCATGCACCGAAGAATTCACCCACACCACCAAAGGTACCCGTACCCAGACTCAATGCGGGCACCTTGAAACCGGAACGGCCCAGAAGACGATATTCCACGATGACACCTCGACACTTGCTGGTCAGAACTGCGCTGATTTTAACAGGTTGTTGCCGAGTGTGTTCCGGCATCCCCGAGAAATACTCATACAAAATTCCGTATCCGGCTTTTACGCAATTCGCTCTGCAGATTTGACACCACATGCGAAACACACAAACGCAACAGAACCCGGCGATCAAAAAAAACGCGCTCCGAAGAGCGCGTTTTTAATAGAAGCTTCGACTGAAGGTGTTGAACTACTTTGCTGCCTTTGGCAAATGAGACAGTTTCAGCTTGCCCTTCATTGCATCGAACGCAGTTGCATCAGATGGCTCCAGATGGGGATGCCCGACGAATGCTCCCATCGAAATCGTTCCTTGCACGTAATAAACCTGACCGGGAGCCACTTCAAGATTCAAAGTATCCTTGGCCTCGGTATGCACAACAAATTGATGCGGGCCTGCGGGCAGGTCTACGGAAAAGTAAGTGCCCGACGACAACTTACCCAGTTCTGTTTGATTTTCACGAACTATAAAACTGATAGCCGCCCCCATAAACTTGCCTTCGCGAAAGAAAACGACGGTACCATTATTTCCGGTAGCGGGAGTGATGACCGGACCTGAATTCGTTGCTGAAGCTGATTTACTTGCCGCGCTTGCCGATGACGATGACTTCGCAGCAACGGGCGTTTGTGCCCTGGTTGTTTCCTGCTTCCCGGACGGCGCGGTACTGGCGCAACCCGCAATGGATGCCATTGCCAGCACGGCAATGAAACCTGCAAATTTATTGTTTGCCCTGATCTTCATGTACGAACTCCTGATGATTTTCATCTGTTGAAAAAACCGTGTCCTCGATGACTTGCGCAAATACATCCATGCCTGTCGGCATAACTACATTTCTGCCCTTGATGAACATTGCCGGGAAACCGATTGTCACGCCAACCGCGTTTGCAGCAGCCAGTCGGTCTTTTCCTGTTCCACCGCTGTAGGAACGCAACTTTACTTTTATATTCCCTGCCTGAACAAAGCGTGCGGTCAGAATCAATACGCCGGGCGCACCTGAAATGCCGGGCTTTCTTGCATCCACCACTTGTCCTTCCGCGTATGCATCCCGGTGAATAACTTCTGTTCCGTGAATAATGACCGGCTCAACCACCCGGAGTTTGAAACGATCCCCGCGCTTGTAAGTATTGGAGGCAATATCTTCGCTCAATTGCAGATGAACCGTTGTCCCTTGAGCCAGAACCAGCTTTTGGCCGCCATCACCGGTTGATGTTGTGGATTGAGATACCGGGTCTCCAGATTCTTGTGCGTACAAGTTCGATGTAAGCGCAACCAAGATGGCAATAATGCCATATGTCCTAATACCGCCCATGGTACCCTCATATATTAACTGGAGTTATTATTGGCGACCAGCCCAACCGTATCGCATATTCAACCGCTTTTCAATATGCGTTCAGTAGCTACTGGATGATATTCAATTACAAGTCAAATTAGCATTGAAAAAAATATAAGCCAAATCTCGCTCATCTCATCTTCAGATATAGCAAGTGTAGCTTGGAGAATGGCTATCGGGAAATAATGACTCTCTCTCCAGTCATCAGGTCAATGGCATATATCGTCCCCGGCTCCCCGTCGGATACATATGCAACGTTATTGATGGCATCCACTGCCAAACCGCTCGAGAAGTTCAGCGCTGGCCCGCCGCCAAGAAACTTCTGTCCGGTCGCCACTTGGCCGGAAATCAGCCGCCTTCCGCCACCCGCCAAATCTGTGGTGAAAATTGCAGCGGTACCGTCATTTACGCTGACACCAATCAGTTGCTGATTGAGAGAATCCAGTGTCAAGTCAATCGGCAACGTTATCGGAAAACCTGGCGCAGCGAATGTGGAACGATTGCCGGTGGCCAAATTAATACTGACAATTCCGTCTGAATTCAGGTCAGTTGCCAACGCCTGCATTGTCCCGGACGAGCTTAGCAAAACCATATCGGTCCCAAAAAAGTTGTTTCCGGTACCTATTGATGGACTGGATACTGTGGATCGATTTCCAGTCGCGATGTCAATCGCAAACAGCGAGTAACCCAAGCCATCAACAACGAATACTCTATTTCCGTTCGCATCCAGGAATATGCTGCGCGGCTGAACCATTGGAGGACTGGCGGAATTAAGGTTAGCCACCTGTGTTCGGGCGCCTGTTGCCAGATTAACGGAAATCAGCAGGTTATTTGAGCCACCATCCAGAACAAACGCTTTGCTTCCGTTGCTTGTCGGTCGCGTATCCAGCACCACATCCTTGACCGAGCTGAAAGACACTCCACTCCCAACCGAGCCGCCTGAAATAACCGTTCGATCTCCCGTTGCGATGTCACACCGGAAAAGCTCCTGTTGCGTTGAATCCAAGGACAGTAATGATGCCGGCGCGCCGCTATGATTCTCCAACACCAGCCCAACTGGCGTTTTCATATGCGGACCACCACCCATATACGATTGTGAAAATAGCGTGCGACTGAGGGTCTGCAAATTGATGGAAACTATTTCGCCCGTCGATTGCGCCAGGTAGGCAGTGGAACCATCTGCATTCACCGCGAGTCCGGCAAGATCGGTCAGCGCAATACCAGATCCCGTTGTTTTGTCCGCCAATACTGTCCGGTTTCCTGTAGCCAGATCAATGGCAATCAAGGAATTATCTGTTGGATCAACGTCCGTAACGAGTAACCGCATATTCGTGCGATCCAGTCGCAACTGAATTGGGTAAACAAGCGACCGGCCCGACCCATATGGACTATTCGACGAAAGAATTGACCTGTTGCCCGTAGCAATATCAATCGCGACTATTGCATTGGAACTCGACACCAGCAGCCGGGGCGAGCTGGGGACAGTCACGGCGTCATAGACAATACCACTCGGGTAATACAGCTGCGCCCCCGTACCAACTGTGGGACCAGAGAGTACGGTACGTGCGCCGGTCGATAAATTGACGGCAACAACGGTGTTTGAAGAACTGACCGTCACATAGGCAGCGCTACCCGATGAATTCAGCGCGACCCCATATCCTGAAATGAAAGATGTGCCGCTTGTTGCATTTGACGAAGGTGAAATGGCGGTTCTGACGCCTGTTGTCAGATTGATTGCCATCAAGGTATCGTCGCCCCAGTCAAGAGCGATTGCGCGGTTGTTTGCTTGATCAATAACGATATCATCCAGAGTTCCGGCACGCGTCGAATATCCCGCCTGAGTGATGTCTGATACAACTGACGCAGCGCCATCGGCCAGTGCATAACCATATACCTCGCCCTTCAAGGCAAGATCAGTCAGCAATAGTCGCGAATGGATAGAGTCCATCGCGAGCGCGCGCGGCTGTGAGAATACTGGACCTCCGTTTCGAATTACTGAAGTTGCGGCCGCAGAATTGATGTTTCCTGCGAGATCGGTAACAGAAACGGTAAGCGTCGTGGTCTGATGGGCCGGAATCGGAACCGATGCAGTCCACGTCATGAATCCGTCGTTGGATAAGGCTTGCACACCATTAACACTGACCGCCTTCACCCCGCTGCTGTCCGCCGCACTGCCCCGCACGACTACGGAAGATGCATCCGTATAAGATGAGGGTGTCGGAAATACGATGGCCGCAGTCGGAGGAGTGACATCCCCTTGCGATGATGCCGAACTCGACGACGAAGAAACACCCCCACTTCCCGAACCTCCGCCTCCACCGCACGCTGACAGAATCGAAGTCATCGCGAGCATTGCAATCGCAAATGCTTTTTTTGTGGAAATAGCACCATGTGCCGCGAACAACGAAATGACGTTGAAATTATTATTCATTGAAACTCCCTGCTGTTTTCCCAAAGTATTTTCGCGTTGTACGTGCCTGACAGAGGCACCCATAACGATCACTCAAATATTGCTTTGAGTCAACCCTTCCGTCACTTCTGCAAAATTATGTTTTGTTGCGGCGGGCGGCGAAGCAATATCCATGTGCGTCGCTGGAATGCAGACTTGCAGTCTTTGTGAAGAAACAAACGAGACAAGAATGGGAAATTCAATGTGTCAAATTTATTCCCAAACAACCATCTTGGAACAGATGTAAAAAACGCGCTCCGAAGAGCGCGTTTTGCAATCAACAACATCAACTCAACGAGAATCAACCACGCTTCATGGCGTCGTAGAAATCTGCGTTGGTCTTGGTGTCCTTCATTTTGTCGATCAGAAATTCAATCGCAGCCAGTTCATCCATGGGATGCAACAACTTGCGCAGAATCCAGATCTTGGCCAGTTCATCCTGACTGGTGATCAACTCTTCACGGCGGGTACCGGAACGGTTGATATTCACCGCCGGGAACACACGCTTCTCAGCAACGCGGCGATCAAGATGGATTTCAGAATTGCCGGTGCCCTTGAATTCTTCGTAGATCACATCGTCCATGCGCGAGCCGGTGTCGATCAAAGCCGTGGCAAGAATAGTGAGCGAACCACCTTCTTCGATATTGCGTGCCGCACCGAAGAAACGCTTGGGACGCTGCAATGCATTGGCATCCACACCGCCAGTCAGCACCTTGCCGGAACTCGGCACCACGGTGTTATAGGCACGTGCGAGACGCGTGATGGAATCAAGCAGAATCACTACATCACGCTTGTGCTCCACCAGCCGCTTGGCTTTTTCGATGACCATTTCCGCCACTTGCACATGACGCGATGCGGGTTCATCAAATGTGGATGACACCACTTCGCCGCGTACCGTGCGTGTCATTTCGGTGACTTCTTCTGGACGTTCGTCGATCAGCAGCACAATCAAATATACTTCCGGATGATTGGCGGTAATGGAGCTGGCAATGTTTTGCAGCAACATGGTTTTGCCGGCCTTGGGCGGCGAAATGATCAGTCCGCGCTGACCTTTGCCGATTGGCGCCACCAGTTCAATCACACGTGCCGTCAAATCTTCCGTGGCGCCGGTGCCGCGTTCCAGTTTCAAACGTTTGGTGGGATGCAGCGGCGTCAGATTTTCAAACAATACCTTGTGACGTGCATTTTCCGGTGTATCAAAATTGATTTCACCAACTTTCAGCAAGGCGAAGTAACGTTCACCTTCACGCGGTGGACGGATCAATCCGGCAATGGAATCGCCAGTGCTGAGATTGAAACGGCGAATCTGCGACGGACTGACATAAATGTCATCCGGTCCGGCAAGATAGGAACTGTCTGCGGAACGCAGGAAACCAAAACCATCCTGCAGGATTTCCAGCACACCTTCACCATAGATGGCTTCGCCGGTGCGCGCATGCGCCTTGAGGATTTCAAAAATGATGTCCTGCTTGCGCGCGCGCGTGACGCTTTCCAGACCCATCTGCGTGGCAATCTCGATCAGCTCACCGATGGGTTTGAGCTTCAGCGTCGTCAAGTTCATCGACAGACGCGATGCTGCAAGTTCGGCCCGGGAAATAATGCTTACATCATCATTGTCCGGAAAGTCATCCTGCGGCAAACCTTCGTTCATCGGATTGCGGCGATGACGGCTACCGCGCGGCTGACGATTGCTGCGATTGCTGTTGCCACCACCACCACCCTGGCGGTTACCACGTGCCTGATTGCCTAAAAAGCCTCTCACAGTTTGCCATCCAGAAATGCAGTGAGATCGGACTTGCGCAAGGCGCCGACCTTTTGGCCTTCAACCTGACCGTTCTTGAACAGGATCAGTGTGGGAATACCGCGAACGCTGAAGCGTTGCGGTGTTTTGGGATTCTCGTCGATGTTGACTTTGGCGATGGTCAGCTTGTCCTGGTACTCAGCGGATACTTCGTCAAGCATGGGAGCGATCATCTTGCAGGGGCCGCACCATTCGGCCCAGAAATCCACCAGCACAGCTTTCCTGGATTTCAATACATCTTCTTCAAAACTGTCATCGGTAACGTGAACTATCAAATCGCTGCTCACTGTAGGACACCTCTAAGTGAAGAAATCAAAACGTAAATGGACATGGGTATGTGAAACTTGTCAGGAGTGGACTTCAGCGGTTGCGCGGCCCATACAGGGTTACGTTGGGTCATCAACTCAGGCACAATGCCGACATTGAACTGCCAGACCATGCGCGATGTATGCTCGGTGAGAGTCGCACCCCATCGGGGATTGTTTAGTGAAACCAGGGTTTACTTGAGAACCAGAGATAGTGAAACTTTGGGAATTTCTAAATCGCGGATAATGCAATAGACTCCGCTTCGTTGCGTGTTATTAAAGCTGGCAATTCTGTTTTTTGCAAGCCCGCTGTTGCAATTGCTGACCAAAATTGGCCAAAGCGCGACATCCGGCGTATTTTATCGTTGATAAATTGTTGGAATGTCTTACTTGTCCACATTCACCTGACTCACTCAAGCCCTTACATACTCAGCCAATGGCCGAATCCCACCTGACCGATCTTTCCTTCACCAGCCTGCACCTGCCCGAATTGCTGCAAAAAGGCCTGGCCGAAGCCAGCTTTGAACGCTGCACACCGATTCAGGCGCAAACCCTGCCACATGCGCTCGCCGGACTCGATGTCGCAGGACAGGCGCAAACCGGCACCGGCAAAACCGTGGCCTTTCTGGTTGCGCTGTATGCGCGCTTGTTGCGCGAACCGGTACCTGCTGATCGCAAATTGAATGCGCCGCGTGCCGTGGTGCTGGCGCCGACACGTGAACTGGCCGTGCAAATTCACAGCGATGCCGAACCGCTGGGTGCACATACCGGCTTGCGCCTGGGACTGGCGTTTGGCGGCATCGACTTTGAGAAACAGAAACGCCATCTTGAAGCCGGGGTGGATGTCCTGATTGGCACTCCGGGACGCATCATCGACTTCTACAAACAACATGTGATTGATCTGAGTTCCGTGCAAGTCGTGGTGCTGGATGAAGCTGATCGCATGTTTGACCTGGGATTCATCAGCGACATTCGCTATCTGCTGCGCCGCATGCCGCAACCCGCACAGCGCCTGAACTTGCTGTTCTCCGCCACCTTGTCGCAGCGTGTGCTCGAGCTCGCCTATGAACACATGAACAGCCCGCAACTGGTGCGCATTGAGCCGGACAAGATGACGGTCGATCGCGTAAGGCAGGTTATTTACTATCCGTCCAATGATGAAAAACCGCGGCTGCTGGTGGGATTGCTCAAGCAGATGGACCCGAGACGCAGCATGGTATTCGTCAACACACGCCGTGCCGCAGAAGATGTGGAATTGCTGTTGCGTGGCAACGGCATCAACGCAGCGGCGATTTCAGGTGACGTGCCGCAACACAAACGCCTGCGCATGCTGAATGACTTCCATGAAGGATCGCTGGCGGTGTTGATCGGCACCGATGTCGCATCACGCGGCCTGCATATCCCCGATGTCAGTCATGTGTTCAACTATGATTTGCCGCAGGACCCCGAAGACTATGTGCATCGCATTGGCCGCACGGCGCGTGCGGGCACCGATGGTGATGCCATCAGCTTTGGCTGTGAAGAATACGTCGTGTCGCTTCCGGATATTGAAGCCTACATCAATCGCAAAATACCGGTTGCTGCGGTAAGTGCCGAATCGCTGGCCGAATTGCAACCCGCTGCGCCCAGACCAAAACGAGAACATCCGCAACGGGAACGAGGCCGCAAGGATTCTCGCAAGCCGCCACATCGTCAACACGGCGACGCGCAAAAACAGATGCATGGCCACAAACCATCATCACAGCAACACAAGCAGGGCAACAGGCAGCGCACCATCTCCGGCCGTTTCGCCGGGAGCGGAGAAACGGCGCAGCCGGGCAATCAGGCTCAGGCCGCCGGTCACCCGCGTCCGCATCATAAAGACCGGCGTCATCAACCACGCCGCCACCGCAACGAGCGACGCCACCAGCATGACCGCCGCGATCAACGTCCGCAACAGACACAGAGTCAACGTCCGGAACCCACCGTGCAACAGGCGGGTCTGGTACAACGCATTGGCCGTGCAGTAAAGTCGCTGTTTACGAGGATGAGCAGCCGGCGCTAGCTGGAAGACTTGGCCACGAACTCCGCGGCCGCGGTGAATCTGGCCGTGTACTGATGGCGCAGTGCAATGCCACCTGCTCGTTGCCACGGTGCCGCACTGAGCACGCACTGAGCACGCACGAAGCGGCATCAATTCGGAGGCGGGAATCCCGGCATCCCAGTGTCGCGGCTAAAGTGGCGCGTCCCAGTTTCGGGCAGATGCCGAATGCGATACGACAAACCGCCTCACAACTGTCACGATTCACCGGCGGTTAGCGTGTATGTGCAGGGGAGTGATCAAGTACAAATGAAGAACCTGACTATTGGTATCTGGGTGTTGATGCTCTGTGCGCTCGGCGCTTGCAGCAGCGGCTCATCAAACGGTACAGAAAATCCTGCAAGCTCTGTTAGCCGATCAAGCGCTCAGTCGAGCATGAGCACTTCGCTCTCCTCGTCTTCATCGTCATCATTGTCTTCTTCATCCTCTTCTTCCAGCACATCATCGACAAACGGCGCGGGCGCAGCAATCAGTGCGCGTGATGCCGCAAATGGCATGGGCAAGGGATTTAATCTTGGTCAAATGTTTGAGAGCACCCAGAATCCGGCAACCTATGCGGCGGCCAAGGAAAAGATCGATGCCTATTACGCACTGGGATTCAGGAACGTACGCATTCCAATCACCTGGACCGAACCTGTCGCCGGTACAACGCTGGTCAACGATCCGAATGTTGGTGACGTAAATCGCAGCCACCCGCGACTGCTGGTGATTGAGCAAGTGGTTGACTATGCACTGTCACTGCCGGGCATGTACGTTGTCATTAACGCGCATCATGAGGCTGCTCTCAAAGACCAGAACAAGTCGGCAGTACTGGAACTGCTTTGGCAGAACATTGCGGACATCTTCCGTGACCGCAACCATCATCTTTTATTTGAAATCCTGAACGAACCACATCTCAGTGACGGCAGTGCAATGGACCCGGCAAATTTGCGCAACATGGTCAGCAAGGCCTACAAAAAAATACGCGCAGTCGATGCGCAACGAATTGTGATTATTGGCGGCAATCAATGGTATGGCGCCAACGAAATGGCGGTGGCATGGCCAAACCTCAATGACGTGGGCGGCGGGCAGGATTCATATTTGATGGCGGAATTCCATCACTACGACCCATGGTCGTTCAATGGCGATCATCAGGGCGACTACTCGGATAACTGGACTGATGCTGACATTTCCGGTCCGATGGATACGATGTCAGCGTGGGCAAACTCGGTCGGCAATGGCATGCCTGTTTATATCGGTGAATGGGGCACTGCATGGGGTAGCCGCTATCAGAACATGCAATGCAACAATATTCGCGCCTGGTATGAGAAACTGGACGCGTCATTTGCATCTCCCAAGGGCATGCCAACTGCCGTCTGGGACGATGGCGGCTGGTTCAAGATATATGATTTCGCCAGTGCAAGTTTTAATAATAATCTGGCGGAGTGCATTGGCGGCAGCTGCGCCTGGGACGGAACAGAGCGATTTAATACCGGATGTCTGTGATCAAGATTGCAGCATGATCTGATGGAGAAATTAACTCCCGCCACCATCAGCATGGCGCGCATGTTCGCGAAACTCGGTTGGCGATTTTCCGGTATAGCGCCTGAAAAAGCGATTGAAGGCTGACTTGCTGTTGAATCCGGAATCCAGACAGATTTCGAGAACAGTTCTGTTTTTATGGGCAGGATCAGCAAGCAGTACTTTGGCTCTCGCCACACGATATTGATTCACATATTCAAAGAAATTGCTCTCGAAGTGCTTGTTGATGACAAAGGATACTTCGCGATAGGGAACCCCCACACGCCGGGAGAACTCTTCGATATTCAAGTTATGTTTCAGATATAGCTGATCCACTTCCATGCCATGCCTGATCTTGTCGATGATCGAATCGGACAACTGCACCGGAGGTTGAATCGGCGTTTTTTCCACGTTGGCCAGCAGCAGCCGCTGTGTATAGACAAGATCATAAATCGACAGCGCAATGACCAGAATAAACGTGATGTAGTTGTCTGCAATGCCGAGCCCGTCCGAAACGGATATCGGCACGCTTCGTGCGAATACATGCACCAGCAGAGACCACAGCCAGTTAATGCTGAAACCACCCGTCAAGAAATTGAGCCAGACGTTGCCGCGCATGTTCGCGTCTGAAAAGTAGTCCTTTTGACGCTGCATGAATCTCAACGCCAGCACAAGTGAACTCAACGCATAGAGTGCCGGCAACAGCTTCAACAACAACCATAGAATACTGGTCCAGTGCACTGATCGTTCTGTCAGGCGATGGCCAATGAAGCGCAGATTGTCGGAGTCAATCTGGAAATAGCCAATGACGAAATAACAGAGCAGCAACGGCGCAAGGTGGAACATGAGCCTGCTTCCGCGCGGAAAACCACTGCGTGCAAGAGACTGAACGTAAAGATAAAGACTGATGCCCTGAATCACCGCCACACTTGCCATCAAGTAAGGAAGCGCAATTTTCGCGAGCGAACTTTGCAGGTATATGCGGTTGTCCCACAACAACAATCTGCACAATGCGCTGACGCCAATACACAGGAAAAAAACACTGAGCAGTACGGTTGATATGCTCTTCCTGGTGGCATAAAAGAAATGGAAGCCCGCGAGAAACAGGCAGACCCCCGTTGTGAGCAACAATATCAGGTCATTGATGTTGAACAGGGGTGCCTTCACAAAAAACATTCCGCGCAAGCATCAACATTATCGGGATCAAGTTGCAGGAACAGCTGCGGCTTTGGTCTTTCTGGTTTCCGGTTCAGACTTGCGTGCAATTTTCTTCTGCCCGGCAGCTGGATCAGGAACGTCGTCCTTCCGTGGCAGAATCGTGCCATTTCGCATGGCATCGAATTCTTCCGTCGTGACCATCAACGTATCCTTGCCGTCCCAGGTTGCACCTTGCGGCAGACGGTTGTCGACGCGCCGTATGCCTGCCAGCAATTCAACTTCGCTGTTGTCCGTCGTCACTGGCAAGGCGGTGCTGGTTTGCTCCTTCAACATTTGATCGAGCAACCTCTGATCAACCGTCACATTGTGCTTCTGTGCTTGTTGTGACAGACGCTCCAGCGCAAGCTCAACCGGGGACTTCACCGGCTTTTTGTTCCTTGCAGATCGTTTGCTCTTTTCTGCATTTGCCTTGCGGACTGCGTCGGCATCCTCAGGCTGCATTTCTTCTTCCGCTGGCGGCATCACCTGTACATACAGCTTGCCGTCATGCCATCCCGATACCACGCGCTGATTCACCACCTGCACGCGGGTGCCAACGGGAATTTCATTGAACAACAAGGCAATGTCTTCCGGATAAAACCGCATGCAGCCGTGACTGGAACGCATGCCCACACCATAGGGTTTATTGGTGCCATGAACGAGATATCCCGGCCAGCCCAATGTCATCGCATATGCACCCAGCGGATTATCATCACCGGCTGGTACGACTTTGGGCAAAGGATCCCCATTCTCTGCATGTTCCTTGCGCACCGACAACGGCGGCACCCACACCGGATTCTTTTTCTTGCCGGTGATTTTTGTCACACCTTCCGGTGTGACCCAACCCACTTTGCCAATACCGATGGGATGTGTAATGACAACCTGCGGTTCACCGGGTTTGCGCTTCGGAAAATAAAATACACGCAGTTCTGCGAGATTGACAATCAGGCCTTCGCGGGGCGCATTGGGCAAGACAAATTGTGTGGGCAATACAATTTCACGCCCTTCACCGGGCAACCAGGGATCAACACCCGGATTGGCGCGCACCAGTTCTTCATAACCCAGATTGAAACGTCGTGCGATATCGGACAGCGTATCGTCCTTGCTGGCACGCACCACCTGCAGTTCGCCCACCACATCATCATCGTCATTGATCCTGAATAAATGCGTGGCAACAGGATCATCGAACTTCTGCGGTTCCACCGGCAGAGGTTCGATGACTTCGCGTGGCGCCGGTGTCAATCCACAGGCGCCTAACAACATACTGGTCACGGCCAGCAAACAGAATGCGCGGTAACGATGAATCATGCGTGCTATTGTGCCAAAGAATCGGCAGCGTTCCTATGGTTACAGCATCACCGGCCGATCAGGCAGCTCGTTATCATCGGCATGGGGAAAATGTCTGGCCATCAAATGGCTGACAGATTGAATTGCATTGCACAAGGACTGTTGATATTCACCCCGCGCAAAATCTTTCTGCAAAGTGGCGCAGATGGCAGCCCACTCTTCGTTGCTGACCTTGCCTTCAAAGCCGCGATCAGCAATGATTTCAATGGCGCGATCTGCATAACACACATAGATCAGCACTCCATTGCGCGCATGTGTATCCCACACATGCAGATGAGAAAACACTTCAATCGCGCGACTCCTGGCACTTTGATTGCGCAGCAATGCACGCGTGGCAAGATCGGCCTCGATGGCAACACGAATCTCACCACCATGCAGGGCTTCGCACTGTTTTATTTGCGCTGTCACCGCATCAAGCACTGGCGTGGAAAATATGCGGCGCACATACCAATGTGTGATCGTGAAGTGACGCAACAAGCGATTGATGTTCATGTCACCACCTGCCCGAGGCGCCGCCGCCGGAAAATCCGCCACCACCGCCACTCCAGCCACCACCGCTGCTTCCTCCGCCAAATCCACCACTGCCAAATCCGCCGCCAGTCCATCCGCCACCCGACCCATTGCTCATGACGAAAATAAAGGCAAACAACGCAGCCAGTATCGCAAACAACAACATGCCTGCCATCCACCAGATCACCAATCCGACAATTGCCGCAGTGATGCCGGCGCCAGGCAGACGTCCCAGCATGGAACGCAGAAATTTTCCGCCAATAATCGCTACTACAATCAGAAACGGCCACGGCAAATTCGGTGTCTGCGATGACGATGGATGTTCCACCACCGCCGGCAACGGTTCTCCGTCAATCTGTTTTATCACGTCATCCACAGCATCATTGATGCCTGAATAGAATTGACCATTACGGAATTGTGGAACAATGACATTGCGAATGATGCGGCTGGCAATGACATCTGGCAGTGTTCCTTCAAGACCTTTACCGACTTCGATTCTGACGGCATGATCTTCTTTGGCAATGATCAGCAGCACTCCGTCATCAACGTTCTTGCGGCCAAGTTTCCATGCATCAACCACACGAATGGAATATTGTTCGATCTCCTCCGGCTTGGTGGTGGGCACAATCAACACGGCAACCTGACTGCCCTTGCGTTGCTCAAATGCGCGCAGCTTGCTTTCCAGTGCACTTGACTGTTGCGGCGTCAATGTCTGTGTGAGATCGGTGACTGGCGACGACAGCGATGGAACCGGCACTTCATCCAGCGCGAAACTACGGCATGACATCGCCAACATGAACATCAATGAGAAAACGCTGAAGAGACGTCCTCTCCTGCCGCTCTGTGGGAAGACCGGCAAAGGGAATTTAACCTCAACACAACTCGCCAATTTCCTCACCCTCTGCATCATCCCTCTCCCCTCAAGGGCGAGGGGCGAAAGACAACGCGACTCAAGTGCACACAATTGAGCATGGCTTGCCACCCAGTCAATTACTTGCTTGCTGATGACGCACTGCCAAAATCAATCTTCGGTGCTTCAGAAATGGCGGCTTCATTGTCAACCGTGAATGTCGGCTTCACAGAATAGCCAAACATCTTGGCTGTCAAATTACTGGGAAATTCACGCACGGTCAGGTTGTAATCTTTGACTGCATCAATATAACGATTGCGCGCCACAGCGATGCGGTTCTCGGTGCCTTCAAGCTGTGCACGCAAATCGTCGAATCCGGCAATGGACTTGAGATCGGGATATTTTTCGACCACCACCATCAATCGTGACAGCGCCGAACTGAGCTGACTTTGCGCCGCCTGGAATTTTGCAAAGGCTTGCGGATCGTTGATCAGTTCAGGCGTCGCTTGAATGGATGTCGCCTTGGCGCGTGCTTCAACCACTGAATCGAGAATGTCCTTTTCGGATTGCACGCCACCTTTCACGGTATTCACCAGTTGCGGAACCAGATCGGCACGGCGCTTGTATTGATTAAGCACTTCCGACCATGCTGCCTTGGTCTGTTCATCAGTCTGTTGCAGCTTGTTGTAACCGCATCCGCTAAGCACACCGGCCAGCAACACCAATGCAAGCCACTTTAAAACACGCATGGATATCCCCTTGTAAAAACATGATGGCACATCCGCCACCATGCCGCATCATGGGGATGCATGCTGCCAATTGCAAGGACTCACCAGTCTGGACCAGCCTTGTGCGCAATGCTCGTCTGTAACGTGTTTGAAATACCTGCGGCTCATTGCTCGTGACCGTGGTCAAGTTCCTGCAACAGCAGCTTGAGCTTGGGACTGATTTGCCGCAGTTCGGTGCGATGAATATAGGACAGATCGGCCAGTATCTGCTCGCCGCGATCCGTGAGTTGCACCAGCACTTCGCGGCGATCCTTGCCGGGTGCTCGCACCACCAGCTTGTCTCTTGCCAGCCGGTCCACCAATCCCACCACACTGTGATGCCGCAACTGCAATCGTTCTGCCAGTTCGCCAATCGTCACCCGATCACGCCCGGGAAATCCCTTGATGGCCAGCAATGCCTGATGCTGTTGCGGCGTAATGTTCACGGTTTTCGCGGCTTCCTCGCTGAAATGAATGAAACGCCGCAACACGTAACGGAATGCGGCCAGGGTTTCATAATCCGCTTTGCGCAGTGTCTTCGTCTGTTTCATCACAGGTATTTAACACAGGTTTTGAAAACTTGAACACTCTTTCCGTATAATATCGTATTACGATATATTTCTGACGCTACTCAACATGCACAACACATCCGCAGATACTTCCGCCGGTCACTCCGTCGATACGCCCGCCGACGCGCTCGCCGACTTCACCACCAACCACCGGGTCTTGCTGCTTTCCGCCATGTCAGTGGTGATTGGCGCGGTCAGCGTGGCAGTTGCCTGGGCTTTGTTGCGCCTGATTGCATTGACCACCAACCTGTCTTTTTATCAGCGCTTTTCTTTTGCAGCGTCGATACCGCAAAACCATCATCTCGGCTACTGGGTCATTCTGGTGCCGGTCACCGGCGCACTGATCATTGGTTTAATGGCGCGCTACGGTTCTGAAAAGATCCGTGGTCACGGCATTCCCGAAGCGCTCGAAGCCATTCTGCTCGGACGTAGTTTCATTCAATTGAAAGTCGCCATTCTCAAACCGCTTTCTTCCGCCATTTCCATCGGCACCGGCGGACCCTTCGGTGCGGAAGGTCCCATCATCATGACCGGCGGCGCCTTTGGGTCATTGTTTGCACAACAGTTTTATCTTAGCGCTGCAGAACGCAAGACCTTGCTGGTGGCGGGTGCTGCCGCAGGCATGTCGGCGGTATTTGCCACACCCGTCGCCGCTGTATTGCTGGCAGTGGAATTGTTGTTGTTCGAATGGAAGCCGCGCAGCCTCATTCCCGTGACCATTGCATCGGTGACTGCTTCGATGTTGCGCGAGGTGCTGCTGGGAGCCGGTCCGATTTTCCCCATCGCCGCACATGCGCCGGTGTCGGAAATTCAAATGATCATTGCTGCCGCACTGGGCTTGCTGGCCGGTTTTGGTTCCGGTTTGCTCACCGTACTGGTGTATGCATTCGAAGATCTGTTTGAAAGATTGCCGATACACTGGATGTGGTGGCCCGCGATCGGTGCGGTGTTCATCGGCATCGGCGGTATCATTGAACCACGCGTGCTGGGTGTGGGTTATGAAACCATTCATGACTTGTTGCGTGGTGACATCATCGGTCCGATGCTGATCGGCTTGTTGATCGCTAAGACGTTGGTATGGACACTGGCGCTGGGATCAGGAACCTCAGGCGGCGTGCTTGCGCCGCTGCTCATCATCGGCGGCGCACTGGGCGCGATGGTTGGCGCATGGCTGCCAGTGGGCGATACCGGAATGTGGGCGTTGATCGGCATGGCCGCCATGATGGGCGGCACCATGCGTTCACCGTTTACTGCACTGGTGTTCGCGATTGAACTGACGCACGACTTCAACATGTTTCCTGCATTGATGATTGCCTCGGTAGCAGCGTATGGCGTCACCGTGTTGTTGATGCGCCGTTCCATCCTCACGGAGAAACTGGCGCGCCGCGGACATCACATCACTCGCGAGTACAGCATTGATCCGTTTGAATTCGCACGTGTCAGCGAAGTGATGGATACCGGCGTACCGACCATTCCGGCCACGATGACATTGACCGAACTGTCAACCCGCATTGCCAGCGGTGATGCACAACTCAATCGCCGTCAGGGTTTGCTGATCGTTGATGAACAGCAACGGCTTGCAGGCATCATCACTCGCGGTGACATCGTGCGCGCCTTGCAGCGGGATGCACATGCAGAGATGACCGTCACTGCGGCGGGCAGCACCCAACCCGTCGTGACGTTTCCTGATGAACCGCTGCAATCGGCACTTGCCAGGATGCTGGAGAAGAATGTCGGCCGGTTACCCGTGGTGGACCGGAATGATCAAACAAAAATACTGGGCTATCTGGGACGCGCTGCGATCCTGTCTGCGCGGGCACGATTCCACGAAGAAGAAAATATCAGGCAAAGACAGGGGTTGTTACGCAAACCTGCCAGCCGCACATCAGCAGCTGCACTGAA
Source organism: Steroidobacteraceae bacterium (assembly GCA_035548495.1). Taxonomy (GTDB): domain Bacteria; phylum Pseudomonadota; class Gammaproteobacteria; order Steroidobacterales; family Steroidobacteraceae; genus CAILZL01. The sequence continues at coordinate 51,546 of DASZSV010000063.1, forward strand.
ATAATAAACATGAATAATGAACATCATGTATTGATACGGCAGGCTGCGTACTGGAGACGCATATTCAGCACGCGGCCATGTCCTGCTTCAGACAGGTGTTGACGATGATCTCAACCATCACACGCGGCACAGCATCCGCACAAGCACCCACAGCAGAAAGACGATCAGCGGAATGGTGGAAAATATAATGCGCCGGTACAGGCGCACATGTTTCAACTGCGTGTCCACCGCAAGCTTCTGGCGTTCAATGGCATCCTGCTGATGAGCGAGCGCCTGTTTCTGAGATCGCCAGCGACTCACTGGCCAAGCGGCGGTATTCTTCCAGCAACTGCTGATTGCCATCGCGGATTTCAGTCAACAGCTTTGCAAGTGTATCGTTATCCATTCAACGTTCTCCGTCATTGGCAACGAGCAGCACAACACTGCTTGTCAGCGGCAAGACAATATAAAACCACCTTCATCTTATCCGCCATGGTGGATCAAGTCGATTAACCCCTGCGTGATACAGGCACAGTTGATTTCCTGAAGGATCAAACAGCCGCGCTTCACGCCATAACCAGGATTCATCGCGCGGCAATTGCGCAAACACAATGCCCCGGCCTTGCAGCATTGCAACTTGTTCATCCAGCGAATCGCATTCAAAGTAAATGACCGTCTCCCCGGCGTTGCATAATTTGCTTGCGTGTACTGAAAACGTGGCGTCACCCGCCGATTTGAATCGCGCATAGTGTCGTGAATGAACGATCAAATCGAATCCCATGCGCTGATAGAATTCAACGGATTCGGCAATATCGCGTGACGGCAGTGTGACTTGATTGAGGTTCATGGTGATGCATGCAACTGGAAACAACTGGCTAACAGTCTGTTGAATAACTCAACCCGTGCGGCAGTGTTGTCTGTATTCTTCAAAGCTGTCAAAAACAAGGGTGAGGCGGTGCTCACAACAATGAGTTTTCAACAACCTGCCAAAGCATACACGCAAAAAAAACCCCGGACTCAACGTCCGGGGCAGAGAAGAGCGGACCTCAGAAGGGAGTGAAAGTCCGCCAGGGGATTCAACACACAGTGAGCACCAAACAATCAAACCTGAAAATCAAACTCGATGAACTCTGACAATCAAACAGCTCTGACAATCAAAAACGATCGGCTTGAACAAACTCTAACGCAACCGGCCTAGTGCAGACGCGACCATTGCAATACTTTAATATCGCGTGTATCACATTCGAAATTGCGCGCCAGTACCATTGCCGCTTCCCGCATGTCACCACGAGGCATCACCTTATTCACTTCAACAACGCCGCGGAACTCACTCAAACCCTGCGCCTGCGGCAAGTGTTCCTGCATCAGAAAGTGGGTGTAGTACTTAACGCTCATGGGCGCAAGCTTAGGCATAGCCCAAAAGCCAATCCGTGACTACCATCGCAAAACCCTTTTGACTGACAATATTCAGGTGTATTCCTATGACACGTTACCGTCCTCCCCAACCCAAAGGTTCGAAGTTCATCACACAATCGGGTTGGCAGCGCCTCAAGGACGAGCTGGACCACCTGTGGAAAGTCAAACGCCCGCAGGTAACACAGGCCGTGGCGGAGGCGGCCGCGCAAGGCGACCGCTCGGAAAATGCGGAATACATCTACGGAAAAAAGCAGTTGCGCGAAATCGACAGCCGCGTGCGCTTCCTGCGCCAGCGGCTGGACGGCATGGTGATCGTCAACCAGAAACCATCGGATACTTCGCGCATTTTCTTTGGTGCATGGGTCACGCTGGAAGACGATGCCGGCAACGAAGTTGAATACCGCATTGTCGGCCCGGATGAATTCGATGCTGGTCAACGGCTCATCAGCATGGATTCGCCGCTGGCCCGGGCATTGTTCAAGAAAACACTGGATGATGAAGTGAGTATTGAAGTGCCGGGCGGACGCAGGACCTATATTGTTGTTGACATCAGCTATCGCGAATTTGAAACGGTATGATGCGACCTTGTACCTGCAAAGGTTGCATTGCGATCAGTTTGATCACTTGAGCAGATGCTTGCGCTTCAATGCGCGATCAATTTCACTCTTGATTTTTGCCTGATTGAACGGCTTGGCAATTACACCATCTGCTTTCACCTGAATGGCCTCACGCACATTCTTCGCCGTCGGTGAAGCGGTAATGACCAACGCCACCAATTTGCTGTTGTCAACGCGCAGGCGTGCCAGTACATCAAGTCCGCTCATTTGCGGCATGTCGATATCCAGACACACCACGTCGGGCTGCAAACGCTGTGCATCGTTCAATGCCTGCCTGCCATCGGCAGCTTCAGCCACCACTCGCAGACCGGATGCCTGCAACACACTCTTGAGCAGAGTGCGCGCAGTATCGTCATCGTCCGCGATCAATACGGTGTGTTTGAGACCGGCTTCCGCTTCATCACTCATGTAAATCTCCCCTCAAGTCTGCAATGCCGCGGTCGAATGTTTATGTGACGCCCGGCATTGGCCTTACGTACCTTGATCACGCCCTCCCGCAGGTTTTCCATGAAAGGCATCTTCATCACCGAGTTTGTGGCATTTGCAGAAGCCCGCTTTTCCCTGCAAATCGCCGATGCCATGCTGGCGCCACAGGGACTGCCCTCTGATGGCGTGTATACACAAGTCGGCACCTACGATCATCAGGAGCTCAAGGAACTGGTACGACGGCTGTCGCGCCTTTCATATCTGTCAGCGCCACAACTGTTTCGGGAGTTCGGACAATATCTTTATGGCCGGATGGCTACGCAGTATTCACGATTGTGCGCACGTTACACCGACTGCTTTGACCTGCTGACGCATCTGCACACGCACATCCATCATGAAATCGGCAAGTTGTATCCCGACGCCGAAACGCCATTGCTCAAGGTCGAGCGCATTGATGCCGATCACCTGATCCTGCAATACGAATCGGCGCGCGGACTGAGTGACCTTGCAGAAGGTCTCATCAGCGGCTGCGTGCAGCATTTTGGCGAGAAGGTGGACATCATCCGTGACGACGACGCGCGCACTCCGGGAACCCGCACATGCTTCCGGCTGACAAGACAACCGAACCCATAGACGAAGTGGCGCTGTATCAGCGCTGCTTTGAACGTGAACGCCGTGCGCGGCAACAGGCTGAAGCAGTGCTGGAAGCCAAGAGCCTTGACCTGTATCTGAAGCACGAAGAACTGCTGCGTGTGAATGAAACACTGGAGCAGCGCATTGAAGAACGCACCGCTGAACTGGCCGCCGCCGTCAAACAGGCAGAAAAAGCCAGCGCCACCAAAAGTGAATTTCTTGCCAAGATGAGTCATGAGATTCGCACGCCGATGAACGGCGTGCTGGGCATGCTGGAAGCACTGCAACTGACGGCGCTGAATGACAAGCAGCGCGAGTATCTGAAAATCGCACATGACTCTGCCGACACATTGCTGGCACTCATCAACGATATCCTCGACTTCTCCAAGATCGAGGCAGGCCGCATGTCACTGGAATCCATCCATTTCGATTTGCAGGCATTGCTCGATAACGTGCTGCAACTGTGGCAGCCGCGAACACTGGAAAAGAATCTGCACCTGGAATTGCAGGTGGATGCAGATGTGCCTCGGTGGCTGATTGGTGACCCCACGCGTGTAAGCCAGATATTGACCAACCTGGTCAGTAATGCCATCAAGTTCACCAACACCGGCGGCATTACCATACAGTGCGATTCATTGACACCGGCCGGTGTGGATCCTGCAATGCTGCGCTTCACCGTGCAGGACACGGGCATTGGCATGAGCGCACAGGTATGCTCGCGCTTGTTCACTGCATTTGAACAGGCAGAAGGCGCAGCGACCACGCGCGTGTATGGCGGCACCGGCCTGGGTCTTGCCATCTGCAAACAACTGACACAGTTGATGGAAGGCGAAATCACGGTCGAAAGCACGCCCGGCGCGGGCTCATGTTTTACGGTGATACTGCCATTCAAACCGGGGACGGCGCCGGCAGTCAAACCTGATGCAGCAATTACCGCCGTAACCATCCAGCCTGCTGAAACCCACGAGCAACATCATCAGGTGCTGGTGGTGGATGACAACGATACCAACCGTCGCGTCGCACTGGCAGTACTTGAGCATCTCGGCTTCATCACCGTTATTGCCTGCGACGGTGCAGAGGCAGTACAGGCAGTCAAGTCCGGAAAATTTTCGCTGGTATTGATGGACTGTCACATGCCCTTGCTCGATGGCTTCGAAGCAACACGTGCCATCCGTGCATGGGAACAGGACAATGCCCGCAAGGCATTACCCATCATTGCAGTATCCGCCAGTGCATTCCAGGAAGATCGGGATCGTTGTGCCGCAGTGGGCATGAATGACTTCCTGTCTAAACCGGTGACGTTGACATCAATGCAAACCATGATGCAGCGCTGGCTGCCAGTACATGCTGCACATGACAAACCGCACGGTGCGATTGCCGCATCAACCCTGGCCGCCGGCAAGACACTGCATGAGGAGTATAACAATGGTCACAGCAATGGATTATCCAATGACGTACTGGATCGCGAACAACTGCTGGAAATGAAACTGGTGACCGCAACGCAGTTCAACTCGCTGATAGAGCGCTTCTTTGCCGACTCGCTGTTGCAAATTCAGGGCATGCGCCAAGCCGCGAGCAACAACGACTGCGAAGCACTGCGCCGCTGCGCGCACAAACTCAAGGGCTCATCCGGAAGCGTCGGCGCAAAGGCACTGTCCAAACGCTGTCACCACATGGAGGAACGCGCCAAAGCAGGCATTCTCGACGACGTGGACGAGATCATTAGCGACATCAATGCGTCGCTTGATGAAGCGGCCGCCATCATCAAAGAATTCACTTCCACATAATTCACGATCACTTGTGCAGTAACGCACACTCTGCACGCAGCACTCCGCAAAGCAAGTGTTAAGCCGTTAACACTTTGAGAATCACCGTCTCAGGATTATCCCCCGCTGCCGTTACAACACATGCAGAATTTCAGTTGGAGAATGCTCATGAAGTCGTACATCAAATCCGGCAGTTCGCAACGCGGTTTTACTCTGGTCGAACTTGTTGTTGTTATTGTCATCCTCGGCATTCTTGCCGCCTTTGCAGTGCCGCGTTTTATGGGCCTTGAAACCCAAGCGCGCATTTCCTCGCTACATTCGCTGGCAGGAAGCTTACAGAGCGGCGCGACAATGGCACGTGGTGTCTGGATGGCTTCTGGCAACCCAAACCCGTTCACACTCAACGGCAACACGATCACGATGACAAACAGCTATCCCAATGCCGCTTCATCGCAGTATCTGCTTGATCCCAGCACTCTCGATAGCGTGAACAATACCCCGGGGAAATTCACGTTTAACAACGGGCGTTATCAACTAAACGGTTCACCCAATCCGGCCCGCTGTTATGCGCAGTATGTCAACGCAACAGTCAACCAAGGCCCGAACGTCACATTTACGACCAACGGATGCTAACAACATTGGCCAGAATGCCGCTTGAAATTCAGGCGGCATTCCTTGTGTTCCCAGCAAAAAATGAGCCGCAATCATGTTGCTCACGCGGCGGATAACAGGCTTTACACTCATCGAACTGATCGCCTGCATTGTCATCATCGGCATTCTTGCCGCTGTCATTGGCCCGAAATTTTTCGACAACACACCCTTCTCGCAACGCGGCTATGTGGATGAACTCGCTTCCGCCATTCGCTATGCAAACAGCGTAGCCGTTGGTAGCGGTTGTGACGTTTCGATCACGCTGACCTCAACCTCGTATCAAGCGCTGCAACGTGCCAAGTCGGGAAACACGTGTGCCGCCACTGGCGGATGGACTACGACAGTGACATGGAACGATGGCAGCGGTAATGTCGCCGGCACGGCACCATCCAATGTCACATTGAGTCCGGCCATGCAGATTATTTTCAATGCCCAGGGCAATGTTATCAGTGGAGCATCACCGGTATTGACCATTGGCACACACACCATCAGTGTTGATGCCGTCAGCGGGCTGGTTACTGTGCAATGATGTATCGTAATCGACAACGCGGCGTGACGCTGGTGGAACTGATCGTGGCCATTGTCATTATTGCCGTGGCCATCTTCAGTGTGCTGGGATTGCTATCTGCGCAAGCATCTCATAGCGGCGATGCGATGATCCGCTCACAGGCCACGCATGTCGCCAGCGCCTATCTCGACGAGATAATGCAAAAGCAATTCGCGTCTCAGGCCAATCCACCAGGTCGCGCCAATTTCAATGACGTAAGTGATTACAACGGCCTGATTGATGTGGGCGCACGTGATCAATTCGGCAATGCAGTCAGTGGATTGAACGCATTCACAGTGAGCGTCAGCGTAACGGGAACTCCTCTGGGTTCATCAGGAGCAGGCGAAGTGAAACGCGTTGATGTTACGGTGACACATACCACCGGCGTCAAAGTGATACTCAGTGGTTACAGGACCCAATATCCATGACCACCACTATGCGTGCATCGCGGTCGAACAAAGGCTTCACGATCGTTGAACTGATCGTTGCCATTGTCATATCCGGCATCATCGCCGCATTCATCGGGCTGTTCATCACCACACCGGTAGACAATTATTTTGCGCAATCACGACGTGCGGAACTGGTTGTTGAATCCGGCCTGATACAGCGCAACATTGACAGTGACATTCGCAATGCAGTGCCGAACAGCATCCGGGTCATCAACAGTGGAACTGTGAAAATTATTGAACTGCTGTATGCAGTGGATGTGGCGCGCTATCGCGAAGCAGGTACCAGCCAACCACCGGCCGCTGATGATGAACTTGACTTTTCCACTACCGACAACAAGTTTTCAACCATCGGCAGATTCAACAAGATCGCACTGCCATGCTGTGCGCCGGGTTACCGTCTGGTTATCAATCAGAATCAGGCCGCGGGACAGGATGCATACAGGGGTGACAAATCAATTACGCCTTCGGGCACTGTTGTCACCATCAGCAACGATGTAAACAAAAAAATCAGCAATGTAACCCTGAGCGCCACATTCCAGTTTGCGTCCACATCGCCAACACGTCACGTATTTCTGACCAATGGCCCTGTGGCATATGTATGCGACCAGAATGCACACACGATAATCCGCTATGCCAATTATCCTGTATCCAGTACCATCGCGGGAAATCGCAACTCCACTACAAACATCGGTACGGTTTCGCGCGATATCAGCACCTGCAACTTCGGTTACACGCCCAGCACATCATCGAGGGCAGATCTGGTCAGTGCCGAAGTCCAGTTGCAACGCAATGGTGAAGTCATGCCCGTCTTCATCCAGAGCGCGGTGGAGAATATGCCATGATGAAACTTCATCGCATGCAATCGAAGAATGGATTCGCACTGGTGGCCGCGTTGTTCCTGATTATTGTGCTTGCAGCGCTGGGCTTGTTTGCGACGAAAATTGCCGGTACACAGGAGCAGTCCATCGACCTCGAATTGCTGGGCGCCAGAGCACAGGCAGCAGCAAACAGTGGAATTGAATACGCAGCCAACCGCGCCTTGATGCACAACAAGAACTGTGTCAACACCACGCTGAACCTGAACCAGGCCGCATTGCAGGGCTTTGTTGTCACCATTGGCTGTACCCGGAGCAATCACACAATGACAGGCAGTGCTCCAACGTGCAACGGCAACAACTGTCAGGCGTACGAACTGACAGCAACTGCAACCTATGGAACTTACGGAACAGCCAACTACGTCTCACGTCAGCAAAGACGTACTGTGACCAATACACCGCCCTTGCCATGATGAATTGCGGCAAATTCTTGCCGCCTTCACTTAAATCAAGTTTCCGCTGATTTGACCGTTAATTTCCTCAAGCGGAACACCGTTCCTGCGGCGTGCCTGCATGGCATGTACAGCAAGATTCACCGGAAAATGTAATGGCATTCACGTTGTTCAAGAAGAAGCAGCAATCAGGCTGGCGCGTTGGTATCACGCCGGGCGAGCGTGAGACTGCGCTGGCCATTGTGCGCCGTCAACCCAATGCCAATCCGTTGCTCAAGCATTGCGGCATTCATCCCAGCGCTGAAGTCAAGCCGGAACATATCCTCTCTGCGTTGATACAGGGATCACAACTGGCGCATGCACCTGTCAGCGGCGTCATTGGCAATGATGATTACCAGCTGGTACAAGTTGAAGCGCCGGATGTGCCCGCCGATGAGTTGCGTTCCGCCATACGCTGGAAGATGCGCGATGTTGTCAACTTTCCGGTGGAAGACGCCACAGTGGATGTATTCGATGTCCCTGCTTCGCCGCGGCGTACACAACTGAACATGAAGTTTGCCATTGCCGCGCGCAGCGATGCGGTCAGCAAAATCGTCAACCTGCTCGAACACCGCGCGCGCGGCTTTGATGTCATCGACATCCCCGAACTGTGCCTGCGCAATCTTTCTGCACTGCTGCCGCAGGACGAAAAAGGCGTGGCAATGATCGCACTGGGCGATGACTTCGCGCAGTTGATCATTACCCGCAAGGGTGTGTTGTATGTCACGCGCCGCATCGATCTGATGAAACGCGATGATATCGACCTCGATGGATCAGGAAGTGACATTGATGCCGGCGCACTGGCGCTGGAGATACAACGCTCGGTGGATTACTACGAAAGTCATTTCGATCAGCCCGCCATTCACGATCTGGTGATTGCACCCAGCGAACCGCGCACCAAGCAACTGGTGCGCGCATTGAAGAACGAGATCAACCTCAACATCGAGATATTCGAAGTCGAACGTTACTTTGAAGTGGCGCCCGACATTGAAATCGACACGCGCTGGCCGGGACTGATCGCACTGGGCGCGGCATTGCGTCACTCACAAGGTGGACATTGATGAGCGCGCACGCGATACAACAGCAGATCAACCTTTACCAGCCGGTGGTCGTGCACGGCAGCAGATTGCTGAAAGCCAGCACGGTATCCATCGCACTGGCGGCGATCATGGTAGTGCTGATTGCCACTTATTCTTATGGATTGCACGCGGTGAACAAACTTGCACAGCACGTTAATGAGACACGTGCGCAGCAGGAAAAACAGACCGCGCTGCTGACCTTGAACGCCGCCAATGCCACACCAAAACAGTTGCCGCAATTGCAGGCACAGTTGAAGACATTGAACACCACACTGGCTGATCATCGCCGTGCCTTGCAACTGCTGCGCGTTGGCGCGGCTGGCGGTGACAGCGGTTTCAGCGAACGTCTGGTGGCGCTGGCCAATCAGCACCTCGATGGCATGTGGCTGAATCACATTGCATTAGGCAGCGACAATGGTGTTGAAAGCCTGGGTGGCGGCGCCATCAATGCAGAACTGATTCCACGATATATCAACAATCTTGCTGCTGAACCAGCATTGCGTGGCACACGCATCAATCAGTTTGAAATTGAACGCAAGAATGCTGAGGATGCAGTGCATTCCAGTGCATCCACCATTGAATTTCATGCCACACGCATTATTGCCACACCGGCACAACCGGACAATGCTGCTGATGCGCAACCCTCCACCACCCAGAATGATGCCGACAGCAATAGCAGCAGTGACAATGCCGGCGACACCGCAACTGATGCCGGCGGCGCACCGGCAAATGCATCCGGCAGTACTGATCAGGATGGACAATCATGAACATTCAGCTTGATATGTCCCAGATCTACAAGTACGCATCGAAATTCGATGCCATGACCATGCGCGAGCGCGCGTTGATCAGCGTTGCAGCATTGGGTGTATTGCTGCTGTTGTGGAACATGGTGTTGATGCAACCATTGACAGCACGGGAAAAAGCATTGCAGGACGAACTGGACGGAATATCCACTGACATGAGCAACACGGCGCAGGCGATGGAAGAAGCCATGGGACCCACCAATACGGCGCTGGCGCAAATAAAAACCGCACAGTCGGAGCTTGCGGATATCGACAATCAACTATCAACCACCATCGCGGGCATGATTCCGCCACAACACATGGCACAGGTGGTACGCGATGTATTGCAGCAACAGCATGGACTGACACTGATCAGTCTGCGCAACCTGCCGGTGACGCCACTGGTGGATACATCGGCGCCTGCGGGCAATGCAGTAAGCACTCAAAAAAGCGGACCCTTTGTGCATCCACTGGAAGTGGTGGTGGAAGGCAATTATGCCGACATCGTCGCGTATCTGAAGGCGCTGGAAACCATGAAGTGGCATGTGTACTGGAATGAACTGGAGTTGGAAACAAAGCATTATCCTGTCAATCGTGTGCGCATTGAAATGAGCACCCTCAGTCTTGATGACACATGGATGGGCGTATGAATACACCAATGATCACGACGATGCCCGTCAAGCTGCTTGTCATACCGATGGCGATGTTCATCGTCATGCTGACATGCAAGGCCAGTGCTGATGGATCGTTGTCGGACCCCACCCGTCCGGCAACAGCGCCCGTGCACGACAAACCTGTTTCGCTGATTCACGTGGAAGCCATTGTCATCACTGACACCACGGCCTGGGCCATTGTCAATGGCATTGTGGTTCATCAAGGTGATCACGTGGGCAATGCCGTGATTGAAAACATTTCCCGTTATGAAGTGCGTTATTCGCGCAACGGCCACAGCGATGTGGCGCAACTGCCTCATTCGACCCTGCAAGTGCGGCGCGATGCTGCGTCACACGAGGACACGCCATGAACTTCGTCAAATCCCTGTCTCTTGCAATGTTGCTGCTGCTGTCAGCAGGCACCAATGCGCAAACACCCGCAGCACAAGGCAATGATGCATCAGCGGCAGCACGCTTTGATGTGGAAGTCACCGATGCACCGGCACGTGCCTTCTTTGAAGGACTGACCGAAGGCACCAGCATGAACATGCTGATTCATCCCGACGTCAGCGGACGCATCACCATGTCATTGAAGCATGTCACCATTGAAGAAGTGTTGAATGCAACGCGTGACCTGTATGGTTATGACTATCGCCGCATCGCCAACGGTTACATGATCCTGCCGGTGGCGATCCAGACACGCATCTTTCATCTCAACTATCTCGACATGCAGCGCTACGGTGTTTCCAAAACCCGTATCAGTTCCGGTCAGGTTACACAGGGTAACAATTCGCAATACGGCGCCAATGCCGCAGCCAGCACCACGCCCACTGCCACCACAGACCAGAATGGCAAGCCCGTTGTCGATGTCAGCGGTACGGCGGTGGAAACACGCAACGATTCCGATTTCTGGAAAGGAGTGACCAGCGATCTCAAGGCCATTGTCGGTGACAAGCCCGGCCGCAATGTCGTTGTGAATCCGCAATCGGGCGTGATTGTCATTCGTGCCATGCCCGACGAATTGCGTGATGCATCGGACTACATCCACAGAACGGCGGATGCAGTCACCCGCGAAGTGGTGCTCGAAGCCAAGATCATCGAAGTGGAACTGGATGATGCCTATCAGGCAGGCATCAACTGGGGCGCCATCATTCAACGCGGCGCCAGCCATTACTTCATCGGTCAGTCTGCGCCACCCGGCGGATTCGATACCAATCCGCTGACACCCACAGGCAACCCGATTACCGTGGGCCCCGGCAATCCGGTGAACGGACTGATCAATTCAACACTGGGCGGCGCCATCACGCTTGCGGCGGACACTGCAGACTTCAATTCGTTTATTGAATTGCTGGGTTCGCAGGGTCAAACACATGTGCTCTCCAGTCCGCGTGTGGCCACATTGCAAAACCAGAAAGCCATCATCAAGGCAGGTTCGGACCAGTTCTATGTCACCGGTGTGGAGAACAACACAACGACGGGTACCGCGACCACCAGCAGCCAGCAGATAGACTTGACACCATTTTTCTCGGGTGTGGCACTCGATGTCACACCGCAGATCAGTGATGACGGCCATGTGCTGTTGCACATTCATCCGGCCGTGAGTGAAGTCACCAATCAGATCACCACGCTTTCCGCAGGCAACCAGACTGATGTCTTGCCGCTGGCACTGAGCCAGATTCGCGAATCCGACAGCATGGTGCGCGCCAAGAGCGGACAGATCATTGTCATCGGCGGCTTGATGCGGCAAACACGCGAGAATCAGGCATATAAAACGCCGTTGCTGGGCGACATTCCTTTGCTCGGCAAATTGTTCCGCAGCGAACGCAAGCAATCGAAGACGGTCGAGCTGGTCATACTGCTGCGCCCCCAGGTGGTTGACGATGGCGACTGGCAGGCACTGGTGGATGAACCCACTGCACGCATTGATGAGCTGAAGAAGCAGGGTCATTTGCAGTGAATGAACATGAACTACATTGACTAACCAACACATGAACGATCCACGCAGAAAAAAAGTCCGTCTCGGTGAGTTGCTGGTTGAATGCGGCATCATCACCGAAGAACAGCTGTCCAGTGCTCTGGCGGAACAGAAACGCACCGGACACAAGTTCGGCCGCGTGCTCACCGAAATGAATCTGGTGCGCGATGAAACATTGCAGGAAGTACTGGCACAGCATCTGAAAATTCCATTCGTCGATCTCAAGCAGGCCACACTGGATCCGGCCACGGTGCAATTGCTGCCCGAAGCCCTGGCCCGCCGTTTTCGCGCGCTGGTGTTGCAGGCCGATGCACGCAGTCTGCTGGTGGGCATGGCCGACCCCACTGACCTGATTGCTTACGATGAACTGGTAACGCGATTGAAGAAACCATTGCGTCTGGCACTGGTGAAAGAAAGCGATCTGCTCAAGATCATCGACTCCGCGTATCGCCGCACCGATGAAATCGCGTCGATTGCACAGGAAGTGCGTGACGAATTGCGCGATGGTGATATCGACATTGAACATCTTGCGGTTGAAGACGGTTCCGCTGATGCGCCGGTGATCCGCCTGATACAAACCATGTTTCACGATGCCATCCAGTTGCGCGCATCGGACTTGCACATTGAACCCGGCGAGAATGCACTGCGCGTGCGGCAACGCATTGATGGTGTGCTGCAGGAACAGAACATTGACGGCCGTCGCGTTGCGGGCGCACTGGTCACACGATTGAAACTGATGTGCGGACTCGACATTGCCGAAAAGCGCCTGCCGCAGGACGGCCGTTTCTCCGTGAAGGTCAATAACAAATCCATTGATGTGCGTCTGTCCACCATGCCCACGCAATTCGGCGAATCGGTGGTGATGCGTTTGCTGGATCAATCCGCCAACCTGATGACGCTGGAACAACTGGGCATGCCGGAAAGAATGCTGGAGCGTTTCCGTGCATTGATCGAACGCAGCGCCGGCATGCTGCTGGTCACCGGCCCCACCGGCAGCGGCAAGACCACCACACTGTACTCTGCACTCAATTATCTCAATCGCTCTGACACAAAAATCATCACGGTTGAAGATCCGGTTGAATACCGTCTTGATCGTATCAACCAGGTTCAGGTGAATCAGAAAATCGGTCTGGACTTTGCGCGTGTGTTGCGTACCACATTGCGCCAGGATCCGGACATCATTCTCATCGGTGAAATGCGTGATCAGGAAACCGTGGACATCGGTTTGCGCGCCGCCATCACCGGTCATCTGGTGTTTTCAACCTTGCATACGATGAATTCCATTTCCACAGTGAATCGCCTGCTCGACATGGGCGCGGCGGGATTCATGATTGCCACGGCATTGCATGGCGTGGTCGCACAGCGTCTGGTGCGCCGCGTGTGTGACAACTGCGCGCATCCGGTGGAACCGGATGAACACCAGCTTGCATGGTTGCAATCACAGGTGGGTTCATCGCTGAACGGAATGCAGTTCCAGCAAGGCGATGGTTGCAGTTATTGCAACCTCTCCGGTTATCGCGGCCGCGTGGCCGTGTATGAATTGCTGGAGCTGGATCGCGGCCTGACTGATGCCATTCGTCGCAATGATTCCATCGCCTTTGCAGCCGCCGCACGCAGTCGTCCCGGATTCATTTCATTGACGCAAAGCGCGATACAACTGGCTGCACAAGGCATTACCACCATCAGCGAAGCCATTGGTGTCACCAGCGGCGTGGAAGAAAGTGATGATCCATTGCTCGCCGATGCGCTGACTGAACAACATCTGCGGCAAGAGCGTGCCTGATGCCCATGTACAGTTACAAAGGCCGTTCCGCGCGCGGCGAACTGATAACCGGCCGTCTTGATGGCGATACGGCCGACAATGTTGCTGCGCGATTGTTGAATGGCGGCATTACACCAGTGGAAATCACCGCACTCGCCGCCAGCAACGACATTGATCTGTCGCGCTTTTCAAAAATGATTGGCGCAGGAAAGCCCACCATTGCCGATCTGGTGTTGTTTTCGCGGCAGATGTTCACCATCACCAAGGCGGGCATTCCATTGTTGCGCGGCATGCGCAGCCTCGCCATGTCCACGCACAACACCATTCTGCGTGAAGCAATGGAAGACATACTTGCCAGCCTGGAATCAGGACGCGATCTTGCTTCCAGTTTTGCAAGGCACCCCGATATTTTTCCACCGCTGTACATCAGCATCGTGCGCGTCGGCGAATCCACCGGTACGCTGGAGACTTCTTTCAAACGCATGGCCGAATACCTTGAACAGGATCAGCAGACACAGCAGCGTGTAAAATCTGCAATGCGTTATCCCATTATAGTAATGGTGGTGATTGCGGTAGCCATCGGCATTCTCACCACCTTCGTGATTCCGCGATTTGCCCCGCTGTTCCGCGCGCTGGGTAACGACATTCCATTGCCCACGCGCATCATCATGGGAGTGTCGGAATTTGCACAGCATTACTGGTACGTGGTGTTATTGGGCATCGCTGCCATTGTCTTTGGCGTGCGTCAATATCTGCGCACACCACGCGGACGTTTTCAATGGGATGAATGGCGATTGAAAATTCCCGTGCTGGGAAAGCTCACGCATCAAGCCATTCTTGCGCGCGTCAGCCGTTCATTGTCGATTTCATTGACGGCAGGCATGCCCATGATCCAGACGCTGAATGTCATCGCCAAATCATCCGGCAACGAATTCATGGCTGATCGCATCAATCGTCTGCGCCTTGCCGTGGAACGCGGCGATCCGCTCAGCCGTGCCGCGGCCGGTGTGGAAATGTTTCCGCCCCTGGTGTTGCAGATGATGACCGTCGGCGAAGAAACCGGCGAACTCGCAGAACTGCTGGATGAAGTGGCCGAGTTCTATGAACGCGAAGTGGACTACGCACTCAAGAATCTCAGCGCCGCCATCGAACCCATTCTCATCATCTTTGTCGGCGGCATGGTGTTGATACTCGCGCTGGGCGTGTTCCTGCCCATGTGGAACATGATCGCCAAGGTGGGTGGACAGTAGGCTATTGTTTAACGCAGGGCTGCGATAACGCACAGCAACCCCTCCTTTTATCCCTGCAACTTATCCCTGCAACCCTTGCGACATAGGACTCAGTGTTCCCAATACTCCACCTGCCCATCATTGATCTTCTCGATTGTTGGGCTTCGAAGACTCAGCCCAACCTACCGCGCTGACTGGCGTGGTTGAATTACTGCAAAACGGCGAATCTGTTGGCATCGTCCGTGGCGGCACGCCGGAAGCGCGCAATCCGCTCTCGCAAAACATGCCGCGCCGGCACACGGCGGTGGTGGCTTCGAACAAAATAGAATTGCTGGTCATCGACAGCGACTTACTCGACGTGATGCTGACCTGGGATCAAACCGGATCATATGAAGTGGGTGAACTTGGCGCGACGGGTAAATTGCTCGAGGTAGCCGACGATGGCGATGACTGGATGACCGCCCTGCTGCAGACCAAAGCATTTCACAAAGTTCCTCCGGCCAACATTCAGGCCATTTTCATGCGCATGCAGCGCGTGGATGTTCGCACTGGCGAGATCATCATCAAACAAGGCGATGAAGGCGATTATTTCTATGTCATCGTCAAGGGCAAGTGCCTGGTGACGCGCGACACGCCACTGAACAAGGATGGCGTAAAACTCGCCGAATTGGGCATTGGTGAATCATTTGGCGAAGAAGCCCTGATCTCCGACGCCAAACGCAATGCCAACGTCACCATGCTCACCGATGGGTCCTTGATGCGCCTGAACAAGGAAGACTTCAAGTCGCTGCTGAATGAACCATTACTCGAATATGTAGACGTAGCGCAGGCACAAAAGCTGGCAGCACAAGGTGCAGTATGGCTGGATGTTCGCCTGCCTTCGGAATTTGAAAACAAACGCTTGCCACGTGCCGTCAATATTCCGCTGTACTTCATGCGCCTGAAACTCAAGACGCTGGACCGCAAGCTTAACTACATTTGTTATTGCGATACCGGCCGACGCAGTTCTGCCGCCGCCTATATTTTGTCGGAGCGCGGATTTCATTCTTATGTGCTGCGTGGCGGTTTGCAGGCGATTCCTGCGAACCTGTTGAAGTGATTGAGCAGCACACAGAAGGTGCCGGTCTTGTTGTCGATACCCACATAACTGTAGCGGTGTTAGTCTGATCCGGTTTGATTGTTGGGCTTCGAAGATTCAGCCCAACCTACCGCGCTCTAATTGGACGAATCTCTGACACTATAAGATATATTCCAGGCGCAAATGTGCAGTAAGGATACACCTTAATTCCATTAATCGAATACCACGGATATATACCATCACTATTGCGGTGTATTAATTCTAGAATGCCGCTTATACGCGCAGTGAAATTACCAGCCTTATACCTTTCCGCTATATTATTGGGAATAACCAACTGCAAACAACCGTCTCCCAACAACAAGAATTGTTGACCACGCCGCTTCATGTTTATTTGCCCTTCGACTGTAATTACTTGTTTCCAGTCAAAACTGGAATCATCTTTTTTGGACGATTGCAATATCGCTCTTAGCTCATCTAGGCTGAGCCTCAAGTCATCATGTGCAATTGTCATTGATTTAGGCTGTTGAGAGTTACAACCGCACAATAGAAACATAATAATTAGCGCAGTTAAGATCGGTCTAAACGACATATTATTCGCAGCCTTGTGTTTCAGCACCATGTCCAGTACTACCCTGATTTAGTTCATTAATCATAGACTGCACTCCGAATTTACCTGTGTCACCCCATGAACCAATAACTACTCGCGCTCGATACTTACCACCAACTTTCTCTACAACGCTAATTCCGGAGTCATATACAACGTACGCAGACATGCCCGCAGCTCGAGCTGTACTGGTATCATCAGGGCCTATACCACTTTGGATATCTGTTCCATGAGTGTGTCCAATAGCATCCGCTCCATTTATTTCAGTTCGATTGAGCGTGTGCTCTTCAACTTTCACATTATGAGGACATGTCAGTATTTTGGTCGAGACTAATGTAAGCGGCTGTAAGGTGCCATTCACAATCTTGAACGCCACTTCTCCCGGTTTACGTACGCCTCGATGCAGGTCGGGTCCGCTTCCCTTATGTTTTCTCCTCCCCTCAACTACCAACTCATCCAATTGATCATTCTTCTCCTTATCTTCAGCAGATTGTGGATCAGCATCTTTGTCGCCCACACAATTTGGTAACTTCTTTGTTCCGTCTGGTGTTATTACTTCACAATTATCTAACCCGGAAGGGTCTATATTATCCATCGGATCATTCCCAACGTAACTATATAGATCCATATCATCTGCGTAAAAGATCGGATCGGTCTGCATGAACCGACCTTGATACGGCGAATACCATCGGGCTTTATAGTAATTCAGCTTGAGTGCCTTGAACCACAACTGTCCGGTGTAGCCAAACCGGTAGTCGCTGGTGTTGCCTGGGATACCATAGTTATCATACTTGTACTTGGTGATCGCATTACCGTTGTTGTCGCTCAATGCAATGATGCTGCCCTGATGATCTGCGTACAGGTATTGTCGGGAGCCCACCCCTACGCCGGTACCGTTGTATTGAACCAGCGGGTCATCCACTTGGTCGCCATGTACGTAACGTTTACTCATCGCGCCGTTAACGTATTCTGCCACCAGCGCATTGTTATCCCACAGAAATTGAGTCGTCGTGCCACTGATCGTGGCCTGGAACAATCTGCCCATTGGATCATAAACAATATCCGCAGGAACGCCACCCCTGACGGTGACCAGATGATTCTCCATGTCATAGGTGTAGGTATTGGTGCCATCACTGGTTTCATTGCCGTTGGGGTCGTAACCGATGCTGACGCCGTTAATAGTTTTATATTGATTCAATCCATTGGGTGCGTAGGCACCCGTCTTGTTGTCATTGCCCTGATAGCTGTACGTGGTATTGCTTTGAGTCAATTGAGTGATTTGACTGGCTGCGTTGTAGCCGAATGTATTGGTTAGATCGTCTGCCGTACCTTTTAGATCATGCGTTAAGGTTAGAACACGATTAGCATTGTCCAACGTAATGGAGGAGACCGATACCGTGCCGTTGCGCGCGACGTAGCTTAAACTACCATTCGTTTGATAAGTGGCCGTGAGCAGTGATGCCGTACTGGGATTGGCACACGATGCGGCATTCTCACAGATGACATTCAGCCGGTTCAGGCCATCAAACCCATACTGGAAGTAATTGCCATCCGGATGGGTCATGCGGGTACGATTGCCGTTATTGTCGTACTGATAACTCAATGTGCGTGATACGCCACCCATAGTATCGGTACTGGTGGCGATGCGGCCAAAGCCATCGTAAGTAGTGTAGATGCCCGCACCACTGTCGCTGCCATACGCCGCATGCTGTATCAAGCCGCGTGCATCGTAATCGTAGTACACATCCGGTGAATAGGTGTTATCGGACAGGTCCTTGGTGATCAGATGATTGTCGGCATCGTAACTGTAAGTAATGGTCTTGCCATTGCGTTTGCGTTCAGTTTGTACATTGCCGTTGGCGTCATAAGTATATTGATCATAGTCATTGTAATTAGTGATGCCACTTGTTGTAGGGTCAGGGTAATAACGTCGCCATAATCGGCCATAGGAATCATAGGCATACCTCGTTAGAAATCCCCTGGCGTCGGTTTGAGTACTAAGTAATCTGCTTGCATAGGTATTAGTGACATAGACTTCGTCAAGCGGGGTTCCCACTCCACGCTCTTCCGTCAGCACCTGATCGAATACATTTTCGTATGTGTAACGATAAATTCGATCCGGCTGAGTGGAATCGCGGGAACGCTGCGTGCAGGCATCGACATAAGTTTGGCTGAAGGTGGGCTTGCTCATGCGGACGGCCTTGCATAGCACGTGATTGGCCGTGTCATAACTATATTCGACTTCCGACTCGGCGGTCACACCGTCGCGGCCAATTCCCAGCTCTTGTGTCTTTCTGCCGTAACTATCGTAGCTGATGAGTGTGGTGCTAAAGATATTGGACCCACTAAAGCGGTAGCTGGCCCACAACGCAACATCCACTGTTTCATCCGGCCAGTTACTCAATTGTCCTTGTTCAACCTTGATCAACAACCCCGTCGAATCATAAGTATTTCGGGTCGCCAGTAAACGCAGTGGCCCACTGCCATCGGGATCCGGCGCAATAGTACCGGTTACTTGCCCTGCAACGTTGTAACGTGTAGCGGTCATGTACGGCGTTTCAGATTGTGCGGCATGCGCATTGATAACGCAGAGGCTTATCCATGCTGCAACAAGAAGACTTGCAACTTTGATATTAATGATTGTTTTCATGATGCTTCTTCCCTAATTGCAACTGCTCAAGTTGGCGTTGGGTTGCGTCTTGCCGATCTGGTTGCCATAAATATCGTACTGATAACAGGTGCGCAATGTTTTGAATACACCACCCGCAGCATCCCATGCAGTTACCGTCATCCCGGTCAGCAATAAATTATCGTTGTTGTACTCGTAACGCGTCACCACCTCGTCGGTGTTGCCATTATTACAAGAACCGACACCCGTACTCGGATCGTAGGTTGTACTGCTATTGATACAGGTGCGTTCCGCTGTCTTCATCCAGATGGGTAAGCCCGTGATCTTGCTGCTACCACCATTGTAATAATGAGCAGAAAGCTGCGTATACTCATACCGTACTTGTGGTGAGACACCATGTTTATTCGGCGGATACTTGATGCTGGCCACCTGACCCGAGGGTGCGTGATACCAGTAATAGGTATAGTTATTTTTCGCATCTTTGATCCATGTGGCTTGATTGCACGTTTTTCTTGTGGTTGTATCGCAGGAACTCGGATAATTGGCTTCAATGGTGGTATCTCCGTTGTAATATGAAATTTTTGATAAATTTCCACGTGTATAAGTGTAACTGGCGCTTGGTCCATTGTTATTATCAAACTGTGTCACAAAGTTTCTTGGCGAGGCTTCAAATGTATACGTGCCATCATCCGTATATACGTAGTACAACGCACCCGTTGTACCGCTTACGTGGCCGTGAATTTGAACTTGAGAAATACCATTTGTCGAACCTCTTGGCGCAGTATTCATCATGTCGCTGTAATAAGGTTCATTCATATCATAACCAGTAGTCACTCCCATTTTTGTTGCACTTACAACTACACCCGCGTTTTGCAATCGATAATCCCAACAACCAAAACTCTGGACCAACACGTCAGTCATCCTGGTATCAATGCAAGTTGGAATCGACCACACGTTTTTGAAATCATAGGTATATACCTGCGTAGAACCATAAGGCGCGACACCTACTAGTCGCGGAGAAAACTCTATATTAGCGACATAGCCTTCCTTTACGACTGAACCTAGTTTGGCCAGATCATATGTATTGAAGAAAAACGTCGTTTGTTGTCCCTTGGCATCTATGACATTCATGCTGGTGGTACCTATGAACATTGTCTTTGGCATGCCAGCCGGCCAATTGAATGTGGCCTTAGGCCAGCTTCGAGTCAGTGAGCAATCAGTTGCAGTTGGGATGCAATATTCATATGCATTGTTGATTCCTACTATGTACTTGGGGTTATCCCGCGCCCAACCAGCTGAATCCGCATCTGGTGCGTTTCGCAAGCAGGGAGTTGGGGACGCACCAGTTGCCGTTACCGACATGCACTTTGGCACGTCTTTTTTGTCTAATGGTCGATTATCTGGCGGATATAGCGCTTTCAATTGAAAGCCTGTATTGGTGGTGACACCCATTCCTCCAGCCCATATTTTAATCACAAATCCATTGGGATAGGTGACGTCTGCCAGCAATCCGTTGCTAAAGCGGGACACCGTCCCATCAGGATGAGTCCAACTGAGAATAGTATTGCCATTGGCAACGTCGCTAGCGGTGCTAGTGATTTCCAATATCTGGCGCTCATCCCCCATTGACACATATGCGCAACCGGCGGACGGGCAGGCATCGCTTTGTTGAAGGACGCCGTTCAGGTAGTATCCGAAATCTGCAGACCCTAAAAAATCATAGACACGCAATACATTCGCTGGCGTAAATCCCACAGCGGTCGACAGTGTGACGTTGCGAGCTTCCCCAAAATATTTATCTTGAAATCCTTTATTGTGGATGAAATTGAAATCGTTGGCGATCACCGACACACTATGGGACAACCCCATTGCACCACCTATGCTGACCGTATTCAAACTATAAGATACTTGACCATTCGCCATGTTGACGCCATTCTTATCAATCACTTGCGTATGTGGTGGCTCGATATCTGCTGCGTACAGACTCAGTGTAGACAGAAAACCGAGTGCAATAGGTAATACGCGCACAATTAAAAAATTTGTTTTCATCTTGATATCCTTTAAGGAAAGTAGGCCTTGACGCTGCAGCCACTCGGACCACATGCCTGCACCCATTTCGGTTTTTCAGACGATGGGGTAATGCTGCAAGAACTAAAGCCATAGACCACTTGCGTGCTGGTCACTGTTAGTACGTGGTTGCCGCTTACGTCCTGAAAGTTATAGCTCGTCGCGCCAGCAGCAGCTGACCAGCTTGCCTGCCAAGAGCACATGGAGTTTTGAGTAGAGAAAAGTCCGGTGGGTGCGGGAGGCAACGATGGCGAACCGGGTTCCGCCGCCGCATCATTCGCGGTGCCAACTGATACCAGCAATCGATTACCCGCTCCATCGTAATCGTAATCGCGATTGCCATTCAACGGATCGTTGACAAATGTAAGACGACCCAATGCATCGTAGGTGTAAGTCACTGTATTCGATGCATCAACAGACGAACCACTCGTCATGAATAACAACAAAAGAAAAAATGCAAAGGGCAATTTTTTCCTGAAGATATTTGACACTGACATAGCTCCCTTCCCTCAACTTCAATTATTTGAAACAGCATTAATACCGCCGACACAACTGCCCAGCGGCGGATATTAGAGACTTACAAGGAAATAGTGGTATGCCGAAACGGCACACATCGCGCGAAGCACAAAACCCGACATGACCTTGTCTCCATTTGACAGACAGAGTTGAAATAAGTGTTATTAATTGACTATCTATATACACGCTATCATGGCACCAATGACATTTACAATAGCGTTTTACATCGACATCAAAATTTAATTCAACTTTTGCCGCCGAGTCTCATTGGGACACTTCGTTTGGGTGCATTTCCAATTCGCCAAGCATGCTTGCGACGCACAATATTGAGCAACTTGCTCCCCGATGAATGTCAGCCTATCCAACCCTTGACTGCTTAGGCCCGCAAATTTCATTGATCAAATTTCACCACCACAGGTGCGCCGGAATAACGAATGATTTTTTGCGTGGCGGTTAATGGCTTGGCCTGCGCATCCATCAGTACGAACTTCAGGTCTCGAGCAGTCACCATGCCTGGGAATGAACCATGACGCCGCCCTACTCTCATGGTTCGGGTTGCATCGTCCCACTTCAGGTCATACGTTGCGCGTTGTCCTTTTTCATAAGCGTAAGTTTCATTGTCATCTTCGTACAATGTGAATGTTGCATTGGCGCCGGGATAAATTCGTATTTCATACGGCGCTTGCGGCTGATCGGTGGCGTATTGCAACAACGGTCCCATTGGTATGACGGAACCCGCCCGCACAAACAGCGGCCATGTAGTCAATGAATAATGTTCGGTAACTGCTTCGCCGCCTGTATAACGTTGTGCGGTCCAGTAGTCATACCAATCAACGCCTGAAGGCAGGTACGTGCTTATTGAAGTATCCACCTCTTTCTTTTCTGCTGACAGCAATGCCTGCTGGGCGGGTGTGCGCCATGCGAGTCTGAAAAAGCGATTGCCCGTGCCTTGATGAAACTCAGCGATCAATGACACGCGTTGTCCTTTCGTAAAACGCACTTTGGTGCTCATGGTACGTTTCATGCCAAAGCTCCAGTCTTCCAGCAACAACTTGCCGTCAAGATAAAGCCGTCCGCCATCGTCGTATTCCATGCCGATTTCGTATTCACCGTCTTCCGGTGCAATCAGCACGCCTTGCCAGCGTGCAGAAAAATTTTCCAGACTGGTTAATCCGGGTGGCGGATTCGCCAATGGCGCACCGGGCCATGAATGTTCCACCGTTTGATCAATTGTCCTGCCCGCCGGTGTGTTCAAATCCAGTCCTGAAAAGTACTGCACCTCCAGACCCTGTTTACCATCTGGAGTTTGCAGCACATCCGCGGGAATGGTGTTCAATGGCGGCGCGCTGATGTGATACATCGCATGCGTCACTGGATGAACCAGAAATGCGGGGCCAAACATGAATTCATCATCCAGTTTGCGGGCTTTGAGATCATCGGGAAAATCCAGCGGCAAACCGCGCATCATGGTGTAACCATGCGCAGTGGTTTGCCAGGCAAGTGAATAGATGTATGGCAACAATTGATAACGCAAGGTGGCCGCATCACGCAACGATTGATACAACCCGGGCGCCGTTGTCTTGAACAAGTACGGTTCGCGTTCAATGTTTGTTCCATGAATGCGATACACAGGGTTGAATACGGCGAACTGGTTCCAGCGCGCATACAGCTCCTGATATTCCGGATTCTTTTCGCCTTTGGGATAGTTGACGAAAAATCCGCCCGTATCCTGTGTCCAGTACGGCAAGCCCGCCATTGCCACGTTGATGCCACCGGCAATCTGCGCGTGCAATGTTTCCCAGCTTGCCGTGGTATCGCCGGACCACGGCATCGCTGCATAACGTTGTTGCCCTGCCCACGCGGAACGCGTCAGCGTAAATACCCGTTTATCACTGGTGGCCCGTTCGCCTTCGTAGGTGCCCCTGGTGGTCAACAGACTGTACACATTGAGATAGCGCGTGAAGTCGCCCATTGCATTGTTGCCAAGACTCTTGATGTCGCGTTCAACTTCATTGGGATCATGACATGCACCGCCCACTTCCACTTCAGTGCCATCCATCCACAAAGCATCAACACCGGCATCCAGCAAGCCCTTCTTGATGTACTTGAAATAAATATCACGGCCTTCGGAACTGAAGGCATCATAGATACGCGCCTGCTTTGATATCCAGTGCAACGGAGTAAAGCGCAACCCTTTTGCATCCAGTGCATGCGCCAGTCCGGTATCGTTGCCAATGGACGGCCAGATGGACACCATCAGCTTTACATGCAACTGATCATGCAATGTTCTGGTCAGCGAGACCGGATCGGGAAAGCGCTGCCTGTCCCAGGTCATGCCACTCCATGTGCCATCACTGCCACCCCAGTATTGCCAGTCCTGCACGATATAGTCGATGGGAAAATGATCCTGACGAAAATTCTTCACCACTTCCACCAGACGATCCTGCGTCTTGTAGCGTTCCTTGCTCATGAACAATCCAAACGCGGCTTTGGGAAACATGGGCGCAACACCCGTCAGGTTACGATAACCTGCAATCACGCCATCCATTGTCGGTGCCGCGATGAAGTAATAATCCAGACCAGCCGGTGCACTTTCGGCCCATAAGGTCGAACCGCCAGCATAGTCCTTGAACGTCATCTTGGAATACATGTCCCACATGATTCCATAGCGCCGTGTGGAGATCATGAAGGGAACCACAATCCCGATGTTGGTTTGCACCAGCAACACATCCTTGCCGCGATAATCCATATAGGGCGTGTTGTACTGCCCGAGTCCATAGATTGATTCATCCGGTTGAAGCTGGAATGAATGACTTACTTCATATGTCGGCGCGGCAGATATCTCCTTCTTCTTGATGGACTGCGGTTGATCTTCCTGTTCTTGATATAGCAAACCGCCATCCGCTTTGAAGAAGGTCAGCGCACCCGTTCGTCGCGATACTTTGATGCGCAGTTTGTCTGAAACAATAGAAACCGAGTCAGCGGACTGTTCAACAGTGAATGCAACATGCGCAGGCTTTGCAACGACGACCAGGCTGGGTTGCGCGGTGTAGACCATCCCGAGGTTTGAGTTGACGCGTACCGTATCGGGACCATAGAAGACAACATTCTTTACAACATCATGAATGCGAAACTGCACACCGTCATCGAGTCGCACAAATGCAAAATCATTTGATGCCGGTGGCACAACTGCGTGCAACTGGCCATGAACATCCAGTCCCGTTGCCGCATACAATGGCATGCTGATGTGGATCAACGCAGAAAAAATCATCACTCTGATCAAATGGAACTTGTTCATGATGCCGGTTTTCAAGTTGTACGATGCACGGCATGGTAGCAGAAGAGGGAAAATACCAAGAGAGTACTCAAGCAGCCACTCGCGGCCCGGAAATCGCGTGGCATGGCATATTGATATCAATGCATGGCAAAATGGATATCTATCATGCAACGCAAAAATTCATACAATGAATGCGCCCATGCATTGAAGTGCTGAACACCAGTGCTTTACTGCATTACCTGACAACATCGTTACGGCGATACCAATAATCAGCACCTGCGGGGTTTATCATGCACTTCAAATCAATGGACCTGCGCGGCTTTGTCGTTCAAGGCTGTGCACTGGCGGTGTTACTCGCATTCACCCATGTCGCTGCCGCCGATGACAGCACGGTCAAGGGCAATGATCCCTCCCATTGCGAATCGTTGATGTCCTTCAAGGCATCGGGTCTGGATGTCATCATCAAAAAGACCACCAGCATTCCGACCGGTCCGGTTCCTGCCATACCTTACAGTCCAGGATATCCCGGCACACTGCCCGCGTATTGCCGTATCGATGGCGTCATCGACCAACGCACCGGTCACGATGGCAAACCCTATGCCATTGGCTTTGCCATTGCATTGCCTGACAACTGGAATGGCCGCTTCATGATGCAGGGCGGCGGCGGACTCAACGGCAGTGTCGCACAACCCATCGGCAGCGTTGCCGCCGGTGACAAGCCCGCACTCGAACGCGGCTTTGCAGTCATCACCACAGACAGCGGTCATCAAAGCAGCAATGGATTCGATGGCAGTTTTTTTGCTGATCAGGAAGCGGCGCTGGACTTTCTCTATCAGGCGGTTGGCAAGGTCGCTGAAGCCGGCAAGCAAATCGTTACTGCATATTATGGACGCGGCGCGGAACATTCCTATTTCATGGGCTGTTCCACCGGCGGACGCGAAGCGATGTTGATGACACAACGTTATCCGCGATTCTTCGACGGCGTAGTTGCAGGCTCGCCCGCCATGCGCACCAGCTTTTCCAATCTCGCTGATCGCTGGGTGGCCACTGCACTCAATCAAGTGGCGCCGAAAGATGCAAACGGCAAACCCATCACCTCGCGTGCATTGTCGGAAAGCGATCGCAAACTGGTGATCGATTCATTGCTTAAAACTTGCGATGGCAATGACGGAGTCGTTGACGGCATGATCTTCGATCCCGTGCATTGCGGTTTTGATGTCATGAAACTGGCGTGCAAGGGACAAAAAACCAGCGAGTGCCTGTCAGTGAAGCAAGCCACTGCCATCAGAAAAGCATTCGCTGGACCAAAAGATTCGCGCGGTGTGCAGGTGTATCCGGGTTTCTGGTTTGATACCGGCATCGCAGAGAAACAGGGCATACCCGGTTTGTTGAATCCCGGCGGCAGCCCGGTCGGACCGCAAGCGACTGACAAAATGGATGTTGATCAGGCAGCGCAGGCCGCAGATAACGCTGCTGCCATGATGGGCGATACGGCGTACTGGACCGAACTCAATACATTTCATGAACACGGTGGCAAACTGATTTTCTTTCACGGCGTCAGCGATCCGTGGTTCTCTGCGCAGGACACACTGCGTTACTACCAGCAACTTGCCGATGACAATGGCGGCATTGATGCAGTCAGACAGTGGAGCCGGTTGTTTCTTGTACCCGGCATGGGACATTGCGGCGGCGGCTCTGCAACACTGGATCACTTCGACATGATTGATCCCATTGTGAACTGGGTTGAACACAATGAAGCACCCGCTTCTGTCATCGCCACCGGTCATGACTTTCCCGGCCGCAGCCGTCCCTTGTGCCCGTATCCACAACATGCGCAGTACACCGGCAAGGGTGACAGTGAGCACGCAGAAAATTTTGAATGCAGCAAATGATCACCGTCATGAATCAGTCAGAAATTACGTGCATAAAAATGACCTGCGCATTCATGTTGCTAATGTTCAGTGTTGGCGCATGGGCACAGACTCCTTTGGGCACGCCACCCGGTGCTGATACGTTACCGCGCAGCGAGTTTGTATTTGAAGAACGTGTCACTGTTGGCGATCCCGTTGTCGTAGGTGATACTGCTTTCGGTCATCGTCAGTACATTCCCATTACCGGCGGCAAGATTGCCGGTCCCAGACTGAATGGCGATGTATTGCCTGGCGGCTGGGATTATCAGTTATGGCTTGGCAATGGATGCGGCACGTTGTCAGCAGATTACTTTCTGCGTGCCGCTGACGGCACCATCATTCACATACTGAATCAGTCCTTCACCTGCACATCACCGCAAACAAAAGACGAACGCAGTTTTTTCCAGCCCCGCTTTGAAGCACCGAAAGGAAAATACGACTGGCTGACCCGCGGTACTTTTGTCGCAACGCTTGAACTGGAAATGGCGCCAGCAACGCAGCAACAAACAGATCAGACACACAAGCCGGATGCGTCGAGGCTTGCGGCAGTGCGCATCAAGTTCTACCAGATAAAATAAATCGCAGTCGCTGCAATCACCTCATCATGGCGCGGCGCCCGCCGCCATCCGCGGCCGCAACACTTAATTGCGTATCAGTCGTGAGATGACAGAATTGTTGTACATAATAAGGTGTGCAATGTAACTCGCTGCAATTACTCGATAACTTGTCAGCACCGCCGCACCGCCACCGGCCTGCGCCGGACAATGGCCATATCGCAGCCACATTGCAAACCGCAGCCAATTCACATTTAATCCGTGTCAGTGTTTTCCGTTATTCGTGACCTGTTCCCGATTTCCTAAACTGACTCCTGCATTGTCTTGACTGACTTCCGCAACTTACGGCCACCTAATGGTAATCATCAATGGATTCTAGCCAGCACGCCCATTCCGAACCGGACAAAGACATCAATGCACGCGGGACGCCAACGCTGACCGCGGACAAGACCGATGTATTTTCATTGCTGACACCACAGTTGTATCAGCGTCTGCGGCAACTGGGACGGCGTTACATGCGCCGTGAAGTTCAGGGACACACATTGCATCCCACCGATGTGGTTCATTCTGCATTGAACCGCATGAGACGCGGCGCCGAAGACTACACAGATACTCAGCACTTTTTTGCAAGCTGTGCAGTGCAGATGCGCTGGGTGCTCGTTGAGTATGCACGCAAGCGCAAACGCAACCGGCAGCGCTCTATTTCCATTGACGATGCCAACGATGAAGCATTGCAGATAGAATCAGAAAGCGACGAGTTGCTGCTGGAATTGCACGAGGCGCTGGAGCAACTGGCGATTCTCGATCCGGTGGCTTCAAAGGCCTGCGACCTGTATTACTTTGGCGGACACTCGGTGCAGGAAATCACTTCAATA
This sequence comes from Steroidobacteraceae bacterium, assembly GCA_035548495.1. Lineage (GTDB taxonomy): Bacteria > Pseudomonadota > Gammaproteobacteria > Steroidobacterales > Steroidobacteraceae > CAILZL01. The sequence continues at coordinate 80,326 of DASZSV010000063.1, forward strand.
CTTAAAATCTCGACCGCCACCGTGGATCGCAAGATGCGTTTTGCAAAGGCGTGGATGCGTTCGGAATTTGAAGGACTGCGCAACGCGATGAACAGCCGGAAGCAGTAAACCGCATTCGTCACTTCAAATGCGCCTGAAGATCAGCGAAGTATTCACACCACCAAACGCAAAGTTGTTGTTCATCACATACTCGCATTGCAGCGCGCGTCCGCCATTGACGATGTAGTCCAGCTCGCCGCAACGCGGATCAATGTTCTCCAGATTCAGCGTGGGCGCGAACCAGCCATTGTTCATCATTTCAACCGCAGCCCAGCTTTCAATGGCGCCACACGCACCCAGTGTGTGACCCAGATGACCTTTCAGCGTGCTGACGGGCATGCGCTTGCCAAATAAGCGTGATGTTGCCTGTGATTCGGCAATGTCTCCCTGCTCTGTTGATGTGGCGTGTGCATTTACATAGCCAATGGCATCGGGCGCAAGACCGGCATTGTCCAGCGCCATGCGCATGGCGGCTTCCATGGTGTATGTATTGGGATGCGTCAAATGATCACCATCGGAGTTGCTGGCATAACCAACCACTTCGGCATGAATCCTTGCACCACGTGCCTTCGCATGTTCGTACTCTTCCAGCACCAGCGTGCCTGCGCCTTCACCAATCACCAGTCCATCACGATCGCGATCAAAAGGACGCGGCGTGGTGGTGGGCGCATCATTGCGCTGACTGGCGGCATACAGTGTATCGAACACGGCCGCCTCGCTGGCGCACAACTCTTCGGCGCCGCCCGCCACCATCATGGGAATCTGTCCGTACTTCACGGCTTCATACGCATAACCAATGCTCTGACTGCCGGAAGTGCAGGCGCTGCATGCGGGAATCACGCGGCCTTTCAGGCCGAAGTACACTCCGATATTGGCGCAGGTGGTGTGCGGCATCATGCGCAAATAAGTAGTGGCATTGATATTGGTCACTGCATCCGAGGTCATCATCGAACTGAATTCCACAATGGCTTCGGTGCTGCCGGCGCACGAGCCATATGCCACACCCATCGCGCCGGTTTTGATTTCCGGATCATCGAGCAGATTGGCATCCATCAGCGCCAGTTCGGTGGCGTAGGTGGCAAGCTGTGCAACACGTCCCATGCTGCGCGTCACCTTGCGATTGTAATGCGGCGGCAATTTGAAATCGTTCACCGGACCAGCGAGGTGAGTGTTCAGTCCTTCGTACTGTTCCCACTCGCGCATGTAGCAGATGCCGCTTTTGTTGTCGCGCAAATTGCGTTCGAATTGCTGCCACGTGCTGCCCAGCGCGGAAATCATTCCGAAGCCGGTAATTACGACACGTCGTTCTGTTCTGCTCATCAACACCATTCCGTCAGCACATGCCACCATTCACGGCAATCACCTGGCGTGTGACATAGGCAGCACCGGGCGACATCAAGAAACTCACCACACTGGCCACTTCTTCAGGCTCACCCACACGTCTGGCGGGAATGGCATTCAGCACTTCTTCAAGCGGCAGTTCCGTAATCATATCAGTGCGGATCAATCCGGGGGCAACGCAGTTCACGGTGATGTTGCGGCTGGCCAGCTCCATGGCCAATGCCTTGGTGGCACCGATGATGCCCGCCTTGGCAGCACTGTAATTGACCTGGCCGCGATTACCGGCCATGCCGGAAACGGACGATAGCGTGACAATGCGCCCCGGCTTGCGGGTGCGGATCATTGGCATGATCAGGGGATGCAACACATTGTAAAAACTGTCGAGATTGGTGGTCAGCACGGCATCCCATTCTTCACCACCGAGCGCAGGAAAGGCGCCATCGCGCGTGATGCCCGCATTGCACACCACGCCGTAGTACACGCCATGCATTTCCACATCCACGGTCAGCGCAGCCGCGGCGGCTGCACGATCGGCAACATCAAATTGCACAATGCGTGCATTGACGCCTTTTTGCACAATCTGTTTGACAACCTCTTCCGCCTGCTCGCGTTGCGCACGGCAATGCACCACTACATCGTAGCCATCGTCCGCCAGCTTGAATGCAATGGCGCGGCCTATGCCACGGCTTGAGCCGGTGACCAGCACCGTTTTGTTGCCGGAGGCCGGCAGCTTGAGCGCCGGTTGACTGACGGTGTCGCCGTCACTGTTCTGATTGTTCATTGCGTTGTGCCTCGATCAATGCATGGATGTTGCCGGGACGGATGGTCTTGATGTCACATCGCGCCCATTCCTGGTCGTGGCAGCGGATGCGGCAATTGAACACCGACAGATCATCGTGATCACACATCACCAGTTCCGATGTCATGATCAACCGTGATCCGATGGGGAAATAATCCACACTGGTTTTGAAAGAACGCGTGCCCAGCAACAGACTGACCCGTGGTTTCATGCCGGCGCGCACATCGGCAATACCGGAATAGGCACAGGTGGTTTGCGCCATGTATTCCATACCAACCCACGCAGGCACGCCATTGACACCATCGCACAGCACTGAGTCAGCACGAATGGTCACTGCGGCGGCCACTTCGGTATCGCTGTGCGACAGCAATTCATCCAGCAGCATCATGCGGCCTGCATGAGGCAGCACTTGATCAATGCTCAATTCAACTTCATTCATGACCTGAATAATTTTACCCGCAGAGTATGTTGCAGAAGCGACTGTATCATTGTGCCCTGTCATGCCGTGCCATACCTTCAGGTACGCATCCATGTTTGACACACGGCAAGCAATGCGGCCTCTCAATGACGAGTGCGGCACATCTGCGCCAATGCATGCAGGCGTCGTGATGACTGCGGCCCATTGTAGGGATTGGCAGGATCCCATGCATATCCAGCCAACACTGAACAGATCATGCGATGAATCTTCGGGTCCTTGTTCCTTGCGAAAATCACGTCCTGCAATGAAAGGTCATACCAGCCGTTGACAAAGGTACGGAAGGTTTCCACACCGAACATCAAGGGTTCGGCGAAATCAGTGCGCCAGCTGACACGTTCACCGCGGAACTGCCTGTCCAGCACTTGCGCTGCCAGTTTCGCTGAATACAACGCGATAGTGACTCCGGATGAAAACACCGGATCAAGAAACTCTGCGGCATTACCCAGCAATGCGAAACCCGGACCATGCAGGGTTTTCACGTTGGCGGAAAAGCCCACGATTTCTGCAGGTTGTCTGGTGATCACGGCTTTCGACAACAGTTCCTTTAGCATGGGTTCATCTGCCACCATGGCCCACAAACGTTCTTCGTGGGTGCCCTGGTACTTGGCGTGATGTTCGCTGGTTGCAACAATACCAAGTGAACAGCTGCCGTTGGAAAATGGAATCAGCCACGACCACACATCGCGATATGCTGGACTGATGCCGATGCGAATCTTCTGGCGATCAAAAGCGCCGGCCAGCGTGTTGTCCTTCACATGACAGAACAACGCATTGCGTGCGGGGAATTCGGAAGGCTTTTCCAGATCGAGCAAGCGCGGCAGCGTGCGGCCAAAGCCGCTGCCATCGAGCACGAAACGCGGTGTATGGGTTTCAATCACACCTTCCTTTGTTTTGCTGGTGACCACCGGCCGTTCACCGCTGACATCAATGGCCGTGATTTCCACTTCATAACGGATATTCGCGCCGTAACGCGCCGCTTCACTGGCAAGCACCTGATCAAACTCGGCACGCTGCACCTGGAATGTGAATGGCAGTCCTTCCGTCACCTTGTCGACGAAATTGAAATCGGTGTGCATGCCGTCGTACGCAAATGCGGCGCCATTCTTGAACTGGAAGCTGCGTGCCATCACCGCGTCCAGCATCCCCGCTTCACTCAGAATCTGCGCGCTGTTCGCCAGCAAACTTTCACCAATGGAAAAGCGCGGAAATTTCTGGCGTTCCAGCACCAGCACGTCATAACCCTTTTGCGCCAGAAAAGCCGACGCTACTGCACCCGAAGGACCTGCACCAATAATCAATACGTCAGTCACGAACGTTCTCCCGCTAATGCATCTCGATTCAAGCCCGGATTGCCATGCGATGATCATGCAGCAACGGCATGCACATCACTTCAGTCCCAGGCGTTCAAACAAAACAGTGGGCGACATCAGGCACAATTCACCCGTTTTCATGTCAACGGCAACTTGCGTGGTAAAGCCCCTGGTCATGCGCGCACCGGTTTTCTCGTCGCGAATGACGTAATCAATTTTCAGACGATATTCCCATTCCTTGAGTGTCGCTTCAACAATGACACGCTGCCGGAACAGCAGCGGCTTGATATAGCGCACCTGCAAATCAATGATCGGCCACAGGTAACCCGAAGCACGCATTGCATCGTAACCATAGTCAAACTGGTCCAGCAATGCGCAGCGCGCCAGTTCGAAATACCTGGCATAGTGACCATGCCACACCACGTTGACCGCATCGATATCGAAAAACGGAATCTCGATTGCAACTTGCGCACGACAATGCACTGCAGCCGGTGTTGTCACGATGCATGCTCCTGCACAACCGGGCGTGCAGAAGAAGTCCAGCGCCGCACGTTGTGCCACAACAACAACGGTGAACGCCACAGCATGCCTGCAAACATGCGCGCATGTGCAGCGCTGATCTGCAGGTTGTCACGCAACACCTTGAAGTGCGATACACCATCCAGCGGATAAGTCACCGGCACTGCCACATTGATGATGCGGATACCGCGCCAGCACAGCCGCACCAGAATCTCGATATCGAAACTCATGCGCGTGCCCAGCCGGTGATTGCGCCAGATGGCCAGTGCTGGCGCAACGGGATATACACGCAGCCCGCACATGGAATCGCGCACTTGCAATGACAGGGTATTGATCCATACCCACACATGCGTGATGTAACGGCCATACAGGCGCGAGCGCGGCACACTGGCATCGAATTCGCCAAAGCCGGTAATCATGGCCTCAGGATGGTTGCGTGCCCTGCCGAGCAACACCGCAAGGTCCGCAACACGATGCTGCCCGTCTGCATCAATCTGCGCCACATGGGTGTAACCATCACGCGCAGCGGCCTCCATACCCGTCATCACCGCCATGCCCTTGCCCTGATTGGGCTGGTAACTGATTACACGCAACCAGTGAGACTCTTCACTCGCCAGCCGCGTCAGCACTGCATCACAGGATGCATCGGAACCATCATTCACCAGATAACAATGCAAGCCCAGTGATTTGAGACCGGCAACCACTTCGGCAATGCTGCCCGCGTGATTGTAGAAGGGAATGACAATGCAGGGATTGAACATTGCACCCGCGGCTGGCACATGCGGACTCATTCACCAAACCCCATGCGTCCGCTGGCGCACACGCGGCCTGCATCACGATATTCAAAAGCAACTTCGCGCCTGTCCTCATCATGACGCAGCCACAACATGACGGTGGCATCGGGCCTGATCAAGCGCATGAATTTGAGATTGCTCATGTAACGGAAGTGCGGCGGCAGCCGAAAATACCGGTGTGCAAATTCAACCACCCACGCAGTCTGCACCACACCGGGCAGCAATGGCACTCCGGGGAAATGACCTTCGAACCAGCACAACTGTGCAGGCACATGCAAGGTAAGTTCAACTTCATTGCCACGCTCCACCTGTTGTACAGACAGAACTTGCGGCGCAGTCAATGATTGGGCCTGAACGGCACTCATGGAAACAGCAACTGGATGTTGCACATCAAAACAGATTACGCATGTGCCGCGCCGAGAATATCCATCACCGCATCCACCACATCCCCCACTGTGCGCACGTGCTTGAACTGTTGCGGCTGGATTTTCTGTCCGGTGAATTCCTTCAGCTTCAATACCAGATCCACAGCGTCAATGCTGTCAATGTCCAGATCGGTATAAAGATTGGCCTGCGGCGTGATTTTGCCGGCATCGATCTCGAACAATTCCACCAGCGTATCGCGCAAGTGTGCAAATACTTCTTCACGTGTCTTCATCATCATGGTCTCTCAATTTTCTCCAGCGTGGCCTGCTGTGCTTGCCGGAAAGTCATTATCACGGCGGCCAAGCCTGGTTTCGCGCATCCATTGCGGCATAGTAGTCACCAAAAAAACGGGTCAGCCGCCGCGCGGCCAATACTCCGTTGTCGCCGCCGGGATTGTAAACGCTTGGCGGCAAAGGCTCACCCACTTTGATGCAGTAATGCGGACGGTGGCGCGGTACCCGGTACCAGGGATATCCCTTGGTGAGGTGCGGTTCGGTCAGGTCAATGGTTACGGGTAGAATATCCGCGCCTGCGGCCAGCGCGATATGTGCCGCGCCACGCTGCATGTGCATCGGCCGGCCCGGCACACTGCGGGTGCCTTCCGGAAATACCAGCAACGAATTGCCGGCACGCAGGGTGGCGGCACAATCCTGCACCAGTTGCTCACCGCTGACATTGGGAATGTAGGATGCCCAGATCACCGGCCAGCGCAGAAAGGGATTGCGCCACAACCCCTGCTTGACGATGCAGTCGATGCGCGGCATCAGCGACACCAGCATTACTACGTCAATCAACGATGGATGATTGGCTATGATCAACCGGCCGGGTACCCGCAGCCTTTCGGCATGCTGTACTTCAACCGTGAGCAGTCCCAGACCGCGCATCAGCGCCACATAACCACGGAAAGAAAGCTGCACACCGCGTTGAATGCGCCAGCGGGCCGCAACAGCATCGCGCGAAAAAATCCGCAACAGCGGAAAACAACTGATGCTGATGAGTACCGAGCCCAGGCCGAACATGATAAACACAAAGCCGGTGCCCAGCGCCCGCCAGCAACGTCCCGGCGGGGTATCCAGTAACATAATTTTCCTCGCATTTGTTGTGATAATTGTTGCAGCACTCACGATGGCAGGCCGCGCCGTTCCTTTCAAGCATAACATTTCGGGCACAATCAATTTGATGTTACGCGGCCGCATGGCATGTCATGGACTGTTGCCACTGAATGAATGACAATGGATTGTTTCCAATTGCCCGCCGCTGTAGATAAAATGCCGCGGCCACCGTTTCACCAACGGTTCGCCGTCAACGAAAACCATAGATTGCCCGCCACAACAGGATGATTCCGATATGTCCGCTTCTGCTGCCCTGACTGCTGATGAACTCACCATGGCGCAACGCCTGGTACAGGCGTTGAGCCTGGATGGCGTGAACCCCGGCAGCATCGAACCCAATGCCGCATTGTTTGGCAGTCACAGTGAAGGATTGGGACTGGATTCCATTGATGCGCTGGAGATCGCATTGATGATTCAGCAGCACTATCATGTTGAAGTACGCGCCGATGATCATGACGCACGCAATGCATTCACGTCGTTGCGCAATCTGACTCATTACGTGCTCGAACGCTGCGAAAAAAAATAACGGACGCCTGCGGCATCCCACGGTAGTCCATCCATGCCCTGGCTGTTCCTGGCTTATCCCCTGCTGGCACATCTTGCTGCCGTGGCACACAGCGAACGCCTCGCCTGGATTGCAGTGACAGTATTGATTGCAGTTCCACTATTACCAGCATTGCGGCACCGCAGGGCATGGGCATGGATGGTGTTGTGTGCGGTGACGCTTGCGTTGTACGGTTGCGCGTACAGCGGCATTGCCGGTTATCTGATGTATGCACCACCAGTGTTGATTCCCGGCGCAGTGATGTCGGTGTTCCTGTCAAGCCTGCGCGAAGGCCAGGTGCCGGTGGTGACGCGCATCGCCACACAGATCCGCGGCACATTGCCGCCGGAGCTGGCGAGTTATACACGGCATGTCACGCAATTCTGGGTGGCGTTGCTGTTGATAATGGCATTGTCATCTGCACTGCTGGCCGCTTTCGCCAGCCGTACCTTATGGTCATTGATCACCAATGTCGTAGACTATGTGTTGCTTGCCGCTGTTTTTCTGGTGGAATATCTGTACCGGCGCTGGCGCTTTCGTCACCTGCCGCATGAAAGTTTCCGGCACTTTATCTCCGCCCTGTTTACTGCCCGTGTCCGGTAATGTCACCGTTATTCATTCATGCATCTGCGAGTGACACCTTGATCTGGCATCAGGGCGAAAAGATCACACGTGGTGGATTCACTCACGCTGCGCGTCAACTGGCTGCGCGGCTGCCGCAGGCAACGCATGCCATCAATCTGTGCAATGGCCGTCTTGCCTTCATGCTCGGCTTTGCCGCCGCCGCATTGCGTCAGCAAGTAACACTGTTGCCGCCCAATCAGACTGCGGTTGCGCTCGAGGCACTGAAGCAACAGTATCCATTGCATCAAGTGCTGGATGACACACTGCTCGAAGGACTGGATTGGAAAAACGTCGATAACAATCCATTGCTGATACCATCCGCCGACCATATCGCGGCGATCCTGTTCACCTCCGGCAGCACCGGTGTGCCACAACCACAGGCAAAAAGCTGGTACACACTGTTGCGCACCGGACAACTGGATTCGCAGCGCTTGCTACAGTTAAGCACCTCAAGTGACATTGCCCTCAATACACTGAACATTGTTGCCACGGTTCCATCGCAGCACATGTTCGGCCTGCAAACCACACTGTTGCTGCCGTTGGCCAGCAACTGTGCCGTCTACGATGGCAAACCATTTTTTCCTGCGGATATTCGTGCCGCACTGGAATCAGTACCGGAACCGCGCGCACTGGTCACCACACCGCTGCACCTGCAAACATGCATAACCAGCAAGACATCGCTGCCGCGCATGCAATTCATTCTTTCGGCCACAGCACCATTGAATGCAACGCTTGCGCAACAGGCAGAAGACCAATGGCAGACATCAGTGCTGGAATTCTATGGTTCCACGGAAGCAGGCGCGATTGGCACACGCCGCACCACTGCCGGCGATACATGGCAATTGCTGCCGGAAGCGCGTCTTGAAATCACAAACGATGGCACGCGTTATTACATACCACACTTGCCGGAGCCGCTGCCGCTCAACGATCAGGTGGAACTGGTTTCCATGCACGAATTCCGCTTGCTGGGTCGCGCCGGCGATCAACTGAAAATCGCGGGCAAGCGCGCTTCCATCAGTGAATTGACTCATGCGTTGCAGACCATTCCCGGCGTTGAAGATGGCGTTGTGTTTCTGCCACCCGATGCCAGTCGCACTGCCGCACTGGCAGTGGCGCCGCGACTGACAGCAGCATTCATCCTTGATCAACTGGCACAACGCGTTGATCCGGTATTCCTGCCGCGCCCGTTGTTGCTGCTGTCGCGTTTGCCGCGCAATGATGTTGGCAAGCTCACGCAGGCTGCATTGCTGGCCGCACTTGAATCAGGTTCATGACTACACATGACCACTGAATGGAAACAACCCGAACGCGGCGCGTCCTTCATGCTGAAGCTGCTGTTGTGGCTGGCGTTCAGGCTGGGACGCCGCGGAGTGCGCTGGATACTGTATCCCACTGTTGCATATTTTCTGCTGACCAGTCCGCGTGCAGTAACAGTTTCGAAGCAGGCGTTGAGCCGCTTCCTGCATCGTCAGGCGACTTGGCGTGACGTGGCAAGGAACTTCTTCAATTTTTCAGTGTGTGCACTGGACCGCATTTATCTGTTGAGCAACCAGATCGCGCAATTTTCGGTGGATACGGTGTGGTCGGACGGCATTCAGGACATCGTTGGCAACAAGACCGGCGCGATGTTGATTGTTGCGCACTTTGGCAGCACTGAAGCATTGCGCCTGACACCATTACGCACCAGCAGGCGCATGATTGCACGCACCGGCACCGACGACAAGCCGGCATCGCGTGGCGTTGAATCATTGCAGGTATCGGTGCTGATCGACAAGAAAACCAGTCCGCAGATGACGGCATTGCTGGAGCGGCTCAATCCGGCATTGGCGGCCAACGTGATTGATGCATCGGAACGCGGTCCGGCACTGGTGTTGAAACTGAAAGAAGCGTTGCAGGCCGGCCGTCTGGTGGGCATCGCTGCTGATCGTGCCGGTCCCGATGAACGCGCCGTGAATGTGCAATTCATGGGTGGCACCGTGCGTTTGCCGGAAGGACCATGGATACTTGCAGGCGCATTGCATGTGCCGGTCATTCTCGGCTTTGGCATTTATCGCGGCGGCGCACATTACGAAACACATTTTGAGTTGTTCAGCGAACGTGTTGTACTGTCGCGTGCGACGCGCAGCGACGATCTGCGCGAGATCATTCAACGCTACGCGCAACGTCTGGAATACTATGCGCAACTGGCGCCCTACAACTGGTTCAATTTCTATGAATACTGGCTTGATGACATCCATACAACGCAATCCACGGAACCACCGGTAGCACGATCAACAGAACCATGAGTCTGCTTCGCATCACCAGTTATACACTGACATCCGCGCTCGGCCACGGCCGCGATGCACATCGTGATGCATTGGTGAATGCCGCCACAGGATTGCGCAGGCATGCCTTTGATGATTGCGCCATTGATTGCTGGATGGGCGAAGTTGCCGGACTCGATGCCACGCTTCCATCATCATTAAAACAATTTGAATGCCGCAATCACCGGCTTGCCTGGCTGGGTTTGCAACAGGATGATTTCATGCATTGCGTTGCGCGCCTGCGCGAGAAATACCATGCAGCACGCATCGGTGTTTTCATGGGCACCAGCACTGCCGGCATTCATTCCGCAGAACTGGCGTATCGCCAGGCACGTGCGCAGAACAGCAGCAGCTTGCCGGACTGGTTCGATTACCGCCACACACAGAATTTGTATTCCGTCGCCGGCTTTGTGCGGCAGGCATTGCAAGTCAGCGGTCATTCGCTGGTGATCTCCACTGCGTGTTCATCCAGTGCCAAAGTATTTGCTGCCGCATATCGCAGCATGCAACTGGGATTATGCGATGCTGCGATTGTCGGTGGCGTGGACAGTTTGTGTTTGACCACATTGCATGGCTTCAACTCGCTGCAACTGGTATCCAGCGACATATGCCGCCCGGCTGATGCCGATCGCCGCGGCATTTCCATTGGTGAAGCCGCCGGTTTCGCCATCGTTGAAAAGCCGGAGGCAAGTGCGGATGGATTGCCTTATGCATTGCTGGGCTATGGTGAAAGCGGCGACGCACATCACATGTCATCACCCGATCCACAAGGCAGCGGCGCCGCACTGGCCATGCAACTGGCGTTGACGCGCGCGGCGCTAGAGCCTGATGCGATTGATTACATCAACCTGCATGGCACTGGAACCCTCGCCAATGATGCTGCCGAAGACAAGGGCGTGATCACGGTGTTCGGCTCTCACACACCATGCAGCTCCACCAAGGGCTGGACCGGCCACACACTGGGTGCAGCAGGCATTGTCGAAGCCGGCATCGCCATGCTGTGCATTGAACATGGCTTGTTGCCGCAGAGTCTGAACACATTGCAGAAGGATGCACAGTTGCAGGCCAATGTTTTGCTGCATCCACAACGCAAAACCGTGACCCGCGTGATGAGCAATTCATTCGGCTTTGGCGGCAGCAATTGTTCGTTGCTGTTTGGGCATGTCAATGCATCCATGACAAGGGCGACGTCATGATGCAGGCAACGAGCCATATTGAAGCCATCAGCTTTGTGGCGCCGGGCCTGCCTGACTGGAGTCATGCCAGCGCAGTGCTGCGTGGCGAACAACCCTGCGCGGCCAGCGAGCTTGCTGCTTATCAACCGAATCTGCTGCCGCCCAATGAACGGCGTCGCGCCAGTCCCACGGTACGCATGGCGTTTCGCATTGCAGAGGAACTGATCAATTCCAGCAGGCAGGATGCAGCGCAACTCGCCTGTGTGTTCAGCTCTTCCGATGGCGACCTTGCCATTGCACAACGCATTTGCAATGCATTGGCGGAGAGCACGCGCATGGTGTCACCCACGGACTTCCACAACTCGGTTCACAACGCAGCGGCAGGTTACTGGAGCATTGCCGCCAACGCCAAAGGTCCCGCCACTGCAATCTCGGCGTTCGACGACAGTTTTGCCATCGGCTTGCTCGAAGCGCATGCGATGGTACAGGTTGAAAAGCAATCCACGCTGCTGGTGGTCTACGATGTGCCCGCGCCCATGCCCTTGCATGCCAGTCGTCCGCTTGGTATTGCTGCGGGCGTCGGTTTGCTGGTTACACCGCATCGCACGGCGGCATCGATTGCCGCATTCCAGTGTGATGCCGGTGATGGAAACGGTACACGCTGCGATGATGCCGCCATCGAATCATTGCGCATCAGCAACCCGGCAGCACGATCATTGCCATTGCTGCAGGCCATCGCCCGGCAACAATCAACCGCTGTTGACATCGCGATGAGCGGCCAGCGCACGCTGCGAATCACATTGCAGATTGGCGCTGCGGAAGTGCACGCATGAGCGATGCTGCATTCATTCAGGTGCGTGGCGTTACACATCATTATCCGCGCATGCATGAACCTGCACTCGACAATGTTGACCTGCAGATTCCACAGGGATGCAGTTTCGGCCTGCTCGGTCCGAATGGCGCAGGCAAAACCACATTGCTGTCGCTGCTCACCGGATTACTGTCACCGCAAGCGGGTGAAATAACCATCGCAGGTTACTCGCTCAGCGATGATCCGCCGGCGATCAAATCGTTGAGTGCGCTGGTGCCGCAGGATTTTGCCTTCTACTTGAAGCTGACCGGTCATGAGAATCTCAAATTCTTTGCCGGTATCTATGATATCGATGATTCACAATGGAATGAACGACTGGAGTATTGCACGCAGGTGTGCCAGCTGGAGGGCATGCTCGGCCGCCGTGTTGCGGAATACTCCGGCGGGATGAAGCGGCGTCTGAATCTGGCCATTGGCCTGTTGAACCAGCCGAAAATCCTTTATCTCGATGAACCCACCGTGGGCATCGACGCACTATCCAGACAGGTGATTGTCGCGGCGATCCAGAAGCTGCGCACGCAGGGCATCACGGTTGTTTACACCTCGCACTATATGGAAGAGATTGAAGCCATCTGCGATGAACTGGCCATCATCAATCATGGCCGCGTGGTTGCGCGCGGCCGGACCGCCGACCTGCGGAGCCAAGGCAGTGGCAGATCGCTGTCATTGACCTTTGCAGCAATACCCAGTGATGAATTGATGCAGGCATTGGCCGCATGGCAGGTGCAATGCGTTCACCAACGCAAGGTTGATCTCACCTTGCAGAATGTCGATGACATGACCGCGGTGCTCGATACCTGCAAACAACACCGCATGACCATCGAACAATTGCAGTTCGGCATCAGCCGTCTGGAACAAACCTATCTGTCGCTGCTGAAAGAAAATGAAGCTGCGACCGGCGAGTCGGCAACATGAATGCATTGCTGGCCTGCATTCGCAAGGAATTGCTGCTGCTCAGCCGTGACCTGCATGGTCTGGCATTGTTGTTCATCATGCCATTGACCTTCATATTGATCATGTCGCTGGCATTGCAGAATCAGATGGCGGAACACAGCGGCAGCAGGTTGAATGTGTTGTGGCTGGATGCCGACCACAGTGATGCTTCGCAAAACCTGTTGCAGACCCTGAACTCCGGTCACGCATTCAACTTTGCCATCAATGCCAGCGAGATGAATGCCAACGATGTTGACCGGCAATTGCGTCACGGGGATTACGCCTTTGCCATCCGCATTGACACGGGATTCAGCAACAACCTGCTCAATGCGCCGGATGACGGCACGCACAACGACATCACGCTGAGTATCGCACCGGATACCAGCAAGCAGATTGAAGCCATCATGGTCAGTTCACTGCATGCAGCACTGGGCCAGGAACGATTGCGCGCGATGCTGAATACTTTTGGCGCCGGCCTCGACAACAAGGCGCACAAGGAGTTCGATGTTCACTATGCCTACATCAGCAAGGATCAGAACATTCCCAGCGCCGTGCAACAGAGCGTACCGGCATGGCTGGTATTCGCTACCTTCTTTGTGGTGGTGCCGCTGTCGAATACGCTGATTCATGAGCGTCAGCAAGGTACGCTGCGCCGTTTGCGCAGCACCAACCTCGGTACCTTGCGTCTGCTGCTTGGCAAACTTGTGCCCTACTTTGTCATCAATCAACTGCAAGTGATATTGATGCTGCTTGCCGGACGTTATCTCGTACCCATACTGGGCGGCCAGGCTTTACAATTGAATGGATCATGGTGGTTGCTGGCCACGATGGCTGCGGCGTTGAGCATTGCGGCACTAGGCATTGCCCTGCTGATCGCCGTCAGTTCCGCCACCACTGAACAAGCCACGCTGCTCGGCGGTACCGGCAATATTGTGCTCGCTGCCATCGGCGGCATCATGATTCCAAAGTTTGTCATGCCCGTCGCCATGCAAACTGTCGCCAGCTGGTCGCCCATGTCATGGGGACTGGAAGGATTTCTGGATATTCTGTTGCGTAACGGTACACTACGCGACATTGCGCCTGAAGCGACAGGACTGTTCGTGCTGGGATTAACAACATTGTTGCTGGCCTGGCTGATTCAGTCGCGACGCAGTGAATAGTCATTTATTGTCGTTACGCCATACTGATGTGATCAGGTGAATGCAAAAACGCCGTAAATACTTCCATGTAGGCTCCGGCAAAAACATCCCTGTTTTTGCGGTTTTGCATTCACCTGATCACATCAATAACGGCTTGTAACGAAGAACAACCCGACACTATTTCAACCATGTCACAGTTCAACATCGAAACTCTGAAACCTGCTTTGAAGGAACTGATCGTCAAGGAATGCGACAAGGATATTGATCCTGCTTCCATTGCCGACGATGCACAACTGATCGGTGGCGCGCTGGAACTGGATTCGCTGGATGCATTGCAGATCTCGCTGGCGGTGAAAGATCGTTACGATGTGCGCATTGAAGGCGGCAACGAGGGACGGCAGGCACTGGCCACCGTAACGTCGCTGGCGCAATTCATCATTGATGCCCGTGCCAGTCAAGTGACCAACTGATGCACGCCTGCTATTTTCTGGGCAGCGGCCTGCATACTTCGCTGGGCGCTGATGTGTCCTCGCAACTCGCAGCGCTGCAACTACCGCCATCCGCGCCGCAGACAATCACCGTCGATTACGCCGGCAAGCAACAGACACTGCCGTACAAGATGCTGGTGAACAACTCCAGCGCAGATGCAGGCCAGCGCCTGAATTCGGTGATTGATACAGTGATCAACACTGCGATGGCATCCGCGCGATTGCATGCGCAGGAACGTCAGGCAATGGGTCTGTTCCTTGGTACGTCATCATTCGACATCAGCATCTCCGAACAGGAATACCGCCAGGATCTGATGCACGATACTCAAGCCATTGCCATGAAGACATTCAGCAGTCAGGGAATACTCGGCGATCACATCCGCCATCGTCATGGATTGCGCGGCCCGTTGTTCAGTTTCAACACCGCATGCACGGCAAGCGCCAATGCATTGATGTACGCCGACGCCATGATCCGTTCGGGACGATTGCAACATGCGCTGGTGCTGGGTATTGAACTGTGCAACTCCATCACCGCGCTGGGATTTCATGGCCTGCAATTGCTGACCAGCAATACCATGAAGCCCTTCGACAAGGCGCGCAATGGGCTGGTGCTGGGTGAAGGTTGCTCTGCGTTGGTATTGGGCAACAGGAAATCATCGCAATACACATGGCAATTGAGAGGCAGCGCCAACATCTGTGACACACACAGTGTATCGGCCACCAATCCCGATGGTTCTGTCGTCAGGCAGGTCATTCACGATGCGCTGCAATCAGCCCGGTTGACTGCCGATGACATCGGCGCGATCAAAGTGCATGGCACTGCAAGTCTGCTGAACGATGAAGCCGAAGCCGCAGGCATGAAGCGAGTTTTCGCAACCATGCCGCCGTTGACGGCCATCAAGCCTTTCATCGGTCATACACTGGGCGCATGCGGTTTGAATGAGTTGCTGTTGTTCTGCGCGGCAGCGGATCAGGGCTTCCTGATTGCCACGCCGGGCATTGGCAACAATCATGATACGAACGGTGACAGTGCGCTGGGCATATCGCTGAACCAATGCATGTGCGAATTGCCGCCGGGCAATTTCCTGATGAATTATTTCGGCTTCGGCGGCAACAACACTGCGCTGATTGTTTCCAACCTCAGGGATTGAACCGATGAATACCGCATTGCAGATTTACTCAATGGGCGATCACTGTCATCAGCTGGATGATTCACTGCCCGACATCAAAGAACTGACGCAACAGGTCACCGGAAAATCCTTTCGCCGCATCGGCCGTTTCATTCAACTGGCAATGATTGGCGCAACGCGCTGTACGAACCTGTCCGTACCTGCGGATACTGCCGTATATCTTGCATCAGGACGCGGTGATCTTGAAACCACACTGGACATCATGAAGGAACTGTTTGCACATGGCCAGACACCCAAACCGCTGGCCTTTGTCAACACCGTCAGCAACGCAGCCTGCTTTTATGTGGCGCAGTTGCTGAAACTTCAATCACGCAGCAACTATGTGTGCAACCGTTACTTTGCCTTTGAAAGCGCTTTGCAACTCGCTGCCACGGATCTGTTGATGAATACTGCTTCTTCCGCGCTGATCGGCAGCATTGATGTTGTCACTCATCCTCTTGACGAACACCGGCAGCGATTGCAACTGGCGAAAAATATTCATCTTGCCGAAGGCACGCACTGGCTCTGGATTGGCAAACCCGACGCAGCCCGGCCACGACTGGGTGAAGTCATTGCAGTGGAACATTTTGCCGATCGCGATGCATTGTTCGCATGGAGCGACTTACATGCCGCCGCCAATACGGCAGTAAGCCGCGGACAGTTTGTCAACGATGGCGAATGGAACGCATTGACATCGCGCATCGCACACAGCGCGATATTTGATTATCGTGCTGACCGCGGTTACTACGACAGTCAAAGCGGCGCAGCCATCGGCGAATTTCTGCGCAGTGACTGTAAGGCAGATGTGCTGCTGCACATCAACGCAGATGCGGATGGGCAATACAGTGCGATGCTCGTATCGCGCTAGTGATCTTTACGCACCAGCACCGCATTGGCGCGTTCGTCGTTGTAGATGGCCCGGTAGAATTTCTTGAGATCATCCAGTTTATCGGCGGGCACCATAAACTGCTTGATCTCAAAGGTGCGTGTGTAATGCAACGTATTGCCCTTCACCTCTGCTTTGCTGTGATAACTGGCAAACGGATAGTCGGCATCCACCGGCGCAGGCAAGTCATCAGCCACATATCCGGCAGGTAATGACACGGTAAAATCGTCCGTGTCCTTTTGCAGACTGACATACTCCACGGGATTCTCACGCTTGTCGGTGGTTTCAAGAATCGCACTGGCTTCACTGCCAAGAATGCGCGGGCGGACAATCAGCATGTCGCCTGCAGATTTGGCATATTTATCTGCTGCAAATGAATACTCGTATTCCAGCGGTTGAGTAATATCCGCTTCGTTGTTGATCTTGAAGCCAGTGACGCTGAATGCTGAAAATGCGTCGGCGAGTTTTCTTTCAATGATTTTCTGGCGCTCTGTTGCCAAGGTAGTTTTCTGCAAAGTGGATCGCACCATGAACGATGTATAGCCCGTCAGGCGTTCCGTTACCTGCCCGGATAACTGCCCCCTGTCGTTCAGCACCAGCGTCGCAGAACGCGCCCTGCCACTGGTGGACGCGTTCTGCACAGGCAAGGTCACCAGTTCCGTTCCGTCGGCGCGCACCAGCATGGCATGGTTACCCTGCAAATATCCGGGCAACTGACCGAATGGAATGAATTCATTGGTGGGATCGAAGTAAAGGATGTTGCCCAGCACCGGATGCTTGCTCAGCGCAGGAAAGGAAACATCTTTCATGCTTGCAGGCAGTTGAATGGCAAGAATCGCATGATTGAACCAGTTGGTTGACGGCAATGCGTCGGCCGGCACAACGTCATGCTCCGCGTTGATGATGACGTAGTATGAATCCACGCCAATTTGCTTGAGCATGGTGCTCAGCAATGTGGCCTTGTCCTTGCAGTCACCATAGCGATTGGCAAAGATGTCCGCTGCTGCATGGGGTTGCAATCCGCCAATGCCCAGTGAAATCGCCACATAACGGATATCGCCCTGGGCAAATCGCGCCAGCGCCTGCATCTTGCCCAACAGTGTGGTTTGCGTTCCTGTGAGCCCGGTAACTTCCTGACTGATCCCTGGAGTCAAAACACGCCGGTCATTGGTCAGGCCAAGATACCAGTTACCAAGATCGCGCCAGCTGGCCAGCACCCTGCCCTCACCCTGCGCCGGAATCAATTGCAACTGCAACTGCTGTGCAAGTGCATTGAATGGCGGCATGTCATCTTCATGCTTTACAGCCTTGATGTCACTCACGGACCATTGCCACTGATTGTCCGCGATCTTGACAGGATCCTGTGCAGCATGATTCCGCCAGAATGCCTTGAAACTCCAGCCTGCCGGCAATTGCAGGGTGTAGGTGGCTTCGCGCACTGGCACGTCCTCGGAGAATGTCCACTCAGCTTCCTGAAAATACGGGCGCTCTTCCAGTTGCACTTCATAACCAACAATCGCACCGGGATCTGCCGCGGGGATTTGCAACCGCTTTGTTTTGTCATCGGCAACCAGCGCGAAATCAACACTGGAACCAATGGTCATTGCATCCTTTTCCTTCACCATGTAATCCTTGCCCTGCACGGGAATCGACCATGCACGCATGTCAACTATCTTCTGCCGGTCATCAAATGGCACGCTGACGATGGCATGGGGTGAGTCCGGCCGGAGAATCTTGTAGGCAACACGTTCCTGACTGAGTACGGTTCCATCAGCCTTGAGTGTGACATGCAAGTCGGAATACATGTTGACTGCATCGGCTTTTTCATCATGCGCAGGCACCGGCATTGCTTTCAGCGCCTGCATCCAGTCCGGAGCGTGATCTGCCGCATGCAGCGCAGGACTGGAAATCAAACTCGCCAACACCGCACAAACCGCAGCATATCCTGCATTTATCGTCACACGCATGCCAATGCTCCTGATACTTTTGATACTTTTGTACTTTAATGAGTCTTTGAACCCTTGTTTGCCGAAGCATCACTCAGTGCAACCGGGCTCAACACAATTTGCTCTTCATCATTCGCTCTGACATTCTGGTAGAACTCGTGCAAGGCAGGGTAATACTTCTGCGGCAGGTAGATGGCGTTGACGGTGAAACTGCGCTCAATGTGAATGATGTTATTGGTGTTCTCCACCCTTGAGCCATATTCGGTAATCGCAACATTCTCGCCATGCGTTTTGGGAACGGAATTCACCTGCCAGCCTGACGGCAGCTCAATGCTGATATCGTCATTCACCGCCTCGGCACAATGAAAGTAAACGGGGTAAAGACGATTCTCCTGTTCAAAGGCGTGCTTTTCATCGGCGGCAAACAGGCCAATCTGCATTAACCTGCGCTTGCCCACCGCAGACGCCCATCCCGGTACCCTGACCTTGTACTCCACTACCAGCGGAGTCTCCACTCCATTCCACTCAGGTTGATTGGTCATGGTTACATCCGCACCGGTGACAATCACACGCTTCAACTCATCTTCCATGTATTCTTTGCGTGCCGTGTCATCATCATGCATTTCTTCGAGCCGCTGGTCGATGGCATCAAGTCCGGTGTACGTTACAGTCACCACACCTTCAAGCGCATCATCCACCAGCTTGAACACTGCCTTGCGATTGATCCTTGCCTGCTCCACGGTTGTAGGCGGAATCTTCACCCACGTTCCACCATCCTTGCCAAGACGCAGGCCCGATATGCCGGATTCATACCACGGCAACAGGCCAAACGGGATGAAAGGACGTCCGGGTTCAAGATAAATCTGCTTGCCATCCACATCCACCACGGCAACATTGGATGTAAGTTGCATTGGATTCATGACATCAGGTTCAAAGAAGTACTGGTCACGGGTGGATATCCATGCAATATCCGACTGGAATCCCGCTGCACGCGCCAATGCCACATAGAGATAGGTGAGATCGCTGGCGTCTCCATAACCATATTTTTCGACATCGGCAACATCATCAATGTCCTTGATCTTGTCGCGCTTTTCTTCCTGTTCTGTTTTTTCCTTTTCATAAGTGAGATTGCGCAACTGCTGGACGTGCGCATAAATCTTTCTCAGTTTTTGTTCCGGTGAATCACCGGGCTGAATCAATTGTGACACCACCTTGGCCATTGCTTTTTTCTTGTCCATGAAATCTTCGGCATTCTTGTACCAAACCTTGTCAGCCGCCTGCCAGAACTTGAGTGGCACAGTTTCTTTTACGTCCAGGGTGTTGTAAACAAAATCGACGCGATATTTCAGTTCGATTTCCGGCGGCATGTTCTGTTCACTCACAAAGGCGGGAACATCATGCGTCTCAAGATGGATTCGTCCGCCCTTCTCAAGGGGCTCTGCCGTGCCAGGCGGCAGGCCGCGCGGCCAGCTCCAGCGCAATGCATAATAGCCGTTTGGCACCAGAGTATATTTTGCGTGCTTGATAAACAGTTCATCACTCAGCACCCATCGTGAATTGAACAGCCAGTAAGGTGAGAAATATTTGTGATACCGGTATTCGATGATGCTGCCGACCTGTACTTCCGGCAGGGAAAAGGTCTTTGCCTGATACCTCTCGCCTTTACCCTTGACGATCAGCTTGTCAAAAATCTTGCCTTCAAAATCAAGGATGCTTCCATCCGGTCGTATGGTGCGCGCCTCAATGAAACGCACGGACTCATTTTCCTTGTCGTAAGGAATGACTACATTGGCACGATCACGACCTGCATCGGTCAGCACCTTCATACGCTCGTAGAACGCCACCTTGTTCTCGGAGTCATCACGATCAACCTGCAATTCAAGAATAATTGCCGATGCACCCGGTGCCTTGGGTTCGCTGGTCATTTTCAGTTCGTCGGGACTGATCGGCGCCCAGGAAGAAGCGTGAGAAACACCCGCTGCATTCAGGCAAAGCAGCACAAACAGCCAGCGCATCATCATTGTTGCATTTCTCATGAACCAACTCTCCAGTTGTTGCCACCCGCAATGACCTGACATCGACCTGAAACGCGCAGCATATCCATCCGCAACTCCTGTAACTGGTTTCTCGACGTTACTGTGTTTGCTTGCCGGAAAGTGAGCTCCCCGGCCTCGAGGAAACAGCACCTGGTACCAGCACAATCTGTTCTTCATCA
Source organism: Steroidobacteraceae bacterium (assembly GCA_035548495.1). Taxonomy (GTDB): domain Bacteria; phylum Pseudomonadota; class Gammaproteobacteria; order Steroidobacterales; family Steroidobacteraceae; genus CAILZL01. The sequence continues at coordinate 101,437 of DASZSV010000063.1, forward strand.
TTCGATCTGACATTCTGGTAAAACTCACGTAATGCCGGATAGTACTTCAACGGCAGATAGATGCCGTCAATTGAAAGACGGCGTTCAATCTGAACGGCATCGTTCTTGTTCTCAACGTTTGAATTGAATTCAGTGATGGCAATATTTTCGCCATGCGGTTTTGGCATTGAGGCAACCTGCCAGCCAGCAGGTAATGCGATACTGATGTTGTCCTCCACCACTTCCGGATAGTGGAAATAGATTGGATGAACGCGGTCCTGGAGTTCGAAAGCATGCTTTTCATCTGCACCGAACAACCCAATCGGTATCAACAGGTGTTTACCTGCCGAAGATGCCCAGCCGCGCACCCTGACCTTGTATTCCACAACCAGCGGTTTTTCGACACCGTTCCAGTCGGGCTGATTGGTCATGGTGACGTCTGCACCGGTTCCCATCGCACGTTTCAATTCACCCTCCATGTATTCCTTGCGCGCAGCGTCATCTTCATGTATCTCTTCAAGACGATAATAGATGGCGTCGAGTCCAGTGTAGGTAACAGTTACTGTACCGTCCAATGCATCGTCATCCAGTGTGAACGATGCTTGACGACGAGTTTCGGCTTGCTCCGCCTTCGTAAGCGGAATCTTCACCCACGTTCCGCCATCTTTCCCCAACCTCAATCCTGATACGTCCGATTGATACCAGGGCAGCATTGCAAACGGCACAAAAGGTACCCCAGGCTCAAGAAACACATCCTTTCCGTCCACAGTGACCACGGCAACCGCTGAATTCAGTTGCGACGGATTCATCACGTTAGGATCAAAAAAGTAGGTATCCCGGGTCGAGGTGAACACCACGTCGGCTTGAAAGCCGGCAGCGCGAGCCAGAGCCACATACAGGAATGTCAATTGATGTTCATTGCCATATCCATAGTCCTCCATGTTCGCCACGTTATGAATGTTCCGGGTTTCATCACGCTTGTTTTCCTGATCTGTCTTTTTCTTCTCAAACGTCAGGTTTCTCAATTGCTGCACATGCGTATACAGTTTGCGCAACTTCTGTTCCGGTGAATCGCCGGGTTGCAGCAGATGGGCAACAACCTTTTCCATAGCCCCCCTGTGATCTATGAAACCGGAAACCCCCTGGTACCACAATCTGTCTGCATCCTTCCAGAATTTCTCAGGATCGGTTTTTTCATCAATATGCAATATGTTGTAGACAAAATCGACCCGGTACTGCATCTCCAGTCTGGGGGGCATGTACTCTTCTTCGACGAAGGCTGGCACATCGTGTGTTTCCAGAACCACTCTTCCGCTTTTCAATGCAGGATCAGGCGTGCCGGGCGGCAAGCCTTGTGGCCAGCTCCAGCGCACTTGCCAAATTTTATTTGGCACCAATGTGTACATCGCGTGCTTGACGAACAGCTTTTGGGATAACACCCATCGGGAGGTGTACACCTCATAGTGGGGGAAAAAATGCTTTACATACCGGTATTCAATAATGCTTCCCGTGCTGACGGCGGGTAATGAAAACACCTTTGCCTGGTACTTTTCCTTGTGCGCCTTGACGATCAGCTTGTCGTATATTTCGCCATCAAAATCAATCACCGTGCCGTCAGGGTGAATGACTCTGGCTTCAATATCACTGACGGATTCATCGGCGCTCTTGTCGTACGCGATCTCAATATTTCCATAACTCCGGCCTTCATCGGTGAAAATCTTGATCCGCTGGTACTCTGTTATCTTGTTTTGATCATCGTCTTCATCATTTTGCAATTCAAGAATAATTGCCGATGCACCCGGTGCCTTGGGCTCGCTGGTCATCTTCAGTTCATCGGGATTGATCGGCGCCCAGGAAGAAGCATTGCAAATCCCGCTGGCGAGTGCGCACACAAGCACACCCAGCCCCTGGATCGCCATTATCGTTCTTGTCATTGTCAATCCTCCATTCATTCCAGTACCGACTCTAACCCGATCGTGATCAGGAAATCAAATCGCAAAATCCTTCAACATGTTCCACACTGCTGCTTCACGGTCAGCGACTGTATTGATCACTTCATTCAATACTTGCAGATTCATTTCCTCGCGGCCACGGATCATCCTGGTGACACGCAGCGCAAAGCGCCGCCATTCATCACCGGCGTCGGTCAATTCTTTTGATGCCCTGGCCAGTACGTCGTTGTTCAATATGCGGCTTGCTTCCTGCAGGAACGACGCATACACAAAACGGAAACCCGCACCGCCGCTGCCGATTTCTTCCTGCATGCGCACAATGTGCGTCAGATACAACGGCAGATAACGATCACGGTCTTTATGTCTTTCCAGCTTCAGTATCTGCTTACCGAGATAACGAATGCCCTTGATGCCGATCATGGGAAAGATGGGTTGCATGAGGTTGCGATAGTTGGCCTTGATTGCCTTGGGTATCACTGTTCTGTAGTCGATCTCGTTCGGCACGGATGTCGGGTAGTACATCAATCCTTTCGCCTGCAATGCGCCCTTGGCAAAGCGTGCCCTGGTCAATGCATCACGCGGACAGCGCGTTGACATCTCAAACACCGGATCGCTGACCAGATACTCATCACCCTCACGCCCATAGATGATGATGTTGTGCATGTTGAAATGAAAACGGAATTGATCGGGTACATAGGGCAGCCAGTAGATGCAGGTTTGCAATCCCACCACTCGTCCCTTGCCGATTTCCGCATCCAGCGCATCTGCGCCTTCTTTCTCGGATGAAAACTTGCGCATGCTCATCTGCACGCCCAGGCGTTTTGGCATGGCTTTGACAATGGCGCCCGGCCACATGCGATAGGAAATCAGCGGCATGCCTGCCAGCTTGACGAAGGGAATGTAGGCAAAGGCCAGTGCCGATGCCAGCCCAAAGGCCATCGGTTCGCTCAATGGCAATCCCGCATGTGAAATAAGTGCAGAAGTCACGCCGCTTTCGCAATGTGCGGCCTGTCTGTGTTGAAATTCCGTCATGGCGCATCCGGTAATTGTTTGAGTGATTCGATGCTGATACCCATCGCACTCGCATAGCGCATCAATAGCGCATCATTGAGTTTTGCAAATACGCCGGGCCTGAAATGACGGCGCACCCGCCAGCGCCACAAACCTGTCGTCATCACCAGCGTGTCGAAGTCCATGCGATTGCGATACATGTGATATTCGAGCGGTGATGTCCTGCCATCGCGCGCGCGCTGCCAGGCGTCATCGCGCTGGCGGATCATTTCATTCACGGCCAGCTCGGTTGAAAAGCTTTCTGCTTCCCAGCCACTGGATGGCACACCAACGTACTTGCCGTTTTCATCCACGGCATAGAGCAGTTTGCGCAATCCCTCATAGGTTGACGAGTGATCTTGTGGAACGGATTGTTTATCCATTTTATCAACTGCTCATGTGGTTAATTGATCACGCCTGATAACAGAGAGTGCCGGACTTCAATTTTCAATTGCGTTTGTCACTGCAACGTCATTCCCGCTTTTTCTGGTGTTGACAGGCATTCATGCGCTGATAAACCGGTTGTCCTGTCACATCACCGTCAGATGCATGAATCCCGTTGCAAAGCGGCCGCTTTCAGGAACGTAACACAGCAATCGTTGTCCGGTCTGCAACTTGCCGGAGCGCACCAGTTCATCAAGAATGATGTACATGGATGCCGAACCCGAATTGCCCTTGTAGGGCAGGTTGGTGAACCAGCGCTCCTGCGGCACATCTACACCGGCTTGCACCATGTGCGCATGCACTTTATCGCGGAAAAATTTTGACGAGTAATGCGGCAGGAACCAGTCAATCTGTTCGGCCCGCAAACCGCGCTTGGCCACTATGCTTTCCAGCGGCTTTTGCACGGTGTAGTACATGACGTATTCATTCAGCAGCTTCACATCCTGCCGTACCGACATGATGGTGTGACGTTCACGTTCGGCCGGCGTGAAACGCGCCCAGCCGGTCACCTTGCCATCGGCGCCCTTCACTGCACCGGCATACATGCAGGTTTCCATGTCGCCTGCGTATGAGAACATGTCGATCCAGTCGATGCGCAGATTCACCTGTCCTGCACGCGGCTGTGGCTGCAACAGCCATGCACCTGCGCCATCGGACAACATCCAGCGCAGAAAGTCGCGATCAAACGCCAGTTCGGGTTTCATCTCCAGTTCACTGGCATCCGATTCGGTACGCAGGTTCTGCGCGCTCATCATTGCTGAAGAAAGTTCAGAACCAGTGGCCACGGCATTGTTGCACTGTCCCGATGCCACCGCGAGATAGGCGTATTTCACTGCGGCAAGACCGCTTAAACACACACCGGTGGTGGCCACCGCTTCCAGCGGCGGCAGACCCAGTTCACCATGCACCATCGACGCATGACTGGGCATCAGTTGATCTGCAATGGAGGTGCCGCAGGCAAGACATTCAAGCTGTGCAAGATCAAAACCGGTTTCGCCCAGGCCGCGCACGGCTTGCGCAGTGAGACTGGCATTGTTGTGTGTGGGCTGCAGTGTTTCCGGATCAATGCAGTAGTGACGCGATTGAATGCCGTTGCTGCGCAACACCGTGGGACGCGCACGCGAAGGCTTGTCACCCAATTGTCCGAGAATACGCTCCATTTGCTCGTTGCCGACCGGCGCATTGGGGAGAAACGACGCCGTGCCAGTGATATAAACCGCATTGCTCATGCCTTGACTTCCATATCGGGTGTCATGTTTTCCATGGACTCGCCGGAAGGCGCCGCAAAATAGTTGCGTTGCTGCGCAATGCGCGCACGCGTCAAGGGAGAAAGCAGAGTTTTCAACACAAATACCACCGGAACAATCGTCAACAACATCACAATCAGGAACAGAACATACAAACCCAGCACCACTCTGCGCAAGAACGAGCCGGGCTTGCCACAGGCGCGCAGCAACGCACCCCACAAACGGAAACTGCGGCGTACTATCATTTCGGAACTGATCAGCCCCGGATGCACAATCACCGCACCCAATCCCGTTAACATCGGCGACTGATCATCGCGGCTGCGGTGTGACAATTGCGTTGCAATTGCCTTGCCGAATCGTGAAGCAGCCTTGATGTCACTTTCCCACACACCGGCACGCGGCAGCAAGCCATTGATATAGGGACCGCGATTGCCACTGAGCAACCACCATGGTGTGGTGATTACGCTGATGGCGCCGTGCGTACGTTCCGCCAGCACCACGTTATCAATCAATCGTGCGCCAACGGCAGCAAGCTGCTCCTTCATGCGCTCCTGCGCCATCAGCCACATGTTGCGGCAACCAATGACAGTAATCACCGGCGTGTCCTTCAGCAGCTTCTTTGCCTGTTCGCTTTGCATAAATGCAGTTGTCGGCAGCGATGGTGATATGAACCACACTTGATAGGCAAGGATCACCAGATCGAAACCGCCATCGGGCAGATCAAGGGGTTCAACTGGATCGGGATCGGCATAAATGCATTCGGGAAAAGTATCGAAAAAACGCCAGAACGACCACGGAAAGGGATATGGCTTGACGGGTCTGATCTGAGCAAAAGTGAGTTCGATGTCCGGTGCATCGCGCAACGGCCGTGCAATGGATTCGACAATATCACGCAGCTGGCCTGACTGCGAAAACCAGATCACCAGTACCCGTTTCATGATGCATACCCGGATTGAACAGCGTCAGTGACGCGCAGATTGCCATCCACCAGCAAATCGCGCGTGTCACGCGGCGCATCATGCGTGTCGCGCCAGCACTTGAAACGCAACGAACCTGTGTCCGGCGCGGAAAATTCAACGACAAATGCCTGACCCGGCAACAGCATTTGCAGAAACTTCAGCTTGCGCACGCCCGACACGCGCAACGACGGTAACTGACGACGCACCTCGTCCAGAATAAAACTCAGGAATACCACGCCCGGCACCACCGGCAAGCCGGGGAAGTGTCCGGGTAGTGACGGATGCACAGAATCAATGGACAATAAGCGGCTGGCAATGGGAAGCATCAAACTGTCTTGTAGGTTTAATTTCGAGAGCCGCGAGTATAAAGGTTTAGCCCCCGCACAATCCATTTTTACAAAGGTCTTTTCGCCGCTTCATGCTGGAAAAACATCAAATTGCAGGGCTTTTGCCTCATCAGGGCACCATGTTTCTGATCGAGCGGGTGCTGAATTACAGCCGCGATGACATCATTTGCGCAACGCGCTCGCATCAACTGCCGGAAAATCCGCTGCGTCATGCGGGTCATCTTCCCGCGCATGCCGCCATCGAGTATGCAGCGCAGGCTGCTGGCATTCACGGCGGCCTGCTCAATCGCGACCTGGTTCCCGATGCGCCCGCGCAAATGGGCTATCTGGCGGTGATCAGCAATGCAGAATGGACCATCGAATACCTTGATGATTTGCCTGAGGAATTGATCATCCATGCACGGCGCACCGCAGTGACGCCTGGCGGCCGCGCTTACCGGGTGCGCATTGAACACAATGGCACGGTGATAATGAGTGGTGATTTGATCATTGCACTGGAAACCAGTGGCAGGGATGTAGTTTGAAAGAATTCCAAATGAATGGTTCGACATGCTCACCATGAACGAAAAACCCTCACTCCCACAAAAAGCATGATGCCATCTGAAATGCGCTGGTAGAACTGCAATTCCTTTCCTAAACAACCACACCCTGCGACTTCAGGTAATCATCATAACTGCCCCTGAAATCCACCAGCGAACCATCGGCCTTGATCTCAATGATGCGCGTGGCAAGACCATTGACGAACTCGCGATCATGCGACACAAAAATCAGCGTGCCGGGATATTTTTCCAGACCGATTTGCAATGACTCAATGGTTTCCATGTCCATGTGATTGGTCGGCTCGTCCATGATCAGCACATTGTTTCTGGTCAGCATCAACTTGCCATACAGCATGCGGCCTTTCTCGCCACCGGAAAGCACTTTCACCGACTTCCTGCCATCATCACCGGTAAACAGCAAACGTCCCAGCGTGGCGCGCACGATCTGGTCATCATCGGTTGCAGATTTCCACTCGCTCATCCATGTCATCAAATCAACATCATTGACAAACTCTGCCTGTGGGTCCTGCGGCATGTAACCAATCCTGGCGTTTTCCGCCCAGGTAATTTTGCCTCTGGCTGGAGTGAGCTCGCCCATCAAACACCGCATCAACGTGGTCTTGCCCACACCGTTGGCACCAATGATCGCGACACGCTCACCCACTTCAACGGTAAAAAAAATGTTCTTCAATACTTCGCTGGAAGAGTCGGGATAAGTAAAGCTGATGCCCTCCACTTCCACCGGCACGCGATGCAACTTCTTGTCCTGTTCAAAACGGATGAAGGGATTCTGCCGCGATGAGGGCTTCATCTCTTCGACCTTGATCTTGTCGATCTGCTTCAGGCGTGACGTGGCCTGACGTGCCTTGGATTTGTTCGCGGAGAATCGTCTTACAAATTCCTGCAATTCGGCGATGCGGTCCTTGGCCTTGGCATTGGCTGCCGCCTGCAGTGCGCGCGCCTGTGTGGACGCGAGCATGAAGTCGTCGTAGTTGCCGGGATAAATCCTCAACTGGCCATAGTCGAGATCAGCCATGTGTGTGCACACCTGATTGAGGAAGTGGCGATCATGGCTGATGATGATCATGGTGGCGTTGTAGCTGTTCAACACATCTTCCAGCCAGCGAATGGTGTTGATGTCCAGATTGTTGGTGGGTTCATCCAGCAACAGCACATCGGGATTGGAGAACAATGCCTGCGCCAGCAACACCCGCAATTTCCAGCCCGGCGCCACTTCACGCATCGGTCCTTGATGAAAGGATTCGGCAATGCCAGCCGAGATCAGCAAACTCGCTGCACGCGCTTCGGCATCATAACCACCATACTCGGCGAACTTGGCTTCGAGTTCCGCCGCACGCATGTAATCATCGTCGCTGGCTTCGGGATTGGCATAGATCGCATCGCGCTC
>DASZSV010000064.1:0-94045 GCA_035548495.1 Steroidobacteraceae bacterium
ATCTTCCAGACGTGCGCGCAATGCACTGGTGGCAGCAGCCTGCTGGTCGGCAAAGTCCGCCGCGGGTTTTGCTTCTGATGCGGCCTTGGCATCATGCGTGGAACCACTTGCCGGTTTGCTGTTGTCAACGGGCTGATCCAGTTCGCCGATTTCCACAATGCCCTTCAAATCACGCACCGTGGGATTGTGCCGCTCGCACATTGATACGCATTGCTGCATTTCGCGTCCACAGGTCACCTGTGCATCCATCAACTTCATCTGGTAATTGGGATCATCAGGACTGATGGCACCCACAGCATTGGTGCTGCACGATGTGGTAGTGGTGCTGCAATGTGTCTGGCACGGTTCATACAGCGCTGGCCCGAGGTTGGATACCAGTTTCACCGTGCCTTTGTGATCCTTGAACGTGCCGACATCGCGTTCGCCATTGGGCTTGGTCAAGATGCCAAGGCCATCCACATGACCATCTGCATAGGTGCCTTCATACACATTGCCGCCCGGATCAGTCACCAGAGCATGTCCATGAGGTTGATCATTCTTGAACTCACCTTCGTATCGCGCCAGATTTGGCAATGACAGCGTGCCCAGGCCTTCTTCATGATTATTCTCGAACTCGCCTTCATAACGGGTGCCATCAGCAAAATCACGCATACCCAGTCCGTGCATCATGCCGCGACGAAAGTAGCCCGTGTAGCGATTGCCATTCGGAAAGTCGAGTACACCGAGACCATCCATCACGCCATTGTGAAACTGGCCATGATATTCGCCGGAGCACGCATAGTGTTGTGTGCCAAAGCCTTCGCGCAAACCCTGCTTGAAGCCGCCCTGGTACCAGTCGCCATTGGCCCAGTAAAAAGTGCCCTTGCCATTGATCATGCCGACACTGACTTCGCCTTCGTAACGATTACCGTTGCTCCAGGTCAGCGTGCCCTTGCCTTCGGCATAACCGTCAGAACATTTTCCCGTCCACGATACACTCAGGTCCTTTGTCGCCTGCCCGGCCTGAAACACCATGCAACCGGAGGTGGAACTGATCCAGCTCCCGCTGTCAGCAGCATATGAATGCGATGCGGCAATGCCCAGTGCGAACAGGCCGATCCGTAATTTTCCGGTGATAGTCATGATGTGCTGCTTGTGTTGTGAAGAACGCATTCTGCGTGCGGCGTTCAGGATAATCTACCGGCAAGGTGATTCATGGAAGATTAATTTTGTATAAAGATGAACTTCATCGCGGCGGTTGATCACGCACATCACTGGATGTGCTGTGCGTACCGGCAAGTGTATCCGCCGTGGTCACGGCAAACTCGTGATACAGAGGTTGGAGCAACTGCCTGTCTTCACCTTCCTGCGGAACCGAGATATGTGCATACGCCTCGATGTGCGCGATAGTCACGACATTGTCCTGTTCATCACGCAGCGCAAGATTTCCCGCCAGTTTGCCGGTGTTGGGTGTGGCGCCAAAGATCACGAAGTTGGTACTGGGATGCAGCTCGTAATGATCAATGTAAATTTCCAGCGTTGTCCCGGTGTTTGAATGGCCGGTTTCAAGCAACCGGCGTGCCTGCAATTCAGCCTTGACGGCATCCAGCAAAGCGCTGTGATCAAAGCGCGAATCGTTGCCCATGTCCTTGGTGACTTCGGGTGCAATGGTCAATGTCACGTCTTTTACATGCCGAACGGGCGCACTTGCAGGTGCACTGGTGTCTGCGCCTGAGGATGTTGCAACCACTGTGCTGGCCGTTGGACTTGGCGCTGGATTGGCGGTGTTGACTGTTGAAGGGGTGGATGGGGTAGACGTTGCCGTTTCTTGCGATGCCGGTGATGATGCCGTTGCTGGTGTTGATGCGGGCGCTGATGCCGGTTTAACTTCCGGTGTTTTATCACCTTCACGCACCACGTGACCGAACACCACCACTTCGCCGCAGCCAGCAAGCAATGCAGTGATCAGCAACAGAGCAATAATTTTTTTCACGATTGATTCTCGCAGAGCAGCCGGTTCCAGCGTTGCACTTTCTGATTGAAAACGGGCTATCTTAACGCGATTCACAGCTGTTTATTGTAGGCGTAAGAAAAATTGACGGGCGGCGAGGTGACGGAAATGTAAACGAATGGCTCATTGCCTGAATTTTGAATTCCATGAATTTCACCTTCGACAAAGCGGACGACTTCGCCAGCGCTGAAAGGTTTGGTCTGGTCTTCGGCCAAGAGCAAGGTTCCAGTGCCTGACAATGCGAGCAATATCTGTTCGGATGATTCGTGTTGATGCCGTCCCTGCATCGCACCGGGTTCAACCGTTACTCTTGTGATGGTGATGCGGGTAGATGACGAGTTATGCGGTGACAGCAATTGCAGTGAAGCAACACCGGGATTGATCAGAAGCTTGAAATCGTCGGAGGTCAGGTGTTCCATCGGTTATTTCCCAACAGCGTAGTCAGTCTGCTTGTACTCTGATTGTAGCCGGATGGCATCATTCCAGAATGGCAAATTCATTGCAGCAGGGTTGTAATTGGCATCGTAAGCCTTACTTCCTTTTTCAACTTGGCCAACAAAGGCGCATATCGATGGATCTTGTTGAATTTGCCGTTTGGACTTTAAGTGGGGTGCTATTCCTTGGTCTGGCAGTATGGACAGGCGTACGGCTGATGCGTTGGGCGAAAAAGGGCAGCAAAGCAGGCGCATTGTTTGGCATGGGCATGGGCCTGCCTGCCGCGTTTCTTAACGCCAATCCACAACCACCGAAGGAAGTTCAGCTTGAAGAAGTCGCGGGTGAGATTAGCCGCAGAAAAAACGCTGATTCGGGCGATCCGGAAGAATAGGCGCTTGCTCGGCAAGCAGGAATATTCTTCTACTTGATCGCTTACTTAATCCGTTTGAAATAGTTGGTTCGCATCACCGGATTGCCCTGTTTATCGAAATAGCAGGCCGTTTCAATCATCGATTGCCCATCTGCTGACACAGCGTAAACACGAGTAGAAGCTGGAACACTCTGCCTCATCAGCATCATGACCAGAACATTAGGCATGGGCATTTTCACTGCTGAAGCGTCAGCTTCCAGGTTGCCTATGACGGGTGAGACCGCGCCATCAAGAGAAGACAGAGCGTCCGCATGACTCTCTTTGCCATCTGCCGCAATAACCCTTACCTGTGTTACCCATTTGCCGTCTGCACCATCTTTAAAGGTAATCGTGACACTCTTCGGTCGCTGCTCGGCAGGTATAGGTAAACGCGAGACATCAACGGACCATGCGCCGACCAACGGCGAGGACTTCGATGCATCAGCAAATACGTCTGTACTAACAATTGCAAGGACAGCAACCATCGTCACAAGAAGCTTCTTCATGCATCCTCCTATCTGAACACTGAACAAGTCATGCCCGCGAAGGCAGGCATCGAGTAAGAAAATGATTCAACTGCGGTCTCTTTTTTCGAGAGTGACAGACGTACCTATTCAGCGTTCACCAAGTTGAGTTTCGCCGTATTAGAGAGGGATGTACCCAATTAGTTTCGTTGTCGCGCCCCAGACTACCTGCCGCCAACGGCTACGGATGCGCTCGCTGCTATTTCGAACGCTTTGCTACAAACTCTTCGGTCACATATCCATTGACGTCACGTTTGAAGTCAATCTCATCGGCCGAAACAATGGTGCCGTCGTAAGCGATACGCAGCGTCTGGCCCTGATAAGGCAGGTTTTCGACAAAGGTGATCTTGTTGCCATCAATCTTGCCGTCTTCAATCGTGACATCACCATTGGCTGACTTTGCTTTGCCGGTCAATTGAGTATCTTTAACCTCGAAGGTGTAAGTGTAGTTCTGCTTGCCCACTGCTGTATCGAACGAACTCGTAAATGTGCCCGATATATCCGGCGTTGCTGCGACAGCGAGCAATGGCAATGCGAATGCTGCTGCGTAGGCCACCGTGAAGGAAATAAGGCTGAGAGACAATCTGCGATTAATCATGATTCCCCCTGTTCAATTCTTGATCTAACCGTTATGGCTTGGCGCAAGATGCTAACTCAAGCTGCTGGCGATGGATAGTCAGAGAATGAATAGCGGTTAGTTTGATCAAGGTTCAATGATTCAAATCCGGTGCGGATGGCTCGCGCAAGATAGATATGATCCCAGGCAGCATACTCTCAGTTGTTAGCCTTACTTGTTCCCGTGGCGACAACAAGCTGTAGTAACTTTGCTGCTCTGGCCAATACCGGTCCCGCCATTTGATCTTTCTGCATGACGCCAAATGGCCCCTCACCAAAATAAAGCCCGTCAGAGACCAAGAAGGTGATTCGCACATTTCCAACCAATGGCGGAGCCAAGCGCTGTTTCTCCCATGGGCCAATCATCTTAACAATTGGCTCAGCAGCATGGAAAAGGTCTTTGGCCGGTTGCTCCAAGGGATGGCCGTGCCCTTCAAAGATCGCCATCTTGCCAGACTGATTAATGTAGCGAATGCCACCTTCTGAAAATACTGCCAACACATCCAGACCTTGCTCGAAAGGGGCTTCAACTATTACACCAAACAATTCTTTTGATGGAACGACATTTCCGGCCGCACGTAGCCTGTTATATGCAATGACACGAACCCTGCCTTCATGCGCTTGATCTTCAGCTATCTTGCGTACTGCATTCTTGTCTAGATTATCTGCCAGCAATACACTCCACAGAGGATCTTGATCTTTCCTGGCCTGACTCCTAAATAAGCCCAATTCATCACAAAACGTCAGGTTGTATATAAAGTTAGTCGCTTGCGATGGATACGGCTTATAGAGCAAATGATCTCGAGCATCGGTAGTTCCAGCCAAACGCAGACCAAGTATAGAAAGTAATTTCTTGAGCATCTTTTTGAACCCCGACTCCGTGAATAACTCGTGGGTTGGCTGAGTCTTCGAAGTCATGCACACTTGAGCCACTATACCTCACGATGCGATCCCGTATCAAAACCCACACCGGAAGGTTGCGCCGAAACTCTGCAAAATTGTGGTCAGGTCTTGTCTTTTGCTCAACTCGCTTCATGCTTGTGAACAATGTGAAAATCGGCGTCAGGTTTGTTTTTTTAAATTAAGCCCAGCACGGTGTAAGTTACAATCTTTCAAACCTGACACTGTTTTCGCTGTTATTCGCAACCCAAACTGGCACTTTCCTCAAATATCCATTTTACTAATCAGAGTAGTATTGCTTGAACAGCTCTTCGCCAAGACTTTTCCATCGGCTAGACTTGTATCTGGCAAATTGAAACTTCCCTAATCCTACTAGACGGCTCCTGTGTTTTTCGGTTGAAGGTATTGATTTCTTTAAACGTATTATTTCTCTCAGTAGGACGATGAAGCCATTCAGCGTAGTTGGTGAAAGCATGCCATTATTCTTTTTAGTCTTTTTTTGCCATTGAGATGGATCATTTAAGCTAAGTTTTATTGCCAACAAAAGATTGTTAATATGGCTTACACAATGCTCGATGTAACTATTGAGCAATTCTTCATGATCATCATCACTGGCATTTTTCAGTTTATCTTTCCCTTCTTTATTCCATACAGTAAAGAGACTATCATCACCATCCAATTTGACCAGCGGTCGCAATCCGTAACTTACTATTGATGTAGTTTTTATGAGCTCTGGGCCGTCGAAGTGACCGGTCTGAAGAAGATACTTGAGCGGCCCCTTCTTCCCAAGTCCTTGAACAATTCTCTTAGAGATTGCTATGGCCGAATAAGGATGAATAAGAATTTCAATGTCTTGTTTTAGGGATGATTTGGCCTTCGCTTGGTTGTCGTTAATTTCCAAAAAAAGATTTGCCTCAAATCGACGTCGCTCTCCGACCTTTATACCTTTCGGATAAATTATTCCCGTGACTAGCAAATTTTGCTTCTTCCTGCGTATGCTTATAGCACTCTCCGCCGAATCGGTGCCTTCGTGATAGCAGAAGATTCGGTGTTGCCCGTCAATGATACCAATCATATCGAATCTTGATGGAATACGAATTGCAACCCTTTGAGGCTTGTTCACATTATTCTCATTAAGAGATTTTGTAATGTCATCGGGATCTTTTAGTTCTGTTTCGGCAGGCAATGTAACAATTATATTGTTCACAAATACACGGCGTTCCTCTTTGAGGTATTTCCTCATGTTCCTAATCTTTTTTCCGATCAAAATACGCTGATACAAGTGCTGGGAGTCTTCTCTCCAGCTATCTCGTCTTAAAACATAGCCTTTTTCCATCAATCCTTCAGCATCTGCATAAAACGAAACTATCCTATACCCTTGTGGATAATTGCTATTTTCTTCTGGAAGAAGAAGTCCGTCGTACTGCGAATAGTTGTTCTGACTTCCTATCGCATTCTCTCCATAATCCTCATGTCTTATTCCAAGGAATTTTAGAAACTCAATACGAGCTGACATCTCTATGGTCTTTGCCAAGGCTTTGAAATACTTTTCTCTGACGCCATGTATGAAACGATAGCGATCGCAAGCGCTCTTGTGTTCATCTGACACTTCATATTTGGACGCGTAGAGAATATTTACCTTATATTGGCTATCGGAATAGAAATTCCCAATCGAGGACTCAAATCCCTCATATGTCATTTTGCAGAATCTGACAAATTTGGATTGATTATCTAGAATCAGATCGAAAAGAATTTTCTTTTTCAAAAGGTGGGCATTATCAGATTTTCCTACGGTATATTCGGCAACGACAATGACGTTTTCGTGGCAAAAAATTGCATCAATCTCCCCCGTTCTTCCTTCGAAATTGATTTCTCTATTGCTCGTTGGTATCTTCTTAAATCCAATCTTTTTAAGAAAAGATTCAACGCCATTGCGATGATCTCTTTCGGCCTTCTTTTGTAGCTGCTCTGGCGTGGGGATGACTTTCCTTTTTTTCTTAGTCTTCGTTCTTGCTTTTGATGAGCTCATTTACACTCTCCCTTCCTTGTCGGGAACAGATCACAATTACTGTCAATACCTTTCAGTCGATATGAAATAGTTGGCGGGCGCAATTGCCACTTTTTCAGTGGGCTTTGGTACGTATATTTCGCGTTCGACAGGTCGGAACTTTGTCTTTCCAACTGACATGTCATTAAGTCTCTTAACTCCAATCGACACATAGCCACGCGACAACTCAGCGCCTAAGAATCTGCGGTTTTCGAACAGAGCTGCGACGCCTGCGGAAGCTACGCCACAAAATGGATCTAAGACAATTTCGTTCCGCTTACTAAGCGCCCTTATCAGTCTTTGTACGAGAGCCACAGGGAACTGGCATGGGTGATCCGACTTCTCGATGTGATTCGCTTTAACGTTAGGTATTTCCCATACATCGCCTGGATTTTTTCCAAGCGGATTACCACTCGGCAATCCTCTCTTCGGCCCATGCGAATATGTTTTACCAGGGTACTTTTGTCGGACTCGAACTGCATCCAAATCGAATTCGTAGTTTTTACCCTTTGAGAACCAAAGTACCGTTTCGTGGCGACCACTGAATCGATTCGTACAGTGGAGCCCATGACCGAAAGTCCAAATGATCCGGTTACGCAATAACATTGTTTCATGCTTAGCCATTTCAGCGTACACGAAGTAATCCAACGGTGCAGCGATTCCATTTTTGACGTGCCAACCCACTTGCCAGCACAAATTACCTCCATCCCGAAGCACTCTGACCAGCTGGGGCATAAGCAGGGCATGCGACGTTTGAAACGTTGCAAGATCATTATCGCTCTCATATTCCTTACCCATGCAATAAGGTGGAGAACTGATAATTAAGTCAACAGACTGATCCGGCATTGCTCTCAAAAGATCGAAACAGTCTCCATGAAAGATAGCCGCACTGAGCCCCTTTTCTAAGGCAGCAACGGCCACCTGCGGGCGCCTATATACCCTGGCCTTTTTCATCTCAATACTCCATATTCCCGGGTAGGAGAAACAAATGGGAATTCACGCATTTAAAATAGCCTATAAATACTGCCAAACAATCTCAGTCGATGAGTCAGTCACCGCGCTGCAGTGTCTTTACCACCGGCCATTCACATTGGGGCTTTATAGCAACAATAGCCAGATCTCGCCACTACGAACAAACGCCATCATGGGATGCGGCAACTTTCTCTAAGTCTCTATTACGAACTTCACACTAGGCCGTGCACGTAATATCTTCCAAGATTCACAATACAATTTCGCCACCGGCCGCCTCTGCATCGACTTTCCGAATCAGCCGTTTGAAAAATCGGACTTCCTCCACAACAAAGCAATGTCAGATAATCAATTTTCTCACCTGTGTCCGGTTTTCATGTTGCAATGCATCTGAACCAGATGCCTTCGCACAGCCAACTCACTTCAAAATCGGATCATAGCTGTACATAAGACATCGATTCCAATCATCTAGGCAGATTTCGGCTTGCGTGCAGTATGGATTGCCACAATGCCCAGTGACATCCGTTCAAACGAAACATCCTCGAAGCCATGTGCGCGCAGTTCTTCCGCAAGTTTCTCCGCAGTGGGAAAATCCCGGATACCATGCAATAGATACTTGTATGCCGAAGCATCGCCACCCGTGGCCAGCCACCCAAGTACCGGCATACATAGACTCATATAGACCAGGTATGCTCGGTGTAGCAGCGGCGAACGGATATTGGATGCTTCCAGAATCACCAGCCTGCCACCCGGTTTCAGAACTCGTAGCGCTTCCTGCATTGCAAGATGGCGATCGCAAATTTTCAGCCCGAGCGAGATGGAGTAAGCGTCAACGCTGCGATCCGCAATGGAAGGCATGGCTTCGGCATCCAATTGCCTGAGACTGACCACCGATGGGAATACAGACAATCGCTGCGCGGCAATCGCCAGCATCTTGGGGCTGATATCGGAGGCAATAATGGTTCTACCCTGCACTGACTCGCTGCGTAGTGCACGCAGAATGATGTCTCCCGTTCCTGTGGCGCCGTCAAGTAAGGTGTTCCACTGTTCGCTGGCTATTCGCCGTGCTACTCGCTGCTTCCAGATGCGGTGGATGCCAAAGCTGAAAATGTCACACAGAAATCCATAGCGGGAAGCAATGCGGCCGAACACATCATCGGTTTTCCATTCAAACTCTGCGGCATTGTTGGCAGTCGATAAATCACCAATTGTCATCAAGCATGCCCTGCTGATTGCTATTTGTGGAAGATAACAAGGCCGGGATAATGCCAGCCTCGACAAACACCCGCAATCATTGCAGCTATTGATAGTGTCTTACTGTATGCCCGCCTTCACGGGCATGGCGGTATTGGCATTTGTTTGGGCAACTCTTTCACGCATTCCGTTTCCAGGCGCACTTGAGCACCACATCAACTTTCAAAACGTTCAACTCACGACTTTGCCGCCTTTGACAAACGGTTGTTTCTTGAAGGTCGTGCCTTTGTACTGAATCAACAGGCTGCCGGTGTTGGGGTCCAGCAACAGCTTGTGATAGATATTCAACACATCGTCCTTGGTGACTTTTTTCAGCGCAGCGATGTACCGGTCGCGGGCATCAAAGGTGTATCTGGCAAGCCAGAACTCGTTGGTGTAGCGATCCATTTCCTCCGCGAAATCCGTAGGCTTCTGCAATTCATTGTCCAGCAACGACTGCTTGATCTGTTCGATTTGCTGCGGTGAGGTGTCCTGCAATGCAATCAATTCGTGCTTGATGAACTCGTTGACGCGGTCCACAATTTTTTGCACCGGCGTGTTGGAGCTCTGCACGATAATAAAAAGTCCCGGCACTTCATCAACCGGATGGACATTGCTTCCTACCAGGTAGCCGATTTGAGCCTCAGTACGCAACTGTGTAAACAGGTCGCCATCCAGCTTGGCGTTCAATACTGCAAGCTGTGCGCGCTCGTCGTCCGACTTCGCATCGCGGAACAAAGCCAGCAACACTGCATCGTCAGCCAATTGAACGGACTCACCATGATTCCAGTGTTGTCCCTGTTTCGGCAAATTGAATTGCTTGATGGTGCGATGTGCCGGATCGACGGTGGCGGGAAGTATGCCCATTGCTGCATGTGCCATCTCGCGTACTTGATCCTCGGTGTAATTGCCCGCAGCGAACATGCGCAGCAGTAATGATTTTTTGAATGCTTCCTGGTAAGCCCGCAACTCTTTAAGTGTGGATTTCTGCGCCGCCCTGATCAGCACTGCATCGTCCCAATGCTGTCTGGTCGTGAGTTTATCCAGTTGCTCATGCGCCTGGTTTCTCAACGAATCGGCTTTTTTGTTACGAATGATGTCGATCAGGGAAGCCTGTGTTTCCTGAAAATCGCGAAGCGTGATATCCAGCCGGGCAAAGCTTTGCAGCACATCGGACAACAACATTGCATGCTTTGGCGTGTAGCCCGATACCGTAATGCCGGTTGATCCGGATGGCGAGATGAAGATGTCCAGATCCAGTCCCACAGCGCGGGCGCGATCCTGCAAGGTGATGTTGCGCTTGCGCAAGGTGTCGTTCATCATGAATTGCAGCACGGCATTCCTCGCCGATACCACTGGCAGGCTGGAATTGAGTTCGATGGATATGATGCCCTTGTCTTCGCGATAGAACTGCGGTTGCACCAGAAAAGCTTCGATGCCGGTTTCCGAAATCACCCGGTGCGGTTTGATAAATTTGTTTTGCACAATGGGCGCACTGTCTCTGGAAAACAGATTGTTCAACGGTGGCAACCGGAAATGCTGGCGCGCCGCCAATTCATCCAGATGGGCAAACTCCGCATCGCTGATCGGCTGCACGCCATACCTGCCGTCAAAGTAGCTGACCGGAAGACCGGCCTTTTCATGCTGGTCAATTCGCCAGATGCGAACATGGTGTGAGTCGAGCTGATCAAACAGCGCCTTGATCAACTCCGGCTTGTATTCCTGATAGGTGGTGGGACCATCCAGCAGGTGTTGCAGTGGAACATCAAATTGCAGCAGCGAAAGATCCACCGCGAGGTCTTCGGGATCTGGTTTGGCATAGCTGGCAAACTTCTTTTCCGCAATCGCCTGCAATTGCTTGAAGCGATCCGCATCAAGACCCTGTGTCCGTATCAGATCGACATAGGCGAGCACAGCTGCAACCGCTTCGTCCTGATGCAGCACACCAACATCGGTCAATTCAATCACCACGCGGAAAAAGCCATCGGATCCGTACTGATCCGTTGCCGATTCACTGGTGACTTTGCTGGCGTAGCCGCGTGTGCGCAACTGTTCGCACAATGAACCGGGTTCTTCGGAGTTGATCAGATTGGCCAGATATTCATTGGGCTTGAACATCCACTGATCCTTGTTGGAGTGCACCGGAAATTCCACAATCAGTTCTTTGATATTGTGAAAGGGCCTGTAGTAAATGTTCTTTGCGTATTCTTTCGCCGTAAACGCCGGCACCTGCACCTGCAGCCGCGGCAGATTCCTGTTTGCAATGGGTGAAAAATACTTGATGGCCATCTGCTTCAATTCGGGAATGGATTGCCGGCCCACCAATACCAGCCGCATCAAATTGGAGGAATAGTGCTGCTGGTAAAACTGCACCAGTTGATCATGCAGTACCGAACCGGGCTTGTCCGCAAGAGTCTGCAAATTGCCAATATCGAATTTCGCAAACGGATTTTGCGGATTGATCGTCAATCCCTCGATACGTTGCAGATTCCAGTCATCATTACGCTTGTCGATGGACCATTCGTTGTTGACGGCATTGCGCTCCTTGTCGGAATAAACGGGATCAAATGTCGGTGACTTGAAATAGTCGCTGAATCGGTCAAGCGCTCCGTCAAAACTGTCGGCGTTGACCGTGAAGTAGAACACCGTCTTGTCGAACAGGGTTGTGGCATTGGTGTCACCGCCTTTTTCTCCGACAAATTTGGAGAACCCGTCGGGCTCGGGATACCGGCCGGTGCCGAGAAACAGCATGTGTTCCAGATAGTGTGCCAGACCCGGCTGCGATTCCGGATCCTGCGCGCTGCCAGCATTCACCGCCAGCGAGGCCGCACTGTTTTCCAGCGCAGGATCGGACACCAGTACCGCCTGCAGATGGTTATCGAGCATCAATGCCGCATAGCTGCGATCATCGTTGATGCTTTTGTGGATCACCGTTGCATTGATCTGCGCCTGCAGGCGGGGAAACTCCGCCTGATTCTGATCATCGCCAGCCGCCGTCGCGCCAAACAGCCATGACTGCAGGCACAATAACGCTGACGCGATACGGATCATGTTTTTTGATGTCATGCATATCCCTCGGTGACTCAATCCAATAATCCTAGCAGAGTTGGCCGATGTGTTGGTTAAGAGCACTTGCCAAAGGTGGCCGATATGGGAACGGTGGAATTCTTAATTAACGCCGCCTGCTCTTCAATTCGCATCATCGCCTCGATGATCCAGTAGCCACAATTGCCAGCCCTGATAAATGCCCAACAGTAATGCACCCATTCCCACAATAACCAGCACCACATCTGGATGTTGTACCGACTTGGCCATGATGATGTGCCGCGCCCCCACGATCAACGCAACACATCCAAGGACTGCGATGATGCCAAACAGCAGCATGCCCGGAACATTGTTGCGTGCACGATAATAAATATGCCGCCGGGTACGCGCGACCCGTATCCAGTAGGGTTGGTCATCATCGGGTTGATTGTTGTCGGGTTGATCGCTCATGAGATTGCTGCTCGTCATTATCAAACGACATTATGCAGGGCAAATTGGGAGCACATTTTCAAAACAGACTGATTTGTCTTTCATGTGGCACGGGAAACACGCCAATAATAACCCAGGGATTTTTTCCGAATTGATGGAATTGCTGAGTTGTCCCAAGAAACAAATGCAGGTCGCGTTTTGAAAACTCATCCAGATATTTGGCGCGGACAAGCTGGATAGCATCTTCCTCATTATTCCCGCATGAGCGCAGACATTTCCAATAGAGCGCGCCTATCTCCCAATCCAGTATGTGCAGCTTGCTGATGCGCCCATCAGTATCTTCAAAACGATATGAAAAGCTGTACGGCAGTTTAGGTATCAGCTTGAACGTTTCGCGCCAGATCTCTTCACCAAACATGTCGACTTGCTGGGCGCGCGCTCTCAGCTCTGCAACTTTGTCAGCATTCCATTCACGATCTTCCGCCTCGCAAACGAAGTCTTTTACTCTGGCTGGCTTGAATACAGCCAAAGACAGCTGATTGGCCTTGGCACCTTCAATCAACTCACCCATGCTTGAATATACCTTGGCGGTATTGAGAAGTAGTCGGCGGCGTTCGCGCCAATTGTCCGCGGTATCCATATGCGACACAGGATGCAGTTGGCCGGGATCAACCGGATTCCTGGACTCTGGACGTGGATCGGAGCGTGCCGGAATCAGATCACATTCCAGCCAGTCGTACTTTTTATATTGTTCACTCTCGTCAAGTCGACGAAACGGTACCGGATAGATTCGAACCCAACTGCCATCTGCACGCACGCCTGCAGTACAAACCGTTTCACCATACTTGCGCGAAATGGTGGGATAAGTCTTTACGGTAATCAGAACGCGTTCCTTGCTCATTTATTCAGCCCTTACAAATGTACTGGTGAAAAGCTGTTGCCATACTTGCCATGCAGGGCATCAGCGACACAATGACGATGGCACTGGTGGGGAAGCAACTCGAAACAAGTTAATGCCACGCGTTCGCCCTCGTTGACCCATTCACGTATCTTGGTCAGCGCTGCTTCCTGCAGAGGCAATGCTTCCCGTTTATAGGTCGCGAATAATGTATCGTAGCTGGCCTGAGTTGCAAGCTGGCGGCGATCTTCAGATGCGATACCCAATTCCGGCAAATGTTCGTAACGAATTCCAACACCGTGACAACCGGACGCCAAGGTGCGCTTTGAAAAGCCATACTTTCTGCTCAGCGGGTTGCGGCGCACGTCGCAAAGCAACGTCACTCCGGCTCCCATCAGGCAGTTCAAATACCCTTCAAGACTGCGGCCTTCATAGCCGATGGTGCTGACACCCGCCGTGGTTCTGGCTGGCCGATTGGCTTCGATTGCGTCCAGCGCTGCAACGTCGTCTCGCAATACACGACCGGCAATCTCGCTGTTTGCAGCGTAATACGGATATTTACGATAGGTCTCTGCCACCAGGTCATCGCCACGCAGCGATTCATAATCTCTGGCAAAGCAAAGCATCTTTTTCAGAACATCAGTAGCGACGGAAACGGCGGAGCGCCCTTCCTTGGTCAGTTTCCAGACACTGTCATCATTTACCAGCAATTGACGCTCTACCAAACGCCGCCGGTCTGCATATGAAGTGAACGAGAAGCCACCAAATCGATAGGGCACAAATTCGTAGCTGGGACTCTGCTGCTGCTCCTGGCAATACAGAAACAGCAACTTCTGGAAATCCAGATTGCTCACTTCTCCACCGAGTGAATCGAGCAGAGCAAGTAAAATTTTTTGACGTTCAAATAGCATTCATCAGAAATCTATCACATCGCATCACTAAAGCCCAACACTCGCGGCGTAGCCTGAAATCAGCGATTCCTGCCTTCACCTGGGCTGACATCACTGGTAGTTGGTCGGTCGATATTTGATGGGGAAGTTGTATCGAACTTCTTTTCGATGCAGCGCCTAAGTCGCTTTTGGCTTGCGTGCAGTATGGATTGCCACAATGCCCAGTGACAGCCGTTCAAACGAAACATCCTCGAAGCCATGCGCGCGCAGTTCTTCCGCAAGTTTCTCCGCAGTGGGAAAATCCCGGATACCATGCAATAGATACTTGTATGCCGAAGCATCGCCACCCGTGGCCAGCCACCCAAGTACCGGCATACATAGACTCATATGTTCGCTGGCTATTCGCCGTGCTACTCGCTGCTTCCAGATGCGGTGGATGCCAAAGCTGAAAATGTCACACAGAAATCCATAGCGGGAAGCAATGCGGCCGAACACATCATCGGTTTTCCATTCAAACTCTGCCGCATTGTTGGCAGTCGATAAATCACCAATTGTCATCAAGCATGCCCTGCTGATTGCTATTTGTGGAAGATAACAAGGCCGGGATAATGCCAGCCTCGACAAACACCCGCAATCAATGCAGCGATTGAAAGTGCCTCACTGGATGCCCGCCTTCGCGGTTTGACTGGGCTTGCGATTGTTCGGGCATTCAATTCAAGCCTAATTGACTTTAGTACCCTTCACCCTTCCCTCTCCCGCACGGAGTGAAGGATGCAGTGAGATGGTGTAACCATCATTCAGCGTTTGCAGAAAGGCAATGATGTCCTGAATCTCCGCGGCAGTTAACGCAGGTTGGTCGCCGGGATGACGGTTGAAGGGTGCATCCTGGGTATCGACATTGCCTTGATACTGTTGCGGCAGATCGTTGAACTTGATGATGTTGCCCTGTGCACCACGCGGATAAAAACGTTCAGGATGAATATCGCGATTGACGTACCAGTCCAGCACTTTATCCAGTGTGTGAAAAACACCATTGTGAAAATACACATGTCGTATTGCTGTGTTGCGCAGGCTGGGTGTCAGGAACATGCCGCAGTATTGCGTTTGATCGCGCAGGTCATCGCGATATGGACCACAGAGTCCCAGATCGTAGTAATGCATATCAGCGTTGGCGGGAATCGCCGCATTGCGCGGCACGCCCAGTGCTTCATATTGAAAATCAGTGAACAGCGGCGGCAGGCCATCGCGTGAAGGACGATCAAGATGACACGCCGCACAGTTGCCCTTTGCTGGATCATTGAACACATCATAACCGCGCTGTTCCGCCGCGTTGAATCGCGCTTTGCCTTGCAACCATGCATCGAACTTGCTGGTGAAGGGATGGAAGCTCTGATCTTCAATCTGATAGCGCGCAATGGCGAACATGGCTTCGGCCACCGCCTGTTGCGGATTTTCAAAAACATTGTTGCCGAACAACTGATAAAAGTTTTTTGCGTAAGCTGCGCTTCGCAGCTTCTTTGCCACCCTGTCCGGCGTGCCTGCCGCCATTTCCAGTGGATTGAACAGCGGCCCATTCGCCTGTTGTTGCAGAGTGTCGGCGCGACCATCCCAGAACAAGCCGCCTTGCGGCACAAGATTGGCAGATGCAGCCTGTGGTGATTGTGCAGTCTTTGATGCACGAACATGCTCTGCTGCGTGTTGTGCCTGTTGTTGCAATGACATGACATTGTCATTATCACCCGATGCATCCGGGCCAATGCTGAATGATGGTTGACGATAAAGGTAACGCAACGAAGGAACGGCACGCACACCATACTGATGCAGCGATGATCCACCGAGCACTACCGGGATTTTCCCGGGCGGGCCGTATGCATGCGTGGGACTGTGGCAACTGGCGCAGGATAATTTTCCGGAACCTGACAGGCGTGCATCGTAAAACAGCAATCGCCCCAGTTGCGCCATGGCCGACAGGGGTTGCACTGCTGGCAATCTCAATTTGACGGGATGCGGATTGACTCCCGGTTGCGGCGCTGCGCTATCCGCCACAGCAGCAGCACTCAACAAAAAAGCGAGAACAAC
This sequence comes from Steroidobacteraceae bacterium, assembly GCA_035548495.1. GTDB lineage: Bacteria > Pseudomonadota > Gammaproteobacteria > Steroidobacterales > Steroidobacteraceae > CAILZL01. The sequence continues at coordinate 16,464 of DASZSV010000064.1, forward strand.
GAACAGACGAATCACTGGCATATTTGATCGAACAATCATCAAAATAAATCAGATAGTTTTAGCATGTATTGCCCACCACCTGCTTGTGATTGATCATGGGTAACTTGGTTAATACGTTATTTTCCAGATCGCCGTGAACCCTTACTTGGGGGCTCCGGCAAAAACCTCCTGTTTTTGACGGTCTTGAAAATAACGTATTGACCGCGTTACTCACCACCTTTGTCCGTCCATGCGCTGAGAAATGCGGATCGAATACATCAACATGATCAAAAGGGCACGCACTTGTACAAGCACGTGCCCGCCATGTTGAAAATCCTTTCAACTATCTCCGGTCGTGATCGAAGTCATTGAACTCATGTTCATGTGGGCCACGATGCCACGCCATGAAGCGCGTGCCCTGCTCCGGATCGAGGAACAGCGGTTCCAGATCGGGACCTCTTCTGAAGTCGAACATGTTCATGATACTGCCGGTGGTTGCGTCAAACGATCCACCACCAATGCGCATGCCGCCCAGCCAGTTGTCTTCGATGAATCGCACAATGGAAGCCTGCGAAATCTGTGTATGACTGACGTAGTTGCGCTTGGCATAAGGCGAAATGACAAGGAAGGGAATGCGCGTGCCCGGACCACAACGGCCATTCACCGGCAAACCCTTGAGTCCTGTTGGCGCCGTGCCACTGCCACACACACCGGGACCATTGAGCTGATCAGCCACTGCGTCAAACGATGCGCTGCTGGTGGCGGCAAAGGCGTGATCATACCAGCCGTCCGAATCATCCCAGGTCACAATCACCGCAGTGCTGCGCCATTCAGGACGTGTTTGCAGAAAGTTCACCACCTTGGCAACAAACACTTGTTCATCCAGCGGATCAGAATAACCTGCATGACCATCCTGATATGCAGGCGCTTTCAGATAGGACACCGCGGGATAGTTGCCCGCTTTGACGGCAGCAAAAAAATCATCGATGTCATATTCGTGATTGGCGGCATCCCTGGTCATTCCATCGGCCTCGTAGGTATGACCCACGGCGGCAATCGAACTGGGACGTGCGTGTGTGGGATTGGACGTGGATTGATAGTACTGGAACCATGCATGGTGAGGAATGTAGTCGGTTACTGTTCCATTCACCGTCGAAGAGAACGTGCTGCGTGCACAATCGGTGGTGCCATTGTCATTGACTTTGTTCAAGTCAAAGCCACCCATGAAACTGCCCCAGGAGATATCGGCATCGTTGAGCAGATCACCGATGTTCTTGCCGGTCATCCACACCTGATTGGTGGCGCTCGAACACACATCGTCAGCAGGATCAACATCGTTGATCATGGTGTAACCGCCTTGACCATCGGCAACATAGTAGGAGCTCTTTGAACTCTGCACGATCTGCATGCCGTTGGTCTGACCGGAAACAGCTTCCAGTGCGCCCGGTGTTGATGGACCGAAGGTATCGGTGTAAGCGTTGTCGCTCATGGCAAAACGCTGCGCGTAATTCCACATCGCAGTCACCGTGTTGCCATCGTAATAACCCATCACCTGGCCACGGGTGCCAAACGCACCGGCACCACCAGATGTGCCGTTACCAGTGTATTTCGGAAACAGATCCATCTTGCCGCCATCGTAAGCCTGTTGTTCCGCTGTATAAGCATGGTTCTGATCGGCGGTGGCTGCCTGTGTGCGATCAAGACGGAACGGTTCGGCTGCATTCAGTCCATTGGCAACATTGGTGTAATTCGGATTGTTAGTGAGCAAATTGGACGTGACCAGATTGTTGACTCTGGGTGTTCCGGGCAACGCATGAAACCGCGGCTCGCCGGCAGGATTGGTTGCAGCAGGATAGGTGGCAAAGTAGTGATCGAAGGAAACGTTTTCATTGTAAATGATCACCACATGCTCAATCGGCGTCAGAGGTTGCATGTGGTGACCATGACCGCGATCATGATCGTTATCATGGTCATGGGCGTTGGCGAAAGCCGCTGCAAGTAATGTCAAAGCCGCAGCGCCAACAATAGTGGGCGCAGTCCGGTGAAATCTCATGATGGTGGGCTCCTGTCAAGGTTGAACAAAACAAATGGCTATTGACCCGCGATGTGTGGGAGCAATAACGGCGCTTTGCTGTCCTGTGAGCGTGACCAGACTAATTGACACTACGTTTACAGAAAAATGACAATTGCAGAACATTGTCATCGGCAATGGTTCATTTATTCTGGATTTGACTTTCCTGATTGTTTGTACCGGATGGCGTTTCCCGCTGGCCGCATAATGCATCACTTGTGATGTTGCCGTCATGATGCTTGCATATAATTTTTGTGGGCTGTAATGACAACGTCACACAGACCAGCGGCAAACCGTATTGTCTGTTGTGAACGTCCCGCGTTGATTCGACAGCGTCATTCGCCTGATAAGTGCATATTATCCTGCATACTCAGCAATCGTACGCGATGAATCAACCAGGAACGCATGTCCTGCGTCTAATTCATTTTTGCGATGCTTCGCAAGGGGAAAATGATTTCAACCATTCAAAGTCATCCGTGAATACAGGAAATTCGTTGCGATAGACTACATTCGGTTTTTTAGGCTCTTCATCAACATAAGAAATACTGTTGTTAAAAGTGGCAAGATCTTTATTGACCTGCGCCGCATCTGCAGCAGATATTTCCGGACCAAGAGAATGTTTGCTCATAACCGTACGCATTACATTGCCAGTCAGTGATGCCATTCGATAGTAATTGATCCCGCCCATCTGGACATTCTCCGATGTCGCGAAATAGTCCCACGCCCAATTGCTTTCCGGCGGGGGCAAACGAATTATGGTGGCCCAACAGCGATAAAAGGGATATTCAATCGACCATGGTGCTTCCTGTTCCTGTTCTTTTGGGCGATGATATTCGGCAGGCGGAGTAAACCCTGCCCCAGGAATATCCAAGCGGCTCCCGCCATCACTCTGATTACTCCATTCCATTTTTGCGGTGCCTTTTGCTGACAATTCAACGGAGCCCGTGTTCTCGTCGTAGCGCCACCGCACTGAATTCACATTTATCCAACTGTCTTTGGATTTCCAGTACTCTTTCATGATCTGCTCGGCATAGTCCGGCGAAGCCGCATTCAGTATCGCACGAGTCTTTATAGCGCTGTCGCCACGCAAGATTTGTCGAACGTTTATTTTTGCGTCCTCTATTAAACCGGCCGTTGCGTCTATGTCTAGAACGGTAACGATATCAGGAATTTTGGACGGTGGTGTTGGGATTGCTTCCAACTGTGCTCCTTCAAGTCGTATTGGCAACCCCCAACGAAAGGCGGGCTGCGGCAATAAGTCAATTGCTCGATCACCCATTCGTGTGCCGTCCAGATAAAAAGTCTGGCCATTAATCACCGCTCGCACAACCACATGATTGAACCATCCTGGGGACGGCAATCTTTCGTTTATTCCATCTCCACCTGACAGATCAACTATCATCGGCACGGCATCAATTCCCAATCCATGCAGTAACGCAAGTAGTAATGCGGTTTTTGCCTTGCAATCACCGAACCGGCGCTGCCATGTTTCATCAACTGCGGCAGGAATCAGATTGCCGCCATTCATGCCTATGTAAACATAGCGAATCTGATCTTCGACCAACCGTAAAGCACTTTCGGCTCGATGGATTGGATCGGCTGTGCTTGCCGCGATTTTCCTGATTTCCTCATGCAACGGCGATGCTGCAGTCAATCTTTCAGCCCGCTGGTACAAAGGCGCAAGTTTCGCGGAAACTTCCGGCCAGCTTTGGAATTCAGAATATTCAAGCATTCTGCGCAAGTTATATCGTGCTGGCGCTCCATCCGTGGAAATCGATGCTGGTGCGTCGCGCAGCTCAAGCAGAATCCGTGATTTTCCTTTTTCAGTCATGGGAGCCAAGGTTCCCATGTCCTTGGTTACAGCCCATTTGAGTTTCCTGTTCTGGGGCCACGTCAAAAGAATTCGGAATGCACCGGGCAATCCATTTGATGGCAAAAAGGCAACGCCAGAGGCCTCATTACCCAATGTTGGATCCTTTTGGGTAATTGTAGTCGCAACTTCAATTTCATCACCAACCTGAAGACCGGGAACTTGTAATGATGCGGTTAGAGCACCATCAAATAACGAACGCTCAAGATTCTGTTCGCGTTGAATAACCTTGAACTTGGACTGCTTGAGCACATCGATTGACTTGCCATCACGAATGACACGCAGTATGTGAATACACACTCCTCCAGCATCGGGTTGCCACGTGAGCGTGATGTTACCCATCTCCAAAGCCTCCGGCTTCAGTATCTTCAAACGAAATGCCGTATATGTCTCGGTGCCTTTGTTGCTGATATTTATCTGTATGTCCTTATAGATGACTTGAAACGATGAGTTCGGAAGCGATGCGGTGCCTGTAGGTGCAGGACTGGCTATTACCCATTTGGGCAGCTTGCCGTACTCGACTTCATGCGAGCCGGCCAATGCACACATGGAAAATACGAGCGCCGCAAATGCCACGAAGTTCAGAATCGCAATTTTTCTCATAACTGTTCCATCGCTGATCTTCACTGAAAGCCGATAGTTTTTCCTTTACAGATTCTGGAAATATACATCGTCTTTTTTGGACAGGTATATCCGGTAATTCTAAATCGATGGAATTTTTTGACCCATCATCGTTAAGCGACTTTTCGCCACCATTGTTAACCTGTGTTTGCTATTAATTTCAACACATTAGTCTCAGATTAATCCATCGGCCAACCCACCGATTTCGGCAACTCAACCTCTCCATCCGTTTCTTTTGCGGGCATGATAGTGATTACATCCACTTCGCGCCACCACGGCTTGACGCGTTCTGCGTGCGACGGTTCCACGGGCTGACCCAGCAAGGGCATCAGTAATGGCGCGCCGCTCTGTGTTGCGAGTTCCAATAATCGTTCCGCCGGTTGATCCCAGGCGTGCATGGCCAATGCAAAAGTACCCCAGTGAATGGGCATGAGCATGCCGCCTAGCATGGCATGTGCTTTAAGCGCATTGTCGGGTCCCAGGTGAATATCACCCCATGCGGGATAGAACGCGCCGACTTCCAGCATCACCAAGTCGAAAGGCCCCAATCGTTCACGAATGACCTGATACTCGGTGGTAAGCCCGGTGTCGCCACTGAAGAACACGGAATGTTTTGCTGAACGAATAGCAAATGATGACCACAATGTGGCGTTGCGATCTTTCAATCCACGGCCGGAAAAATGTTGTGAGGGCGCAGCAATCAACACGATACTGCTGTTTGGCACCGTGTACGCTTGCCACCAATCCAGTTCTGTAATGCGTTGCGGTTGCACACCCCAGTATTCCAGATGTGCGCCCACCCCCAATGAAGTAATGAACGGAACATTGGTTGTGGCGAGCGCACGAATGGTGGGATAGTCGAGATGATCGTAGTGATCGTGCGAGACAATTACCACATCCACCGGTGGCATCTGGCGCAGTGACACCGGCACCGGTTGAAACCGTTTGGGACCAATCAACGCCGAAGGTGACGCACGTGGGCCCCATACCGGATCAGTGAGAATGCGCACGCCATCGATCTCGATCAACAGGGTGGAATGGCCCAGCCAGGTGATGCGCAATCCGCTTTGCGACTTCCGGCTCCACACATCAAGTGGATTCATTGACGGCAACGCACCTCGCGGCACACGTCGCTCACCACCACAAATGAAATCCTTGATGGATGGCATCAGCACGGTGGTGTCGCGCAGATTGGGCAGAATGGGATGCACATTCTGAAAATGGTCGCCAGCCCATAACGGTGACGCCCGCATGCACTCCCACCGTTCCCCTTGTGCACGTGTGCCCAGAGATTTCATTTAGCGAGCATAGCAAGAGATGCGCGCCAAAAACGAATTCACAACATTCATTAATTCTGTTTGCCGGTTGCACCAACGATGCCGGCAATCAACTTCTCCGCCAGCGCAAGATTGGCGGCCAGCCGCTCCGGAAGCGCATGGCGTTGAATGATGTAAGCCGCTGCATTAAAGACAACCAGCACTTCGCCCGATGCGGATTCTGTTATCAGCACCTTCAAGGGCAGATCAACGCCGGATTGTGGATTGGCGAGCATCAATGCTGTGCCAGCCCTGGGGTTGCCAAAAATAATTAATGTGGTGGGCGGGATTGACAGGCCGACCGCCTGCGCTTCCGCGCGTTGATCAATAGTTGCAAAAATCCTGATGCCATGATCATGGAACGCGGCAAGCAGCCGTTGCACCGTATCAGCGAACGGAATTCTGCTTTTTATTGTCACGACTCCATGTGTATCGACATCCGACAAGGTAGTCATGAACCAATCCCCCGCGCCATGAAACAGGCACACAGCGCCATGCCCAAACGCTTCTGTGCGCGCCACTTGACGAAGCGAATGCTGGGATAAATGGAGAGCACACCGATAACTGCAAACAGGTCGAGCTTGGCATGAAAAAATGGATTGGCAAAATAGAATTCGCTGCCTTTTTCAAAATGGAAAACGCGCAGAAATCCCGCAATCAGGACGGCCACCGCGAAGATTCCGTACCAGCCGTCACAATGTTGCAGACGCCGTGCTTCCTCAAAAGTTGGCGTGCGGCTCATCGTCAGCCGCTCGAAACACAGCGTGTCGACAATGCCGAATACCGCAATGAAACGGGCGAAAGAAAACAATGCGTTGGTAATCATGGCAGCCCCTTGGGAACGACGGACGATTGAACTTGTCACTGAATTTCATTGTTGATCCATCCGCCATAACTTCCAGCTCTGGTAGATGCTCAGCAACACGGCAAACAGACCAATGACACCCAGAACAAAATCAGGATTCGTCAATGATCGTGCCACCATGTAGTGTCGCATTGCGACAACCAATGTCAGACAGCCCAACACTGCAATCACCCCAAACAACAATATGCCGGGCATATTGTTGCGTGGATAAAAATAGCGGTGTCGCCGCGTGCGCGCACCTGCAACCCAGTATGACTTGTCTTCGTTCGACGGCTCATTCATGACAGCAACACCTCAACCCTGATTGCAAAGCATACACTTGAATTGCCACCGGCAATGCATCCAACATAACGACTGCATGATATCGATTATTTGACTTAGTTCGGTTCTGGCGTGACCACCTGATACCGTGCTTGTCGCTACACAGTAGAGGTGGCAAATGATTTGAATGGTGGAGCGACAAGAACATGCATTCTTCCGGCGATCAACTCAGCCAGACACAACGCATTCTCGGTGCGGACTATCAAGCGGATCGCCGGAAAGCGAATCGCCGCCGCCTGAAAGGTTCTGCATTGCTCAGCATTCCCGACAAGGGCATCCTGTGCGGTGACATGGTTGACATCGGTACCAGTGGTTTCAGTGTCATTGTTGCATCACCACTGGACAGCGGACAAGGTTGCCGCGCCTGTTTTTCCATACCGCTGGGCAGCCAGAAATTTTCCATTGATTGCATTGGCATCGTGGCCAACACTGTGTGCGTGGTGCAGGGCTTCCGCATCGGCATGCGCTTCATCATCACTGACATTCGCGAACAGAAAGTGATTGAACGTTACATTGCCGAAGGACAAACCGCGTCGTTCCACGATGCCTCGCACCGTTCAGGTCAAACCGAAACTCCGGTAAAACTCGATCCTCCGGCAGTGGTGAGTTTTCCTGACGAGCGTTATCCGAAGACCATCCGCATTTCTGATCTCGGCAGGCGCTGAAACCATCTCCCGCGTGCGCACCGGCGAAACAGTATCGCATTACATCGAATGGTGATGCTGCTGCATTCTGCCGACTGCCTTCCAGCTACTGCGCAGCAGGTAACGGGGATGCAAAAAGATGGACAAACGTGCCAGCAACATGGGAACAGGATCGCGCCAGCTGCCTATCATGGCGACAGATGGCCGCCGCAGTTCTTTCCACAGTTCACGCAGCTTGTTCCAGCGTTGCGGACCACGCAGTACACCAAGCAATCGTGACAGGTAGAACGGTGTTCGCAAACGGCATTCCAGTTGCGGCGTTGCGACCGCCGGTTCATCGCGTGCGATGGGCACCAGCGTGGATTGCAGCCACAGCCATGCCAGATCGTTACCGCGCGCGGCATCCAGCGCCATGAAACCAAAACCACGCGGGTTGAGATCAATCGCAAGCCATTGATTGTTGTCTGCCACCAGTTCAATCTCGAAGATTCCCCGCGAAAGCAGTGATTCCACCACCTGCAAGCCTGCCGCAAGCACTGCCGCATCATCGCAACAGGTTTGTGCCACGCTGGTGCCCACTTCCGGCGGCCATTGTTCACGCTTGTAAGAAACCATGTCTGCTGCAACACCCATGTATGCATCCTTGATTCCGCTGACGCTGTACACCTGCTGTGCCGAAGGAACGTATTTCTGGATCATTGGCCAGCGCAATTCCGGATACATGTCAGAGAGTGGCTCGTGTCCCGGAACAACATCATAGGCATGGAATTGTCTGCGCAATTCTTGCGGCGAATGAATCACGCAGCCACGCTCAGCCATGCCTGCAACCAGATGCGACTTTGGTTTAAGCACTACCGGATAGCCCAGTCGTGCCGCGTCAGCCAGTGCTTCATCAACGTTATCAGGCATGCACGTCTCCGGCGCAGGCAGATCATGCTGTTTGCAGAGGGCATGAAACCGGCTCTTGATCAGGCAATTTTCCACTTCAGTCAGGCGTGGTATCGAACGCCGCACATCGGCGGGAAATTCGTCACGCAACAGCGCAATGTAGTAAATGATGAGGTCTGACGTCGGTGCAAGGCGCGTTATTTCGCCACTGCGCAGCTTGTTGCGTAACCACGGTACAAACTCCGCATAGTTGTCAGGCGACGGACATCTGTCAAAGGTTTTGCAATAGCGCGACCAGCGTGTGATTGCCCAGCGATGAGCACCATAGACAGACAGCTCCACATTCTTGCTGCCCAGTGAAGCCATGAAGGCCAGAGTCGGTGCGTGTCCGTTATCAATGATGGCAACTCGCGGCAATCCGGCAACGCGAGGCTGATAAGTGTATCTCGGTCGATACAACCTGTAGGCGCCGGTTAACAAGTGCTGCTCGGGAATCGCCGGTTGTTCTTCTAATATGTCTCTGGTCAGTGTCGCCATGCGCCTGGATTGCTTTCAATTCCCTGAGGGATCATCTGCCAATTGTGTTGTTATGCAGAATTGTCAGGCGGAACTGCTTCACAAAATTTGCGGGATACTGCCCCGGTATCCACGACAGAATCCATGCAGGAATCAATTATGTCATTCATCCGTTGAACATGATGCGTAACTTCATGGCGTTATCCGGGAGTCACGTTCAGAAGTTGCTGATGCGCACCGGATGCTTGAAGACATTTGCCTTAAGTAAAGAAGGTTCCAGTTTCATTATTTATTTTCCGGCACAGACATCTTACAGTTGCGAATCAAAGAGACCAATGGGAAATTCAAACGTTGAGCCGGCACGTTCTGCTGCAAGATCCTTATCACCCGTATGCCGTGCGCTTCATGCAGCTATTGCATTCCAGGCACGCGCTGCGTCCCATCTGCTTTTACACCAATGTGCGGGAACGGCTTCGCCATCAACACGAATATCCGGAGCTGCATTCAGATGTGATTGCAGCAGCATATGATGTGCGTAACGGCCGGCTGGCCGAGTTCGCCGGGTATCTTGAAACACATTACAGTGTTGCCGCCGTCATTCCATTCAGCGAGCATGTGCTGCTGAACGCGGTGGAGCTGGCACGGCGGTTGAAGCTGGACTGGGCGCAGCCCGCAATAATGCGTCGCTTTCGTGACAAGTTTGCCTTGAAGGATCACCTGCGGCAATGCCATCCGGCACTGCGCATGACCGCATCGCGTTGTGTTTCCGGATTGGCGGATATCAGGTCATCGTTGACTGCCGGTTCATTCAGCAAATTTGTTCTCAAGCCCAATGACGGTTATGGCAATCGCAGCATCGGATTGTTCGATGCAGATACCGGTGATGAACCATTGCTTGCGTACCTGCAGGCACAGCGCGACCCGGTTTTGATGGAGGAATATGTGGATGGCGACGAGTACTTCGTCAACGGCCAGATGGACGCCAATGGCAATGTCATCATTGTCGCAGTGTTTGCGTATCACCGCATCGCTGCAAATCAGCGCCACAACATTGACTACGAAACACGGCGCGTTGCATCAACCGATCCCCTGTTTACAACACTTGCCGGCTATGCCTCCCAAGTGATGCGCGCCACCGGATTGAAGCGCAGTCCATTCCACATGGAAATCAAGATTGATGCACACGGTCCATGCCTGATTGAAGTCGGCGCACGTCTCGTTGGCCATGGCAATGCAGATGTCTGCGGCAGGATGCACGGCGATCTTGATTTGTTCGACCTGGCAGCACACTACTACGTAAGTGATGCAGACTATGGCCCGATACCGCTAGACTGGGACCGCTACAACGCAAGCGAGGTGCGTTACGTGCATGGCATTGCCGGACGACGCGAACGCATTTATTCGCTGCACGGCGTTGAGGAAGCAGAAGCCATGCCGGAGTTTGTGCAATGGGCAAGGAAACCGGAAGCCGGCATTACGCTGGAACGCACCGTCGATTGCCTGAGCATGCCATGGAGTGCGGTTATCCGGGCCTCAGGCATTGAACGCGCCGATGCTGCCGCCAAGCGCTTGCGGAGCTTGTTGCACTGGAATGCACGTGTTTCCATTTTCACGAAAGCTCTGATCAATGCACGCACACTGTCGCACCGTTACGCCATGGCTTTGCGTGTGCGATTGTTGCCGGTGATGGAACATTCAGACCATCCGCATCATTGCCCCGCTTATCGCCGTATCAAGTCACCCTCATCATTCTTTGATATCTTCCCTGCGCTTATGAGCAAGTTCCGTTCGTTCATTGACAATGCCGCGTATCGTCTGCAATTGCTTGGCTGGCGCTCACCATTTGCCGCCGCCATAGACAACAGTTACGAAGATCCGGTTCGCGCGCCGCAGATCATAACGTGGGCGGAAAGTTATCTTGCCCAGCCGCATCCACTGCTGAACCGCAAAGGCGCTGTATGTCCCTTCGTGCAATACACCATCAATCGCGGCGGCTTTGCAGTCAGTTTTCACGACGAAATCGACGGCCGCAGTGTATTGAAAATGCGTCGCGTCATTCTTGATGAAGCAGTGCGCTTCCAGAGGAAATTTCCGCGCGATGTGCACAAGGGCATGTTTTCCAGCGTGGTGATCGTGTTTCCCAATCTGCAAGGCGACGATGAAGCGCTGGTTGAACGCATGCATGGTGAACTGAAGACCCATTTCATGAAATCCGATCTGATGTGCTCGCCCTTTCATGCGACGTGCACCAAGCCGTCGGTGTCGAATCCGGAATTTGAAGTATTCCGCGCACCTTTCGCCGGCTTTGTCGTGCGGCACATGGATGTACGTGACATTGCTTTTCTTGCCCACAATCGCGATGCGTTTGCACGTTATCGCCAGCGGTTTGCCGAACTATTTGCGCGCGGTGAAGTGGGCAACGAATATGGTTACGTTGATTTGTATGAACAGGCGTGTGCGCGCTTTGTCGTTAGCAAATAAAGCCGGAAGCAAGTACCTGGGCCGTTTTCCCCGTTGAGAATGCCGCAACGCAGAACGCGACTTTCACGGTGAATCCCGTAAGAACAACATGCATGCCTCTACCAGCAATCCTGACGGCGGGATGTTCAAGAAGGCCTCGGCCAGTGAATCGTGGCAGTGTTGTCTCGGTCATGGAACATGATCGAACAATTCTTTCGTGCGCTTTTCAAGCGCACGTCATGTCTACAAAGTGGAGAATCAAATCGGGAAGGCAGCTTTGCCAAGGCGCAATCTGTTTCATTTTCACTTGACATTTTCACGCTGCATTTTACCGGCATTCGGCAGGCTCATGAGAAAGCCCTGAAGAGCGTTTCAACATGTCTTCGCGCTGACAAAATTCAGAATCACCTCGTATCCCCCTCCTTGACAACCATTACATACAACCCTAGGCCACGGGCACGTATCAATGCCTGTTTGCCACAATATTTCTACCGCTTGCAACATTGTTGAGGACGGCACGACAATTTGCCGGAAAATGACTGGCATTCCGGCTCCTGGCAGAGGCACGGTATCTCATGTGTTCCGCGACGCGAACGCATGGCGCAAGAAATTTTTTACCGCCCATTTTGGACACGAGAAGCATTTGTCCCGCCACCCCGCAGCGAAAGCACGGGTTGCGGCTGATTGATAATGATAGAGACACCATGAAGCATCTACGACACGTGAACATCATTTTGTTCTTGACCTTCGTCCTGCCCGGTTGCGGAGGCGGCGGCTCCAGCAACAGCGGTTCTGGCTTATCATCTTCTTCCATCTCTTCTTCAAGCTCCAGTGTTTCCAGTTCATCGAGCTCGAGTTCATCAAGTTCGTCAAGTTCATCAGCGTCTTCGAGTTCGTCATCCAGTGCAGGGAGTTCTGCTGCGACCGTCACGGTGACGCCCGAAGAGACCACTCATGCTTATGCGCAAAATCTCATCGTGAGCGTGACAGTGCAGGGCGTCAGTTCCACGCCAACCGGCAGTGTGGCACTTTCAAGTGGCAGCTTCACGACCGCAGCAGCAAACTTGAACAATGGATCGGCCAACTTCTATATCCAGCCCGGTGCGCTTGCACAGGGGGCCGATACACTCACGGCCACTTACACGCCGGATTCCAGCAGTTCGTCGCAATATTCAACTGCAACAGGTACCACAGCGATTACCATCACCACTCCCGGAAAAACCAATATCACCGTCAACATAGACACGCTTGCCAACCGCCATCAGATCAGTCCATACATTTACGGTATCAACACCGCCAACAAGAACAACATATCCGGAATGAAGCCGGCGCTGGTTCGCTGGGGTGGCAATCAGACCTCGGTATATAACTGGAAGCTGTTCACTTACAACGCCGGGGCTGACTGGTTCTTTGAAGATTTTGGCCTTTCGAACACCAATGGCAATTCGAACGATTCGGTTGCCCTGACTCAGTACACGATGAGCCAGGGCAGTCACATGCTCACCACCATGCCGATGCTCAACTGGGTTGCGGCCGAGGGGGAAAATAGTACGAACAAGCACTGGAGTTATTCGATTGCTGCACTGGGCGCACAATGTTCTCACGATCCCTACAATGCTGATGCAGGCAATGGACAGAAGCCCGATTGCAAAACGCCAATCACCACCAATGCAATGACCAGTGCTTACTATCCGCTGGTAGATCATCCCAGCGATTGCACTACCGGTAATTGTCTCTTCCGCAGTGAATGGACCGCTGCACTGAGCAACGCCTTTGGTGGCACAGCATGCAATGTTCCTTACACCAGCATCACCAGTTGTCACTTCTATGATCTGGACAATGAACCTGAAATCTGGGATGGTTCGCATCGCGATGTTCATCCTGTTCATCCCGGATACACAGAGCTTTCAGACTCCTTCGTGAAAGGCGCGACCAATCTGAAACTGTGGGATGCGAACGCAGTTCGATTTGGTCCCGTCACCTGTTGCTGGAATTTTCTGTGGACTGCGGGTCCTACTGGAGACGACAAGAATGCTCACGCTGGCATTGATTTCATACCCTGGTGGTTAAATCAGGTTAACTGGCTGGATCAGATCAACGGTACTCGTACGCTTGATGTGTTCGATGTGCATTCCTATTTCGGTGACAACATTGACACCAACGGATTCAGCAATCCACAACTGCGCACAGAAGTGAACAAGTACGTGCGCACTTACTGGGACCCGACCTATGCCAACGCTGGCTATGATCAGGACTGGATCACTACGACTCAGCCCAAACGCAACGTGACATTTCTGATACCACGTCTTAAAGCGTTAGTGAACGCCATCTATCCTGGCACACCACTCTCGTTCAGTGAGTGGGAATCGTTCTTTAATGAATGGGAATTTGCGACTGCGCTTTCCGATGCCGATGCGTATGGCGTCATGGGTCGCGAGGGCTTGAGTTTCTCGACACGCTGGGGCGGACCCGATGCAACGGACAGCACCACTAACCAGCCGCATCCCAACTACTATTCATTTCAGTTGTACACCAACTATGACGGTGCCGGTAACGGCTTTGGCTCGCTCTCGGTTTCTGATCAGAGCAACGTCAGTTCAGATGTGTTTGTCAGTTATGCCGCGCTGGATGCAAGTGGTACCAAGCTGACCATCATGGTTCTCAATAAAGATGCGGGCAACGATGCCAATGTCACCTTCAACTTGAGTGGTTTCCATGCAACCAGTTACAGCGCCTACACCGTCGCATCGACCGATCCAGCGCATATCATCACTTCGAGTTCAACTTCATGGAGTGCAACACAACGCTTTGCGGCCAATAGCATCACGCTGCTGGTGGTGAACGGAAATCAACTTACGCAGCCCGCATCGGAATGGTATCTCAATCCCGATGACCTGATGATTCCTGCGTCGGGAACCGGTGTGTTGAATCCAAAGATCATGAGCGGTACATCCAACGTTACGCTGAGTTCCGCCGTCTTCGATGCTTTTGAAGGCGCACCGGCTTGCAATGGCACGCTCACGCTCACCAATCCAGTGATCACTCCAACCACGCCGGCAACCATCACTGTTAATCCCGGCAGCACGCAGGGCTTCTGCCACTACACGGTGACGGGCAACGATGGCACTTCAACGCAAACTCAGGGCGGATGGATTGTCGTGGGCCAACGCGCCGCTACCTTTGCGAAATCAGGTGGCGATAATCAGACCGCAAATGCAGGAACCACTCTGCCACAAGCGCTCAGCGTCACGCTCTCGAATGTTCCTTCGGGTCTCTCGCTCGCGGGAGCAAGCGTACTATTCACTACTTCTGCAGGAACGGTTTCTAATGGTATAACCAGTGGCAGCAAGGTCATTGCGATCACCAACTCGTCTGGCGTGGCTTCAGTTACATTGACACTGCCATCGACACCCGGACCGGTAACCATCACCGCGAAGGATCAATTCGCGATGGGTGGAACGACCGTGACCTTCAATCAAGTGGCTAATTGATAAGTAGCAACACGATTGGCTTGAGTGATGTACTCGATCAACAATAACCATGATTAACTTTATAACTTGATTCATTGGGGTTACAACATGTCTGAAGTCTCTCGTCGCGACGTTTTAAACGCGGGGCTGCTTGTTGCAGCCAGTTCTGTGATTTCCAACTCAGCGATTGCACGCGCTCAGAGACTGATGTCCGCAGAGGATACGACGACAATACGAACCTCTGGCTCCATTGCGCCGCGTGAACACCTGTTGTTCGACTTCGGATGGCGATTTCGTCATGGTCATGGCAGCGATCCGGCCAGAGATCTTGATTTTGGATTGGGTCAAAGTGATTTCAGCAAGACAGGCGACTTCCACTTTGCAAAGACAGGATACGACGTCACTGATTGGCGTGAGCTCAACCTGCCACATGACTGGGCAATCGAGTTGCCATTTGTGCGTGACGATACGGGCAATGGCGATAGTCAATTGCGTTCACATGGTTACAAGCCGCTGGGACGCCGCTATCCGGAAAACAGTGTCGGCTGGTATCGACGTGAATTTGAAATCCCTGCCAGCGATGCAGGACGTCGCATCTGGGTTGAATTCGATGGGGCATTTCGTGACACCTTGTTATTTGTAAATGGCAGTTTCGTGGGACGTCACGATCACGGCTATACACCGTTTCGTTTCGATATCACCGATTTCCTGAATTACGGCGGCACCAACGTCATCGTTGCACGTGTTGATGCCAGTTTCGGTGATGGCTGGTTCTATGAAGGTGCCGGTATCTATCGTCATGTGTGGTTGTTGAAGACGGATGCTGTCCATCTCACGCGCTGGGAAAGCGTGGTGCGCTCGGAAGTCACGAACGATGCGGCAACGCTGACCCTGGTTTCGCAGGTATCCAATGACACCGCGGAACAAGTGCCTGCTGTGGTGAAGTGGCAGATAATGGATGCGAGCGGCACCGTGGTGACATCGGCACAATCATCAGAACAATTAGTACCTGCAGAAGGAAGTGGCCATTTCTCCGTTAACGTCACGGTACCCAAGCCCGCACTGTGGTCGCCCGATACACCCAATCTATATACTGCGTTAGTCACGGTAGAAACCAATGCCACCATTCGTGATGGCGAACGTATTGAATTTGGCATTCGCTTAACAAGATTTGATGCCGATGAAGGTTTCTTTCTAAACGGCGAGCATCTGAAGGTTAAGGGTGTCTGCAATCATCAGGATCATGCTGGCGTTGGCGCCGCCCTGCCCGATCATCTTCAGGCATTCCGTATTGGTGTGATGCAGGAGATGGGCTGCAACGCCATTCGCACCTCTCATAACATGCCGACGCCAGAATTGATTGAGGCGTGTGATCGCATGGGCATGATGGTGCTGTGCGAAACACGGCAACTCAGTTCCAGTGTTGAAGGCCTGGCTCAACTCGAAACGATGATTAAGCGTTTTCGCAATTCACCCGCGGTCATCATGTGGTCCATTGGTAATGAGGAATGGCAATTGCAAAAACCCATGGCCGCACAAGGTGCGCGAATAGCAGCGAGCATGGTTGATGTATGTCATCGACTTGATCCGACACGCAAGGTCACGGTCGCCGATAACGGTGACAATCTGCAAGGCGTTGCGGATGCCGTCGACGTGGTTGGCTTTAATTACAATCCGCCTCTCGCCGACAAGTTTCACGAAAAGTTTCCCAAGCGCCCGATCATCCATACCGAAATATCAAGTGCGATTGCCACGCGGGGTGAATACGTTACTGACCCTGTACACAATCTGGTGAACAGTTACGACGGCGTGGTGTCATGGGGTCAACGTCCCGAAGAATGGTGGAAGTGGCAAATGGAGCGCAAGTGGAGCGCCGGTGGATTCGCATGGACGGGCTTTGATTATCGTGGCGAGCCCACTCCCTATGGCTGGCCTTCCATCAATTCGCAATTCGGCATCGTCGATATGTGCGGTTTCCCCAAAGACTACTTTTATTATTATCAGGCGTGGTGGACCAACAAACCCGTTCTGCATCTATTCCCCCATTGGAATTGGACGGGCAAGGAAGGCAAGGAAATCTCTGTGTGGGTGTATTCCAACCTGGACGAAGTTGAGTTGATCGTGAATGGCAAGACGATGGGTCGCAAGGTCATGCCGCAATTTGGTCATGTTGAATGGAAGGCAACTTATGAGCCTGGATACATTGAAGCGCGTGGCTTCAAGAATGGCAAGCTTGTACTGACAGAACGTCACGAAACAACTGGCGCCCCCGCCACCATCCAGCTATCTGCTGATCGAATCAAGATTAACGCCGATGGTGAAGATATTGCGATACTGAAAGTTGAAGTATTGGACAGCAAAGGACGCGCTGTGCCCACTGCAAATAACCGGATTGCTTTCGAAGTACTGGGTGCCGGCAAGTTGATAGGTGTCGGCAATGGCGACCCCAACTGTCTCGAAAGCGATCAAGCCTCGCAGCGATCCTTGTTCAATGGACTGGCACAAGCGCTGGTTCAATCGAGCAAACAACCGGGACCGATTATCGTTCAGGCAAGCAGCCATGATGGATCAACACTGAAGCCGGGGCGAATCATGATTAACAGCATTCCAGCAAGCGCACGACTCTGCGTTGCCTGACATGATGCAGTTCAACTACGATGCAGCGCCACGATGACTCGGTCCTGAATTCACCATGTAGCAATGCAGTTGCCCAACTCATCAACACTCGAGAAAGCACATGATATCCCATAGCAAACGCGAATTACTGAAGCTCCCATTGTTTGCTGCATTGAGTGCGGCATCCGTTGCATCCGCCGAAGAGCACGACTGCAAGCCAGACGGTACGGGTTATCCACCCGCTAATTATGATCTGCCAATCACTGACGGCCCCTTCGACGCAACCGTGGAATCCTTGAAACAATATCAGGCACCGCAATGGTTCCGTGATGCCAAGTTTGGCATCTGGGCGCACTGGGGTCCGCAGGCCGTGCCCCGACAGGGCGATTGGTACGCCCGCTTCATGTATGTGCCGGGTCATCCACATTACGATCATCACCTTAAAAATTATGGACACCCCTCCGAGTTTGGTTACAAAGATATTATTCCATTATGGACGGCTGAGAAGTTTGATCCCGAAGCGTTGATGGACAAATACGTCGCTGCGGGAGCCAGGTATTTTGTGTCGATGGGTGTGCATCACGACAATTTTGATTTATGGAAATCCACGCATCATCGCTGGAATGCGGTGGCCATGGGACCCAAACGCGATATCGTCGGTCTGTGGAGTACGGCGGCAAAGCAACGGGGCTTACGATTTGGTGTGTCAGAACATCTTGGCGCCAGTCACAACTGGTGGTGGCCCAGTCATCAATACGATCAGTTCTGGCCCAAGCTGGGCGTTGACTATGATGGCGCCGATCCAAAGTACGCCGACTTGTATCACCCCAAGCACAATGAACCCTTCACCAATAAACCCGGCACCTGGTACACCAATAATCCCAAATATCACCAAGTGTGGTTCAACCGCATTCGCGATCTCGTCGATTCGTATGAGCCGGATCTTCTTTACTCCGATGGTGGCGTGCCATTTGGTATTGTCGGACGTTCGCTGCTGGCTCATCTGTACAACAGCAGCGTGAAGCGCAACAGCAAAGTCGAGGCTGTATATAACTGCAAAGATCTTGGCTCAGGTGAATTCCATCGTGAATGGTGTGTGCAAGATGTTGAACGCGGCGTACTGAAAGGTATCAATCCACTGCCCTGGCAAACCGATACGTCGAATGGTGACTGGTTTTACAGCGATGGCTATCGCTACAAGACGACTGCCGAGGTGATCACGATGCTGGCAGACATCGTCAGCAAGAATGGCAATCTGTTGCTGAACGTGGTGCTGTATCCCGATGGCAGCTTGCCGCCGGAGTCTGAACAACTGTTGCAGGAATTGAAACCGTGGATGAAGGTTAACGCTGAAGCCATTCATGGCACGCGTCCATGGAAAATATTCGGTGAAGGTCCGACCGAAGCCGCAGCGGGCGCCTTTAAAGAAAGCGCCACCTATACCGCCAGCGACATTCGCTTTACCACACGCGATGACAAGCTCTATGCCATCACGTTGGGAGAACCTGCTGGCAATGTATCCATTGCTTCGCTGGCACGTGCGAATGCTTATGAACATCGTCGGGTACATCGTGTGGAATTACTGGGTGTAGCGCGGCCATTGAAGTTTCATCAAGACGATCAAGCGCTGATTATCGACGTGCCATCGATGCTGCCATCACGTTACGGCAGTGCATTTCGAATTTCGTTCGCGAGCTGATCCTCGTGACACGCGATAACAGATCTGCCTCACTCGCATCCCTGGCTACGTGCCTGTGATGCCCAGTCAATGGCCCCGCTGATCAGCTTGAGATGCAATGGTTCAGCATAGGTTTCTGCCTTGTGACCCAGGGCCGAAAAGAACACACGACCACGTCCAATGCATCGTGTCCAGATAACAGGATGCGTGCCCATCACCTGTTCCGGTGCGGGGTGATAGGTGTTTTCATCAAGGACTGCAAGAATGTGCGTGTGATACCCGGTCGGCACGCGATCAAATGCATACCACTCTTCCGTACGCCGCCATTCAGCAGGCAGATCACGAGTTGCCGGATTGCTGCCATCCTTAATCCGGATGACGCCAGATTGAAACTGATTCGGTGAATAGGTGTGGCCAATGAATTGTGCACCCAACATGACATTCACATACCACTGCCAATCGTAATGAGGGTCACCGCCAGAACCATGCAACGCGACCACGCCACCGCCGGACTCAATCCACTGCTTGAATGCTGTGCGCTGTTCGGGCAGAAAGACATTGCCGCTGATGCTGTTCAATACGACGACATCAAACCGGGATAGTTGTTTTCGATTGAAGACTGCGGCGTTCTCGGTCACATACACATCCCAGTTCTTTCCCGTGACAATTTCTGACAGAGCAGCATTTGCCGCCTTATTCTGGTCATCGTCACGAAAGCCGTTGGTTTTACCGAACACCAGAACGGCGCGTTGCTTGTGAAACACCGGTAACACAGGCGCCTGATGGTCCATCACTGGCGTGGGCCAGTATTTCGGATCCTTTACAAACGGTGCCGGGCCGGACTTGTTTGCCGTTAGAGCAGCAGGTGTTTCAGCGATGGCATTTGCACCAATTAGCGCGACTATCATCAATAGATACTTCATCTTTATGGCCCCTGTAATGTGATATCCATAAATATGGAATTTCCGGAATTGAACTTGATGCGAATTGATCTAATGCGTTGTGTCTGTTGCGCCCATCGGCTTCACTACCGGTGAATACTCACATCGAACGCCACGTACAGCAGCGGCAATGCAATCCATGGATTCGAAATCCTTTGCATTAGTTGAGTCCGGCGGGACAAAAGCAACTAATCCGTTGGGATTGTCCCGACACTGGAATTCCACTACGTAGCGACGACGAATTTTCTCGCGGCCGACAATGCGCGCCTGCAGAACACCACAAGTTATTCAGCTGTGTTTTGAACCAGGATATATCTGGGTTTGGTATACGGTTGCGTAACTTCAGTGACAGCATGCTCAACACAAGGAATCGCTGAAGCTGAACCATCAGCGACACCAACGTCCTTTGTAACTCGGAACAACTAATACAGCAATCAACAGCACCTTCACGGTGCTCTGATTGCAAAACAAGACAGATGAAATGGCAAAGCAGGATAGTGGCACGACTTGCTCTCCGGTCAAATCATATTGGCAACAGTGCTATCGTCATGATCTACTGCTTAACACACTGCTTGCGTATACCGCCTCACGGGAATGGGACATTACAACGATGCAAGATACTGTTCGTGATCAGGAAGAGATTGAGCATGCTTCCGTATCTCTTGCCTTAACGCAAGAATGGCATGAAGCATCTGGTCCTGCGGAATGCTGTTGGCAACTGGATCATAGGTCTCCGGCACCAGTCCCTGGCCCAGCATCACCGCAAGCCAGCTGCTCTCAGTGAACATTTCGTCTTTGAACCTGAATATCCGTCCACCGTCTCGAAACAATTCAATCTTCTGGCCAAGACTATCCGGAACAGGCATGGCGCGACAGCGCCGCCAGAATGGTGAGTCGTCACGCTCGGTAAGCTTGTAGTGAAGGATAATAAAATCACGGATCTGCTCGTATTCCAGAATGCTCGATTTGTTGAATTCATCACGCAGCGCTGGATTGAACGACTTGTCCGGAAACAACAGAATCAGGCGGGCTATCCCGGTCTGAACAAGGTGAATGCTGGTCGACTCCAGCGGCTCGATGAAGCCCCCTGCCAACCCGATAGCAACGACATTCCGCTCCCACAGCTTGTGACGGTGCCCGGCCACGAAGCGGATGAAGCGAGGTTCGCCAGTGATCTCGCCCTCGATAGTCTCACGCAGGCGTCTTTCCGCCGCTTCGTCATCAAGCTCGGCACTCGAGTACACGTAACCATTACCGAGCCTGTGGCGCAAAGGAATACGCCAACGCCAGCCGGCATGGTCTGCTATCGCACGTGTATACGGTGGCAGCGATCCGGGATTCGCACAAGGTAGCGCTACAGCACGATCGCATGGCAGCCAGTGGGTCCAGTCTTCGTAACCGACCCCAACCGCTCCATTAATCAGCACTCCGCGGAAACCGCTGCAATCGATAAACAGGTCGCCTTCCACTCGTCGGCCATCTTTGAGCACGACAGAAGCGACAAAGCCATCTTCTCGCTGCTCGGCATGAGAAACGATACCATCGATGCGGTGCACGCCCCGACCTTCGGAATAGCTGCGCAGATAACGGGCATACAGTTGTGCATCTATGTGATACGCATAGCGAATTGTCGAGCCCAAGCCCCGGGTAGCGGAGCCCACTGCAAATCGATTCAACATCGCAGCTACTGCGCTTACGTTGTACTCCCCGATATCGCCCACCTTCTTTGCAGCCGCTTTGAGTCTTAACCACATCTGGTGAAATTTCACTTCTGGTCTATCTATCCCGTAAGAACCGAAAGGATGAATGTAGCTGTCGCCGAGTCGCCCCCAATCGTCGAATTTGATCCCCAGCTTGAATGTCCCTTGAGTTGCGCGCAGCAGATCAGCCTCGTCGAGCCCCAGGAGCGAATTGAATGTATGAATTGTCGGAATCGTGGCTTCCCCAACACCAATTGTGCCGATATCGGAAGACTCTATAAGGGTGATCGAGACCTGCTCACGGTCAAGCATCCGCGAGAGGGCTGCAGCGCACATCCATCCGGAAGTACCCCCGCCCAGGATCACGACCCTCCTAACTGGATCACGCGTCATGGTCGCGGCGCTCTGCAGAAATGCTCGACATAGTCGGCGTGATTAGGCATTGCCGCAACCGCACGAGTAATGCCATCGCGTACAAAATTCATATGCGCGTCGAGTTCTTCATCGGTGAGCGCATCTACCAGTGGATCATAGCCGCGAGGGCGTAATCCCTGTCCCAGCATTACCGATAGCCAGCTCTGACCAGTAAACAGGTGATCCGCCGATATAAACATTCTGCCGCGCGACTCAAACAGTTCTATGTTCTCGCGTACAGAGTCTGGAACAATCATCTCTGCGCAATATCGCCAAAATGAAGTGTCGGATCGCTGGGTGATCTTGTAGTGCAGGATGAGAAAATCCCGAATCCTCTCGTATTCGCTGATCGTGTGGCGATTGAATGCGTTTATATCCGCCTGATCGAAATTAAGATCTGGAAAGAGCGCCAAGAGCTTGAACACTGCGGTTTGGATAAGATGGATACTGGTCGACTCCAGTGGCTCAAGGAATCCCGCAGCGAGGCCGATTGCCACGCAATTTCCGATCCAAAATACTTTCCGACGGCCGGTACGGAACGGAATGCGTCGCGGCGAAGCCAGAGGCGCCCCGTCCAGGCAGGCGAGTAGCCGTCGCTCCGCTTCATCGTGACCGATATGTGCACTTGAATATACATACCCATTCCCTATGCGATGCTGGAGAGGAATTCTCCAGCGCCAGCCTGCAGCGTCAGCGCTAGATCGTGTGTAAGGAAGTGGCGGTTCGACATGAGCCGACGGAACTGCGATGGCAGTATCGCAAGGCAACCAGCTGCGCCAATCCTCGAAGCCGCTGCCTAATGTCTGGCCGATCAACATGGCACGCTGACCGGTGCAATCGATAAACAGATCGCCCTCGATTTTTCGACCGTCAGCAAGGGTGAGCGACTCTATGTGACCGTTTCCTGAATTCTGAAACACGTTCACGATCCTGCCTTCGACGCGCCGGACATCTTTTGCTTCACACAAACGCCTAAGGTATCTCGCATAGAGGCTGGCATCGAAGTGGAATGCATATTTGAGGGTCCCAGCAACGCTCGATTCGCCAGAAACCGGATGCTTGAACCGCCCTGCCTTCGCCGCTACGCAACAGATGTTGTAATCGTCGATTAAGCAACTCGCATCGGCATCTGCTCGCCGCTTCGCATATTTCATCCAGAGTTCATGGAAAAATATATTGTTCAGGTCCCTGCCGTACGGGGCGAATGGATGGATGTATCTGCGGCCAATGTCTCCCCAGTCGACGAATTCGATCCCTAGCTTGAATGTTCCGCCGCTCTCGCAGACGAAGTCCCTCTGGTCGATACCAAAAGTCGAATTGAAGTAATGGAGCGTGGGAATTGTGGCCTCACCAACACCGACTGAGCCAATTTCCTCGGATTCCACAAGGGTGATGTCGAGGGGCTTGCGACTGAAAGCGTGACTGAGCGCAGTGGCTGTCATCCAGCCAGCGGTGCCACCGCCAGCAATCACAACTCGTCGGACAGCATTGCTCATCATCAACCCTCTGGCACTTCAGTTTTTGCCACACGGGCTGCTCTTGCGCCAACGCAGATGCTCTCAACAAGGTGGCGATGAGGCGGCAACATTTGCGCGGCCATCGCACCTTGAGTCTGTACTCGGGAGAAGGACCTGCGCGCTTCTTCGAAAAAGCGAAAAGCGCTACGACGTGCAGAAAGATCCGTCCGAAACTCCATGCCATACAGCACTTGGCGCCAATTCTCCTCTATGAAGGTATCACAACTATAGTCAATATCGATAAATCCGGGCGGCCTGTAGCGCCACTGCGAGAGCTTTTCCATCAGAGATGCTGACGCAGTTCGGGAATCGGTGTTCTCGATCCAGAACGAGCTATCCCGTCTGCCGCTCGTACAATAGTGCAGTTTGATGAAATCGATGATATTCCGGAAACGGCGGTTCATTTGTTCGTTGAACACACGCGCTACCGCATCGAATTGCCGATCCCAGGGAAACGCTGCTACGAGGTGTCTGATTGCGCTTTCCACAAGCCCAATTCCAGTCGCTTCCAAGGGTTCAAGAAAACCTGCAGACAGCCCGACAGCAACACAATTCTTGTGCCATTGAACTTTACGGTAGCCAGTGTCGAATCGTATCAATCGAGGTTCACCAGTCCAACCGCCAACGTAGTTTTCCAATACCGCCAGCGCCGCCGTATCCGAACAGTGTCCCGATGAGTAAACGTAACCCACGCCGCGCCTCCGGCGTAGCGCTATATCCCAGATCCAACCTGCGTCCTTAGCCGTTGCAATTGTGCATGACGGTAGTTGACTCATCGGCGACGAATGCGGGACACCTATGGTTACAGCACGGTCGACGAAAAGTTGATCGCGGCAAGAAGTCCACGGGATACCCATTGCTTTGCCAATGATCTCCGCGCGAAAGCCGGTGCAGTCTATGAAAAGATCACCCCGCAGCATCCCGCTTCGTTCCGTTTCGAGGCTCTCGACGGAACCGTCAGCAGTAAGGTGAACAGTTCGGACCTTGTCCTCGATCCGGGTGACAAAAGGTTCTGCAAAGCGTCGCAATACGCCCGCCATCGCAATGGCATCAAAGTGGAATGCGTAAGCAAGCTCTCCGCTGGGCGCCGCCCCCACAGGCTTTGGCCCCAGAGCCGCATCAACGACCCGGCTCTGGACATTGCAGACCGCACTCCAAGGCTGGTCACCCGCCTCCCCCAACAGCCAATAGGGCAATAGGTCCAGACCACCAGGGCGATCGGCCGGGTGGAATAAGTGATAGTACTTGTGACCTTCGCGAGTCCAATCGACAAAGCGAATACCCTGCTTAAAGGTCGCGTCGGCTTCGCGGAACAGAAGTTCCTCCTCTATTCCGATCAGGCTCAAGGTCTTTCTGATGCTGGGAAAGGTACCTTCTCCTACTCCGATTGGGTCGATGTCGGGTGCCTCAATAATCGATATCTTGGCACCGTCGTACAGGTCTGCAGAGAGCATCCTCGCCAGGTAAGCGACCGTCAGCCATCCAGCAGTTCCACCGCCAACCACAATGATTCTGAAAGGCTCTGCATCGCTCATCGGAAATTCACTTCGCCTCCATCCAATACCGGCAAAATTAATCCTTCCGGCGCCGGGCGCCGGAAGATTCTTCCTTGGAATTAGAATGCGAAGTTCACTCCAACTTCTACGCGCCGATCTGACTCGTAGAAGTTGCGGTTATAGAACTTTCCGGGAAGGATTTCCATGTCGCTAATGGCCTTCACGTTGGTAAGGTTGTTGGCCTGCAGGTTCAATTTCAAATGGTCGTTGATTTTGTAGTTCATACCAAAATCAAGTTGCCCATAGGCGTGGCCATAAAGTGGCAGGGCATAGTGGATGGTGCTGCAGGAACCTTGTACAGTTGCCGAACAGTACTGATACGTGCTGGTCGTCGTTCCGGTGCCGTTAGCATTGGTGTTCATCAACCAGCGACTGCGCCAGTTGTAGGCAAGACCTGCATAGAACTTATCTTTTTGGTACATCAACTGCAGGTTAGCGCCGTGCTTTGACAGCCCCACAATAGGCAAGTCCTTGTACTGATTGCCACTCATATCATAGGAAAGAGCTGCTGGATTGTGACTGTCGATGTAAGTGTAGTTGGCATCCACGCCGAATCCGCTTAACCAGCCCGGCAGGCTATCGAAGAAGTAGTGCCCACCGAATTCAAAACCTGAAATGCGCGACATGCTGTCAGCGTTCTTTGCCTGGATGGTCTCCAGCGTGGTCGCTCCGCTTACTACCGTTCCGTTCTCCTCAGTGAAAGTGTAGGGAACTGGAACAAAGGTGCTTCCAAAAATGATCAGATCCGAAAGATCTTTATGGAACAATGCAAAGTGTGCACTATGCGCTGAATCAGGATACCACTCAAATGACAAGTCGTAGTTTCTGGAAAGAGTTGGCCTCAGCCTCGTATTACCGATTGATGCGGTGATTCCGTTGAAGATTGGCGGCAGGGTGACAGGACCATTCGGTCCAGTGTAGTTGTTGGTATTCGGGATCGTTGCAACGGACCCATTACCTGATACGGCAATGTCGCCGTACGAGGGTCTCGATACAGTCATGTTGGCGGCGAAACGGACGTAGAATTTATCCGTTGGCTTGAACGTGATGTTAAATGCAGGCAGCCAGCGACCATCGACGCTCTTGTCCGCAACGGGTGCAGCAGTACCTGTAAGTTGGACGCGGCGTGGTGTACTCGTGCCAGTGGGATCATCCGCAAAGTCAGCATTGGCATCAGCCTGGCTCATGTAGAAGCCGCCGGCGCCGAAGAGGAAATTGCCGCTGGACGCAGTGCGGGTACGCACGTAGCGGACACCGAAGTTGCCGTCGAACCGATGGGCATCGCTGCCAAACTTGGTCTGCAGATAGAATGATTGGGTCTTCACCGAGGTGGTCGTGTTGGCGAACGCATCATCGTGGTGAATTACGTCGCTGGGACTGGCCACCGGAGTGCCATCGTAATTCGTCATACTTTTATAGTAGCCATACGTATTCATTACGTATTCCCAATCCTGCGACTTAATCAGGCTGGCCGAAGGCACATAGAACGTGTTTGGGACGGGAACCTTTCCGTGGAAGAAATGGTTGAACGCATAGTACTCATTGTCTGTTGCCGGACCGTCGGCCAGATACTTCTGATCTGAACCATCCCATCCATTTCCGAGTGGCGTCCAATAGGTGCCTTGGTGATTATCATGCTCGACACGATTCGCCAAACGGACACCGGCGCTGGCTTTCTTGAAGAATCCGTCGCCGATCTTGAATTCGATGTCGAGATTACCCGCTCCCATCGTTCCACGATTGTGCGACGGGCGCCAAGCGAGATAGCTATAGCCGTAGTTTGCGGAGTTGGCGAGTAGAGCTGCAGAATTAGCGTCGAATCGAAAGCTTGGAACTCCAGAGCTACTCAGGTCAGCGCTATAGCCCTCAACAGGAACGAAAGTTCCAACAGACATACCGGTGGAGTCTGCCACCGAATTGACGTACTGATATGCACCGCGAAGACTGACCCTATCGCTGGCCGCCCATGTGAATCCCTGGCTAAAATCTCTTGTCGTGTTATCCGTGGTACTGAATCCGCGGCCGCTACCGGCATAAGCTAGGGACGCTTGACAGACTGGGGGAGACGCACCCCAATTGAGTGTCTGCGCCTGTGTACCGTAGGGCGTATTACAATCAACCTGCTGATCGGCGGGGATCCAGCTTTGCCCGACAGTGGAACCAGCGTTACCGTCATTAATGGATCCTATGCTCATATGATCGGCACTGATGAGCACGCCGTTGCTGTCGAACTTCGCATTCCCGGAGGTAGGCATCAACCGATCACTGGCAACCCATGCACTGGCGCCGTCGTTCTTGCTCCTATAATTTGAGCTGAACGCAGTCTGGAAAATCGTGAGATTTTCCGTTGGTTGCCATTGGAATGCCTCGTAGTAACCTCTACGCTCGCGCTGAAAATGGTCATCACCCCAACCGAACCCGCCGGGGATGTATACATCTTGACCATTATATATGCGCTTAAAATAAGGCTCGACGCTCAGATGCGAGTCCTGCGACGTCAACCGCGAGTAGGCGACATCGGCAAGAATCCCCATTTCACCGATGGGCGTATCCCAACGGGTCGTGAACAACGTGGATATCGACGGGTCGGCTTTGCGAGTAAGGTCACCGTAATTTTCACTAACGGTTCCCTGGATCGCGGTTTTGTTATAGTCGAACGGCATCTTTGTACGCAGATCGATGGCGCCGCCCGTACCGCCTTCGATCATGTCAGCACGGGTAGCCTTGTACACATCCACTGCGGCCATCAGTTCGGGCGTAACTTCGCCCCAGCTTAGCGGCGATCCTCCGTTCGCACTAAATATCTCACGTCCATTCATCATGCTGCTCGGATTCGACAGACCACGAACCTGAATGCCGGAACCTTCGACCGAGAAAGAATCACCCACAGCATTGAATCGACTCATCGTAATACCAGGGATGCGTGCAAGCACTTCCGTAATAGAGTTGTCCGGAAGTTTTCCAGCCTGATCCGCAACGACGGAATCAATAATCGTGTCGGACTGCTTTTTACGTTCCGTTGCGCTTTCAACAGCAGCGCGGTGACCAACGACAACAATCTCTTCAAGATCATCGTTCGAAGCAGCTTTCTTTGCATCAGCAGCTACCGCAGATGAAAATCCAAAAGCACTGCCGCCAACAGCAACTGCGACATTTGCGTATAGCAATCCACGCATCGCTTTTGACAAGGTGCTGCTAAAATTGCGATTTGCACAAGTCGATTCGGCACCAGCCGACAGAGTCTTTACTTTCACGTTATGATCCCCAAAAAATGCTCTTCGCGTGGAAGATATTTACATATAAAAATTTACTGCCACCGGTACTCGCCTCGGCCAAGTACGGGAATCGGGCTGCTGCCAGGCTGCCCGAACGCGGCTCATTGTCCGGCAACTTTTTGCGTGGCCTCGAACAATGTCGTAAGCGGGACAAATGTCACGGGAACTGGCTATTGATGTGTGCCAAGTGGAAGATTCAGAGGTGCATGAATACTGGTCTGCGCTGCACGACCGGATACTGGTAAAAAAGATATTTATCGTATTTATATTATTTTTAATATCGCCACTATTGAATTTGGAATCGCAGCAGGCAAGCGCTGACCAGCCGGAGTTTATTAAACCTCTCAAAATGCGGATCAAGTTCGATCAAAGCCCGGACTGGAGCTTGATACTCCGCAAGTCATCCTGTTCACTTCGGCGCTGAGCCATGTGCAGTTTCTTGATCACGTCACGTCAGCAAATGGCGCATGGGAACATGGCGCACTGATACGTTCGTGCTTTTATAGAGACTGTCCAAGCCTTTTTTCCAGTAACGCGCGGAATCGTCTTGAAATGTGCAGATGTGTCCCGTCAATCAGGGTGACTTCGAACTCGCTGTGCGGAATTGATTCAAGCTCCTTAATCCGTTCTATATTCACGATCACCGATCGATGAATGCGTACAAAAAGCATTGGGTCCAGTCTTGTTGTCATTTCCCGCAATGAAGCACGGTAGAGAAATTCTTTTCCCTTTACGTGCAAAGTAACATACACATCATTGGCCTCTATCCAGTCTATTTCATTCGCCATCAGAAATCGCGTGATGCCGCCTGACTTTACGACCAAACGATCCCAGAGTGCCGCACCACGAGCCCGGCTGGACAATGCTGCTGTCACGTTGGGCCCTACCTTCGATATCTCCCTGTTACGCAATCGCTCCTTTGCACGTGTCATCGCCTGCAAAAAACGCGCGTCGCCAAATGGCTTGACGAGATAATCAGCAGCATCCGTTTCAAACGCGCGCACCGCGTAGGTATCGTAGCCCGTGACGAATACGATGTGAGGCATGGGCCTGTTCGCCAGGGCTTGTATCACGCCAAAACCATCAAGCTGCGGCATGCGAACATCCAGAAAAAGCAAATCGGGCTGTTCTTCTTGAATTAAATCCACGGCAGTCATTCCATTGTCCGCCTCCAGGATTTCCGCCACCCACGGATCCTGACGCAGCAGTTGCGCAATTCTTTGTCGCGCAGGCGCCTCATCATCGACGACAAGAACGCGAACACGCATGGCGTCTGTCTCACTCACGGGATTCATCCTGCTCCTCGATCCGGAATCAAGACCTGCACCACTGTTCCTCCGTACCGGCGTGGACTGACAGTCAGCCGCACCTTTTCGTCATGATAAATCGCCGCAAGCCGCTCGCGCGTGATCGTCAGTCCCTGACCGCTGGTTGTTTCATGCAACGGCCAGTCGGGCGGCAGACCCGCGCCGTTGTCTGCGACCCTGATGCGTACATAGCCATCGATCCGTCTCGCCGAAATCGTGATGATTCCTTTTGACAAGGACGGTTCGAGTCCGTGACGCACAGCATTTTCCGCCAACGGTTGCAGGAGAAACGATGGCACCATCGCATATCTGGCGTTCTGCGCGATTTTAATTCTGACATTCAAACGTTCTCCAAAACGTACCTTCTGGATGGCGAGATAGTGATCCAGTACCGCCAACTCCTCCACCAGGGGTATGAGCTGTTTGTCCTTGTATTCGTGCGACAACCGTAAAAGGGTGCCAATGTTCTCGATTAACTGACGAGCACGACTCGGATTGGCGTCCACTTCTGATGAAATGGCATTCAACGCGTTCGCCACAAAATGCGGTTCAAGCTGCATTCGCAAATTATGCAGATGTGCCTCAAGAAATCGCTTCTCCACTTGCAGTAAACGTAATTGGCTCGTCTGGTATCTGCTGTAGTAGCGATAGGCAATGATTGCGCCAGAGACTGTAAAATAGGTAATCACCCCGCCCATAAAGTAATAATAGGTATTTCCTGGCAATCGAAACGGACTCCAGGTGATGTCCTGGAATGGATATTCAATGGCGGCCTCAAGCGCCACATGGATCGCAACAACCGGAACACTGATCGCCAGGTGCGCGATGATGCGAAGCGGAAGCTGTCTGTCGGAAAAAGGCAAGCGACGATCGACAGCAAGTACGAACGGAACCAATAACGCCCATAACCAGACATCAACCAGGTGCGTCGTGGCGCTGGCCCAATTGCCGGTGTGAAGAAAGTCCATCGTACCCAGAACAATTCCGAAGCAGGTTGCCCAGAACGCAACGACCAGAATTTGCGACATTAAATGCGTGCCTTGCGGATACTCGCCAGGATCATTATTGAAATGACTGTCGCGCACCGCGGGCTTATGACTGGAGACCTTGATACCGGTAGCGCCTTTGTCCAAGTACGAGACAATCTCTTCGGCTGTCGAAATTTCTGGCATGTTTACTCAAGTCGTCAGGTGGACAATCAAATCCGGAAGGTCGATTGATCAAGGCGCCCGGTCTGTTTCATTTTCACGCAACATTTAATGTGCATGCAATAGGGCGAATCGGCAGTTTCGATAATGCGCTTCAATATGTCCGGACGTTAACAGAATTCAGCGCCATCTCCACCCCGCCCTTTGGCATCTGTTTCATTCAGAATTCCTCATGAACTCCATTCAGAAGCGCTTCGCCGCAATATTTCTACCGCTTGCAACATTGTTGAGAGTTGACACAGCTACTTGCTGGACAATGACCAGCGTTCAGGTCACCTGAAGGTGACTTGATGCCCGGTACTTCGCCGTGCGGACACCGGGCACCGAAAGTGTTTTTTGCGGCATGCAGTCATTGTGAAAACACCGGTGAACGCTGATTACAAAACAGCAGAATCACCATGAAGAAATGCAAGCTGGCGAGCAACTTTCACGCTATTTGATTTTTGCCATTCATTCAAGCGGCACAGGAGATACCCTGGTCAATGAAACATTTAAAGGCAGTGCTGGCTATCGCCAGCTTAACCACATCTGCATTGTTATCCTCCCTGGCTCTGGCCAGTAACTACAGGACAATAACCGCCGATATGAATGTGGCCGTTGGCCCGACGAGTACCACATGGCGGGATTGCGTTGGTGCCGGTCATGGCGGATTGTTACTGCGCAAGATCAACCAGGAACATCTCCAAGAAGTGCACGCCGATATCGGTTTCAAGTACATTCGATTTCATGGCATCTTTGCGGAGGACACTGATCCATATCGCGAAATCGATGGTCGCCCGTATTACAACTTTGACCGGGTCGACGAAATCTACAGAACGATTTTGAATATTGGCATGAAACCACTGGTTGAAATCGGTTTTATGCCCACTGATCTGGCCTCCGACACCCGCACCATCTTTTATTGGAAAGGTAATGGTTCACCTCCCAAAGACTGGAATAAGTGGTCCAACTTCATCACAGCATTTATCCAGAATCTGCAAGCGACGTTTGGCAATGCGGAAATAGAAAATTGGCGTTTTGAAATCTGGAATGAACCCAATCTCGATGGCTTCTGGACCAAGGGCGATCAGAAGAGTTATTTTCAACTGTATGACACCACAGTGAAAGCCATCAAGACAGTGAACCCGGCGCTTAAAGTTGGAGGACCATCCACAGCGGGTGCTGCGTGGGTACCCGAATTCCTTGCTCATGCACAGCGGAACAATATTCCCGTCGATTTCGTCACCACACATACCTACGGCGTGAGCGGCGGATTCTTCGACGAAAATGGCGTGGGCGATAACAAGCTGGTGCCGGACCGCAACGCAATCATCAATGATGTCGTCAAGGTGCGCAAACAAATCGACACTTCCGGCAAACCTGGTTTACCCCTGTACATGACGGAATGGAGTACCAGTTACAATCCGCGTGATCCCATTCACGATACTTATTTGAGCGCAGCATTCATTCTTAACAAACTCAAGGGCACTGAGAAAGATGCGCAATCCATGAGCTACTGGGTGTATTCCGATCTGTTCGAGGAAGCGGGCCCTCCCCCTGCGTCTTTCCATGGCGGATTTGGTCTGATTAATCGTGAAGGTATCCGCAAGCCTGCATTCTTTGCCTACAAATATCTCAATCAACTGGGACCGCAGGAACTTCGCAATCGCGATCAGGAATCGTGGTTGACGCGCGATGGAGAAAACTTCGCAGGACTGATCTGGAATTACACAATCCCGGACCAGAACGAAAGTAATCGTCCTTACTTCACCAAAATTCATCCGGCAACAAAGTTGCCGTCCGTTAGCTTGGCACTCTCATCACTCACCGCAGGCACTTATCGTCTGCGTGTTTTTCGCACCGGTTACGCAGCCAACGATCCCTATACAAAGTACATGGAATGGGGTCGTCCGGCCGATCTGACACCGCAACAGATTGCCGCACTGCAGGAACTGACCAAGGACACTCCAGAGATCGACAAGAAGGTCAAGGTAAGTGCCAACGGCAAGCTGGGTTACCGCACTGACATGCGTACCAATGACGTATTGTTGGTGAAATTGGACAAGATTGAACAGTAGCAACTGACGATGTTCGTATAGTCAAGACAGGCGATTGTATGTGGCGTTAGTGGCGTCACTCCACCGTCACTGACTTGGCGAGATTGCGCGGCTGATCGACATCCGTACCTTTCAATATCGCGCAGTGATAGGCAAGCAGTTGCAGGGGAATGGTATACACAGCTGCCGCCTGAAAGTGACTGACATGCTTGGGCATGTGCAGCACCGTCACACCTTCGGATGATTCAATGTCTGCGTCGGGATCGGCAAACACATACAACTCACCGCCGCGTGCACGCACTTCCTGCATGTTGGATTTGAGTTTTTCCAGCAAATCATTATTGGGCGCAACGACAATCACCGGCATATCGGCATCCACCAGCGCCAGCGGGCCATGTTTCAATTCGCCGGCAGGATAGGCTTCGGCATGAATGTAGGAAATTTCCTTCAGTTTAAGTGCGCCTTCCATTGCGATGGGATGCATCTGGCCGCGACCGAGAAACAATGCGTGATGCTTGTCGGCAAAGCGTTTTGCCAGTTCGCTGATTTCTGCATCCAGGTGCAGGGTCTTTTCAATCAGCGAAGGAATTTCAATCAGGCGTTGCACAAGATTGCGTTCGCGATCGGCATCGGTGCCATGGGTTTTTGCCAGCGCCACCACCAGCAGGTTGAGTGCAGCCAGTTGTGTGGTGAATGCCTTGGTGGATGCCACACCGATTTCCGGACCGGCGCGTGTCAGCATCACCAGTTCGGATTCGCGTACCAATGAGCTTTCCGGAACATTGCAGATGGACAGTGTTGAAAGATAGTCAGACTGCTTGGCCATGCGCAATGCAGCCAGCGTGTCGGCGGTTTCACCGGATTGCGAGATGGTGACAAACAGCGTGTTTCTTGGAACCACCGGATTGCGATAACGATATTCGCTGGCGATTTCTACCCAGCATGGAAGCCGCGCAATCTGCTCGATGTAGTACTTTGCCGCCACACCTGCGTGATAACTTGTTCCGCAGGCCACAATTTGTACTGCTTCAGTACGACGAAATACTTCGATTGCCGTGGGACCAAAGGCGGCTTCCAGCAATTTTCCGCCTGCCACACGTTCTTCCAGTGTTTGTGCAATGGCTCGTGGTTGTTCATAAATCTCCTTCAGCATGTAATGGGCATACTCACCCTTTTCTGCGGCATCGGCCGACAACGCGCTTTCACGAACAGTACGTTGCACAATCTGGCCCTCGCGGTTCATGATGCGCAATGACTGGCGCTTCACTTCGGCGACATCACCTTCCTCAAGAAAGACGAAGCTGCGCGTTACCGGCAATAACGCTGAGACATCAGAGGCGACGAAATGTTCATCCTTGCCCACACCAACAACAACCGGGCATCCTTCACGCGCAAGAACAATGAGATCGGGATTGTCCTGCGACAGCACGGCCAGCGCATAAGCACCTTCGAGTTCTGCAACAGTGGCACGCACCGCCTTGAACAAATCGCCGTATTTCTGATGGTGATAATGAATGAGATGTGCAATCACTTCGGTATCGGTTTCCGACGTGAATTCATAACCACGCTTGACCAGTTGATCGCGCAGGTCATCGTGATTCTCGATGATGCCGTTGTGAACAATGGCAATCCCATC
This sequence comes from Steroidobacteraceae bacterium, assembly GCA_035548495.1. Classification (GTDB taxonomy): domain Bacteria; phylum Pseudomonadota; class Gammaproteobacteria; order Steroidobacterales; family Steroidobacteraceae; genus CAILZL01. The sequence continues at coordinate 51,369 of DASZSV010000064.1, forward strand.
CCTGGAAATATGCGGATGGGCGTTGCGTTCCGATGGCACACCATGTGTTGCCCAACGGGTGTGGGCAATGCCCAGCGTGCCCTGTGCGGGTGAATCATCCAGCGCGTCCTGCAGCATCTTGACCTTGCCGACGGTGCGCACGCGTTGCAGATGATGTTGATCGTTCACCACCGCGAGACCGGCGGAGTCATAGCCGCGATATTCAAGACGGCGCAATCCCTCGATCAGGATTGGTACAACGTTGCGATTGCCAATTGCGCCCACAATTCCACACATGATTCGGCCTCTTGATTCGATCTCAGCGTGTGCTGAGCGGCGAATTGTAGCGCAGCTTTATCATGTAAAAATGACTTAAAAAAGCGGCCGAAACCACAGTATTGCGGCGCGATACCCATGACAGCGCAAGGTCGTGGCAATTCGTCCCAAAGCGGGGCAGTGATTCGATGATGCCGCGCATCACCTTGTCGCGAGCAAACAGGCAATGCGGGCTTCTGGCGGGGTTGAGATTTTCACTACCGGTCAGAATGACGTTGTAGCAACACTCAACTCTGGTGTTGACTTAGTTGTATTGAGACTACTTCTTTTTTTCCGGCCGCTTCCAGCCATCCAGTGTCACTTGCTTTGCGCGTGCCAATGTCAACTTGCCGGCAGGCGCATCCTTGGTGATAGTCGAACCTGCACCAGTGTTCGCGCCAGCACCAATGGTCACTGGCGCAATCAGCATGGAACCGGAACCGACAAAGGCGTTGTCTTCAATGGTGGTGCGCCACTTGTTGACGCCGTCATAGTTCACCGTCACGGTGACTGCGCCGAGATTGCAATCCTTGCCCACATCCGCATCACCGACATAGGTAAGATGATTGGCCTTGCTGCGCGAGCCAATGTTGGCCTTTTTGATTTCAACAAAATTGCCGATGTGTACCTGATCAGCCAGCACGGCATCGGGCCGCAAGCGTGCATAAGGACCGATGATGCAATCCGGGCCAACGGTCGCACCGTCGGTAACACAATTGGCGTGCACTTCAGTGCCGGCGCCAATGCGTGTGTCCTTGATGAAGCAGTTGGGCCCAATGCGCACATTGTCTTCAAGATGCACATTGCCTACGAAGACCACATTGACATCAATGAATACATCCTTGCCTGCCGTCACACTGCCGCGAATATCGACTCGCGCGGGATCGGCAAGTGTCGCGCCCTGCAACATCAGGGCCGTAGCACGTTGACGCCGCAAGTGAGCTTCGACTTCCGCCAGTTGCACTTTGTCGTTCACGCCCAGTACTTCCGCTTCAGTTGGCGCCAGCACGCCATTGATCTTCACACCATCGCGCACTGCCATGGAGATAACATCGGTCAGGTAGTATTCGCCCTGTGCATTGTTGTTCTTCAGTTGCGATAGCCATTGCTTGAGTTGTCTGGCATTCGCAACGAGCACGCCCGTATTGCATTCATCCACCAGACGTTCTTTGGTGTTCGCATCCTTGTGTTCAACAATGCGCACCACCTGACCTGCATTGTTGCGAATCACACGGCCGTAACCGGTGGGATCGTTCAAGCGTACGCTGAGCAATGCAAGTGCATTGCTGGAGGCATCAAGCAATGCCAGCAATGTCGGCGCGTGAATCAATGGCACATCGCCGAACAGCACCAGCACTGCATGATCATCGGGAATGTTTGGCATGGCTTGCGCCAGCGCATGCCCGGTACCAAGCTGTTCCGTCTGCAATGCCCATTGCAAATCGTCGCTGGCAAACGCGGCTTTGACCTGATCACCACCATGACCGTACACCACATGAATGGCATCGGGCTTGAGCAGTCGTGCAGTATTGATGACATGACGCAACAACGGTTCGCCTGCAAGCGGCTGCAATACCTTGGGCAACAGGGATTGCATGCGCTTGCCCTGCCCTGCTGCAAGAATGACGATGGATAGGGACATACTTATCGCCTGAGTCTACAAAGATTTAAACTTAGTACCACAATGTCATCCCCGTGAAAACGGGAATTTAGTTTGAAAATTATCTTGCTGGCCCGTTTTATCAATTAAGTCGCCTTCGCGGGCATGACTATCTGCAAATATTTGCGTAAGCAGATTTGCCAGCAATTTTCACGTGCCAAAAACAAAGGCAGGTTATTTACCTGCCTTGCATTGAATCATCAAGCCGTGCGTCGAAGATAGCCCGATCTACACCAAATACTACTGCTTCAACTTGCGCAGGCGCTCGATGGCTTTCAACTGTGCAACAGCACGCGCCAGTTCGGCCTGCGCTTCGGCCACTTCCATCCTGCCGGTGCGATCCGCCAGTGCTTCTTCAGCACGCTGTTTCGCTTGCAATGCAGCGGCTTCATCCAGATCTTTGGCACGAATGGCAGTGTCAGCCAGTATCGTAACAACATGAGGCTGTACTTCCAGCGCGCCACCGGAGACATATACATGCTGTTCTTCGCCCGACGGCAATTGCACACGTACTTCGCCGGGCTTCAGCGAAGTAATCAGCGGCGCATGACGTGGTGCAATGCCCAGCTCACCCATGATGGCCGGGGCAAACACCATCGCTGCATCACCGGTGAAAATTTCACCTTCGGCGCTGACGATATCAACATGAATGGTTGGCATGTTCTACTTCAACTCGATTCGCTATGGTTGAGCCTTATTGCAGGGTCTTGGCTTTTTCCACGGCTTCTTCGATGGAGCCGACCATGTAGAAAGCCTGCTCCGGCAATGCATCATATTCACCGGCGAGAATGCCCTTGAAGCCACGGATGGTGTCCTTCAACGACACGTACTTGCCCGGACTGCCGGTGAATACTTCGGCCACATGGAAAGGTTGTGACAGGAAGCGCTGTATCTTGCGCGCGCGCGATACGGTGAGCTTGTCTTCAGCGGAGAGTTCATCCATACCCAGAATCGCGATGATGTCCTGCAATTCTTTGTAACGTTGCAACACGGCTTGTACACCACGTGCCGTGTTGTAGTGTTCATCACCAATCACCAGTGGATCAAGCTGACGGCTCGTGGAATCGAGCGGATTCACCGCAGGATAGATACCGAGAGCAGCGATCTGACGATCGAGAACCACAGTCGCATCCAGGTGAGCAAAGGTGGTGGCAGGTGAAGGATCGGTCAAGTCGTCAGCGGGCACGTAGACCGCCTGAATCGAAGTGATCGAACCCGTCTTTGTCGAGGTGATACGCTCTTGCAGTACACCCATTTCTTCAGCCAGTGTCGGTTGATAACCCACGGCAGAAGGCATACGACCCAGCAACGCGGACACTTCAGTACCAGCCAGCGTGTAACGATAAATGTTATCGATGAACAACAGCACGTCACGGCCCTTGCCCTGTTCGTTCTTTTCATCACGGAAGTATTCCGCCATGGTCAAACCCGTCAATGCAACGCGCAGACGATTGCCCGGCGGTTCGTTCATCTGACCGTACACCATCGCCACTTTGGATTCAGCGAGGTTGTCCAGCTTGATCACACCCGACTCCGCCATTTCATGATAGAAGTCGTTACCTTCACGAGTACGTTCACCTACACCGGCGAACACCGACAGACCCGAGTGCGCCTTGGCGATGTTGTTGATCAACTCGAGCATGTTCACGGTCTTGCCCACACCGGCACCACCGAACAAACCAATCTTGCCGCCCTTTGCGAAGGGCACCAGCAAGTCGATCACCTTGATGCCGGTTTCCAGCAGGTCCTGACCGCCTGCCTGTTCATCATAAGAAGGCGCGGGACGATGAATGGGCCAATGCGCTTCTGCCTTCACCGGACCTTGTTCATCTTGTGGTGTGCCGAGCACATCCATGATGCGACCCAGTGTGGCCTTGCCCACCGGAACGGAAATCGGATTGCCGGTAGCTTTCACGTCGAGCCCGCGGCGCAGACCTTCTGATACGCCCATCGCAATCGTGCGCACCACGCCGTCACCCAGCTGCTGCTGAACTTCAAGCGTGAGATCCACATCAACCAACTTCAAGGCTTCATACACCTTGGGAATGTTGTCACGTGGAAACTCCACGTCGATCACCGCACCGATAATTTGTACGATCTTGCCGGTAGACATTTTCAATTTCCTCTTCGAATCACTTGCGCGATTCACCAAACAATTAAATCTCTCAACGTTTCTTCCCATCGTAGGCTGGGTGGCCTCACCCAGCATCTTTGACGAGATCGAAAGCTGGGCGAAGCCGCCCAGCCTACATAAATTCAAAAACAAACCGTCATCAAACCGCCGCAGCACCGCCCACAATTTCCGACAGCTCCTTGGTAATCGCTGCCTGACGTGCCTTGTTGTAGATCAACTGCAATTCGCTGATCAGATTGCCCGCGTTGTCGGTGGCGCTCTTCATTGCGACCATGCGCGCTGCCATTTCGCATGCGACATTTTCGACAGCCCCCTGATACACCTGCGATTCGATGTAACGCATCAGCATGCCATCGAGCAATTCCGCAGCCGATGGTTCATAGATGTAATCCCACATTTTCTGCAGCTTGTCTGCATCTTCAGTAACCACGGGCAGCAACTGAGTGATTGTCGGCTTCTGCGTCATGCTGTTGATGAACATGTTGTTCACCACAAACAGTCGATCAATCTTGCCGTCCTTGTACATATCGAGCATGACTTTTACATTGCCGATGAGATCAGCCACATGCGGCTTGTCACCGAGATTGGTGACGGTGCCCAGCGTCTTCACATGAGTCAAGCGACGGAAGAACTGCACGCCTTTTGAACCAATCAAACTCAAATTGATTTCAACATTCTTCTGCTGCCATTCGCGCATCGCAGCAATCACTGCCTTGAACAAGTTGGCATTCAAGCCACCACACAGACCACGATCGGTGCTGATGACGATGAAGCCCACGGACTTGACGTCACGCTCGACCAGGTACGGATGTTTGAAATCCGGATTGGCCAGACGCAGATGTCCGATGACGCGGCGGATACGTTCGGCATAGGGGCGCGATGCACGCATGCGATCCTGCGCCTTGCGCATCTTGCTGGTGGCCACCATTTGCATGGCCTTGGTGATCTTCTGAGTGCTCTTCACACTCGCGATCTTGGTGCGTATTTCTTTGGTGCCGGGCATGTGCGTGGCCTGATCAGTACGTACCCGAAGCAGCGAACTCTTCGCAGATCTTCTTCAAGGTTGCTTCGTGTTCTTTCAACACGGGCTTCGCGTTGATGGCGTCCATTTCTTTCTTGAATGCGGTCTTTGCAAAGCCTTGCAACGCAGCTTCGAATGCAACAATCTTGTTGCGATCGACTTTATCCATGTAACCGTTATTCACCGAATAAATGGACAACGCCATTTCAGCCACGGACATTGGCGCATACTGCTTTTGCTTCATCAATTCGGTCACGCGCTGACCGCGCTCCAACTGTTTACGCGTTGCTTCGTCAAGATCGGAAGCAAACTGCGAGAACGCAGCCAGTTCGCGATATTGCGCAAGCGACAGACGAATGCCGCCGCCCAGACGCTTGATGATGTCCGTTTGCGCCGCGCCACCCACGCGTGACACCGAGATGCCGGCGTTCATTGCGGGACGGATACCGGCGTTGAACAAATCAGATTCAAGGAAGATTTGTCCGTCGGTAATGGAGATCACGTTAGTCGGCACAAAGGCCGTCACGTCACCCGCCTGTGTTTCAATGATGGGCAGCCCCGTCAATGAACCGGTCTTGCCTTTTACACGGCCGTTGGTGGCTTTTTCCACATAGGTTTCGTTCACTCGTGCCGAACGTTCCAACAAACGTGAATGCAAGTAGAACACATCACCGGGATAGGCTTCACGGCCTGGCGGACGACGCAGCAACAGAGAGATTTGACGATACGCCCAGGCCTGCTTGGTCAAATCGTCATAGATCACCAGTGCATCTTCACCCTGATCCATGAAGTATTCGCCCATTGCACAACCTGCATAGGGCGCAAGGTATTGCATGGCGGCCGGTGTGGACGCCGATGCAGCAACGATGATGGTGTGTTCCATCGCGCCGTGTTCTTCGAGCTTGCGTACTACGTTGGCAATCGAAGATTGCTTCTGACCAATCGCGACATAGATACACTTAATGCCGCTGCCTTTCTGATTGATGATGGCGTCAACAGCCAATGCCGTCTTGCCGGTCTGACGATCACCGATGATCAGCTCGCGCTGGCCACGGCCGATGGGCACCATCGAGTCAACCGCCTTGTAACCCGTCTGTACGGGCTGGTTCACTGATTTACGATAAATCACGCCGGGTGCAACACGTTCGATCGGCGCCTGACGTGTGGCCTTGATTGCTCCTTTGCCATCAATGGGATTGCCCAGTGCATCAACCACACGACCGAGCAATGCTTCACCTACCGGCACTTCAAGAATGCGGCCGGTGGTTTTCACTGTCATGCCTTCGGTGATGTGCTTGTATTCACCCAGCACCACGGCGCCCACGGAGTCACGTTCCAGGTTCAATGCCAGACCAAAGCTGCCGCCGGGAAACTCCAGCATTTCACCATACTTCACATCAGCGAGACCGTGAATGCGGACGATACCGTCAGTCACGGTGATGACAGTACCAACATTGCGTTCTTCATTCGCAGCCGCAAACTTGTCGATGCGTGCCTTGATCAGATCGCTGATTTCAGATGCCTTGATGGACATTTAAAAATTCCTCATCTTTTAATCGCTCATCAGTCCAATGAGCAATTCAAACCCATAATTCAGATACAGTATTCAACTATGCGCGCACTTCAGCGGCCAACTGCGCCAATCGTGACTTGACCGAACCATCAATCACCAGATCGCCACAACGAATCACCGCACCGCCCAGCAACTCCGGATCAACACTGCAATCCAGTTGCACTTCGCGATTCAGCCGCTTCTTCAATGCACTGGCGAGCCGTTGTTGCTGCGCTTCATTCAACGGCGCTGCCGATGTAACGCTGACACGTGCACGATTTTCCACATCAGCACGCATGGCTTCATACATCGCTGCAATTTGCGGCAACAATGCAATGCGGCGATTTGCCGCCAGCGTCGCAACAAAATTGCGTGAGGCGCTGTCGAGTGTGTTACCCGATACATCCGCGATGAGATCAACAATCTGTGCTGGAGCGACACGTGGATTGTTAAGCAGCCTCACCACATTCGGATCGGCAGCAATCGCAGCTGCAATGGCCAGTGCATCGGACCACTGCTTCAGCGCATTGTGCGCATGCGCGTATTCAAACGCGGCGCGCGCATACGGACGGGCGATGGTGGCTTGTTCTGCCATGCGAACCTCTTATGCCTTGACGCCGGATTCGCCCGCACCACTTTCAATGGCGCGAGCCAGTTGCTCGATCAAATCGGCATGCGCCTTGGCGTCGATCTCGCGACCGAGAATGCGGGCGGCACCGGCAACGGCCAATGCACCCACTTCGCTGCGCAACTGATCGCGCACCCGGCCTTTTTCCAGCGCAACTTCCTGACGTGCATCGCTCAACAAACGTTGCCCTTCAGCACTAGCAGTCGTCTTGGCTTCATCGATCATTTCACTGGAACGGCGATTGGCCTGATCCACAATCTTGCCTGCCTGACCGCGCGCCTCCTTGACGATTTCCGCAGCCTGTGACTGCGCTTCGGCAAGGCTCTTTTCACCCTTGTCCGCAGCAGCCAGACCATCGGCGATCTTGCGTTGACGTTCTTCAATGGCCGAATTCAACGGCGGCCATATGAATTTCATGACAACCCAACCGAGGATGATCAGCACCAGCGATTGAATAATGAGCGTTGCTGTTAGATTCATGGGTTATTTAACACCTGTTCAAGTGTGCTCACCGTGAGTAACAGCACTTCAGCCCTTGAACGGACTTGCAACTGCCCACCACAACGCCAGTCCAGTGCCGATGATGAATGCGGCATCGATCAGCGCGAGCAGCAGGAATACCTTGGTCTGCAATACGTTCATCAATTCAGGCTGACGTGCAGATGCTTCAATGTACTTGCCGGACATGAAGCCGATGCCGATACAGGCACCCAATGCACCCAAACCAATGATCAAGCCGCAGGCCAGTGCAACAAACGCAGTAGTGGTCATAAATGTTCTCCGTCGAACCTAAGTAATGATGATAAAAAGTCTAGTGATGCTCGTGAGCGCGCCCGATGTAAACCAGTGTCAGCATCATGAACACATAAGCCTGCAGCAGCACGATCAGAATGTGGAAAATCGCCCAGATGGTGCCGAACAACAAATGCAGAATTGTTCCAGTCACCGTAGCACTGGCACCGAGTCCTGAAATCAGAAAGAAAATCAGTTCGCCTGCATACATGTTTCCGTAGAGACGAAAGCCATGCGAAAGCGTAGGTGCAAGATATCCCTCGATTCCGAAAAACAGATTGGCAGCTAACAATAAAATTGCAGCAAGCCACGTCAACGGGTTCCAGGTGATCTTGGCAGAACCAAAATGGCCAGCCACAAATTCATGCAGCCAACCACCCAGTCCCTTCACCTTGATCCCGTAGTAAGTCGACAGTATCAAGACGCCAAATGCCAGTCCAAGAGTCTCGTTCAAGTCCGCAGTGGGTAACGGACGCAGATACGGAACACCTACAACCTTCTCTCCCAACGTGGGCAACCAGTCCACCGGCAACAAATCAACCGCATTCATGATGGTCACCCAGCAGAATACCAGCAACGCAAGTGGCGCAATGTAGCTTGTGTCACCATGAACCATCGCCTTGGCTTCGCCATTCACCCACTCAACCATCATTTCGACAAATGCCTGAAACTTTCCTGGCACGCCCGGAATCGCTCGCGCCGCTGCGATACGTAACACAATGAGTACTACCGCAGCACAAACCAATGAGAAGAAAATCGTATCGAGGTGAACAACTGAAAAATCAATCAGCCCGCTGGGCTCATGATTGGATAAATGGTGCAAATGGTGCGAAATGTAATCGGTCAAGCTCAGAGGAGCTTCGCCGCCTTCATTTGCCATCATTGCGATTCGCATGTTTCACCCGACCCACAAACAAACACAACCAGTAAACAAAAAAACTGCCCATCAAGCCAAGCATGATTGCCAGCGGCGTCAGCCCCGGTGATCGCAATGCAATCAGCAACAGTCCGACAACCAGAATCGTTTTGATCAACCAGGTGATCAATACGCTGAACAACGTAGCCGGCCGCGTAATCTGCACACTGTGCTTGACCATCACCAGCATGACATACGCAATTCCGAGCAACCCGATACCCGATCCCGCCAGCATCGACCATGCCGCGCGGCGGTTCACCAGCAATAATGCCAGCACACTGCCCGCCAGCAACCAGGCAAATTGCCATGCCAGCACTCTCGAAGCATGCTGGACTGGTGTCAGCCTGACGGCTTCGCTTTCACGTACTTCCGGCGGCAACGACATCATGACTACAGAACAACCTGAAACCCTGAGGACAATAAAAAACCAGCACGCGATGCGGCCGGTCTTAAGTCAGCCGGAATTCAGGCTGAGGTTGCGGCAAGTCACCTTCCCGCAAAGCCCGCGAATTATAAGGAGTGTTTTTCGGGGCGGCAAGAAATCTGCACCAAAGTGGCGTGATATTTGTCAAGTTGCGGGCATCCCGGCGTCATTTAATCCGGGTAAATTGATTTTGTTGCGGCGTGTGTTCGCAGCATTGGCAGCACTTGAATTGCAACTACCAGAACCCGCTTGGGTCTGGGTGGTTTGCGTCAACAGATTCCCTGTCTACGTGATAACTACCTTTTGGCTTCGACTTGGGCATTGAGCAGTTTCCATGTCAATACCACAGCCTTCCTCTTGCCATGGGCGCCAATACGAATGTCCTTGACCCGCACCTGCGCACGTTACCAGTACAAACCACCCAGACCAAAACAGGTTCTCGGTGTGCTTCCCGGCCTCCTGCTCTGGCGCCAGCACGATGACGACATCCTCGCTGGACGGTGCACAGTGTCGCTGAAGCGAACCGGCGCGAGCGGCGGATTAATTGGGTAATTGCACAGAAATAAGCGGGACGGTCTTGATCCATTGCATTGTCGTGGCCAGATTCGCGGCTGCGATAAGGAGGCATCCTCTTCGCATCGAGCGCTGCTGTTGTAGCATGCCGGAACTGCAACACACCCTGCATGCTTCAGCGAATTCACACATGTCTGCAACCCTCATCATCGGCCGATCAAGTTCGCACTTCACGCGCATCGTGCGCATTTTTGCGATCGAGATGGACATTGATCATGCGTTTCAGATTGTTCGCGACCTCACTTCAAACGATGTTGTGAACTATGCCGGCAATCCGGCGCTGAAAGTGCCGGTGTTGCAGAACACGCGTGGCTCCTGGTTCGGCGCATTGCCGATATGCAGGGAATTGCAGCGTCAATCATCTCGCTCATTGAACATTCTGTGGCCGGAACAGTGTCGCGACAGCGTGCAAAGCAACGCTCAGGAACTGGTATTGCAGGCGATGGCAACGGAAGTGAATTTGATCATGGCCAATTTGTCCGGCAACACGTTGGCCACGTCATCCAAACTGCAAACCAGTCTGCGCGCCATGATGTCGTGGCTGGATGAGCATTCAACAGACGCATTGACGTTGCCGCCACACGATCTCAGCTTTTTTGAAATCAGTTTGTTCTGCCTGCTGGAACATCTGGAATTTCGCCAGATACTGGATGTCAGCGGTTATGTGCAGCTCATGACATTTCGCCAGCAGTACGCACAACGCGCGGCCTGCATGGCAACGGCATTCAAATATGATTAGCGCCAGCAGTCATTCAATTATTTGATGTGGCCGAGGATGCCATCCAGTTCATCAAGACTGTTATAGCTGATCACCAGCTTGCCGTTGCCCTTGGCCGAATGCTGAACCTGCACTTTGGCGCCCAGTTTCTCGGCAAGATCGGCTTCAAGTTTTTTTACATTGGGATCGGCTTTGTGTGTGGCACCTGCGGGCTGTGATTCTTCGTGCAATACACGTTTGACCAATGCTTCCGTTTCACGCACCGACAACCCCTTGCTGGCGACCTGTGTTGCCACTGAGGTTTGACGGTGTGCGGGCAATGACAGCAATGCGCGTGCATGACCCATTTCCAGCTCGCGATGTTCAACCATGCGCTTCACTTCATCCGTCAATTCCAGCAAACGCAACAAGTTGGAGACCGCAGCCCGTGAACGCCCTACTGCTTCGGCCGCGTCCTGATGCGTCATGCTGAATTCCTGGATCAGGCGATCCAGCGCCATGGCTTCTTCCAAAGGATTGAGATCTTCGCGCTGAATGTTTTCAATCAGCGCCATGGCCACCGCAGCGTCGTCGGGAATATGGCGCACCACCGCCGGAATTTCGTGCAATCCCGCCAGTTGTGCCGCGCGCCAACGCCGCTCGCCTGCGATGATTTCGTAATGCGTCGGTTGTCCGGGTGTTATCTGCAGGGGGCGGACAACGATGGGTTGAATGACGCCTTGCGCCCGGATCGAATCTGCCAGTTCCTGCAAGGTTTCCTGGCGCATGTCGATGCGCGGCTGATACTTGCCGCGCTGGAGCAGATCAATGGGCAGCTTGGTCAGTTGTTGATCCGCGGCCCTTGCGGACATGGCCGCATCACCGGCCACATCTGCGGCATGTGATGTTGCGGGCTGTCCAAGCAAGGCGCCGAGACCGCGTCCCAAGGTAGGTCGTTTGTTAACCATGATATGAATGCCTTCAACCGGGACCCGCGAGTTTAGTGGATGGGCACCATCAAATCATCTGCGGAATGTTGCCAGCGGGCACGTCCGCAAACTCATGCGGCGCTTCTTCGCGGCGGATCATCTCGCCAACCAGCGCCAGATATGACAATGCCCCGCGTGATTCCTTGTCGTATACCAGCACCGGCTTGCCGAAACTGGGCGCTTCTGCAAGACGGATGTTGCGCGGAATGATGGTGCGAAACACCTTGTCACCAAAGTGTTCGATCAACTGACTCGATACTTCGCTGGCCAGATTATTGCGCGGATCGTACATGGTGCGCAGGATGCCTTCGATCTGCAGTTGCGGATTGCTGGAAGCCTTGATTTGCTCGATGGTATCCACCAGTGCCGACAAACCTTCCAGTGCATAGTATTCACACTGCATGGGAATCAGCACCGAATCCGCCGCCACCAGTGCATTCACCGTCAGCATGTTCAACGACGGCGGACAATCAATCAGCACGATGTCATACAAGCGCCGCACCGTGGCCAATGCATTTTTCAACCGTGATTCACCGCCGGGCTTTGCGGTGAGATCGACTTCGGCCGCAACGAGATCCTGATTCGCAGGCAGCAAGGTGAAATCGCTGTGTTCAACCGGAACCAGCGCTGCGGTGATGTCGCTTTCGCCAAGCAACACTTCGGTGGTCGAATGTGCCAATGCACGTTTGTCCACACCGCAACCCATGGTGGCATTGCCTTGCGGATCAATATCCACCAGCAACACGCGCCGCTTGGTCGCAGCCAGCGACGCGGCAAGATTGACGCTGGTGGTAGTCTTGCCGACTCCACCTTTCTGGTTGGCAATGGCGATTACACGGTTCATGGGGTGCGGATCATAACCAAGTCGGCCCGAAGAAAACTGGTTTTCATTTCTTGCCCGTTTTTACTACGGCCGAGAGTTCCACAAGATGCCGCTGTTCGTCCAGCCCGTCGATTTGAATTGCATGCACTGCAACAATCTGCCATCCGGCGGGAACTGATTTGAGTTCATCCTCCGGATAGCGGCCCTTCATGGCCAGCAATCTGCCACCCGGCGCGCATAAATGGCCGGACCACCGCACAAAATTTTCCAGCGAACTTAATGCTCTGGATACGATGCAATCGAACTTATGCTGCGGCTTGTACAGCTCAGCGCGCACATGCACCACCTGAACATTGCTCAATTTCATCGTCTGTGCGGCATGGTGTACAAAACGCAATTTCTTGTTGATGGAATCAATCAAGGTGAATTGCCGCTCTGGATTGACCAAGGCCAGCGGCAATCCCGGAAAGCCGGCGCCGGTACCGACATCAGCAATGAATTTGCCGCGCAAATAAGGCTGAATGGAAAAACTGTCCAGCAGATGCTTGAGCACTTGTTGTTGCGGATCACGAATGGCCGTGAGATTGACGCGCTGGTTCCATTCATTGAGTTCATGCAGCAACACTTCACACGCGTGCAAGTGTGCCTCAGTTAATTCAAGCCCGAACGGTTGCACGCCACGCCGCAGGAATTCAGCATCCATGATGAAGTTCAGCCGGAGATCCGCACCACGGTGCGGCCATGTGTTTCGTTGCGAAGATATTCAGGCATGATGCCCGTCAGTTCACCGAATCCGACGACACGCGTGCGGATTTGTTCCAGTTTGCCGGGCTTCAGATCGCCGGCAATGCGCTGCCACACCTGCTCGCGCAAGGCACGCGGCGTCGCTGCCGAATTGATGCCGAGCAGATTCACTCCACGCAGAATGAATGGCATGACCGACAGACGCAATTCACTGCCACCCGTCAGACCAATGCTGGCAACACTGCCCTGATGGCGCAAAGAACGGATCAACCACGACAACAACTCTCCACCGACGTTGTCGATGGCGCCAGCAATGCGTGTTTTTTCCAGCGGAGCGCCGCTCATGTGCAATGCACTGCGCAGGACAATCTGCGTAGCGCCCAGTGATGTCAAATAGTCACGCTGTGATTCACGTCCAGTGATGGCAGTGACTTCATAGCCGCGCGCAGCAAGCATGTTGATGGCAATGCTGCCAACGCCACCACTTGCGCCACTTACCATCACCTCGCCCTGTCCAGGTTGCAGCCCATTGTGTTCCAGACGATGAATGGCCAGCGCGGCAGTGAAGCCTGCCGTGCCCAAGGTCATCGCGTCGAGCACCGTCAATCCATCAGGCAATGGAACGACCGCAGCAGCAGGCACGCGCGCGAATTCTGCATAGCCACCGTCCAGTGTTTCACTGAGACCACATCCAGTAACCAGCACGGGCTGGCCTTGTTTGAACTCCATGACCTCAGACGTTTCAACGATTCCTGCCAGATCAATGCCGGCATTGAGCGGAAAGCGCCGCAAAATTTTTCCGGCGCCAGTCACTGCCAGTGCGTCCTTGTAATTGATGCTGGAATACTGCACGCGGATCAGCACCTCGCCAGGCGTCAACTCATCGACCGCCATCGACTGATATTGCGCCTGCGTACCCGCATTGTGCTGGTGAATTCTCAGAGCGTGGAAGCGCATGATTCAGAATCTGCGTTAAACAAAAAAGGCCGGTTGTCCGGCCTTTATAGGTGATTCGCCAGTGTTGCGCTACTTGCACTTGCCGTTGTTGTCACGGATTTCGTCGGTGCTGCACAAGGTCTTCTGCTTGGCAAAGAACGCGGCAATGGCCGGAATATCTTCATCTTTCACCAATGCAGCCTGTGCGGACATGATGGGATTCTTGCGCTTGCCGCTTTTATAGTCACGTAATGCCTGTTCAATGTAGTCGGCGTGCTGCCCTGCCAGTGTGGGATAGATCGGACTGATCGCCACGCCATTATTGCCGTGACATGCCACGCAGACCTGAGCGGCTGGCGGCGGCGTACCGACTACCTGCTTGTTGACGGGATTGTTGCCGTGAAAGAAGGCAGCCATGTCGGCACGATCCTGCTCAGAATTGCTGGCCGCTTGCGCATGCATGGTGGGATGCACCCGATCACCGTCCGCATATTCCTTGAGTGCTGAAATCATGTACTCCGCACTCTGCCCGCCGAGCTTGGGGACGCTGTATGAAGGTGCTGCATTTTTATAATCAGGAATGCCATGACAACCATGACAGGTGTAAGCCAGTGTCCTGCCGCGCACCGGATCACCATCCGCCCACACGTTGTGCATGCTCAACGCCAAACCCATTCCCAGCAATACAGTCAGTCGCAACTTCATAAGCTCTCTCTGTCGATGTTAGGCATTCGGGCTGGCGCAAAAGAAAATGTTCCGCGATTCACTTCAAGCCGCCAGCAATCATGCAATGCTAACGGATAAACCGGGACCGAGGAAAGACAACAATGGATTTGTTCGCTCGTCCAAACAACATCGCACAAATAACAAGGGCGCCAACGGCGCCCTTGCTGCAAACAGCATTCTGTGGATCAGCCGCGTGCGTAGCGCTTGCGGAATTTGTCGACGCGACCGCCGGAGTCAACGATCTTCTGCTTTCCGGTGTAGAACGGATGACAGGAGGAGCATACTTCGATCTGCAAATCATGTCCCAGCGTGGAACGCGTGACAAAGGAATTGCCGCAACTGCAGGTCACGGTGATGTCTTTATATTCGGGATGAATGCCGGCTTTCATTTGCGTCGGGGCGATGAGCCAATTTCAAAAAGGGCGCGAAGTGTAGCCGCAGCAGTACGCTCATGCAAGACAGACTCGCTTGTATGCATCACGAAAAGCGGTTCAGAAATGTTGCGGCGGCAACGGCGACTGGAAAGTTTTCCGGTTATCCACAAAACTTGTGGATAACTCTGTGTATGACAGTGCTGTGACAGTCCTTAAAGCACGTAACTACAGGCACCTTGTTAACTTGATCAAATTTTAACCAAAGTACAATTCTTTTTATTTTCAATGTCTTATGATGATAGCTTGATATTGGACATGTAAAAGACCCATCAACTTTAGGTTGGAAAACGCGTGAACCCCAAGTGTGCATAAATACGCCGGAGCACAGGTCGCATAGCAGGGTTTTTTCCCGAAAAATAGCGCTTCCATGCAGTTTGAACCCGCTGAAAAACGCATTGCACATCGGAAAAACACTGATACTGGGCGGGTTACGTTCAATAAATTCCTGAGATTGTCAGGCTCACGCCGCCAAAAACAATGCCTGCAAATCGTTCAGGAAACGCCTTCCCAGTTCCGTGGGCCGCCAGTGATCCCTGCCAAGATGAGTGAGCAACCCTTTTGCCTCTGCTGCGGCAATGGCCACCACCACACTGGTCCACGATTGTCCGGTAGTGACTTCAAACTGTTTACGGGTGAAGCCATCGTTCAGCCGCAGCGCGTTGAGCATGAACTCAAAAGGCAGTTCAGCAGCAGCCACCACTTTTTCCGGCAACAAACGCTGCTGTGGAATTCGCACCGCCAGATATTCACGCGGCTGCTTGCAACGTTCGGTACGCATCACGCGATTGCGCGCCGGCTCGGTGAGCTTGCCATGCGCACCGGCACCAATGCCAATGTAATCGCCGAATTGCCAATAGTTGCGATTGTGTACCGACTGATGTCCGCGCCTGGCATACGCCGACACCTCGTATTGCTCGAAGCCGTGTGCACTCAGTATCGACTGACACGCAACCTGCATGGCATAAGTCTCATCGGATTGCGGCAACACCGGCGGGTCATAATAAAACGCTGTGCCGGGTTCAAGCGTCAACTGATAGTGCGACAGATGCGCTGGTTGCAGGCCCATTGCGGCGCGGATGTCCGCCTGCGCTTCGGCAAGCGTTTGCTGCGGCAGCCCATACATCAAGTCCAGATTAAAATTGTCGAAGCCGGCGCGCTGAATTTCTTCCACCGCCGTCGTGATCTCCTTGGCGCTGTGAATGCGTCCCAGCTTGCGCAAATGCGTATCGTTGAAACTCTGTGCACCCAGCGAAATACGGTTGATGCCCGCAGCACGATATGCTGCAAATTGTCCGTGTTCTATGGTGCCGGGATTGGCTTCAAGTGTAATTTCGATATCAGGGGCAAATGCCACTTTGGCCTTGATGCCGGTCAGCAGGGCTGCAATGGATTCAGGGCTGAACAGGCTGGGCGTACCGCCGCCAAGAAAGATGGAAACCAGCGGTAAATTGGGGCGGCCTTTCAGATCAAGCGCCAGATCCTGCAACAGGGCTTCAATATAGGCTTGCTCTGGAATCTGGCTGGGGGCCTTGTGTGAGTTGAAATCGCAATATGGGCATTTGTGCACACAAAACGGAAAATGCACATACAACGACAGTGGCAATACTTGCAGCATGAAGAAATCGCGTTAACAACCTTGTAAACCCGTACCGGTAATCAATGCTGTTGGTCAGCACGCAACAAGCTTAGCAGTTGCTGCAATGCCTTGGCACGATGACTAAGCTGATTTTTCAGCGTTGAGGAAATCTGTGCGGAAGTTTGCCGGTATTCAGGCAGCCAGAAGATCGGGTCATAACCAAAACCGCCTTCACCCTGTGGCGCTCGGGCAATGGCGCCTTCCCACGTTGCCTCACAACACAGTGGATGATCGTCTTCTGCACTGTGCACATAGACCAGTGCGCAGCGATAACGCGCGGTACGCAACGGATCCGGTACTGATTGCATGGCGTCCAGCAGCTTGTAAAGATTGTCGGCATCACTGGCGTGTTCACCTGCGTAGCGCGCTGAATAGATCCCCGGTGCGCCACCCAGCGCGTCCACTTCGATACCGGAATCATCCGCAATGGCCGGCAATCCCGACACCTGCGCTGCATGGCGCGCCTTGATCAGCGCATTCGCCACAAATGTCGTGCCGGTCTCGGCGACTTCATCATTGGTGAATTGCGATTTGGGCAGCACTTCCATTTGCAGCGGAATCAATAACGCCTGCAATTCCCGTATTTTCCCCTTGTTATTGGTGGCCAGTACAACTCGCATCATGAATCAGGATTGCTCGGCATCAAGATCAAGTTGCAACGCTTCAAGCTGCAAGGCATGCAATTGATTGATGCCCTGCACGGCAAGATTCAGCAATTCATCCAGTTCATGGCGATGAAATGCATGACCCTCCGCCGTACCCTGTATTTCCACAAAGGCGCCGCCGTTGTTCATGACCACATTCATGTCGGTTTCTGCATTGGAATCTTCGGCGTAATCCAGATCAAGCACAGGCTGGCCCGACCAGATGCCCACCGAGATGGCGGCGACTTGCGCATGCACGGGATTGCTCTTGATGCTGCCTTTTTTCATCAATCTGTTGACCGCATCCATCAGCGCTACATAACCGCCGGTAATTGCCGCTGTGCGTGTGCCGCCATCCGCCTGCAATACGTCACAATCAATGGTGATAGTGCGATCACCAAGTGCTTTCAGATCAATGACCGCACGCAATGCACGGCCAATCAGGCGCTGTATCTCCTGAGTGCGTCCAGATTGCTTGCCCTTGGCGGCTTCGCGCGGTGAACGCGTATGCGTTGCCCGTGGCAGCATGCCATATTCCGCCGTGACCCAGCCCTGTCCGGTGCCGCGCAGGAATGACGGCACCACATCTTCGACGCTGGCGGTACACAGCACTCGCGTGTTGCCGAACTCCACCAGCACCGAGCCTTCGGCATGCCGGGTGTAGCCACGTACAAATTTTACGGGACGCAGTTGATCGTTGCGCCGGCCGCTGGGGCGCGTGTGTGATGAAGATGTCATGCAGTAGTCCGGAGTCAGTTGGAAAGCCAGCGCAATGATACGGCGGACGTATTGTCGCTGTAAGGTGATGATGCGGTGGTGGCACGCTTGCCAAGGGCTTCGAGGGCACTTTGCAGATTGTTCTGCTCGCGGGTAAAGCCGCTGACTTCATCATCCTTGAGATTGCACCACACCCCGTCGGAGCACAGCAGCAACAAATCACCGGGCTGCAATATCTTGCGGCCGGAAATGGTCATTTCAGGAATTGACGGATCACCGCCAAGACAACATTCAACGAAGTTGCGCATGGGATGTCCGGGAATTTCTGCCTCGGTAATCTTGCCTTCGCGCAACAGCAATTCAACATGACTGTGATCACGCGTGCGTTGCAGAATGGCGTGATGGCGGATGTGATAAACGCGGCTGTCACCGATATGCGCATTGTAGGCGTTGCCTTCCTGCACCAGGCACATTGCACAGGTGGCGCGCGGACGTGAATCGACAGACTGATCACTGCCAAGATGCACTACTTCATCGTGCGCGCGACTGAGGGCCATGTGCAGAAATCCCAGTGGATCAAACACGGGATGCTGCAGGCGCGTGAATGCATCACCAATGCTCTTCAATGCAGTTTCAGCGGCGCGGCTGCCATCGGAATGTCCACCCATGCCATCCAGCACGATCAGCAATGCGGCATGGTCGGACTTGAAGATGCCGACACGATCTTGATTGTCTTCCCTGTCGCCCAGCAGGCTGACCTGTGCAGTTTCAATTTGCAATTTAAGCTCCGGAAGCAACGCAGCCACAGTGCTGCTACACTTCGTTCATTCCGCGCACTTTATATCAACGTGCGACGCAGAAAAACAGCGATTTGACGTACAGCCTGTTTTTCGCCAGGCAACCATCCGGCCGGAACCGCCACCCGGCCCCGCAACCAGGAAACATCCATGATTCGCAGCATGACCGGCTTCGCACGACGTGAACAGCAAGGCGAATGGGGTACGCTGGTGTGCGAATTGCGCACCGTCAATCACCGTTTTCTCGAAGTGTCACTGCGCTTGCCGGAAGAGCTGCGTTCACTGGACGCCGAGCTGCGTCAAGTACTGGCAACCGGGCTGCGTCGCGGCAAGCTCGACGCCAGCATCTACCTCAAGACCGCCACTGTTGCGGTTCAGTTGAATGAAATCAATCAGGAAGTATTGTCGGCATTGCGTGAGCGTATTGCTGAAGTACACAAGACGGTAGCGGCCGATGCTCCCGTCAACGCACTCGATATCCTGCGTTGGCCCGGTGTTTTGAAAGAAAGTGAACGTGACTTGAATCCATTGCTGCTCGCGGCAACACAGTTGATCAGGACAACACTGGACGATCTGAACAATATGCGTGCGCGCGAAGGCATGCGCATGCATGAAGTCATCGCCCAACGCTGCACCGCCATTGAAACCCAGGTTCAACTGGTGAAAACACGACTGCCGGAAATTGCGGCGCGCCAGCGCGAGCGGCTACAGTCACGTCTGGATGCGCTGAACGTCGCTGTGGACCAGGAACGCCTGGAGCAGGAGCTGGTGCTGTTCGCCCACAAAATGGATGTGGACGAGGAACTCGATCGCTTGAACAGTCATCTTGTAGAAATTCGCAGCGCCATTGCGTCCAGCGAACCTGCAGGACGCCGTCTTGATTTCCTGATGCAGGAACTCAATCGCGAAGCCAATACGCTGTCATCCAAGTCGCAGGACAGCGATACCACGCGCGCCGCCGTGGAACTGAAAGTGCTGATTGAACAAATGCGTGAACAGGTGCAGAACATTGAGTAATGCGTTCATCAATGCCATTCAATATATTGAACCCTTGACCGATCTCCCTCGCATATGAACCACAACACCCCGAACACTCCCGGTCACTTGTATGTGGTCGCCGCACCTTCCGGTGCGGGCAAAACATCACTGGTGCGTGCGTTGCTGGCGCAGGAACCCGGCGTGCGCTTTTCCATTTCGTACACCACGCGTAAACAGCGTCCCAACGAACAGCATGAACGCGACTATTTTTTCGTGGACAAGGCCAGCTTTGAAAAAATGGTTGCCGATGGCGAATTTCTGGAGCACGCGCAGGTGTTCGACAACTACTATGGCACCTCAAGATCGCAGGTTGAAAAATTGCTGGCGCAGGGCGCAAATGTGATTCTGGAAATTGACTGGCAGGGCGCGCAACAGATTCGCCGCGTCATGCCCGCATGCAAAAGCATTTTTATACTGCCGCCGTCGCGTGAAGAGCTGGAACGGCGCCTGCGTGGCCGCGGCACTGATGATGAAACGGTAATTCAACGCCGCCTGCGCGATGCCGTCAGCGACATGAGTCACTGGAATGAATTTGACTATGTGGTGGTCAACAACGATTTTGAAAAAGCATTGAGCGAACTGAAAGCCATTGTGCATGGACGCGGAGAGCCGTTGCGCGGCGATCGTCAGGACCTGAAACCGTCGATCAGAACATTGCTGGGATAGCTGACGCCGCCTGACCAGCAGACAAGCTGCATCACGCATGTCTCACGTCATGCCATCATTCAGGACATTGCGCCCGGCAGTGATGTTGGCAAGGTGAAACAAAAGCAACTGCCTTTGCCGTTTGCCGGTGTTTCAATCCAGATGCGTCCACCATGTAACTCTACAATGCGCCGGCAGGCTGCCAGGCCAAAGCCGGTGCCATCGTATTCATTGCGTGAATGCAATCGTGCAAACAGGTCAAACACTTTTTCACGATACTGTTCGGCAATGCCGATGCCATTGTCAGTCAATCTGAATTGCCAGCCATCTTCCACGGCCCGCACATCAAGATGAACTTCCGGCGTGACATCCCTGGCCACAAACTTGATGGCATTGGCCAGAAGATTCTGGAACAGCAACTGCAACAACGAACATTGAGCGGTGATCACCGGCAGCTCGTTACGCGTGATCTGCGCGTGAGCATGTTCAATGGCAGAACCAAGATCATTTACCACGCCGTCAAAAATGGCATTCAGGTCACAATCACCGAGCTCAACACATTGCTGATCCAGCCGCACCAGCGACAGCAAGTCATTCAGCAACACACGCAGACGTTCACTGCCGCTGTGGATAAAGCCCGCATAGCGGCGCGCTTCGACCGGCAGGGTCATGCCAAACTCGTCAAGAAGCAACGAGGAAAAATTCACCAGGGTATTCACGGGTTCACGCAGATCATGTGACAGCGTGTGAATCAGCCTTTCCTGTGACTGGTTCTTTTCTTCAAGCTGTTTCACCATGGCTTGCAGGGCTTCGCCCATCTTCTTGAGGTTATCGATGTCATGCACGCGCACCACCACACCGACAACTTCACCGGTTGCATCGCGCGCAGGAATGTAGGCCATGTCCACGTGACGCTTGCCACGCAATGGAAAATTCAGTGTGGACTGGTATTCGATCAATTCGCCGCTCAACGCAGTATCAATGCGCGGCTTGACGATCTCGTTGAATACATCATCGCCCCACACATCCATTGCAGTGCTGCCCTCGACGCGTGCGCGCTGCATCTGCCAGTAATCAAGCCACGTCTGGTTGACGTAGTGATAAACGTAATTGCGATCAATATATGACTGCAAGTCAAGGCTGTTGCTGGCCACTGCCATTAACTGCGCGATCTGCTGCTGGTTTCCAACTGTCCGATTGATGTCAGCCTGTGCATTCTCAGTGTTGTTATCTGGCATTTATGTCAGTTGTTAGTGGAGCCAGTGCAAGTACAACATATTGTATGAAAAATGTCATCACCAGCAATGATGACTTAATGATGACTGCTTCACAGGCTGGTGACGCACTCACTGCAGCAGTCGATCATCATAAAGCACCACTTGATATCATCCGATCATCATTTGGGCATCAATGCATCGGCGCGTGCATCGGCTTGTTGCGCTTCATCGCTCTTTTCCTGTGCACGCAAGCTGTTTGCCAGTGCGCGCCACGCCAGACTTTGTGCATGTGGATCGCCATTGGCAAGCATCAATGCCTTGCGTGCGAGATTTTCCGCCTGATAGTAATTCTGCTCGCTCATGCGCACCTGCGAGTATTCAATCCACAGCAGCGGATTGTTGGGCTCAATGCGCAAGGCACGTTCAATGGTGGATGCCGCCACCATCAAGTTTTTTGCAGTGACCTGTGCATGCGCCTGATTCACCAGTGCTGCGGTGGCTGCACTGAGCGTATACGTGCGCGATGGTGGCGCAGGCAATGGTTGTGCAGATGGTGCAACAGCTTGCGGCGGCACCACCTCGCCCTGCGGTTGCGAAGGCGTGGCCGGTTGTTCCGGCGCCGTCATCACCGGTGCGTTATCCGGCCGTGTTACCGGTGTGGAACAGGCACCGATGAATACCATCAGCAGCAGCGCCAACAGATTCAGTTTTGAAATTTGCATGATCATTGTTGATGTGATTCCACTGCGGTATTGCAACCATCCTTCATCTGCGGCTGTGTTCCCTGAGGCACAGCCACCACCAAACCATCCGGATCGCATTGCGGTGTTACACCCATGCCTGTATCAAAGTCGATCATGGTTTCGGTAACACCATCCGGCAGCGGTTCATCCCATGAAGTGGTATCAATGCCCGTCATGATCTGAGTCCACACCGGCAGCGCACCCGCAGAACCGGTAAATCGCGTGGGAGAATTATCATCATAACCCACCCACACCACCGCGAGATGGCTGCCGGAAAACCCGGAAAACCAGCTATCGCGATAATCAGAGGATGTTCCCGTCTTGCCCGCGACCATCAGATTGCCCAGTCTGGCTTTGGCGCTGGCTGCGGTGCCGCGTTGCACGACATCCACCATCATGCGATTGATCTGGTACACCGCAGCGGGATCAGCCGCCGGTGAAACTTGCAGCGGGAAAGATTGCAATGGCTTGCCGTTCTCATCCAGCACCGCGCGCACTGCACGCAATGGCGTGCGGAAGCCATCATTGGCAAAGGTTTCATATAACTGCGCCACATCAATGGGTGCAGCATTGACTGCGCCAAGTATGATGGAAGGATTGTTGTCCGGTTTATGACCCAGTCCCAATTGCGTGAACTCATCAGCAATCTTGTCCACGCCCACATCCAGACCAACATTCACCGTGGCGAGATTCAGCGATTCCGATAAGGCGCGCACCACTGGTACAGGTCCATTGGCAACGTGTTCAAAATTCTCCGGCGCCCATGTCGATCTGGCGCTGAGCTTAACGACGACGGGCACATCATTGACAATGGTGGATGCATTGTAGCGGCCGCTTTGAATGGCGGTGAGATACACCACCGGCTTGGCCAGTGAACCGATGGAACGTGTTGCATCCAGCGCGCGATCAAAGCCGCTGTAGTTCACCTGTCTGCCACCGACGATGGCGTTCACTTCACCACTGTGTGATGACACCACCACGACCGCACCTTCCAGCGATTCGTTCTTGCGCCGCGCCGCCTTGTCGAGCCGGTTCAACTCGGTGGTCAGTGCATCTTCAGCACGCTTCTGTACCCGGGGATCGAGTGTGGTAAACACCGTCAATCCGGCTTCAGTGAGATCAGCATCCTTGTAATCGCGATGCAGAGTACGGCGCACGAAGTCAAGAAAAGCGGGATAGTAGTTGCTGGCATTACTGCTGCCATTGATCAAACCCAACGGCATGGTCTTGGCGCGATTGGCATCGTCAACTGAAACCAGCTTATCGTGTGCAAGAATGTCCAGGATCATGTTGCGCCGGGCCAGTGCCCGTTCCGGGTGCTTGCGCGGATTGTAGTAGGTGGCGCTGCGCACTTCGGTCACCAGCAATGCAATCTCGTTCAATTGCAGTTCACGCAATGGTTTGCCGAAATAAAACTCACTGGCCAGGCCAAAGCCGTGAATGGCGCGATCACCATCCTGGCCCAGATGAATTTCATTGATGTAGGCATTCATCAGATCGGCCTTGTCGAAATGCGCTTCGAGCAGAATGGCCATTACCGCTTCGGTGATTTTGCGGCTGAGCGTTTGCTGGTTGTTGAGAAAGTAGCTGCGCACCAGTTGCTGTGTGAGCGTTGAACCGCCCTGATCAAAATGACCATGACGGATGTCAATCCACAATGCGCGCAGAATGCCCAGCGGATCAACACCAATGTGCGAATCGAAGCGGCGGTCTTCCACCGCTTTCAACGCCGCCGGCAGCAGCGGCGGCACTTCATCCGGCGTGACAATGATGCGGTCTTCACCATGAACCGGAAAGATGCTGCCAATGAGCAAGGGATCCAGACGGAAAACAGGAATGTCCTGTCCCTTGTTGTCCCACAGTTGCCGCACATGATCTCCATTGAACGCAATAGTCAACACCCGCTCCGGACGATTGTCATCCATGAAACGGAACGGCCGTGATACCAGATTGATGCGGTCCTTGAGAAGCTGGTAACTGCCGGACTGAGTGACCTGCGCCACCTGATCATAACCAAGGCGGCGCAGTTCCGTCTGCAATTCGTTGATGGACAGCGATTCACCGGCATACAGTTCCAGCGGTTGCGCATACACCTTGGCAGGCAGTGTCCAGCGGCGTCCCTCAAACTGCGTGGTGATCAGGTGATCCAGTTGCAGCACCCACAATCCGATCAACAGAATGGGCAGCAGCATCACGGCCAGCATGTGCGGCCAATATTTTTTGAAAAACGTCTTCAGTTGAACTTTCATTCTGCGCAGCCGCTAAAATGGGTGGCCATGTGACTTACCATGTCGCCCTGACAAGTATGTCATTATAAACAGACGCCCAGTACGAATATCCACAAACTTGCGTAACCTGCCGGAGTGAGTGTGCAGCCCATCATATCGGTATCCAATGTCGCCAAGACCTATGGCACCGGCTTCGTCGCGTTGAAACAGGTTTCGCTGGACATACGCAAGGGTGAGATTTTTGCATTGCTGGGACCCAACGGCGCAGGCAAGAGCACGCTGATCAACATCATCTGCGGCATTGTCAATGCATCATCAGGCACTGTGCAGGCCGATGGTCATGACATCGTGCGCGACTATCGCAAGGCACGTTCCAGAATCGGTCTGGTGCCGCAGGAACTGGCCAGCGATCTGTTTGAAAGCGTGTGGGCCACGGTGCGTTTCAGCCGCGGACTGTTTGGCAAGGCCCGCGATGATGCCTATCTTGAACGCATGCTGCGTGACTTGTCGTTGTGGGAAAAGAAGGACAGCCGCATCATTGAATTGTCCGGTGGCATGAAGCGCCGTGTAATGATTGCCAAAGCGTTGTCCCACGAACCGGAGATACTGTTTCTCGATGAACCCACTGCAGGCGTCGATGTCGAATTGCGCCGGGACATGTGGAACATGGTGCGTCGCCTGCGCGATAACGGCGTCACCATCATTCTCACCACTCACTATATAGAAGAAGCTGAAGAAATGGCCGATCGCATTGGCGTCATCAACAAGGGCGAACTGATTCTTGTTGAGGAGAAAAACAAGTTGATGATGCAGCTTGGCAAAAAGCAGTTGACGGTGTACCTGCAATCGCCGCTGTCGCAACTGCCACCCGCATTGCAATCGCTGGGAATGGAGTTGTCCACGGATGGCCTGTCCCTGGTTTACACCTTCGATTCACATCGCGAAACCAGCGGCATTGCCGTCATGCTCAGGCAACTGAGCGAACTGGGTATCGACATCAAGGACCTGCAAAGCAGCGAAAGTTCGCTGGAAGACATTTTTGTCAGCCTGGTGCATGAAGACAAACACCAGCACGTTCAATCTCGTTAGAGTGTGATCATGAATCTGTACGGCATCCGTTCCATCTATCTGTTTGAACTGGCGCGCTGGTTCCGCACGCTGGTGCAGAGCATTGCTTCGCCGGTCATCTCGACATCGCTTTACTTCATTGTCTTTGGCTCGGCCATCGGTTCGCGCATGACGCAGATTGACGGCGTTTCCTATGGGGCCTTCATCGTGCCCGGACTGATCATGCTGTCGTTGCTGACGGAAAGCATTTCCAATGCGTCCTTCGGCATCTACATGCCCAAGTATGCCGGCACCATTTACGAAATTCTGTCCGCACCGATTTCTGCACTGGAAATCGTAGTCGGTTATGTAGGCGCTGCCGCCACCAAGTCCGTGTTGCTGGGCGTGATCATCGCCATCACGGCGCGCATCTTTGTGCCCTTTCATGTTGATCATCCGGTGTGGGCGCTGGCATTTCTGATACTGACTTCGTTTGCATTCAGTCTGTTCGGCTTCATCATCGGCATCTGGGCCACCGGCTGGGAAAAACTGCAAGTGGTGCCGCTGATGATCATCACGCCGCTCACATTTCTTGGCGGCAGTTTTTATTCCATCAGCATGCTGCCGCCGTTCTGGCAGAAAGTCTCCCTGTTCAATCCCGTTGTTTATCTCATAAATGGATTCCGCTGGAGTTTTTATGGCATAGCCGATGTGCCGGTTGCCGCGAGCCTTGCTACCACACTGGCTTTTATTGTGGTATGTCTTGGCATCGTGTCATGGGTGTTCAGGACGGGATACCGGTTGAAGGCATGAACTTGTTCAAACAAAAATCCGGACACCTATGCAAACCTATCAAATCAAAGTCGTACTGAACGGTATTGAACCTCCCATATGGCGCAGCCTGCGGGTGCCGTCTGAAATCACACTGGAAGTGTTGCATCTCGTGATACAGACAGCGATGGGATGGCATGAGACTCACATGCATGAATTCGCCGTTGGTCAACAAAGATATGCGCCACTGGATGACGAGGCATCACCGGATGTACTGGAAGAAGCGGGTGTGCCGCTGGCATCGTTGATCAGCCGGCAAGGCGATACATTGATGTACACCTATGACTTCGGTGACTGGTGGCAACATGTCATTACACTGGAAAAGATCCTGCCACCCGATAATCAGGCACCCAGGTGCATCAGCGGCGAACGCGCCTGTCCGCCGGAAGACTGCGGTGGCATTCCGGGTTATGAAGACCTGTTGCACAGCTTGCGCAATCCGGATGATGCACACAGCGAGGAATCCATCGAATGGGTCAGTGATTTTGATCCGGAGTATTTCAACCTTGATGCCGTCAATGAAGTACTGTCTGATTTTGCCGTGGAATCGGAACCGCCGCCGCCACGAACCGAGACCATTGCCACGAGTTCCGGGATCGTTATCGTTGAAGAAGACAACACTCCTCAACCCGTTGCTGATGAAGACCGGATAGACGATGCGGTGCTGGCGCTGTTGTCACTCACGTTTCACAACGATCACAACATCACACGCGCGTGGAAGACATTCGACTGGGATGCGCTTAATCGCCTGCATGCCAAGGGATATATTCACAATCCCGTTGGCAAAGTGAAATCGGTGGCCATGACTGAAAAAGGTGTGGAACGGGCGAAGGAATTGTTTGCGAAGTTGTTCTCACGGTAGCGTCTGATTTAATTTCCATTCATGAAGCGATGGCGGGACCGGGTCGTCTTGTCACCGGACTGGCCATGCTTGGTTAAACCACGCAATTGCCGACAGGCCTATTGCTCCAGCACTTGCCCACCACTATCCTCCATGGCTCTATTTCATCCCTGCCGGGACAATGTTATGAAAAACCTTACTGCCTGGTGTGTGGGACTGGCGCTGACACTGAGCACTGCCATTAGCTGCGCAACCGATGCTAATCAATTCGTCAGCGTCAAGGGCATGCACTTCGAACGCGATGGCAAATCTTATTACATCGCCGGTGCAAACATGTGGTACGGCGGTTACCTCGGCGCAGCAACGAGCGTGGGTAATCGTGCGCGGCTGATCAAGGAACTCGATAACCTGCAGGCCATGGGCATCAACAATCTGCGGGTACTCGCCGTATCCGAGAAAAGCAATCTGCACAGCGCGGTGCATCCCGCCATCACCAATGGTTTCGGCAACTATGACGAAAATCTGCTGATTGGTCTGGACTATCTGTTGTCCGAAATGGCCAAGCGTCACATGACCGCCGTGCTGTATCTCAACAATTTCTGGCAATGGTCGGGCGGGATGACGCAATACATGAGCTGGATTAATGGCAGACCGGTGCAGGATCCCAATGTAACCGGCGACTATCAGGGTTTCATGAAAGAATCCGCGGCGTTCTATCAGAATGAAAAAGCGCAGCAGGAATATCGCAATACCATCAGAAAGATTGTCACGCGCACCAACACCATCACCGGCAAACCTTATGTTGATGATCCCGCCATCATGTCATGGCAACTGGCCAATGAGCCACGGCCCGGCAATGACAAGGCATCTGCGCAGGAAAAAGCCGTGTATGTGCAATGGGTGAATAACACAGCAAAATACATTCACCAACTGGACAATCATCATCTGGTGTGTACCGGCAGTGAAGGATTGAAAGGTTCGGCCAATGACATGCAGTTGTACAAAACCGCACATCAGTCAAAGTATGTTGATTACCTCACCTATCATCTCTGGCCACGCAATTGGTCGTGGTACGATCAGAAGCATGCCGCCGAAACGTGGAACACGATGTGGAAGAAAAGTAAGGAGTACCTCAACGTCCACATTGATGCCGCAAAGAAAATCGGCAAGCCCATTGTGCTCGAAGAGTTCGGACTGGATCGTGACGATGGTGCTTATGATCCAAAAGCAACCACACACTATCGCGACCGGTTTTATCGCGATGTACTCGCCGTACTGTATCAACGCGCCAGGGCAGGCGATGCGATTGCGGGTTTCAATTTCTGGGCCTGGAATGGCATGGCACGCACCCACAACGCAGATTACTGGTGGAAAACCGGTGATGCCTTCATGGGTGACCCGCCGCAGGAACAGCAAGGCATGTATGGTGTTTTCGACTCCGACACTTCGACCATATTGATCATCAGGGAATTTGCCGGCAAGTTTCGCGCATTGCAGCGATGAGTGTTAATTAACACAATCATCTTTGATTAAATTGAGCGCCGACTACCGAACGAATGCAGCAGCACAGCGGTCACTTTGTCAAAGAAATCCGCATTCATTCCACCATCATAAAGAGACAGATCAATGTTGAAGACAACCGGCCCGCAGCGCGTATTCAAGATCATTCCTCGCACTTCATTGATGGTGTGCACCACTCTGCTTGTCACCGCCATCCTATCATGTGCCGCCGCGCAAGTGCCGCATGAAACAAAATCGCGAGCTGAATTGCTGGATGAACTGCGCGCAGGCAACTGGCCGGAAGGTAATCGCGATGTATTGATCAAACCCGCTGTCGAAACATTTGTGAATGACCTGCTGTCAAGGATGACTCTGGAAGAAAAAGTGGCGCAGATGATTCAGGCCGACATCAGTTCCATCACACCGGATGACTTGCGTAAATTTCCCATTGGTTCAATTGAAGCGGGCGGCGATTCCGCACCCAACGGTGACATTCATTCGTCGCCGGCTGCATGGCTGGCCATGACCAATGAATATGCAAAAGCGTCCAGCGAATACCAGTCACCCAATCATCGCGCCATTCCGGTGATCTTTGGCATTGATGCCGTGCATGGTCATTCGCATCTCGGCGGCGCCACACTGTTTCCACACAATGTCGGCCTTGGCGCCATGCATGATCCTGCACTCATGACACGCATTGGCCAGATTACCGCACAGGAAGTTTCTGCAACGGGAATTGAATGGACGTTTGCGCCGACGCTGGCCGTGGTGCGTGACGTGCGCTGGGGACGCAGTTATGAAAGTTATTCCGAAGATCCTGCCGTGGTTGCAAGCTATGCCGGTGCGATGGTCACCGGCCTGCAGGGCAAATGGAATACCAGCGACTTTGAAGCGCCCGGTCATGTGATTGCATCGGCAAAACATTTTCTTGGTGATGGCGGTACTGAACAGGGCCGTGATCAATTCGACAACTGGTCTTCCGTGCCCGAATTGATTCGCGTGCATGCTGCCGGTTATCTGCCCGCCATCAACGCAGGCGCGCTTACGGTGATGGCATCGTATAACGGCTGGCATGGCATCAAGATGCATGAGAACAAGGTATTGCTTACGGATGTACTGAAAGACCGTTTCCACTTCAATGGCTTTGTCATCGGTGACTGGAATGCACAGGAAGAAGTGCCGGGCTGCACGCGCTTTGATTGTGCCGCAGTGATCAACGCCGGAGTGGACATGGTGATGCCGCCGGTAGATTGGCGGCGTTTTTACACTACTACACTTGAACATGTAAAAGCCGGTGACATTGCGATGTCGCGCATTGATGATGCAGTGCGCCGCATTCTGCGCGTAAAGGTACTGGCCGGCATGTTCGATCGTCCATTACCGGCGCAACGTCCCGAAGCCGGTCACTTCGACATCATCGGCAGCGCGGAACATCGTGCAGTGGCGCGACAGGCCGTGCGTGAGTCACTGGTGTTGCTGAAAAATAATCATCAAGTGCTGCCCATCAATCCCGCACTACACATTCTGGTGGCGGGAAGCGCAGCGGACAACATTGCACAGCAGTGCGGCGGCTGGACCATCGACTGGCAGGCCAGACACAACACCAACAGGGATTTTCATGGCGCGACCAGCATCTATGCCGGCATCAAGGCAGTGGTTGATAATGCAGGTGGCAGTGTCGAGTTGAATCGCGAAGGCAAGTACTCGCATAAGCCCGATGTTGCCATCGTCATGTTCGGCGAGCATCCGTATGCAGAGTTCCAGGGTGATCGTGAAACGCTGGAATATGGTTCAGGCAATTCTCCTGAACTGAAAATCATGCAGCATTTGCAGGCAGAAAAAATTCCGGTGGTCGCGGTATTTCTTTCCGGGCGTCCCCTGTGGGTGAACCGCGAGTTGAATGCTGTGGACGCTTTTGTTGCGGCGTGGTTGCCGGGCAGCGAAGGCGAAGGCATTGCCGATGTCTTGTTCCGCAAGAAAGACGGTTCCATCAATCACGACTTCACCGGAACATTGAGTTTCTCGTGGCCAGGCACTGCGATGCCAGTCACCTTCAAGAAGGATGATGAAGCTGCTGGTGCATTGTTCCCGCGTGGTTATGGATTGAACTACGCATCCACATCCATCATTCCTCACTTGTCTGAAGATCCCAAAGCGGCAACTGATCGTCATGATGTTTCCGTACTTTATGCAGACAACCATGTCGTCGCGCCGTGGACCATTAACGTGCAGGATGACGTGGGCAGCGTTCGTTTCACCAGCATTACACAAACCAGTCCTGCAAAAACACTCAGCGTGACACGCAATGATGCCGGTGTATCCATTGACTGGAATGGTTCGGGACGCGGCGCGTTTCTTGTCAGCGGCTCGGGTGATGATTTGCAGTCACAGTACAAAGGCGAGGCGTTGCAAGTGAAACTGATGGTACATCACAAACCGCAGCAACCAGTGTTTCTTGGCATGCTGTGCAGCTTGACCTTTGAAGAAACCCAGGCCGTAAAGCAAGGCAGGATGCCACCCCCAAGGGACAATGGCCTGGGCTGCAAGGCAACACGGCTGCCGTTCTATGACATCACCAAACAGTTGAGTGGCGCGCGCGATGCCTTAACCATCACTGTGCCCTTAAGCTGTTTCGCAAAACAGGGCGCATCATTGAATAATGTCGTGGCGCCGCTGGCATTGGTAACCGTGGGCAGGTTCAAGGCAACACTTACCGATGCACGCTTTGTCAAAGCACGCAGCACGGCTTGTAAGAAAGGATTTGCTGATTCGCCGGTCACCCGGATGCCATAACAAATGCGGGAACTGTCTTTATAGCTTCAGATATAACGCAGCCGCAACAAGCGCGAATCTGTCGAAGCAAATCAATTTGCATAAAAATGCTTCGACAGATTCAGAACAGCAATGATTTGCCCGGCAACGACGCCACGTCAGGTGTTATTTATCGTATAATTCGCGCCGATTAAAGAGGCCACCATCATCGGCAAGCACAGATTCGTGTTCATCACAGAACGAATGTAACCGAGCTTCGGTACATCCGCAGAACATGGTCAATGCATTGCCGCTCAGAATTTCGTTGCCGGATTTCATCCGCCCTTTTTCATCGTCCGGGAATTTGTCATGCAAACAACCAAGTTCATACTACATCCACTAAAACTGTTTTGCCTGCTGTTCATCATGTCATTGAGCGCATTAACCACCACCAACGCCATTGCTGCGATCAAACTTCCCAAACTTGTCGGCGACAACATGGTGCTGCAACGTGACATGCCCCTGAAGATCTGGGGATGGGCCAGCGCCAATGAACCGGTGACAATTGAATTTCGCAGTCACAAGGCAATCACCCATGCAGATGACAAAGGCGAGTGGTCAGTCATGCTGCCAGCACAGACCGCTGGTGGTCCATTCACCATGACCATCACCGGCAGCAACAGCATCACATTGAAAAACATTCTGGTCGGTGATGTGTGGCTGGCATCGGGCCAGTCCAACATGGAATTTCCCATGGCAACCGAAAACGGTTTTGGTGGCGCGCTGAACGAGAAAGAAGAAATCGCCAATGCCAATTATCCGCAAATTCGTTTATTCACCGTAAAGCGCAACATTTCATTGACTCCGCTCAATGAAATCGATTCCACCGGCTGGCATGAAACCACACCGGAAAACGTCCGCCAGTTTTCTGCAGTGGCATATTTCTTTGCGCGTGATCTGTACAAACACAATCACACACCGATCGGCATCATTCATTCCAGCTGGGGCGGCACGCCTGCGGAGTCGTGGACCAGCGCCAAAGTCATCAGGCAACTGGGCGATTTCAATGACGTGATGCAGCGTGAAGCCCGCATCACTGCGGCACAGTGGACCGCATTTGATGATTATCTGAAAGTGCGCAACGAATGGTATGCCAAGCATGGCAAGGAAGATCGTGGCACCGTGGATGGCAAGGAGGTTTGGGCTGCCGCAAACCTCGATGACTCGCATTGGCAAGTTACCACCATGCCCAAACCCTGGCCCGCCAGAGTGCCAAAAGAATTTGATGGCACGATCTGGTTACGCAGGCACATTCAATTGACAGCCGCGCAGGCAAGCAAGGGTATTACCTTGCATCTGTCACAGTGGGTGATCAAGGACACCACTTTCGTCAATGGTCACCAAGCGGGATCAATGAATGGCGGCGGCCTGATGCGTAACTATGCAGTGTCTGCGGATAACTTGCGTGCCGGTGACAATGTGATTGCGATGCGCGTGACCGGCGACAGCAACTCCGGCGAGGGCTTTGTCGGCAGCTATGTTGCACCCGAGGATGTGTATGTCATCGCTGACAATCAAACCATTCCGCTGAGTGGTGACTGGCTGTATCAGCCCGGACCGGATCTTGCCGACTTGCCCGAAGCACCGCCGGTGGCCGAATTCCGCAGCCCGTTTCCACAATCACCTACATTGTTATACAACGCCATGATCGCGCCGTTGTTACCGGCAAAGATCAAGGGTGTGATCTGGTATCAAGGCGAAGCGAATGCAGATCGTCCCGCACAATATCGCCGATTGTTTCCGGCAATGATCAGGGACTGGCGCGCGCGATGGGGTTATGACTTTCCCTTCCTGTTTGTACAGCTCGCAGGCTTTGGCAATGACAAGCCTCAACCCGCAGAATACCCTTGGGCTGAATTACGTGAAGCACAGGACATGACCCTGTCACTGCCTGCAACCGGCATGGCAACCGCCGTGGACATTGGCAATGCCGAAGACATTCATCCCAAGAACAAACAGGAAGTGGGACGGCGTCTTGCGTTGCAGGCACGCAAGGTTGCCTATCACGAAAAGATTCTTGCCGATGGTCCACGCTACATGAACATGCAAATCGAAGGTAAACAGGTGCGTTTGCACTTCAGCAATACCGGCACCGGCTTGATGCTCAAACATGGCAATGAATTGCGTGGCTTTGCCATTGCCGGCAAGGATGGCAAGTTCCTGTGGGCCAATGCAGTGATAGATGGAAACGATGTGATTGTCAGCAACGATGCCATTACCCACCCCGTGGCAGTGCGCTATGACTGGAGCAACACGCCCAATGGCAATCTTTACAACAAGCAAGACCTGCCAGCATTGCCGTTCCGTACTGATAAACCAGGTAAGCACTGATAAAGCACAGGAAGTCCTGTGCTTTATCAACAGCAATCAAAGTTTGTCAACGTTTGGCAATCGAAGTCAGCACGCAAATCTTGACCTTCGCACCCGGTGATTGTGCAAATGTTGATTTCACACATCACCATGGTTCATGGGCAGGTGTCTACTTGGGCGCTGCAAATTTACACTGTATCTGTTGTTCCGCTGCGGCGTCACAATCAATGGCTTCGAAGCTGCTGCTGTTGCCTTCAAGGGGAATGAAGGCAACCAGCCCCTTGGGATGCTCAGGACATTGCAGTTCCACGACATAGCGTTTATCAACACTCTCGCGCCCAATCAGGCGAAACTGCGCGGGCGTGCATTTAACATCGTAGCTTTTAAGCGCGTCGAGAAGAATTTGCTTGGTTACAGGCTTTTCCACCGGACCTGCATCAGTAAGATTGCACTTCAGTCCCTGTTTGGCGGCATCCTGACAACTTAATGCGGTAATCGGTGCGGCACCAGTGCGGGGAATCTTAAGCAAATAGCCGTCGCCCGCCTTGCAAGCCACCTCGGTATATTCAGTCTGAGTCGAGGAAGTAATACCGAACCATTGCGCCTTACTCACATCACAGTCCGTACCAGTTGCGGCGAGCACCGCGGCAGCGTTCGCAGTGATGTCTTTGTTGGTTTCGAATTCGCAATAGAAATTTGATTTAACTCCCTTGGCCATGTCGGCGCTGCGAGTTGCGGCAGCGGCGAAACAGGACATCGCCAGTGGCTTCTGCGTACCCTGCGATTCCAGAATGTAGCCTATGTGATTGCTGCAAGCGACTTCATACGCTTTCACCCGTGTGAGGGTACCGTCCACGCTGACTTTTCCAATTCCAATGAGTTCCGCGTCGGTGGGATCGCATTGAAGCTGCATGTCAGCGATTAGTTTATTGCTGTCGGCTATCGCCTGTGCCCTGTTCTGCGCACGTTCGGCAGCATTGAGTTTGTTCAATGCCTCGCGTGACAGCGGCGCTGCAAAACCTGCCGGCATACCCGACGGCGCGCGATCGCCTTCAGCGCCCAGTGACGGCGCAGCGATACAAATTTGTCTGATCAGAACAGCAGCAAGGAAAACGACACATGTTGAAAGGCAGATTTTCATTGTGTTCCCCGAATAAATTGTACTCATCCAGTTGTTCGTACAATTATGCACGCGATCATGATTACCGCAATGCATGCTGTCGTCATCTTGAAAATGACGACAATGAAACTGCTGGAAGAACAGAAATATGTTTTATTCGAAATCAGACGAACTTTCCAGAGCCAGCCTTGTCTGGCTTTAATTTTGTCTTTTGTACTTGCATTGATACAAATGTTAATGCCTGCAGCGTCGCTAACAGCACTCTTTGCGCAAAATGGATTTTTCGATAGCGTTATCAACGTTTGTTAACGTACGACAACTTTTTAATTGATGTTATGCACTACTTACACGACATCGTCATAGTTTTCTTTGCTTACTGTAACTTAGCAGAACGATTGCGTTAACAATCACGCTGCAAAAATAAATTGAACTTTTTGCTTCGTTGACGCAAAAAAATTGCAGTCCTACGCTCGGCGAGTCATGCAGCACAACGTCAGTTGTTCTGCATGATATGCATGCAACCCGCAACGTTGTCACCGCATTTCATGTACTCAATTTAATGTTGAGACAAATCTGTGACTGTCTGCGTGTTGCAATAAAAATTTCATTGAGTTGAGGGGTTAACACCATGTCACATCGCCGCGAAAAGCGGGCGCGTCAAGCTGCCCGTGTAGCATTAATGACCGCTGTGTCACTTGAAGCCATGCTGGTTGGTCCAACCGTGCTGGCGGATTCACAGCAAACAGCATCTGCATCGCAATCATCTGATGATCTAGAAGAACTGGTCGTCACTGGTTACCGTGCATCCTTGAAGTCCGCGCTGGATATCAAGCGTCATTCTGTTCAGCCTGTCGAGTCGATTGTCGCAGAGGATCTCGGCAAGATGCCGGATCAAAACGTCTCCGAATCATTGCAACGTTTGCCGGGTATCTCCATCAATCGCTCCGGTGGCAAAGGTACGCAGGTACTGGTTGATGGTTTGGGCAACAACTTGATCACCTTGAATGGTGAAGTATTCCTCACCGGCCGTGAATTCTATGTGTCTGGCGAAGCATCAGGCGGTGGCAATGGTGGCACCGTGCAATATCAGTCTCTGGAAGGCATTCCTTCGGAAGAAATCGGCGGTATCGATGTTTACAAGAATCCCACCGCGCAAAATCGCGAGGGTGGCCTTGGCGGCATCATTGATCTCAAAACGCGTTCACCACTCGCACAACCTTTCGGTCTTAGCCTGTCTGGCAACGCTCGTGGCACCACATCCACCGGTCAGGACGGTGGCGCAACACCGGTTATCACCTTGGTTGGTGGACTCAAATTGAGTGACAACCTTGCCTTTACCGGCAGCGTCTCCTACGACGATGAAAAAACGCATGACAAGCAATTCCAGGATCAGAATCGCAATCAGTGGCTGGTCACCAACACCGCGACGGATGGGTCGTACACCGGCAGTCCGGTTGCCAGCACCAACACCGTAATGCCCAATGGCAAGACTTATATCGA
The DNA here is from genome assembly GCA_035548495.1 of Steroidobacteraceae bacterium. Lineage (GTDB taxonomy): Bacteria > Pseudomonadota > Gammaproteobacteria > Steroidobacterales > Steroidobacteraceae > CAILZL01. The sequence goes on from DASZSV010000064.1 coordinate 88,337, forward strand.
TCCGCAACTGGGTTACTTCAGCGACATTCTTGAAGAAGTCAAAACTAAAGGCGCCACTCTTGGCGCGGAATGGAAATGGTCGGACGACATCACCAGCAATCTCAACTGGTTCTATGTACGTGAAGAAGATGTCAGCGATACCTATTCCAACAAGGCATGGTTCTCCGGCGGCAGCGGCGAAACCAATGGACCCGGCGCACCGGCATCATTCCCCGGCATTGATCCAACCAAGCCATATTCAATCGATGCCAATGGCGTGGTTCAGTCAGCGACTTTCATGGCCAACGGCGCCGAAACCGCCACGCTGTATCAAAGCAATATCTCGCAAGCCAATAACTATCAGTTCAACACCATCTTTGGTGGCAGTGGTCCGGTGACCGGGGATGTGGGCGTTTCATACGCTCGCGCCACTTCTGATCTGGAAGCCGCACAAGCCGACGTTGAACATGGCTTTTATGGTGCATTTGGACAAACCGATCCATCAATCCAGATGGCAGCACCGGGATGCAACAATGGCGGCAATAATTGCACCAATGGTAATCACGGTTATGCATGGACTTGGACCAACGGTGGAACCTCGGGTTTGCCAACTGCAAACTATGCTGACAGTTATGGGTATACAAACATCCTGTCGAACCCCAACTACACCTTGTTCAAATCCAACTGGGCGTGGGCGAACAAGACCGAAGAAGATCAAACCGCGCTAAAGGGCAACCTTAAATTCAAAGCAAACGATATTGTGACATTAACCGCCGGACTGCGTTATGCGGTGCGCAATGTGGATCAAGTATTCGGTCGTTACTTGCAGGATGGCTCAACACTGGGTGTTGGTGGCCTGCCTGCTGGTGTAGGCGGCACCGGTGGCGGAAACTGCTGTGCAGGTGCCAGCAATGGCTCTTGGTTGTACTATCAGGATCCGGGCTATGCAGCCATTCCGTGGTCCACTCCACAAACCAATCCCGGCTTGGTCAAGTACTACAACAACTTTGCCAATGGCGTGATTGCCGTGAAAGATCCAGTCGCTGGCGGTATGACCAACCCGTCTACTTACTTGAACACGGTGTGGGATCAGGCTGGCATCACCAACAATGGTGAGCAGTTCTTTGAAGACACCATCAGTTCATTCAAGGTCAAGGAAAAGACCACCTCTGCTTACTTGATGGGTGATGCGGGCGGTGAGGGTGATGCCTACCATGCCAACTTTGGCTTGCGTGTGGTGAAGACAAACTTGACCGTGGATGGCGGCCAAACTGCGCCATCTGTTACCACTTACGGTTCGTCTTCATGGAACGGCGTGAATTCCAACAATGTACCGTTTGAAAAATCACGCAGCTATGTGGATGTATTGCCATCATTCAACTTTGTATTGAATGCCACCGATACCCAGAAGATTCGTGTCGGCGCTGCGCGCGTAGTGGCTCCGCAAAATCTGATGGACATTGGTCGTGGTAACTCATACGGCTACACTCGCGGTGCGGATGATCCTAATACAGGTAAACCACGCTTCAAGTTTGACGGTGGCACCTCAGGCAATCCGAACCTGGATCCGTTCCGTGCTTCGCAATTCAACGTGGACTGGGAAGATTACTTCGCTGAAGGTGGTTTGATAAGCGTCGGCGGCTTCTATAAAGCAGTCGATAACTTCGTTACAACGGCTAATACCCCAACCTTTGTAATGGACGACTTCGGCGGTGATACGGCCAACGTTTCGCAACCAGTCAATGGCGGCAGCGGCAGAATCTATGGTGCTGAAATCAATGCGCAGTATGCATTCGAAAATGGCCTGGGCTTTGCCGGCAACTATACACACGCCAATTCCGACACTACCGGCAGCACAGCGTTCGCCAAAAACCTGCCGATTCCCGGTGTTTCCAATGACTCCATCAATCTGACGGTGTACTACGAGCATGCCGGTTTCTCGGCACGTGTCGCTTATGCATGGCGCAGCAGTGCGTTGAATGCATCCGGTGTTGGCTCGACGTTCTCCTTCCAGGACATCAACGGCAATCCCGTTGTATATGGTGTGTATCAAGCAGCGTATGGTCAGCTTGACGGACAGATCGGTTACGATTTCAACAAGCACTTCGGTGTTCTTGCGTCAGTCGTGAACCTGACTGATTCGAAATTGCATACCTATCTGCAGTTCCCGAATGAACCGTTTACCTACGATGATACAGGTCGCCGGTTCTTCTTTGGTGTGAAAGCCAAACTGTAACCGCCGGAACCACTCACGCAGGCGTGTGGCGTGAGTGGGATGACGGAGATAATCAGGGGCGGTACGAATACGTATCGCCCCTGTTTTTTGTGGCAGCGCAAACCCATTTCGAAATATGGCATGCAACAGACGCCAAGTCTGTTGCAGTTGAACTGACATGTTTTCATCCAGCACTTACAATTCAACAACCATGAATGGATCAAATCAAATCACCAGCATTGCCATTGTCGGCGGCGGCACCGCCGGCTGGATGACCGCAAGCATTCTGGCGCGGATACTCGCTGCGTGCGGATGCAACATCACCTTGATTGAATCGGCAGACATCGGCACAGTGGGTGTGGGTGAAGCGACCATTCCACCGATTATTGATTTCCTGAATTTGCTGTCCATCAATCAGCAGGACTTTGTCAACCACACACAGGCCACATACAAGCTGGGCATCAAGTTCACCGGCTGGCAAGCGCCGGGGCACAGTTACTGGCATCCATTTGGCACCTTTGGTATCGACATCAATGCACGCCCCTTTTACCACGCCTGGCAGAAAGCAAGGGCAGATGGATTGACGCCAGGATTCAACGATTTCAGTTTGTGTGCCGCACTGGGCGATCAGAACAAGTTCCGTTTTCCCGATAATGGACAAAATCCCGTGGTCAACGGATTGCGTTATGCCTTGCACTTTGACGCCGGACTGGTCGCGAAATATCTTCGTGCATATTCCGAACGCCTGGGTGTGAAGCGTCTTGAACGCACCGTGGCTTCGGTCAGGCAATGTGAGAATGGATTCATTGATGAACTGGTTTTCAGCGATCATTCAACACTCAAGGCGGACCTGTACATCGATTGCAGCGGATTCAATGGTGTGTTGATTGAACAGACATTGCATTCAGGTTATATCGACTGGCGTGAATACCTGCCCTGCGATCGCGCCGTGGCGATGCAGACATCGTTGGTTACACCGCGCCCGTCATTCACGGAATCCATTGCGCAGCGTGCGGGCTGGCGCTGGCGCATTCCATTGCAGCATCGCAATGGCAATGGTTACGTCTATTCAACTGAACACATCAGTGATGCAGATGCGCTGGATGAGTTCCTGACCTCAGTCGGCGAATCACCGCTTACTGAACCCCGCGTATTGAAATTCACCGGCGGACGCCGCAAGGCTTTCTGGAAATACAACTGTATTGCCATTGGACTGGCCTCCGGATTTCTCGAACCGCTGGAATCCACCAGCATTCATCTGGTGATGAGCGCTGTCTACAAGTTGCTGGATCATTTTCCTGACAAACAGTTTGACCAGCACAACATTGACTCTTACAACAATGAAATCACCGGTGAAATGGAGCGCATCCGCGATTTCATCATCATGCATTACTGCCTGACTCAGCGTGAGGACACTTCGTTCTGGCGTTACTGCAAATCAATGCAGATACCGGACAGCCTCGCGCAACGCATTGAGCTGTACAGGGCCACTGGACGCATCCGTCACAAATCCGATGATCTGTTCACCGATCTCAGCTGGTTCTACATTCTGGATGGCATGGGCATCTCACCAATCGGTTATGATCCGTTGATGGACACACTCAAAACCGGACAGCTCAATGACATGCTCGGCAACATCTCGCGTGCAGTGCATGCTGCCGCCATGATGGCGCCTTCTCATGACAGTTATTTCAACAACTCCGCTACTCAATCCATTCGATGACTCACTCACCTTTATATGCCGGCGTTGAACTCGGCGGCACGAAATGCATTTGTGTACTGGGCACCGGGCCCGAGGACATCCGCGAGCAGGTCTACATTCCCACCGGCAGCGATCCTGATGTTGCCCTGTCGCAGATGGAAGCCGAGTTTCGCAACTGGCATCAGAAGCATGGTGCCATCAAGGCATTGGGCATTGCATCATTTGGCCCGGTTGACCTGAATGTGAATTCACCCACCTATGGTTACATCACTTCAACACCCAAGCCGGGCTGGAGCAATACCGACGTTGCACGACGGCTGTTGAAGGTATACGAACAGCTTGGTGTCAAGTCCGTCAAGCTGGGTGTTGACACCGACGTGAATGGTGCCGCGCTTGCCGAAGGCCGCTGGGGTGCGGCACAGGGACTGGACAACTTTGCCTACATCACCGTCGGCACTGGTGTGGGTGTTGGACTGGTTGTTGCAAATCGTACGGTACGCGGGCTCAGTCATCCTGAACTCGGACATATTCGCATTGTGAGAATGGCCGGTGATACCTGGCCGGGCGCCTGTCCTTTTCATGGCGATTGTGTGGAAGGATTGGTATCGGGTCCCGCCATCGCCGCACGCAACAGTTCACCGGGCAATACGCCGGTGTGGGATTCCGTTGCACATGGTCTGGCGCAACTGGTTCATGTGCTGGTTTCAAGCACATCTCCCAAACGCGTGTTGATTGGCGGCGGCGTCATGAACGCCCGTGCCGACCTGTTTCCCTTGATCCGGCAATTGCTTGTAAAAAGTATCAATGGCTATCTGCACGCGGAAGAACTTGGCAATGGCATAGATCAATACATTGTTCCGCCCGGACTGGATACGCAAGCCGGTCCGCTGGGCGCGCTGGCGGTGGCAATTGATGCGGCTCAACGATAGCACTGACTTGCATACATGAATGACACTCGCGCCGCTTTAACCAACCGCTGCCATCAACTGCTTGACTGGTTGATTCATCACGCCTGTCCATTGTGGTCCACACAGGGCGTGGATGCACACAACGGTGGCTTTGAAGAAATACTGGATCAACAAGGCCACGGACTGAACAAGCCACGACGTGCTCGCGTGCAACCACGACAGATTTATTCATTTGCCGTGGCCGCACACCTTGGCTGGAAAGGCGACGTTGGCATCGTGAGGCGCGGCGTGGATTACTTCATTCAACATTATCGGCGCGAAGATGGCCTGTTCCGCACGCTGTGTGACATTGAAGGCAGGCCGCTGGATGATCACGCCTTTCTCTATGATCAATCCTTTGCACTGCTGGCATTTGCATCGGCCGCAAAGCTGTTGAACGCCCGCGCTGAATTTGAATCGCATGCGCTTGAATTGCGTGCAGCAATTGAACGGCATTTGCGCACCTGTGAGAAAGGCTTTATTTCCAGTGATTCACACAGCGAAGTACGCGAATCCAATCCGCACATGCACCTGCTGGAAGCCTGCATTGCATGGCGCGATGTGGGCAATGATGCAGGCTGGCAGGTGCTTGCTGAAGAACTGACGGAACTTGCACTGCGCAAATTCATTCAGCCCAATGGTGCATTGAAAGAATTTTTCACTGATGACTGGCAACCTGCCCCGGGCACTCCCGGCCGCATTGTTGAACCGGGACATCAGTTCGAATGGGCATGGCTGTTAATGCAATGCAATGGCAAGGATGCGCAGCATCGCCGTGATGTGGCACTGAAGTTGATCGACATCGGCGAAACACATGGTGTGCGCAATGGCGTAGCCATCAATGCCTTGCTGGATGATTTTTCCGT
>DASZSV010000065.1:0-51024 GCA_035548495.1 Steroidobacteraceae bacterium
CGAGACATAGCACGCATTGGCATTGACCCACATGCTGCCATCAGGTCTGTACACATACACATACAGTTCGTTGTAATGACTGTTTTGCTCCACCAGGTTGCCGATCTCAACACCAATGTTGTCGCCCGCCGTCGCGGTGAATATCCAACGCTTGGATTGATCTGGAGCCGTCGTCGCAATCGCTATTGACGCACCATCAATGGGTGCCAATGTATTTAGTTCAAGCTGAGCTGATATTTGAAATGTTCCTGACGAAGAAAACACAGCCAGATACATCCCTGTCGTTGGAATCGTCGGTAGATGAATCGATGGGTTGATTGCAGATACCGATCCCGACGCGATGGAAGAATTGGATGGTGAATAAATTTGATAATTAATTGTTCCACCAACAACGGAGCTGAGCTGGATGCTCAACATCTGCCCCTGCGTGGCATTAAACTCGTAAACGCCATATTTATTCGATTGACTGACGTCAAGATTTTGCGTAGTTCCAGAGGTATCAAGTATTGCTGCAGAAGCGACCGATGCGGCCGAAAGTGTCGAAGGCAAAACAACCAAGGATGACGTTGAACTCTGTCCATACGAAGTACTAACAGTCACAATCCCCGAAGAGTCAGGTGCGGTAAATGTGATTGATGTGTTGCTGATCGACAGAATCGCCGCGGTTACCGACCCCACACTGACGGTCGTGCCGCCAGGCACCAAATCAAGATTTGTTCCTTGTAAGGTAACCGTGTCTCCTGAATTGGCCACTGTTGGCAACAGGGTGGTGATCGTCGGCCGTAGAATCGTGACGGTCTGGCTACTGGTCAGCGTCGTACCATTCACCGTCACGGTAACGGGCCCACTTATAGCTGTACTGGGCACCGTCACAACCAAAGTCGTATTGGTTGCTGTTGTGACTGTCGCGGTCACACCACCAATTGCGACTGCATCCTGAGCGGTATCCGCATTGAAGCCGCTGCCAACAATTGTGATTGATGAACCGATATAAGTCGCTGTCGGCGCTACAGACAGTATCGACAGCGCATCAGATGTATCACGCTGGATAATCGTGACATTGCCATTGGCGTCATATTGATAGTCAATCACCGAGCCATTGGAATAAATAACGGTGGTGATACGCCCCAGTGAATCGTAGATGTAATTCGTCGCAGCTTGTGCCGAAGACGTGACACAGAGAGCTGCCACCAGCGCCACCACTGTGCATACAAGCTTAACCCAAAGACACTTCAGTCTGAAAAACCGTTCGCAAACCGACCAAATTCCTCGGGCTGGGTGGATTGAATTCTCACGAACGCTCGTGTCCGCGTAAACGGATCCTTGATTCTCCATACAAGCCCTCTTTAAATTAATTGATGAGGTCGACTGACACTTTAGTGAGGATATTCTTTTTCAGTTTAGGTCTTGAAATGAAGAAACGTCAAGCGAAATTGTAAATTCTCTTGGCGACAGACACATAACATCAAATGCATCAATCATGACAATTTCAAGACAAGCTTGACCCCATCCCTGGTCAAGCACATGACCATTCAGCACCTGATCACCCCAAGTGCAACATTTTTGTCATCACGTCGATCCCTGCAATCCCTGACCAATGCCATTGATGGATGCCAGCAAGGTTTGATGCAACTCGCGATCCTGCCGGCCTGTGGCGCGCCAGCGTGCCAGCAAATCCACCTGCATTAAATGCAATGGATCAAGATAAGGATTACGCAAGCGAATGGCGCGCTGCATGGTGGGTTCTGCATCCAGCAGGAACGCACATCCTTTCAACCGCAATACATGTTCCTTTGCCAACGCAAACTCATCGCGAATGATCTGCTGGATATCGGCGTATCCGGACCCGGCCAGCGTGTCGTAGTACTGCGCGATATCGAGGTCGGCACGCGCCAGTCCCATTTCAACCTGATCAATCAGCGTTTGAAAGAAATACCAGTTGCCATACATCGCTGAAAGAATTTCATCACCAATGCGTTCGCGCGCTTTACGCAGCGCAGTGCCCACACCAAACCAGCTCGGCAACATGTAACGGCTTTGCGCCCACGCATATCCCCAGGGAATGGCGCGCGTCGTGGCAAGATCGGTGGGCAGCGGCCGATGCTTGGCATGCGAACCAATCTGCATGCCTTCGATAACATCCACCGGCGTGACCAGACGGAAAAATTCATAGAACTTTTCATTGTTGTAGACCAGCGCGCGATACGCTTCATTGCCTGCGGCAGCCATGTCATCCATTGCTGCACGCCATTCGGGTTTGACTTGTTCCGGCACACGCACACCGGCATGCGACATGGCGAGTGCATTGAATGCCTGTTCAAGCACGCGCAATGTGATGGGCCGCAGACTGTACTTGTCATTGATCAATTCACCCTGCTCAGTCAAACGCACATGACTGCGCACTGCACCTTCGGGTAGCGTGCGCATCAATGTTTCCACCATGCCGGCATTGCGGATGGAAGTGCTGCCGCGTCCATGAAATATGGTGAGATCCACTTTGGCTTCCTGTGCAACTTTCACCAGTGCTTCCTGTGCACGGCGCAATAGCCAGTGCGAACTCATCACACCGCTTTCCTTGTTGCTGGCGGAATAGCCAAGCATCACAAATTGATGATTGCGCCGCCCGATCAGATGACGTTGATAAGCCTTGGTGTTGAACAGCGCCGACATGACTGCGCCGCAGGACTCAAGTTCTTCCACGGTTTCAAACAACGGCGCCACGTCCACCGCCACATCACCGGTGCGGCGATCGACGGTATCCGCCCAGCGGGCCAGCAGCAGCACCGACAACACGTCGTCCGCACCTTTGGCGCCGCTGACCACAAACGGACCAATGGCATCGGGTCCGTTGCGATGACGGCAATGTGCAATGGTTTCAAACACCCAGGTGGCGCGTTTGCCATTGGGGTCCAGCATATTGGCAATGCCCTGATCACCGGCAATCACTTCGCACAAGCGCCGGGTGCGTTCTGCAGATGAACGTTGCATCCATTGTTCGTCATTCAATCCATGCGCAATCACTTCGCGATGCACATCGGCATGCTGGCGGATGTCCAGCGTGACCAGATAAAAACCAAAAGTGCGGATACGGCGCATCAACCTTCTTACATTGAACAATCCTGCATGCTGTCCCTTGTTCTGCCTGAGGCTGGCCGCAACAAGCTGCACATCGTGCAACAGTTCAGCGGCATTTTCATAATGGTTTTGCAGTGAATCGTAAGTTGCCCGCAAACGAGCCATGACCTGTCCGAGAAACACGCGATAGGGCATGAAGTCCTGGCGCGCGGGTGTGATGGTGTGATGATTGGAAAGCAATACCGAATACTGTTCGATGCGCGCCTGCAATTCAGCTGAAATGTTTACACGGCTTGCACTCTGCGACAGCAATTCGGAAAGCTGCTGGCATTCCAGATAGTAACTGTTGATAATCAGCCGCTGGTGACGCGCCACGGTTTCGCGGATGTTCTTGGCATTGAGTTCGGGATTGGCATCCATGTCGCCGCCCACCCACGATCCAAAACGGATGATCTCCGGCACTTCAATGTCCTGCGCTGCAGGGCCATAAATTTTTTCCAGCGCCGCTTCAATTTCCTCATAGAAAAACGGAATCACCTTGTAGATGATCTCCACCACAAAGAACAGCACATGCTCGCGTTCATCGGCAATGGTCAAACGCTCACGCGAATTGTCTGCCGTCTGCCAGCCAGTGGTGATTTCGGCGCGAATGCGTTCGAGATTGGTGCGGCTTTCATTTGAATTGACAGGCATGTCGAGACGATCAAGCAATAACTCTGAAATCACCTGCTGCTTGCGCAGAATCGTGCGGCGCGTTGATTCAGTGGGATGTGCAGTGAATACCGGTTCGATCCAGATTTCCTGCATCAGGCGCCGTATGTCATCCAGTTGCAATCCCTGCGCATGTAGCTTCTGCAATGCATCGACAATACCGCCGGGCTGCGGCGTGTTTGAATCATCCAGATACTGACGGCGGCGGCGAATGCGATGCACCTTCTCCGCCATATTGACCATCTGGAACCACGTTGAGAATGCACGCACCAGATCGCGCGCTTCACTGCCGGAACGATCGCGGGTACGCAATGTCAACTGCACACCGGCATCGGCATCACCGCCGCGTCGCGCCAGTGCGGCCTGCCGGTCACCTTCCACGGCATCGAACAATGCATCGCCACCCTGCTCCTTCAATACGTCTCCCACCAATGCACCGAGCATGTGCACATCGTCGCGCAATGCAGTATCTTTCAACGGAAAATGGATTTCCTGGCGTGGCATAAGGTTTACGTCACAACTGAAGCTGAAAACCCGCGCAGTTTACCATCATCGCCAATCGCGGCTCACATTTTGCTGTAACCATTTGCCTGATAACGTCGAATGGGTATATATCCACACCAGCATTGAGACGTCACCAGCAGAGGAACCGGTCATGCGCATTAAACGCTCTCGTCCTGAAGATTGCGCCCGCATCCTGCCTTCAGAAATCACACCGCAGGCGGTTTACCTGAATCGCCGCGCATTGTTGCAGTCCGCACTGGCAACCGGCGTGATGGCGTTCGCCGATTTGCTGCCCTCACCCGCATCAGCGGCGCAACAAAAACTGAGCTATGCGAAGAACGCAAACTTCGGCGCCACCGAAAAACCCAACAGTTACCAGGACATCACCACTTACAATAACTATTATGAATTCGGCACCGACAAGTCCGATCCAGCAGAGCTGAGCGGATCATTCAAACCCGAACCGTGGAGCGTCAAGATCAGTGGTGCAGCGGAAGTCACCGGCACCTTTACACTGGAAGACATTCTCAAACCGCATCCACTGGAAGAACGCATCTATCGTCATCGTTGTGTTGAAGCATGGTCGATGGTCATTCCCTGGGTGGGATTTCCGTTGAAGGATCTGATAGCGCGATTCAAACCCACTTCCAAAGCAAAGTATGTGGCATTCAAAACCGTTTATCGTCCTTCGGAAATGCCCGGACAACGTTCGCGAGTGCTCGACTGGCCCTACGTTGAAGGCTTGCGCATGGATGAAGCCATGCATCCATTGACGTTGATGTCGGTGGGCTTGTATGGCGAAACATTGCCCAATCAGAACGGCGCGCCCATTCGTCTGGTGGTGCCATGGAAGTACGGCTTCAAGAGCATCAAGTCGATTGTTGAAATCAGTTTTGTCGAACGCCAGCCATCCTCCACATGGAACATCGCATCACCCAATGAGTACGGTTTTTACTCCAACGTGAATCCGCACAAGGATCATCCGCGCTGGAGCCAGGCGCGTGAACGCCGCATTGGCGCAGGACTGTTCAGCCCGATGCAACCGACCTTGATGTTCAACGGTTACGAAGAACAGGTTGCGGCGTTATATAAAGGAATGGATTTGCAGAGGTATTTTTAAAAAATGCCTGAGGAAAATTCACTCACCGTCTTACGACTCGCTTATATAAAAGATAGCCTTCTATTTTGTTCCCCTCGCCCCTTGTGGGAGAGGGGTTAGGGGTGAGGGGTATTGGCATTCATGATCTGCAATATGCAGTATTTGTCACCCTCTCCCTTTATCCCTCCCCCATCAAGGGGGAGGGAATGACGAGGATAGAGATTCAACCCTATCTGCCCATACTGGTCGCAACTTTCACACACACATCTGCTCCCATGTTCAACCCGAAGGTCGTCCGCAAAGTCATCAAACCCGTAATCTTCATTGCCTGCCTGTTGCCGCTGGCATGGCTGATTGCCGGCGCCTTTGGCGTCGCGAACATTTCATTGGGTGCGAATCCGGTTGCAAAAATTCTGCATCAGCTTGGTCAATGGGGATTGCGTTTTATTGTGATCACCTTGTGTATTTCACCATTGCGGTCATTATTGAACTGGCCGTGGCTGGTGTTATTGCGGCGCATGCTGGGATTATTTGCATTCACTTATGTGTTGCTTCACTTTCTGACCTGGCTGATTCTTGATCAGGGATTGTTCATACCCAACAGCGGTTTCACCTGGCACAGCATCATCAAGGACATCACCAAGCGACCCTACATCACCATTGGTTTTGCAGCGTTGCTGATGCTGATTCCGCTTGCGATAACGTCCACCAATGCCATGATGCGCCGACTGGGCAAACGCTGGCAGCAGTTGCATCGTCTTGTATATGTAATCGCTGTTCTCGGTGTGTGGCACTACTACTGGCAAGTCAAAAAAGATGTGCGTGAACCGCTGGTATTTGCCGCCATTGTATTTGCACTGCTCGCATGGCGTTACTGGCGTTATCGCAACCGATTGGCACTTGCAGAACAGTCACGCAGCGCGCCTGTTCAATCGGTCGCCGTGGAAGGCAATTAGCATTTACTGAGTCCTTTGACACGCTCAGGATGAACAGGTTGTTCCACTCAATTACAACAGCCAGTGGGGCCCTTCCTTGAACGTTTCACGCTCCGGCCATACCGGGCACAATGCTTCCACCACTTTCATCAAATCGTCAAGAGCGGCATAAGGATCGGCGCTTTCCGGCGCTTGCAAATTGATGCCACCTTCTGCAACAAATGGATAAGGATCAACACCATTTCCTCCCTGCGCGCTTGATTGGGAATCATCTTTCATCCAGCAACTCCTTCAATAGCGCTTCTTTGTCAAATAAGATGAATTGTTCGTTAAACACATTCCGCCACGTCAACCATCATTCGTCAAGTCATCTATTGACGTTTGCTCCGGAAAGCTTTCGGCGCCGCAAATGTCTGCGTCCAGTACACACCATATTCTTCATCGTCCTTGTTGATGGCAAAGGCAATGCCCATCTCAGTGAATCTTGGATCCATGATGTTGGCACAGTGATGCGGACTGCCCAGCCAGTCGCTGATGGCAAGATCGACATTGCCTGCGCCTGCCGCGACATTCTCACCTTCAATCTTCCATTGATAACCAGTACTGCTGACGCGAGTTGCAGGTGTGCTGCCATCCCTGCCCTGATGATCAAAATAGCGCAGATGTGCCATCTCATCCGAATGCAATTGCGCAGCACGCGTCAGCAGTGAATTCAATTTCAGCGGCGGTGCAGCAGCAAACCACTTGTCGCCACACCGCCTTGCGCGCGCACGCGCTTCATTGACCAGCAGCAACGCGCGCTTTTCGACATGCATTGCACTGCCGGGATGGCCACGCGCTGCACCGATCAATATCCATACTTCATCACGATGTTGATAGTAACCTGCATCCCGCGCATCGGCATCGCCCAGAATGTTGCACGACTGCTGCAATAACAACGAGCGCAACTCCCTTTCATCGCCGAAACCCTGCAAATGAATGGAGGAAAGCTGTGTCATGTCATAACCGGATGCATGTGCCGCGTTGGCGGGACGCATGCCCTCAGAGACTTTCCTTGCAGCAGCGTCAAGTTGCCTGTGCAATGTCAGCGGATGCGCCTCAACGCCGCACGCCTGCCGGGCAGCATTCAGCGCGCCCAGAATGGTTGCTGCAGCCGGACTGGCCGCGACGACGGCAACCACCAAGACACAGAATTGACTGACCAGCCGAGGCATCGTCCGCTCCGCTTTGAAAGCAACGCCGCAATAGTGCCATTTCAGTGCGGCGTTTCCCATCGGCCACACAAATTTAATGCACAATCATCTTGACGCGCTCTCCCGACTGCTCTAATGTACTAGCACATTAGTACATTGGATCAACCAGCAGTGAAAGAACACAAGGCCATCACCCCGCGACAGGAGGCCCTGGCAGAGCGCAATCTGTTCAATGCCATCCTGTCGCTGGAGTCCGTCGAGGAATGCCGTGCATTCTTTCGCGACCTGTGCACGCCTGCCGAATTGCAGGCGCTGGCGGATCGCTGGGCTGTGGTTGGCTTGCTGAAGAACGGCCTGCCCTATCGCGAAATTCACAAGCTCACCGGCGTCAGCCTGACTACCATTGGCCGTGTCGCGCGCTGCCTGCTGAATGGTGACGGCGGTTATCAAATCGTCAGTGAACGTCTTCATCCCCACGTCAATCACAAGCTCACCGACAAGTCAGCGAAGCCACGCAACGGCGTTCACGCCTGAATCAGGCTTGCCGGATTTTCTGTTTCCTGTTCTATCAATTTCATTCAAGTAGTCATCATGGACAAACAAACCCGCATCAAGATTGCCATTCAGAAGTCAGGCCGGCTGACCGACAACTCGCTGGAGCTGTTGTCGAAGTGTGGTTTGAAATACAGCCGCGGCAAAGATCAATTGATCTGTTACGGCGAAAACATGCCGCTGGATATTCTGCTGGTGCGCGACGATGACATTCCCGATCTGGTGCAACAGGATGTCGCCGATCTCGGCATCGTGGGATTGAATGTCATTGAAGAAAAGCGCCTGAACTTTGCCGCACGCAATATCAGCCCTCTGTTTGAACAATTGATGTTGCTGGATCATGGCAAGTGCCGTCTGTCCATTGCCGTGCCCGATGATTTCTATTATCAGGGTGTGCAATCGCTGCAAGGCAAGCGTATTGCGACGACTTATCCGAATATCCTCGGCCGTTACTTGAAGCAGAACGATATCAAGGCGGATGTCGTCACGTTATCGGGCGCAGTGGAAATCGCACCGCGTCTGGGTCGTGCCGATTTGATTTGCGATCTGGTGTCCACTGGCGCAACGCTGGTAGCCAATCACTTGAACGAAGTCGAAACCATTCTTGAAAGCCAGGCAGCGATCATTCGCACGCCGGTTGCCGTAAGTAATGAAAAGCAGGAATGGATTCAACGCCTGATGATGCGCATTGAAGGCGTGCAACAAGTGAAGGAAAGCAAGTACATCATGCTGCACGCCCCACGCAACAAGCTGGATCGCATTCGCGAATTGTTGCCCGGCAGTGAAGCACCGACGATTCTTCCACTGGAAGGCACCACCGATAAAGTCGCCGTGCACGCTGTGTGTCGCGAGAATGTGTTCTGGGAAACACTGGAAAGCCTGAAGAAAGAAGGCGCCAGCGCGATGCTGGTGTTACCTGTCGAGAAGATGCTGCCGTGAGCCGGCGTATGCGCATTTCATTCCTGCTCCCCTCGCCCCTTGCGGGAGAGAGGCCGGGGGTGAGGGGTTGCGATATTGATCTTACGCAATCCGCAAGTTTTTCCACCCTCTCCCTTTATCCCTCCCCCATCGAGGGGGAGGGAATACTGAGCCAGCGATGAATATCATTCAAGCCCAACGCATCAACTGGTCTTCGCTGAACGCTGATCAACGGCGTCAGGCATTACGCCGTCCTGCGCAGGAAAATTCTGCTGACGTGCTGCAGAAGACACAGGCATTGATCAATGAAGTGCGTCAACGTGGTGATGAAGCGCTGCGCGAGATCACGGCAAAATTCGATGGCGCGAACCTGCAATCGCTGCAAGTATCGAAATCAGAATTCGATGCCGCAGAAAAAGTATTGAATGCAACACAGATTGACGCATTGAAACGCGCGATCAGTAACGTGCAGCGCTTTCACGAAGCGCAATTGAGCGCACCGCTTAAAGTTGAGACGTCGCCGGGCGTGATTTGCGAACGGTACCTGCGTCCGATTGATGCAGTGGGATTGTACGTGCCCGCGGGTACTGCACCGCTGCCTTCCACTGCCATCATGCTCGCAGTGCCTGCACGCATTGCGCAATGCCCAACACGCGTGCTGTGTTCACCGCCGCGCCGTGATGGCAGCGTTGATCCGGCAGTGCTGGTGGCTGCAACACTCTGTGGCATTGATCAGGTATTCAAACTCGGTGGCGCACAGGCCATTGCTGCGATGGCATACGGCACACAATCCGTTCCCAAGGTGGATAAAATTTTCGGTCCCGGCAATCGCTGGGTGACCGCGGCAAAGATGCTGGTGGCCAATGATGCCGACGGCGCGGCGCTGGACATGCCAGCTGGTCCATCGGAAGTGCTGGTGATTGCCGATGAATTTGCCAATGCCGCCTTCGTTGCTGCGGATTTGTTGGCGCAAGCCGAACACAGCGTCGATGCTCAAGCGATCCTGGTCACAACATCGGAGAAGCTGATTGACGGCGTGATGAAAGAACTCGGCGAGCAAACAGCACGTTTGTCACGCAATGAAACTTTATTGAAAGCACTGTCGCATGCAAGATTGATTCTGGTGGACTCATTGAAGACAGCGTTCGACGTAAGTAATGCTTATGCGCCGGAGCATTTGATTGTGCAGGTGAAAGAAGCACGTTCATGGTTACCAAATATACGCAACGCAGGATCAGTATTCCTTGGTCAATGGACACCCGAAACCATGGGCGATTATTGCAGCGGCACGAATCATGTGTTGCCCACTTATGGATTTGCGCGCGCCTACAGTGGCCTGTCACTAATGGATTTCATGAAGCGCATGACGGTGCAGGAATTGAGCAGCGATGGCTTGAAAGACCTCGGCCCCACTGCCTTGACGATTGCCGACCTCGAAGGCCTGGATGCACACGCTAACGCGGTGAGTGTGCGGTTGAAATCGTTGCAGCGAGATGCATCATGAACACCTCCAGCACTTTCACCAACAGTAATCTCAAACTCGCACGGCCAGATATCCTGACACTGCAACCCTATGTGCATGCAGTGTGGAATCCTGCCTATGAACGCCTGCATGCCAATGAAAACCCCTGGCGTGCAGCGGGAGATCAATCCGCAACGGGACTGAATCGCTATCCCGAATCACCTGCCAGCGCGTTACATGAACGGCTTGCGCAAATGTATGGCGTGCGTGTTGAACAAGTGTTGGCGGGCCGCGGCAGCGATGAAGGCATTGACTTGCTGGTACGCAGTTTTGTTCGTGCCGGTGTTGATAATGTCATCATTTGTCCGCCCACCTTTGGCTTTTACAAAGTGGCCACCAAAGTTCAAGGCGGCGATGTGATTGAAGTTCCCCTGCTTCGCAGCGATAAAGGCTTTGCGGTAAACGTAGATGCAGTCCTGAAAGCTGTCACACCCAGCACAAAAATCGTATTTCTCTGTTCACCGGGCAATCCCACTTCGCAGGCGCTGGATGAAACCTCGATGCTGAACATTGTCACGGCATTGAATGAACGCGCACTGGTGGTGGTTGATGAAGCGTATATGGAATTTACGCAACGCCCAAGTCTGACCACCAAACTCAATCAACATCCCAACCTCGTTATTCTGCGCACCTTGTCCAAGGCGTATGCACTCGCTGGCGTGCGTTGCGGTACTGTAATCGCGCATGAAGATATCATTAGTTTATTGGAACGCGTGATCCCGCCTTACGCGGTTCCGACATCGACCATTGAAACCGTCCTGGCGGTAACGGCACCTGCCAACCGCAAACAGATACAGGAGCGCATCAACACACTGATCAATGAGCGAGAATTGCTGCTGAACAAGTTACGGCAATTGCCTGCGATCAAGCATGTCTATCCCAGCGATGCCAATTTCCTGCTGGTGGAATGTGTCGATCCTGAGAAAGTATTTGTGGCGGCAAAGTCAGTAGGGTTGATCGTGCGTGATTTTCGCAACGTGCCACAATGCACCAACTGCCTGCGCATCACCGTCGGCACACCGGAACAGAATCAACGTTTGCTGAATGGACTCTCCACCATTGATGCCAAGGGAACTGCTGCATGAGTACCGTTATGAAGAAAGTGTTGTTCATTGATCGCGATGGCACGCTGGTTGAAGAACCCGGCGACGAACAAGTCGATCGCATCGACAAGGTGAAGCTGATGCCAGGTGTAATACCTGCATTGCTGAAGTTGCAATCCGCCGGTTACGAGCTGGTGATCGTCAGCAATCAGGATGGCCGCGGCACATCGAGTTTCCCGGAAGAGCATTTCACTGTCACACAGGATTTCATCCGCAACATCTTTAACTCACAAGGCATCTATTTTGCTGAAGAGTTTTATTGCCCGCACTTCCCGAAGGACAATTGCGATTGCCGCAAACCAAAAACCGGTTTGTTGACGGAGTATCTCAAGCAGCCGATTGATCTGAAAAATAGCCATGTCATTGGTGATCGCGAGACCGATCTGCAGCTGGCTGCAAATCTTGGTGTGCAAGGCATTCGCGTTGCCACCAGCCGCAATGAAGGTGAGCGCTGGAGCGACATCGCAACCCGCCTGAGCAAGCGCGAACGCACTGCCGAGATCATTCGCCGCACCAAAGAAACAGACATCAAGGTCAACGTCAACCTGGATCAGGAATTACCTATCTTCATTGATACGGGGTTGGGATTCTTTGATCACATGCTCGAACAGATTGCCAGACACGGCGGCTTCTCATTGCAGCTCATTTGCAAGGGAGATTTGCACATTGATGAACATCACACCGTGGAAGACTGCGCGCTGGCACTGGGTCAGGCGTTGAAGACCGCGCTGGGTGACAAGAAAGGCATCGGCCGTTATGGTTTTCTGCTGGCCATGGACGAATCGCTGGCACAGGTTGCCATTGATCTGTCAGGCCGCGCTTACTTTGTGTGGGAAGGAACATTTCCACGCGAACAGGTTGGTCAGTTACCCACCGAACTGGTGCCGCATTTCTTTCGCTCATTGGCGGATACATTGAGTGCAGCCATCAACATCAAGGTCACTGGCGAAAATACTCACCACATGATTGAGGCCTGTTTCAAAGGTGTTGGACGCGCATTGCGTCAGGCCTTTCGCATCGAAGGCACTGAACTGCCTTCCAGCAAGGGAGTGCTGTAATGTCGCCTGCATCAAATGCAAGACTGGCCATCATCGACAGCGGCGGCGCCAATATAGCGTCACTGCGTTATGCAGTGGAGCGTCTGGGCGTACCGGCTGAATTGACAACGGATGCCGATGTTATCCGCAATGCCACGCATGTCATTCTTCCCGGTGTGGGTTCAGCAGCGGATTGCATGAATCGATTGCAACGCGCCGGCTTGATCGAAGCGATCAAACAGGTCACACAACCCTTTCTCGGCATTTGCGTTGGCATGCAGTTGTTGTTCGAGTCTTCAGAAGAAGGTGATGTGAAATGTTTCGGCCTGCTGCCGGGGCGCGTGCAACGATTCCCGGATCGGGAGGGATTGCCGGTGCCGCACATGGGATGGAACACATTGCAGATATTGAAGTCTTCGCCATTGCTGCACAACTTCACTGAGGATGATTACGTGTACTACGTCCATAGCTACGCTGCACCTGTGAGTGAAAGTACACTCGCCGTCACCGAGTATGGCAACGCCTTTTCCGCAGTCGTTCAACGCGACAATATTTTTGGCGCGCAGTTTCACCCTGAACGCTCTGCCAAAGCGGGCGCGAAGTTGATTCAGAATTTTCTGGCGTTGAAGTAAATGTTTCCAATGCGCAGAGTATCCATGGCATCGGCAGTGAGTCTCTTTTCAAAAGCGTTGAAAACAGGACGTTTTCACGCAGCCTACAGGGATGTATTAACGGCGTTTTTGAAAAGAGACTCAGTGGTGATGCCACATCGAAACAAATAAGCGAATCATGAAACTCATTCCTGCCATAGATTTGAAAGACGGCCGCTGTGTGCGATTGCTGCACGGCGACTTCGCCAATGAAACGCAGTACAGCACCAATCCGGTTGAAATACTGGATCGCTATGTGTCATTCGGCGCGTCATACATTCATGTTGTCGATCTCGACGGTGCCAGGGATGGATCACAGGCCAATCACGGCCTGATCAGTTCGTTCGCTGCACGCAAGGTTGCAGGACTGCAAGTTGGCGGAGGTCTGCGCTCGCTGGATCGGGTGCAGAAGCTGTTGTCGCTGGGTGTGAAGCGCGCAGTGATTGGCAGCGTTGCGGTAACCGATCCGGAAGAAGTGATCACCTGGAGCAGGCAGATCGACACCGATAAACTGGTGCTGGCATTTGATGTGCGCATTATCAATGGCGTGCCATTGTTGACCACGCACGGCTGGCAGAAGACCACGGAAACGAGTTTGTGGTCACTGCTGGAACAATACGTGAACAACGGCTTCAGGCATGTGTTGTGCACCGACATCTCGCGTGATGGCGCACTCACCGGCGCCAATGTTGATTTGTATCGCGAGGCCGTGAAACGTTTTCCTGCGGTTCAATGGCAGGCATCAGGCGGTGTTGCATCAGCCAAAGATTTGCACGCTTTGCGTGATTGCGGTGTAGCTGCCGTGATCAGCGGCAAAGCATTACTTGAAAACAAGATTTCGATTGAGGATTTGCAGCCATTCTTGCAAAACGCATCATCCCCTGTTTAGACGTTCGCGACGGACAGGTCGTTAAAGGCGTTCGCTTCCGCGATCACAAGGTCGTGGGCGACATCATTGAACTCGCCACACGCTATCGTAATGAAGGCGCTGACGAACTGGTGTTCTATGACATTACTGCGAGTCCGGATGGCCGCACCGTGGATCGCAGCTGGATCAGCCGCATTGCACGCATTCTCGACATTCCATTCTGCGTTGCAGGCGGTATCCGCTCGGTCGCAGATGCAGAACAGATTCTCGGCGAAGGTGCAGAAAAAGTTTCGGTGAACTCACCCGCGCTAAGTGATCCAGAGTTAATCAATCGTTTGAGCGCACGCTTTGGTGCGCAATGCGTCGTGGTTGGCATAGACAGTCAAACAATTGAAGTGGCTGGTCAGAAAGAGTTTCGCGTCTATCAATTTACGGGCGACCCCTCGCGCACACGCGACAGCGCACGAAGCACACTGGATTGGGTGAAGGAAGTGCAACAACGTGGCGCGGGTGAAATCGTACTCAACTGCATGGCGAGCGATGGCGTGAAGAACGGCTACGACATCACGCAACTAAAAGCCGTGCGTGATATTTGTCATGTTCCACTCATCGCATCGGGCGGCGCCGGCAAGCCCGAACATTTCAGCGAAGTGTTCAATGTTGCACATGTGGATGGCGCACTGGCGGCCAGCGTGTTTCACAGCGGCAGCATTCTGATTCCAGACCTGAAAAAATATTTGCGCAACGAACACGTCGAGATTCGACCATGAATAACATTGACCCATCAACTTTAAATTGGGACAAAGGCTCCGGCCTATTGCCTGCGATTGTACAAGATGCACAAACAGGCAAGGTATTGATGCTGGGCTACATGAATCGCGAAGCACTGGATGCAACGCTCAATACGGAAAGGGTGACGTTTTACAGCCGCAGCAAGCAACGGTTGTGGACCAAGGGTGAATCCTCGGGTCATGTGCTGCAATTTGTGGCAATGCGTATTGATTGCGATCAAGACACGTTACTCATCACGGCCAATCCCATAGGCCCGACGTGTCACAATGGCACGCAAAGCTGTTTTGGCGATGAAGACCTCACCACCGCAGAGCGCTTTGCATTTCTCGGCCAACTGGAATCTGTTATTGCACAACGTATCAGTGAAAAACCGGAAGGCAGCTACACCGCACGCATCTGGGAGAAAGGCCTTACCCGCATGGCGCAGAAGGTTGGGGAAGAAGGCGTGGAAGTAACGCTGGCAGCCGTTGCGCAAGACAAGGAACGGCTGGTGTCTGAAGCCGCCGACCTGGTATTCCATCTGGCATTACTGTTAAAAGCGCGCCAGCTTTCATTGCAGGATGTGGTGAAGGAACTTGAGCTGAGGCATGCAGCGAAGCCGTGAACGCCGAAAGATAACCTCACCTTTGACGAGCGCCTGTTGATACCCACGCTATGTGATGCTTGTCAAGTAACACACTTGTATGACACTCTTATAAAATGCCAGTTCAAATCTGGTCATTTCAGGGAGTCATATATGGTAATGCATCGTCTGTTGTGCCTTCGGTTGCTGGCCTGTCTTTTTTGCATCATGATTGTCACCGGCTGCAATCATCGCGGCGAGACAAGTTCATATACGCCAGGCGTCTACAAAAAATCATCCGGGTACGCTGGGCAGTGTTCCGCGGTAGATCAGAATTTCTGGCTCAGATCATGGACTCATGAACTTTACCTTTGGTACAGCGAAGTCAAGGACATTGATCCCAACAGTTATGCCGATCCGGTGAACGACTATTTCCCGCTGTTGAAGACAACAGCGACCACTCCATCCGGCAACCCCAAGGACAAATTTCACTTTACGTATAAGACATCAGACTGGATTGCTCTGTCGCAATCCGGCCAATCTGCAGGTTACGGAGCGGAATTTGTGATCCTCAAACCCTCCACTCCTAGAGTTGTGGTTGTTGCCTATGTCGATCCCAATACACCTGCGGCAGCCAATAACCTATCAAGGGGTGAATTGCTCATCACGGTTGACGGGGTCGATGTTGCAAATGGCACCGACACCACGACGCTCAACAACGGTACTTTCCCTACTGCGTCGGGACAATCCCACACATTTGTGTTACAGGAACTTGACGGCACGACTCAGCGCACTGTCACAATGACCTCCACAATCGTTACTTCCACTCCTGTGCAAAATGTGGGAGTCATTCCTGGCACCAACGGCCAAGTGGGATACATTCAGTTCAATGATCACATCGCAACTGCGGAACAGGAATTCATTGATGCAGTCAATACGCTGAAAAACGATGGTGTTAGCGACCTTGTTCTTGATATCCGCTACAACGGCGGTGGCTACCTTGATTTGGCCAGCGAAGTTGCATACATGATCGCCGGTGACACACAGACTTCAGGAAAGACGTTTGAACAAGCGACATTTAATGATCAATACCCTACTAATGTTAATCCGGTAACGGGAGGTGACAACCCCCCCACTCCTTTCCATAGCACAACGCAAGGATTCTCTGCCACTGCAGGACAGCCGCTACCAACGCTGAATCTTAGCCGCGTATACATATTGACAGGCTCAGGGACGTGCTCCGCGAGTGAAGCCATTATTAATGGACTGCGTGGCGCCGGAGTGGAAGTCATACAGATTGGGTCAACCACTTGTGGCAAGCCTTATGGCTTTTATCCTCAGGATAATTGCGGTACGACATATTTCAGTATCGAACTGAAGGGAACAAACGATGCTGGCTTTGGTGATTACACAGATGGCTTTTTCCCAGCCAACAGCACAAACCCTGACCCTGATGCCACTGTACCTGGCTGCTCGGTAGCGGATGATTTTACCCATCAGTTAGGCGATCCTGCCGAGGCACGATTGGCAGCTGCGTTGTACTACCGCACCAATTCATCTTGCATGTCAGGCCCAACAGGTACATCGCTACGTTCACAAATCCAGTCGGTTAATGAAAAAATAGATTTGTCAAAAGCAGAAGGCGAAATGTACAAGAATCCCTTCCGTGAAAATCGGATACTGCGAAAGTAAGATCATTCGTATGGATTGAGCTTTCACTTCACTCGCTGGCGTTGTTCAACGCAAGCGAGTGAGGTTTTTAATGCAACATTCGTCTTTGCCGGTCACGAGTGGTCGTTCACAAGTTCCATTTGCTCGCACACTTCATCCGTAACGCCCCATCGCTCTCAACCCATTGCCCGCTCGCTCGCATTGTCGATGCTGTTTGACTGACTCGCATGACCGGAATCAGGTACTCGTCTTTCTGCCCATCGGCGATTGTCGATTTCATGCTCGATTCCGTGGTCGACTCCATCGGCGAGCGATGCGTAAAACGATTCGACTGGTGAGTACCATGCGACCTGGTTACGCCCGCTGGTCTTGGCGTGGTACATCGCCCGGTCGGCAGCGGCCAACAGTTGTCTGGGCGTGGCCTCTGCAGAAGGAACCATCTCCGCCACGCCAATGCTGATCGTCACATGCGATGCCAATGGCGAAGCCGGATGTTCAAACGCTTCCGCTACCACAGCACGCCGCAGCCTCTCGGCATGAACAATCGCGTCTTCCAGCGTGCGTCCGGGCAGCAGCAACACGAATTCCTCGCCGCCATATCGCGCCACCAGATCGTATTCATCCATGGCAAAACCTTCGCAGACTCGCGCGAGCCACCGCAGACATTCGTCGCCACGCAAATGTCCCGCGGTATCGTTGAGCGCCTTGAAGTAGTCGGCATCGGCCAGCACCAGCGCCAATGGTGCGCCGTCACGCAACTGACGTGCCCATACTTCCTCGAGACGTGCGTCGAACTGGCGACGATTGGCAATACCCGTCAGACCATCGCGCATCGACAGCTGTTGCAATTTGCGGTTGGCATGGGTGAGTTCGTCAGCCATTCGCGCGAAATGGATTGCTCCGGCAACCAGATCGGCGACCGCATCAAATACCGCGCAAGACTCGTCATCAAAGAAATCAGTGCGGGCGCTCTCCAGATTAAGCACGCCATGCAGGCGACTGCCGTGCCGAACCGGAACCATGTACTCGGAACGCGCAGTGGCATTCCCGGGCACGTAATCGGGATCGGTTGCGGTGTCGCGAACCAGGTGTGGCCGCCCCAATCGGGCACAACGGCCGACTACACCCACCGTGACCGGCCACCTGCCTGTCGCCGCGAGTGGCGACTGTGTGAATTCGCCAGCATAAACTTCGTGGATAAATTCAGTGTTGTCATCATTCAGCAGCAACACACTGACAATGGCGACCGGCAACTCTGCTGCCAGACAATTGCAGATGCCCTTCATGATCGAATCAAGACTCGCTTCCTGCAATGCCTCGCGCGAGATGCGGATCAAAATGCGGGTCAGTGTTGCCTGACGCGCAGACGCATCCTGCTCGCCCCATGGCACGACGGTGGAATCGGCCGGGCGATTGTTCAACGCAAGTGTGGACACGGTCTTCTCAGACATGCCCCTAGTCTACCCCGTTTAATGCCGATTTCGACACCCTCCGGAAAAAATCCATGCAACCTGCCCCCTCGCCCGGCGGCGGCAATGCGAAAGTAATATGGCCGGCAACCGGTGAACAAGGATTGTCTTCGCGAGCAATTTCTTTGCAGGCAGGTTTGTTTCTTGTCGCTTGACCGAATCCCATGCTAGATTCGTCTCGTGCGCAACACATACAAGATTCAGTCCAGGTTCACCATGCCGTTTGTTGATCGGCAGATCGTTGCGCGCATACAAGGCAAAAAACAGCAGCTCACCTGACCGGAGCGGCTGTATCCGCTCGCAGGCGAGCGGATATGCAGCGGTGAACCTCTTAACATCTCTGTTTTTCCAGCGCGTCTCGGGTGGTTTCCTTACGGTCTTTGCAGGAGACGCCGATGCATCAGTTCTCGGGAATTTGGGTTCCGCTCATCACACCGTTTACTCCAGACGGGAAAATTGATTTCAACACGCTACGTAACCTCATCGCTCAACTACGTGATTCAGGTGTTGCCGGTTTCGTCGCATTCGGCACCACTGGTGAACCCGCGGCATTAAGCAATGATGAGAAGCAACGCGTGATTGCATGTGTTGTACAGGAGAGTGGTGCATTGCCTGTCATTGCCGGTGCAAGTGGAATTACACCGGACAATGTGTGTGATCAATTGACCTTGTACGACTCGCTGCCACTCGCGGGCGTGATGATCACCGCACCGTACTACGTGCGCCCTTCGCAGCAAGCGATAATCGAGTTCTTCAATGATATCGCTGCACGCACTTCACTACCCATTGTCGTCTATGACATTCCGTATCGCACTGGTGTGCAGATGGAACTCGAGACATTACGAGCGATTGCGCGCATACCATCAGTGGTAGCCATCAAGGACTGCGGCGGCGATGCCCGTAAGACGCAATCATTGATCGCAGATCAACGATTGGCCGTCTTGAGCGGTGAAGATCATTTGCTCTTCACCACGATTGCGCAAGGCGGAGCCGGCGGCATTGCGGCGAGCGCGCATCTGCATCCCCGTTTATTTGTGCGCATGCATCGTGCGCTGAATGAGGGAAATCTCAACGAAGCACTTGCACTTCATCATGCACTCGCGCCGATGATCAATGCGCTATTCAGCGAACCGAGCCCGGCTCCGGTGAAGGCAGTACTGGCTGCACTTGGAACCGGTCACTGCACAGTGAGAAAACCCTTGTTGGTTGCGACAGAATCGGCTGCGCAACGTGCATTCGATGCATATCAACGCGTGACAGAAATTGCACGGGTTCACGCGAATTGTCAGGAGGCTGCATTTCTGACACTCATTGACGAATGATCGTAAGTGATCTGGTCACTTTTTTCTTTTCGTGCGGTGAAAAATATTGAACAGGCGGCGACAGATTTGTCGTCATCTCGATATCCATGTCCATGCACATCACTAAGCCCACGTACATCACAACCCGCCCTGATCGATGCAGGGCGGACTATTGCCGCAGCCGCAGACCTGTGCTTATTAAACAACGAGAATTTCTGCTTTGAACAACTGAGCCATTGTAAACAGCGTGTCAATCCAGCGGATGCTGCTTGATGATGGTCTCGTTGCGATCAGGACCGGTGGAAATAATCGACAGCGGCGCACCCACCAGTTGTTCAAGCCGATTCAAATACACTTGCGCATTCTTCGGCAGTTGATTGAAAGACTTAACACCAACCGTGCTTTCTTTCCAGCCCGGATAATCTTCATACACGGGTTCACAGATAGACAAGGCCTCTGCACCTACAGGCAGAATGTCGCGAATTTTTCCATTCACCTTATAGCCCACTGCAACGCGAACTGTTTCAAGACCGTCCAGCACATCGAGCTTGGTGAAACAGATGCCATTCACGCCATTCAATTGCACTGCACGTTTCAATGCTGCGGCATCGAACCAGCCACAACGGCGCGGACGCCCGGTGACTGATCCAAACTCATTGCCTTTGACGCGCAAATGTTCACCAATGGAATCGTCCAATTCGGTAGGGAAAGGTCCCGCGCCGACACGCGTTGCATAAGCCTTGGCCACACCGAGTACATAGCCCAGCGTATTGGGACCAACGCCTGCGCCCGCCGAGGCCTGTCCGGCAACACAGTTACTGGAAGTCACAAAAGGATAAGTACCGTGATCAATATCGAGTAACGCGGCTTGCGCGCCTTCAAACAACACACGCTGTCCCTGTGTCATCAATGCATTCAGCTCGCACGACACATCGGTGACCATTGGCTTGATTTTTTCTGCCAGCAGCATCGTTTGATCCAGCGTGCTCTGAAAATCAACCGGATCCGTTTTGAAGAATTGCGTGAGTACAAAATTGTGATAGTCGAGCACTTCGCGCAGCTTGGTTGCAAAGCCATCGCGCGAAAACAGATCCTGAACACGCAGTGCGCGGCGCGCCACCTTGTCTTCGTAGGCCGGGCCAATGCCGCGGCCGGTCGTACCGATTTTCGCATCACCCTTGGCGGATTCACGCGCTTTGTCGATGGCCACGTGATAAGGAAGAATCAACGTACAGGCTTCAGAAATGCGCAGGCGGCTGACAACATCCAGTCCTGCTTTTTCAAGCTCGGCGATTTCATCCATCAATGCCTGCGGCGACAGCACCACACCATTGCCAATGTAACACTTCACATGCGGATGCAGAATGCCGGAAGGAATCAGGCGCAGAATGGTCTTCTTGCCATTGATTACCAATGTGTGGCCGGCATTGTGACCACCCTGAAAACGCACCACGGCGGCAACACGATCAGTGAGCAGGTCAACAATCTTGCCCTTGCCTTCATCGCCCCATTGCGCGCCAATTACCACCACATTTTTCATACGAAAACTTCCACAAACAAAATTCGATATCCGGCGCAGATCAATAATGGCCGCGCACCACATACAACAGCATGACGCCTGCAATCATGCTGACCAGTCCTGCAATGCGCAGTTGACGATCGCTCAAGCTGACAAACATGGTCATCGCACGACGCAGCGCCGCCGGATTGAGGAATGGCATGATGCCTTCGATGACGAAGTACAGCGCCAGGCCGGTGAACAGATCAGACCAGTTCATCATTGTCGTGCATCCATTCAGCGCGCAGCCGGTTTGTTGAGGTACTTGAAGAATTCGCTGTCAGGCGAAACCACCAGCACATCGCCCGGCTTGCCAATCGCAGTTCGATATGCCTGCAAGCTGCGATAGAACGCATAGAACTCGGTGTTGCGTGCATAGGCACTGGCATAAATGGAAGCCGCCTTGGCATCGCCTTCACCCTTGGTGATCGCCGCATCGCGATTGGCATCGGCAATCAATTCCACACGTTTGCGATCCGCTTCGGCCATGATTTCCTGCGCGCTGGCTTCACCATTGGCCTTGATCTGTGCTGCATTCCTGGTAAAGCTTTGCCGCATACCGGTGAACACCGATTCGTTGTAGCTTTCCGGAAGACTGATCCTGCGGATACGCACGTCCACCAGCTTCACACCAAGCGGCGTTGCTTCTTTTGCCACCACGCTGAACAATTCGGCGTGGTACACATCGCGGTCTGCCGACACTGCCTGTTGCAGACTGCGTCTGGCAATCATCTCCTTCACTGCATTCTTGACCGATTCACCAAGACGTTCTGCAACCATGTTTTCATCGCCGGAAGTTGCCTTGTAATACGCGGCAGCATCGGCGATCTGCCACTTGACGAAGTAATCAGCACGCAGCAACTGACCTTCACTGGTCATGAAACGGTCTTCGGCATAATCATGCGAAACAATGCGCTTGTCGAACTTGTATACGCGATCAACGAGTGGCCACTTGAATTGCAGCCCGGGCTTGAAATCAGTTTGCGGCGCCGAGCCATCGGTGGACAGCCTTATCGCCAGCTCGTCCTGATCCACAGTAAATGTGAATGTGTAGAACATCACCGCCAGCGCAGCAACAATCAGCAACACCACTGTCAGCAGGGATCGTGTTTTCATCAATGCGCTCCCTTGACGGTGATGACTGCATCATCCGCGTTGCCCGGCACAGATGCTGACGCAGCCGTGTGATCATCCGTTCCGGATGATTTATCCACATACACATTGATGCCATTTCCTTTTGCATCCACCAGCACCTTGTGCGTGTTGGCATAAATGCTTTCCATGGTTTCAAGATACAAACGCTCACGGGTGACGGCAGGCGCGCGTTGATATTCCGGCAGCAATTTCAGGAAACGTTCTGTTTCACCGGTGGCAAGTGCAATGCGTTGCGATTTGTAACCTTCAGCTTCCTGCCGGATGGCCGCAGCAGTACCCATTGCCTTGGGTATCACATCATTTGCATATTCATGTGCATGAGCCGTGGCAGCAGAACTTTCGGTTTGCGCCTTGTTCACTTCGTCCTGCGCGGCTTTCACTTCCGCAGGCACGCGCACATCGGCAATGTCCACGCCGCTGAGTTCAATGCCCGCCTTGTAGGAATCCAGCGCGCTCTGGATCAAATCACGAGTACGCTTGGCCAGCGTCTGTCGTGATGCGCCCATGACGGTGTTCAATGTTTCACTGGCAAACACTTCGCGCACGGCGCTTTGCGCCACTTCATCCAGTGTGGCATCAGGATCACGCACATTGAATGCATAAGCCAGAACATCGGCACGGCGGAAACGAATGGCATACACCACGTCCACCAGTGCTTCATCCCTGGTGAGAATTCGCAGTTGCTGGCTGTGCTGATCATCACCAACATTGACGATCTGTGCGTCTTCAATCGGCCAGGGAAGATGGATCACGCGGCCGGGTTGTTCAATGCGCACGAACTTGCCAAAACGGGTAATCACTGCCACTTCAGATGAATGAATCTCCAGCAATCCCGTCGATGCCCACAACAACAGCAGCACCACCAGAATGACAATGCCACCAATCGCAGCACCGGGGGCGCCGGCACTGCCATTCAACGTGGAAAACTTTTTCCTGAGCTGACGCAGGAACTCATCCAGTCCTGTCTTGCCATTGGATGAACTTCTGCCCGGACGCTGTTCCCAAGGATTGCGTTTTCCGGGTGATTTGCCGGGTTCATTCCAGGCCATGAGGTCTACTGCTCCAGATATCGGCGATGACAACGACAAGTAAGGGAAACCGGCGGTTGCCGGGGGCCGGGCATTGTAGGAACCCGTTTGCCCGCATACAAGCTTAAAACTGCACTTGATCCGGGTTTATCTGCTCACTGCGGCACAATTGTTCAAGCGCCAGCACAGGCATGGAGATTTTCAACTCCAATTCACCAGAATCCAGCACGGTTTCTTCTTGTACCGCGCCACTGGCATACAACCGCGCACGGGCGCGGCCGGATTCCGGCCCCAGACGGACGCGGCACTGGGCAATGCTGGGGCCGAGAAATTTTCCCAGCGCAGTCAGCAATGCATCGCATCCCTCTCCGGTGCGGGCCGACAGCCAGATGCGGCGAACCTGTCCATGTTCATCCAGCTCAACGTGGGCGGGCTCTGCGATCAGATCGCATTTGTTGAACACTTCAATTTGCGGCAAGCCACCCGCGCCCACTTCTGTCAGTACTTCGTTGACCTGTGCGATGCGCTGGTTGCGTTCGGGATCAGCGGCGTCTACGACGTGCAGCAACACCGTGGACTCACGCGCTTCCTGCAATGTGGAACGGAAGGCCGCAACCAGTTCATGCGGCAACTGCCGTACAAATCCCACTGTATCGGCGAGCAGGGCAACACGCGCATCCGGCAGTTCAATGCGACGCAGGGTGGGATCGAGCGTGGCAAATAACTGATCAGCGGCATATGCGCCAGCGCCCGTCATGCGGTTGAACAACGTGGACTTGCCGGCATTGGTGTAGCCCACCAATGCGATGGTGGGAATACCATTGCGTTTGCGATCCTGCCGGGTGGTCTCGCGTTGCGTAAGCACTTTGTCGAGTCTTGCATTCAAGTGCTTGATGCGCACACCCAGCAATCGCCGGTCGGTTTCAAGCTGGGTTTCGCCCGGACCACGCAAACCAATACCACCCTTCTGGCGCTCCAGATGGGTCCAGCCGCGCACCAGTCGAGTGGATAGATGCTTGAGTTGCGCGAGTTCAACTTGCAGCTTGCCTTCGAAGCTGCGCGCGCGCTGTGCAAAGATATCGAGAATCAGGCCGGTGCGATCAAGCACCCGGCATTGCAGCAGCGCTTCGAGATTGCGTTCCTGACTGGGTGACAGCGCGTGGTCAAAGATCACCACATCGGCCTGTCCCGATTTGACCATTGCGGCAATTTCTTCCGCCTTGCCACTGCCCACAAACAGGCGCGCATCGAGTGCACGGCGATTGCCGCCTATAAATGCGACAATTTCCGCACCTGCGGAACTGACCAGTGATTTGAATTCGCTGATTTCTTCTTCGGTAGCGGGAACAGAAATACCCACGCGTACCAGCAAGGCGCGGTCTGCGCGTTTTTCACCGGCAACGGTCAGCGCGCCGCGCTGGGGGCGATCAAACAATCAATGCCTCCCCGCGATGACAGTGCTCACGGCCGGTCATTTCAGGCCTGGGATTCACCTTCAACATCGCCATCTTCATCGGTTGGAACGCGCACAGCACGTGCCGGCACCACAGTCGAAATGGCATGTTTGTAAACCATCTGGCTGACGCTGTTCTTGAGCAGCACCACAAAGTTATCGAAGGAATCAATCTGACCTTGCAGTTTGATGCCGTTGACCAGATAGATGGATACAGGCACCCGCTCCTTGCGCAGTGCATTCAGGAAGGGATCTTGTAAAGATTGTCCACGTGACATTTTTATTCGTCTCCATGTTGTAGTGATCTTTTTCAATCACAGCGCTTAAATCAACCGCTACAGTTCCCTCTGAAAGCGACCCGGGCACCATTCAAAGTTGGCAATCACATTTACGGTGCACTGCAACAGTGTAGCACACGGAAAATACCAACAAGGCAAGCATTATCCGAAAATTTTGTTAATGAACGGTTTAACCTGCTCCAGCCGCAACTCGGCCATAGCATCAATCCACTGCAACGTGACTTCGGCGCGCATCCAGATCAGTTGCCGCCGCGCCAGATGCCGGGTCGCCAGAATGCCCTGTGCAATTGCCTCTTCGAGCGAACACTGCCCCGCCAGATGAGCCCACAACTGGCGATAGCCGACGGATCGCATTGACGGCAACCCGGCATGCAGATCGCCGCGCCCATACAATTGCTGCACCTCCTGCAAAAAGCCCTGCTGCATCATGTGCAGAAAACGTTGTTCAATACGCGCATACAACTGTGCACGATCCATGTTCAGTCCCAGCAGATGAAACTGCACGTGCGGCAGTGGCGGATGCGATTCGCGCTGTATCTCGGACATGCGTCTGCCGGTCAATATCATCACTTCCAGCGCCCGCTGGATGCGTTGTGCATCATTGCTGCCGATGCGTTGTGCAACATCAGGATCGTGTTGCATCAGCTCCGCGTGCAGTGCAGGCCAGCCCGATTGCGCCGCACGTTGGTCAATACCGGCACGGACATTCACGTCCGCCGATGGCATGCTGGCGATACCACGCAACAATGCACGGAAGTACAACATGGTGCCGCCCACCAGCAGGGGCACACGCCCGCGCGCATGAATATCATTGATGAGACGTGACACATCCCTGACAAACTGTCCTGCCGAATAGCTTTCGGCGGGATCAAGAATGTCAACAAGATGATGGGGAAACTGCTGCAATGTATCGCGCGAAGGCTTGCCGGTGCCGATATCCATCTGCCGGTATACCAGCGCGGAATCGACGCTGATCAGTTCCAGCGGATAACGCCCTGCCAGTTCAATCGCAAGATCGGTTTTGCCCACGGCGGTGGGCCCCATGATGACAATGACTGGCGCGTTCTGTATCACCATCATTGCCCGCGCATGAACAGGCGATCCAGCTCCTGCATGGTGACACGGCTCCATGTGGGACGGCCGTGCACACACTGATCACTGCGCACCGTGCGTTCCATTTCGCGCAGCAGGGCATTCATTTCCGGAATGCTGAGATTGCGATTGGCGCGCACCGCGGTATGACAGGAGAAAGTGCCTATCACTTCGTCAAGACAGCGTTCAATGTGGTTTGATACATCCTGTTCGCGCAGCTCACTCAACACCTGATTGATCAATTCACCTGCATCCCAGCGTCCCAGCAGCACCGGCACGGCGCGAATCAACACCGATGCCGGACCATGCCGTTCCACCTCCAGACCCACTCTGGACAGCAACGCGGCATGTTCTTCCAGCAGCGCTGCATCACTGGCGGTGACATTGACAGCGACGGGCACCAGCAATGACTGCACGGGAACATTTCCCTGTGCAAGCGCCGCCTTCAATCGTTCGTATGTCACACGCTCGTGTGCTGCGTGCATGTCCACCAGAATCAATCCATCGGTATGCTGTGCAAGAATGTAAACGCCATGCAATTGCGCAATGGCAAAACCCAGCGGCGGCACCAGCGATGCTGCAATGGCGTGATCACCGGATGACTGCGCGACTGTAGCGCCGCCTTCTGCGGCATAATGTGTAGTGCCGGAATGATCGCGGACATGGTGGTCATCAGCACCCCACGATGACGCTTGCGATGCTGACTGTGCCGGCCACATTGGTATGGACGACTGGACTGCTGCGTGCTGCGCCTGCGGCAGGATAGTGCTGGCATCAGTGGGTGCATGCGCCTGCGCGATGGAACCTGCGTGCGTGTCGCGGAGCACGTGTTCGATCGTGTGACGCACAAAGTCATGTACTTGACGGCTATCACGAAAGCGCACTTCCAGTTTTGCAGGATGCGCATTCACATCCACCAGCGACGGATCAAGTTGCAGGTACAACAGGTAAGCAGGATGACGGCCGCCGAACAGCACATCCTGATAACCCAGCCGCACTGCGTTGTTCAACACCTTGTCACGCAGCACGCGGCCATTGAGATACCAGTACTGCAAATCCGGTTGACTGCGTGCGAAGGTCGGCAGGCAAATCCAGCCGCGCAATGACATTGCCGCACCGGCATGCTCAAACCGCAGCGTATGTGCCATGAAATCTTCACTCATGATCATGGCAATGCGTTGTTGCTGCTGATCTTCCGCGGCGGCAACCGGATAGTTGAATATAACGCGGCCTGCAGAACGCAACACAAAACCCACGTCAAAACGCGACAACGCCAGTCGCTCCAGTTGCCGTGTCAGATGTTGCAGCTCGGTACGTTCGGCCTTGAGAAACTTGCGCCGCGCCGGCACGTTGAAAAACAGTTCGCGCACTTCCACTGTCGTGCCCCGTGGTGCTGCGGCAGGCATGGGTTCGGAGATGATGCCATTCTGTGCATTCACGGCAAATGCGCTGTCGCTGTTGGCGGCTCTGGAAATCACCCGCATCTGCGACACGGATGCCATGCTGGGCAAGGCCTCACCGCGAAAGCCCAGCGTTGCCACGCGTTCAAGATCATCAATGTTGGCAATCTTGCTGGTTGCATGACGCGTAATGGCCAGCACCAGTTCATCGCGATGAATGCCGCAGCCATTGTCACGCACACGACACAGCTTCACGCCGCCGTCTTCCACGTCCACTTCAATATGTGTGGCGCCCGCATCCAGACTGTTCTCCACCAGTTCCTTGATCACGGATGCAGGACGTTCCACGACTTCGCCCGCAGCGATCTGGTGAATCAATTGTTCAGGAAGAATACGGATGGGCATGTGGGAATCAGTGTTGATTGATCACCGCTACTATAGCGGATCGCTGCTCAACGTTGGGCGGGAGTTGGCGATGGCCCGGGACGGAATACCTTGTTGTCTGCATAAAAGTGCACATCCTGCTGCGGCCACCAGCCCGGCACGCCCAGCACCGGCAATGGCATGAATCGCCGCGGATGAAACTGTTCTGTCCGGCACCGCTGTAATTCAACCGCAATCGTTCTGTCCAGCCACTGGCAGCGCTGCTCATCCGTGTCGAGAAAGTATTCGTCATTCACCTGCACCACCCATGCATGGGCCGTGATGGCCTTGTACGGCTTGATCAATTTTTCCATCAGCGCGTGACCAAACAACCACACATCGCAGCACTGCATGAATTCAGCGCGATGTTCCACAAACAACTGATGCCATGCGTGTGCATGCAACGCATTGACCAACTTCAGGCCCTGATCTGAATTTCTCACCACCAGCAACGCTGCGTTCTCGTCAAACAGCGTCGCTGCATCACGCATCACACCGCGTGATTGTGCAACGCCATTCCGCAAAATCTCGCCGGCCTGAAGTGCATTCAGTTGCGATTTGATCCTCGGGAACACCAGCCATACCAGCGCGTTGAAAAAATCGTGCAAGTTATCGCGTGTTGGCACACCACCGGTTAGATGGATGAACACTTCATAACTCATCTCAGGCGCAAGCTGGTGTTGTTCAACAAAGCGAATGGGCTGTCCGGTGACATTCTTCAGTTGCTGTCTCTCACTTTGCTGATTCACCGCCTTCCGCCAGTCTGATGATTGCTCCAGCCTGTTATGCGCAATGCCCGCAGAACGGAACCACGGCCGTGACCAGTCAATGCTGTCCATCATCAATGCATCGCCCGCAGCCATCAAACCTTCTGCAACTGCTCAACCACCAACTGCATTCGCTCAGCACCCTGATATTCATTGACATCAAGCCGGTATGCGAGATGCACCTGGTCATTGGCATTGATGGGCACCGCATCATCGTGATCAAAGTAACGGAATGCCAGCGCCTCGCACACGCCATCACCGGCTTTGACTTTCAGCTTGAGATGACGATCGCCCAGCACGCGTGACTCCACAACGCCAAATTCGCCATCAAAAACCGGCTCGGGAAAATGCTGTCCCCACGGCCCGGCTTCGCGCAAACAACGAGCGGTTTCAATGGAAAAATCCGCAGACTGCAACTCGCCATCACTATGCACCACACCCACGGCATCATCATGTGTCATCCAGCGTTGCACTTCATCATCGAATGCCGCCTTGAATGCATCGAGATTCACCGCATGAATGGACAAGCCTGCGGCCATTGCATGTCCACCGAATTTGTCGATCAAACCTGGATGCCGTGAGGCAATCGCGTCCAGCACATCGCGAATATGTACGCCCTGAACGGAGCGTGCAGAGCCTTTAAGGATATGATCATCTGCTCTCGCCATGGCGACGACAGGCCGGTGCACGCGCTCCTTGATGCGCGACGCCACCAGGCCAATCACACCCTGATGCCATGACTCATCGTACAAACACAGGCCGAGTGGCAATGTTTCATCGTTCAACTGCATGTCATTCAGCGCCACCATTGCGTCCGCCTGCATTTGCTGTTCAATATCGCGGCGATCAAGATTGAGCTGGTTCAGTTGCGCAGCCATCATGCGCGCACGGCTTTCATCGTCAGCGAGCAGACACTCGATACCCAGACGCATGTCATCCAGACGGCCTGCGGCATTCAGGCGCGGACCCACCTGAAAGCCCAGATCCGAAGCAACACAGGTTTCAAGCCGTTTGTTGGCCACGGCCAGCAACGCGCGAATGCCCGGCACACAGCGGCCCGCGCGAATGCGCTTCAAACCCTGCGCCACAAGAATGCGGTTGTTGAAATCCAGCGGCACCACATCGGCAACGGTGCCTAATGCAACCAGATCAAGCAGCGCAGCCACAGAGGTGTTGTCACTGGACACCAATCCGCTGGATTGCATGGCACGCGTCAATGCCGCCATCACATAAAACGCCACACCCACGCCAGCCAGTGATTTGCTGGCAAAGGTGCTGTCGGGTGCATTGGGATTCACTATGGCCACCGCCTGCGGCAATTCCGCACCGGCAAGATGATGATCGGTAATCAGCACCTCAATGCCAAGCGCATTGGCTGCGGCAACGCCACTGATGCTGGACATGCCATTGTCCACCGTGATGATCAACTGTGGTCCGCGTTGCGCTGCGAGTTCGACAATCTCCGGTGTCAATCCATAACCATACTTGAAACGGTTGGGCACCAGATAATCGACTTTGTCAAAACCCAGTCTGCGCAATTGACGCACCATCAATGCCGTGCTGGTGGCGCCATCAGTATCAAAGTCACCGACAATCATGATGCGGCTGTGTTGTGCATGATGATGCAACAGCAGGTCAACCGCCTGCTGCACGCCGTGCAACTCACTCACGGGAATGAGTTTGTCCAGCGACAGTTCCAGCTCGGATGCATCGCGCACACCACGCAAGGCATAAATGCGCTGCAACAACGGCATGGCATGCAGGCTGGACAGTGATCCGGATGGAAGCGGTTTGCGAATGATATGTTTGTTCAAGCCAGCAAGTCCTGAAGCGAAGCGGGCGGCGAAAATCTTCTGCGCAGTTGCTGCCAGCGGCCGCCGCGAAATGACAGTTTCAGTTGATCAAGACAGATAGTCAATTCACTGATTGTGCCGCCGCACAATGTACGCATGATGGGCCGCAACCACTGCGATGCAAAGGCTGATATGTCAGTGTCAGACGGCACCAGCAGCAGATCGTGATCGCGTATGCGCAACAGTTCTGCTGCGCTGCGTGGCAGCGGCCAGCACGTGACATTCAATTGATCGCACAAGCCCAGCATATAGGGATGATCACTCATCACCCGTTGCCGCGTGCTGGAGGCAGCCACCACCGGTGATCCCGCACCGCTGAACCACACTGCATTCACCGGCGGCAATCCCTGTTGTTCACGCAAACGGTTGACTGGATGTGCATGCAGCAACATCTGCATTTCGGTCAGCAGGCGCCGCAACTGCGGTGCATCCCTGCCGGTGGGCAGCACATCGTAATCACGAGTGATCAACGCGCTTTGAATGGAATGCGTATGAATATCCAGCACCCGTTCACTCCACACATACCAGCGGCCTGCGGCGGACCCATGCAATTCAAATCCCGACAATGACAACAGCGGTTGCAATGCGGACATCAATTGCTGTGTTTGTCCGGCGCTGAGTTCGGCTGGCGCACTGATGTGCACATCATTCATGCCTGCGGCAAACTGCACGGGCATGACTTGCATCCATGTTCCGGGCCGCAAGACGCCACCCTCGCCGCGCCAGCTCAATGCGGCAGCCGCCAGTCCCACCGGACGCGCCGCTTCCGGCAATGTCTGCAACACACTGTGCTGCCACGGTTCCAGTGAATTGCCATGATGATGAAGCACTTCGGCAAACCCCCGCCGCAGACAGTACTGCAACGGCGGAGACCATGGCTGTTGCGCTTCATGCATTGCACGTAGCGCAGACAGCGTATTGGGCAGCACCAGTTGAAGTCGTGTAATTCGCGTCATTATCCATGCATCAGGGGCACGATTGCGTTATCGTAACGGCTTCGCTCGCAGTATGAAATGTTAATAGATGAAACTCACACTGGAAGCGCGCAACAAACACCTGATCAGCGGCTATGAAGCCGGTGAAGTGCGCATCAATGATCTGGTCATCCGCAATCATTGCCTGATTACGGCAGACAGTGTGCTTGAGTGGCCGCTGGCAGACAAACAGACGAATCAACTGCACGTCAACGACATGCAACCCATTGCTGAATTGAATCCGGAGGTCGTACTGCTGGGCATGAGCGGAGAACAACGTTATCCATCGGCAGAAATATATGCATTGTTCCTGGAGCGCAACATCGGCTTTGAAGTGATGGACATCGGCGCAGCGTGCCGCACATTCAATATCCTGCTGGGTGAAGATCGCCGCGTCGTTGCTGCATTGATGCTGACTGCGGTATAGATTGGCTGTGCAGTTCCGGCTGAGCTGTTTGTTCCTGATCTGTTGAGTACTGCCGCAACACAGGACTGCGTTGTTCAGCAATCAAAGGCAACCGAGAGAAGACGCGAAAACAGAAGTTGTTCGATCAATCCGCCGCCACATGCCGAAGCCGGGCAGGCAAGTCTTGTTGTTCTTTTGCTTATTGTTCTTCTTCGCTCTGTGCCTCGAATCCCCATTCGTCCTCGCGTCTTCTCTCGGTCACCCTTCAAAACATCAAAAACATCTGGAAAACAGCCGTAATTCCGTATTGACTCCCTTGCCTGATCATGAAGCCGTCTGCTGCGGCATGAGGGCGAATACTGCATAAACATTTTCAATAGTGCAACGGTTTATACACATATTTTTTATATTTTCTTCATTTATTTCTGCTGGGGCAGCAGAGACAACGGTGATAGTGGTCTGCCATTAGAACGAATCTCAAAATAAAGTTGTGGCGTGCCATCAGGTCCAGTACCCATGCTTGCAATTTTCTGGCCAGCACTGACTGCATCGCCTTCATTCACATACAAACTTTGTGTGTGTCCATAGGCACTGAGGAACGATTCATCATGCTTGATGATGAGCAACTGTCCATAACCCAGCAGACCCGTGCCCGCATACACCACCTTGCCTGCGGCCGCCGCAACAATGTTCTGTCCGGTAATGCCATTGATCACCAATCCCTTGCCGCCATTGGGCCGCGTGGTCAGTGAATAATCATTGCTTGATGCTGGCCAGCGCCAGTCAATATGACTGACAGGCATTGGTGATGACGCAGGTGCTGATGCTGCACTGCGTGCAGTTATCACAGGGCTTTGATGCATTGCACCGCGTCCAGGGAACCGCAATACCTGACCGGCGTTGATACGAAAATCACTGCCAATATGATTGAACCGCGCCAGCTCGTGATAATCAACGCCATTGCGCCACGCGATGGAATACAGCGTATCGCCGGGTTTCACAATATAGGTTGCCGGCCTGCGAATGGGTTGCGAGCCGCATGCCGCAAGCAACAGCATGCTGATCATCATCAGCAAACATGTGAATGTCCGCATGATGCTGACAGCATCATGCGCGTTGGTGTTGCCGCCAGTCGCAATCATTGCGGGCACGTCAACGCAATCCCTGCACCAGCGGCACAAACGCCACCAATCCCAGCCGTTCGCTGACAAACTCTTCGCCGCGCGCATCGACACGACGTGTCACACGCATCAATACCTGCCTGCCTTCAGGGCCGATGGGAATGATCAATCGTCCATTGGCAGCCAGTTGTTTGAGTAATGCATCCGGCACTTCAGTGGGCGCCGCCGCGCAGAGAATGGCATCGTAAGGTGCATGGCCGGCCCAGCCCTTGAAACCGTCGCCATGTTTGAAATACACATTGCGGATATTCAACTGGCTCAATGTTTTCTTGGCACGATCCTGCAGTTCCTTGATGCGTTCCACGCTGTACAGCGATGACACCAGACCGGCAAGCACCGCGGTTTGATAACCGCATCCTGTGCCGATCTCCAGCACCTTGCGCGGCGTTGCGTTTTCAAACAGCGCTTCAGTCATGCGCGCCACAATGTAGGGCTGCGATATGGTCTGTCCCATTCCGATGGGCAGTGCCGTGTTTTCATAGGCACGCGTTGCCAGTGCTTCGTCAACAAACATATGCCGAGGCACCTGACGGATCTGCTGCAATACAGCGTCGTTGTATATGCCCTGTTCTTTCAGCGTTTGCGCCAGCCGCTCGCGCGTGCGCGCTGAGGTCATGCCAATGCCGTGATGTGAGTGCATCATGCCTTGCCGTGCACCCAGTCGCGCAAATCATCCAGCATGCTGTGACGAGTAAGATCAGTCTGCAACGGCGTCACCGATACATAGTTGTTGGCGATGGCGTGAAAGTCAGTGCCCGGTCCTGCATCCTGTTCGGCGCCGGCGGGGCCAACCCAGAATACTTCCCTGCCTTTTGGATCATGTGTGCGCACCACTTTTTCAGAACGATGCCGCAGACCAAGACGCGTCACCTGAATGCCTTTCAATTGTTCATAGGGAAGATCAGGCACATTGACATTGAAAATGGTGGCCGCACCCAACGGCAATCGCTGCAGACGCATCACCAGTTCCGCTGCAACGCGAGCTGCAGTTGCAAAATGCGGTGTACTGCCGTTGGTGACCAGTGAGATCGCAATCGCAGGCAGTCCGAGAAAACGGCCTTCAATCGCAGCAGCCACCGTGCCGGAATACAACGTATCATCGCCGAGATTGGCGCCATCATTAATGCCTGACACCACCATATCCTGTTCGGCATCCAGCAAACCGGAGATCGCAAGATGCACACAATCGGTGGGCGTGCCATTGACGTAGTACATGTTTTCGCCGAATGACGTCACGCGCAGCGGCACATCCAGTGTCAACGAGTTGCTTGCGCCACTGCGGTTGCGTTCCGGTGCAACCACCGTAATCTGTCCCAGCGGTTTGATTGCGGCAATCAGGTGCTGAATGCCCTCTGCACGATATCCATCGTCATTACTGATCAGAATTTTCAAACTGTCCTCTGACAAACTGTCGAAACTATTTTATTAAACAGGGAATGAGCGGGTGTCGCATTCCTGATGCAGCAACTATACTGCAATCGCTTTTGTGACTGATAGTGGCGATTCACTGATGAGCAAACTGCCATCTGAAGAAATCAAACTGTTTCGTGAAGCCGTGCGTGATGTGCGCGCCCGGCCCGCCGCGCGCATTGTCAGCAACAGGCGCAAGCCCGCTGCAGTGGCGCGTTTCACTCGTGCTGATCAGCAGGAAGTATTGCGCGAGAGCCTGCTGCCGGTTGCGGACCCTGCCACACTCGAAACCGGCGATGAGCTCAGCTTCCGGCGTCATGAAATCGCACCGCACATTCTGCGCAAATTGCGCAGCGGTGGCTTTGCGGTCGCGGCCGAAGTGGATTTGCATGGCTTGAATGCGATCGAGGCTCGCGCTGCGTTGCGCGAGTTTGTTGTCGACGCCATTGCACGCGAGTTCAGTTGCATTCGGGTGATACATGGCAAGGGCCGCCGTTCAGGACCGCGTGGACCAGTACTGAAAAATGTGGTCAACCTGTGGCTGCGTCAATGCGATGCCGTACTGGCGTTTGGCTCAGCCCGCGCCAATGACGGCGGTCATGGCGCGGTGTATGTATTGCTGGGAAAGTGACCGAGATAAAGCGACCTAGCCGCGATACTGAAACACTTTTTCCAGTGGCATCTTGAACACTGCCGCGATCTTGAATGCCACTTCGAGAGAAGGTGAATATTTTTCAAGCTCGATGGCGTTAATGGTTTGGCGAGTCACCCCAACACTATCCGCCAATTCTTGCTGTGTCATGTCATTGTGATCCGAACGCAACTGCCGGATGTGGTTGGTGA
The DNA here is from genome assembly GCA_035548495.1 of Steroidobacteraceae bacterium. Taxonomy (GTDB): domain Bacteria; phylum Pseudomonadota; class Gammaproteobacteria; order Steroidobacterales; family Steroidobacteraceae; genus CAILZL01. The sequence continues at coordinate 35,805 of DASZSV010000065.1, forward strand.
TCAATGGACCACGCATGATCAAACACCACGACGGAAGTAAAATAACTGCATACCGTAACGCACGAGTTCTGCGATCCAGATGATAAACAGAACGCTGTGGGCCAGGTGAAAGGCGTCGGTTCTCAGGTGAATCGTGCCGATGGACAGAAAGGCACCCACCAGCAGCACATAAAACGCAGGTTGAGTTGATTTCATCGCGATCAGCTTTTCACGTTCGTCCAGCGGCGCGTTTGCTTCCTTGGGTGAAAACGAAGCAAGGAGAATGTGTACAACAATCTCTACGACAACAAATCCAGCAACGAGCAGCCAGAACAGCCCAAACAAACTGACACCCGGCACCGGACTCCCGTCACTGTGACCATGCAGCACAAAGAATGCCTTGCTGAAGTAAATAACGAACATCACCAGCAGCAATACAAACGTAACCCAGGTAGATTTTTCGCGGAACGACATGACGCCCCCTCTGCCAACTTGAGGATGTAAAATATACTTTACACCATGATCGTGTCAAGTATTTTTGACACGGTCGGAGCGCTAGCTGTCTTCGCTCTCCGTCAGTGCCTCGGCGCTCGAACCGACCAGCTCCGCAAGAACTGCCGTCGCAAATGCGCCCTTGGCCAACGAGAACTGTAATGTGAGCTGATTATTCTCCAGCTTCCAGTTGAGATCGCGCACCTGTACACGTAACGCGCGACGCTCCTGTTCAAGCCCGGCTTTAATCAGCCCTTGCGAAATCGAAATGCACTCGTCGGCGATTCGCAATTCAAGTTCTTTAACAGCACCTTGTGAACGTAAATCGCCCTTACCCCATAATGCGCCCGTGGGATGGATATCAAACTCCTTGCAGCGATTCGCCAGCACATCATCCACTTGATCCACAGCAAAGACACTGTTGCTGCCACTAAGGTTAGCGACATCACCATTTAATAACTGATTCCATGTGCGTTGCTGAATGCGGGCCTGCAGGATCAAGTTGAACAGATAGGCACGTGCGGCAGATAACGCAAAGCCGCGTTGATGGCGGTCTTCAATGATCTTGCCATTTTCAAACCAGTCTCTCGCCATCGTCAGGTTGTCACCATCACGCCCGAAGCGCTGCAGCCCAAAGTAATTGGGCACGCCGAGTTGCCTGATTAAATCGAGACGCGCATTCAATGCGGACTCGTCTCCGACAACATTGGTCAGCACAATTTCGAATGCATTGCCCTTGTGGGCACCACGTTTAAGCTTGCGGCGTTGGCGATGCGCTTCGATCACTTCATATCCATCGCCCTTGCACTGAAGCCAGTCGTTGGGTTGCAATTGGCGTGACGGCACGGTGAATGCCTGCTCGGTAATGGCATGACGATCTTTAAGACCCGCAAAGCCCACATCACGTGCATCGCATGTGGCAAATCGAGCCAACTGCTTCGCCACCCACATCGTATTGGCGCCGCGCTTGCGCACGATCACCAGCATGTGATCACCTTCGTTGTCCGGTGCAAAGCCCAGCCACTCACGGACGATGAAATGTTCCGGCAGGGCTTTCAGTCGTGCAGTAATGACTGCATGACCATGTGCATTCTGGAAAGATGGCGCAATTTCATATGGCATGACGGGCATCAGAATCGTGTACTTAATCCCACTGTCAGACCATGCGGCAACAGTTGAACTGTCAGCGGAATCTTGCGCGAATGCATGAAATATCCAGCCGCTGTGCCGACGGCATATCCCGCAAGCACGTCGGTTTGCCAGTGTGCCTGTACCTTCATACGCGCAATGCCATCATACAGAGGCAGCAACTCCAGCAGATACACTGCCGGATGATCGTGACGATACTCCAGAACAAATGGAGTGATTATCGACGTTACCGCCGTCACATCACCGCTGGGAAAACTGACATTCCCCGATCCCTGAAACCACCTGTCAGGATCGTCGGTATAAATCGGCCGTTCACGTTGAAACACATGCTTGAGCACTTCAGTGGAAGCACCCGCGACTGCCAGTGAATCCAGTGCGTACCAGCTGGTTTTGCCAAAACGGCTGTCACTGCCATACCACAGCGCCGCCAGCGCATCACTGAGAATGACGCCATTGACCACCACGTTTTGCACGTTGCGGTTCCACACACCGCTGTTGTCGTAATTCCAGCGATGATCAATTCCCAGCGGTCCGCCCGCTGCCATCGCCAGATCAGCAATCAAATACAGCATCAATGCCAGAACCGGTTTTCTCATCACGTCATTCTCCATCGCATACATCGCCGCTGATTCATCAATCAGCCAGTTACTTTAGCATAGTCGGCATCTATTGCTCATCCAGCAAGGTGCGCACTTCGGCATCCAGCGCCTGCTTGTCCTGCGGCTTGAAGCCGATATGCGTGAAACGCACCTTGCCATGACGATCTATCAATACCGTTGAAGGCATGCCGGTGATACTGAATTTTTCGGCCATGAAACCTTGCGGATCAAAGTCGATTTTGAAATGTGGCTTCAGTGCGGTGATGAAACGGTCCGCCGCTGAACGCTCCTGATCCAGATTCAGGCCGATGACCACCAGACCGCGTCCACCATACAATTCCTGTTCAATATCCATCCACGGAAATGACTCGCGGCAGGGCGCACACCACGAAGCCCAGAAATCAAGATAGATCACTTTGCCCTTGTAAGCGTCGAGGTCAAGCGTTTCCGCCGCAGATGTCAACGGTGAAAACAGGGGAAACATGACAATAGTTAGTGCCGCCGTTCTTTTCGCTTGAGCAAGAATAATTTCCATTAGCATTTGAATTTCTCTTGAACTGATTGACTGGCACAACCTTAGTCTGCCGCTGAACACCGGCGCAGATCATTAAAAAGATTTACTGATGAAGACACAGTAACGATCAGCACAATGATATCCGGCGGCTTATAGTGACACTCAATCGAACGGCTAAAAACGATTGATTATTCGAACGATTCAGACAACCGGACTTTCATTCACAGGCGGACAATCATGCAAAGGTGCGTACGCATCACAGCACTTGCCACACTGACCATCGTGGGCGCGATGACCACATCCGGGTGCAGCACGCTTGGCGTCAAGCCATGGCAGCATGACCTGCTTTCACGCGAGTCGATGCAACCGGGCAATGACGAACTTGCAGCATCCATCGATGATCATCTGTACTTCAGCAAGGAAGCCTCATCAGGCGGCAGAGGGTTTGCCGGCGGGGGCTGCGGATGCAATTGACCAGAAGCAAACTGTTTGCCGCCAGTTGCACACTGCTTGGTGTTCCCGCTGTCCATGCAGACCAGAGCGACTGGAGCGCGGACTCCGCACTCACTTACTATCATGAGAGTGATGGCCGCATCACCGCTGTGGAACCGGTGGTAAAGCTGAAAGGCGGCTTCGGTAACGAACGCACGCTTGATGTGAAGCTGACCTATGACAGCCTCTCCGGTGCCACACCCAATGGCGCGATACCCAGCACCAGAACACAGACCTTTGCATCACCATCAGGCACCAGCCTGAATCCAGTTGTGCAAACATACACCACTGCTTCGGGACAAAGCATCAGTGAAAGGTCCACGGTGTACAGCATCGCGCCCGGCCAACTGCCCATGGACCCCAATTACAGCGATCAACGTTTCGCGATCAATGCAAACTGGCAGCAACCCCTGTCAAGATTGACTCATCTCAGTGTCGGCGGTGATCTTTCCTACGAACACGATTTCCTGTCCACATCGCTGAATACCACGTTAAGTCACGATTTCAATCAAAAGAACACTACGCTGTCACTGGCAGTGAATGGTGAATATGATTCGGTGCAGCCCATCGGCGGCGCACCGGTGGCGGGCAGCGATTACAGCCGCTTCCAGAAGAACGGTGATGAATCCAAACTGGATGTCAATGTGATGCTTGGGCTGACGCAGATCATGACGCGGCGCTGGATTGCCGATGTCAACATTTCTTCTGATCGCATGACGGGTTATCTCAATGATCCCTACAAAATCATCTCCATTGTCGATGACACCGGCAACGTCACCGGCTACCTGTACGAAAAGCGTCCGCAATCTCGCACTCGCAACAGCATTTTCTGGGAGAACCACATTGCGCTGGATGACTCAACCATTTCAACATCGGTACGCCACATGACCGACAACTGGGGAATTCATTCAGACACGTTGCAGTTGAACTGGCGATTGTTCAATGGGGATCACGATGGCTATATTGAGCCGCAATTGCGCTGGTACAGACAAAGCGCTGCAAACTTCTATGTTCCCTGGTTAAGCAACAACATATCCTATGTTGATGCTGCTTCTGCCGATTCACGACTGGGCGCGCTTCACGCCCTGACCTTTGGATTGAAGTATGCCTTCAAGACCAGAGGCGATTTCGACAGCCCCAGCAAAGGCAATGAATATGCGATACGCGCCGAGTTCTATCAGCAAACTCCAGATCAGAAAATGCCGGGGCCTGGTGTGTTGCAGGGATTGAATCTGTATCCCGGACTCAAGGCATTCCTGATTCAATTTGAATGGAAATTTTCCAACTGATTCATGAAAGCAAACGCCCGCTCGTCTGGCTCGGTACCTGCCGGACTCCGCATCGAGAAACGCAGCGATGGGTTGCTGGCGGGTCGCTTTTTTGCAATGGGCAGTCCCTGCGAAATCCTGGTTGCTGACGACAACCGCCGCAGGGTACACACGCTGATACAACTTGCAGCGGAAGAAGCATGGCGCATTGAGAAGAAGTACAGCCGTTATCGCGATGACAGCATCATCACCATCATTAATCGCAATGCCGGAGAGGCGATGGACGTCGATGCAGAAACCGCAAAGTTGCTGGACTTTGCCGCGCAATGTCATGAATTGAGTGATGGCTTGTTCGACATCACTTCTGGGGCGTTGCGAAGAGTGTGGACATTCGATGGTTCGGATCGCATTCCATCAGCTTCGGCGGTGAACTTCATTTTGCCACTGGTCGGTTTTGACAAAATCAAGTGGCAAGCACCACAGATCATGCTGCCTGAAGGCATGGAGCTTGATCTTGGCGGCATCGGCAAGGAATATGCGGTTGATCGTGTACATGAATTACTGGCTGCGCAACGCAGTGTTCCGTTTCTCGTCAATTTTGGCGGCGACCTGCGTGCTGACCGCATCGCGCCCACAGGCGCGTGGCAGATTGGCGTGGAGCGTCCCGGTACAGATCGTGAAGCTGCGATGGTTCTCGAACTGGAACATGGCGCACTGGCGACCAGCGGCGATGCGCGACGCTTTCTGCTCAAAGATGGTGTTCGCTACGGGCATATTATTGATCCTCGCACTGGTTGGCCGGTGGTTGATGCACCGCGTTCCATTACCGTAGCGGCAAGCACCTGTGTTGAAGCAGGATTGTTATCCACGCTTGCAATGCTGCAAGGAAAAAACGCGCGTCAATTTCTTGATGAACAACAGGTACGTTACTGGATCATTGATTGACAGACAGCATCAACTTGCGGCAGAGACGCCAACACGCAAGTATTTTTACAACGTTCATATCAGCGCTCAATCAATGCAATGGCATGGCACGCCAGACCTTCGCGTTTACCAATGAATCCCATGCCTTCACTGGTAGTGGCTTTGACATTGACCTGCGAGACGTCGATGTGCAAATCAGCCGCGATATTGGCGCGCATCTGCTCACGATACTTGCCAATGCGCGGCGTATCTGCAAGGACGGTCACATCGACATTCACCACATGATACGACTGTGCATTGATCAATGACATCACATGCCGCAGCAGGTCACGACTGTTCGCTCCTTTCCATTTGGCATCCGTATCAGGAAAGTGCATGCCAATATCACCCAGCGCCACAGCACCAAGCAAGGCATCGCAGAGTGCATGCAGTATCACATCGCCATCGGAGTGCGCCTTGATGCCGCAAGCATGTGGAATCTTTACACCACCTAATGTGACATGATCACCTTCACCAAAGGCATGCACATCGTAACCTTGTCCAACGCGAAGCGATGTTGTCATGATGTTCCTGACCTGAGAATGTGTTCCGCCAGCCGCAAGTCATCCGTCACCGTGATTTTGATGTTGTCAGCACGTCCGGCAACAATGCGCGGTTGATAGCCAAGCAATTCAACCGCGGACGATTCATCGGTCACTCTGGATGCATGCGCACTGTGCAATGCGCGGTGCAATACATCGAAGCGAAACATCTGTGGTGTCTGCGCGCGCCATAAATGGTTGCGAGGGACGGTGTGCGTTACACGCTGTTTGTCATCCGACTGCTTCAGAGTATCGGCAACCGGTGTAGCAAGCAGTCCACCGGCAAGACCTTCATCAGCACTCACCGCGGCGAGCAATGCATCCACATCAGAACGCTGCAAGCAGGGCCGCGCAGCGTCGTGCACCAGAATCCATTCGCCTGCCATTGCTTTCAACGCCGCCGCGCCTTGCAGCAACAGCAATCCATTGCGTACTGAGTCCACTCGTTCAGCGCCACCGGTTACGGTGCGAATCTTTGGATGCTTCGACGACGGCAGCAAGGACCAGTATTCATCGTCCTTGGCCAGCGCCACCACCACGCCGGTGCAACGCTCATCATTGATGAAACATGACAGCGCCCATTCAATGACGGTCTTGCCGAACAGCTCGAGATATTGTTTGGGCTTTTCCGCTGCCACCATGCGTTTGCCGGATCCGGCCGCCGGCATGATGACGCGATAACGCGTGGATGCGACATTCATTGCGTTGGGAATGATGTTATTGCCCGCGCGCCTGCATCGGAATCAGGGCGTGCCCGGGTGAAGAAATAGTGGCAGGCACGGAAGCGTTGCTTGATGATTCACTGGATGAGTCCGTCGTCTTGTGTGACGGTACCGGCGCCACTTCAAAGAAAGTTTCGTTGGCCCCCACCATGCCAAGATCAGCGCGCGCACGTTCTTCGATTTCAGCCTTGCCTTTCTTGAGATCGAGCACTTCAGCGGCAAGATTGCGATTGCGCTCCTTGAGTTTTGCATTCTCTTCGGTCTGCGAAGTGACTTCCTTGCGCAATCGCCATACTTCGCGCATGCCATCGTCGGATACCCACAGGCGGTATTGCAACCCCAGTATCATGATCAACATTGTTATCGCAACGGCTTTCATGCGGACATTGTAATCGCTTGATAACGAGTAACAAAACTTTCGATTGCCCCCTCACCCCTGACCCCGTCGAAAGCAACTCCCTGTCCGGGCCGACTAGGGTGGGTTAGCGGTTCTGCCGCATAACCCACCACTCTCGTTAACGCAAAATCATCGTGCTCAGCACGAAACACCCGGCACCGGCACCGAGAACGCTTCAACGCCAGCGTATTTCGCAGCACTGCCGAGTTCCGCTTCAATCCGCAGCAACTGGTTGTACTTGGCAATACGATCCGAACGTGACATCGAACCGGTCTTGATCTGTGTTGCACGGGTCGCAACAGCAATATCCGCAATCGTTGAATCTTCGGTTTCACCCGAACGATGCGAGACGATGGCGGAATAACCGGCATCGGTGGCCATGTTGATGGCAGCTAGTGTTTCAGTCAGGGTGCCAATCTGGTTGGGCTTGATCAGGATGGAGTTGGTGATCTTTTCGTCAATACCGCGCTTGAGAATCTTGGTGTTGGTGACGAACAAATCGTCGCCCACCAACTGCACTTTCTTGCCCAGACGTTGCGTCAGCAATGACCAGCCATTCCAGTCGCTTTCATCCATCCCATCTTCAATGCTGATGATGGGATAACGATTGGCCAGACCCTCAAGATAATCGGTGAACTGGGCGGAAGTGAACTTACGGTTCTCGGATGCAAGGTCATATACGCCATCCTTGTAGAACTCGGAGCTGGCCACATCCAGTGCCAGGAAGATTTGCTTGCCAGCCTTGTAGCCGGCTCGATCAATGGCTTCCAGAATGACTTCCAGCGCGGCTTCGTTGGAAGGCAGATCCGGCGCAAAGCCGCCTTCATCGCCAACCGACGTTGCCAGCTTGCGCTCATGCAATACTTTTTTGAGCGTGTGGAAAATCTCTGCGCCATAACGCAGTGCTTCCGACAATGAAGGCGCGCCGACAGGCAGAATCATGAACTCCTGAATGTCCACGCTGTTATCGGCATGCGCACCACCATTGATGATGTTCATCATGGGTACTGGCAACGTGCTGGATGCAGCACCATACTTGCCCAGATACTTGTATAAACCTTGCTTGTTCGCCTTGGCTGCGGCATGTGCAGTGGCCAGCGAAATGGACAACAGTGCATTCGCACCCAGACGAGTTTTGAACTCAGTGCCATCGAGATCAAGCATGGTCTTGTCGAGACCGGCCTGATCCATTGCATCGCGGCCCAGCACGGCGTTCTTCAATTCACCGTTTACATTGGCAACCGCCTTGAGCACGCCCTTGCCCATGTAGCGGCTCTTGTCACCATCACGCAGTTCCATGGCTTCACGCGAACCGGTGGAGGCGCCCGATGGCACGGCAGCACGGCCCACGATGCCATTGTCCAGAACGACATCGGCTTCCACTGTGGGGTTACCGCGCGAATCAATGATTTCGCGGCCGCGAATATCAACAATCTTCATAACAGCTCTTCCTCGTAAGGTTTGGATTTCACAATTTGATCTAATTCTTTCAGGCTTGCAAGCAATGATGCCATGCGTTGCAGCGGCCAGGCATTGGGGCCGTCGGATAATGCTTTCTCCGGGTCGGGATGGGTTTCCATAAACAGGCCGGAAACACCTGCGCCCACGGCAGCACGCGCCAGAACAGGGACAAATTCACGCTGACCACCCGATGCGGTGCCCTGGCCGCCAGGCAATTGCACGGAATGCGTGGCATCAAACACCACCGGCGCACCGGTGGCGCGCATGATGGACAGCGAACGCATGTCAGACACCAGGTTGTTGTAACCAAAACTGAAGCCACGTTCGCACACCAGAATCTGCTCATTGCCGGTGGAACGCGCTTTATCAACGACATTCTGCATTTCCCACGGCGAGAGGAACTGGCCTTTCTTGATATTCACCGGCTTGCCTTGTGAAGCACAGTTGCGGATGAAATTGGTCTGGCGGCACAGAAACGCCGGTGTTTGCAGCACATCCACCACGCTGGCGACCTCGGATAATGGCGTGTCTTCATGCACATCGGTGAGCACCGGCACATTCAACTGACGCTTTACTTCCGACAGGATCCGCAAACCTTCTTCCATGCCGGGACCACGAAAACTTTTCGCGGATGAACGATTTGCCTTGTCGAATGATGATTTGAAAATGAACGGCACTTTCAATCTTGTCGTGAGTTCTTTCAATGTGCCGGCGGTATCAATAACCAGCTGTTCGCTTTCGATCACGCAGGGACCGGCGATGAGGAAGAATGGTTTGTCGGGACCGGCTTCAAAGTTGAATAGTTTCATTGCAATTTCATATCAGGCAATGTGGCGTTTGGAAATGGCAGAAAAACCTCGACTACGTGACTCGTCATTCCCGCGAAGGCGGGAATCCAGTCATTAAATCATCAATAAAAATTGATCTCTATTAAATTCAGGTATTCATGCCAAGGGACATTTCTCTCGCAACCAGTTCCGGTGCATTCCGAATAAATATGGACAATTGATTTCACTGGATTCCCGCCTTAGCGGGAATGACGAATACACCCTGACCGGTCACATACAGTTCTGAAAGTTCACCCCGCATTAAGCACCTGCCGCTTTTGGCATCTGGGCTATCCGATAAGCCCTTGCCGCTTTCACAAAGCCGGTGAACAACGGATGACCATCACGCGGTGTGGACTTGAATTCCGGATGGAACTGGCAGGCCACAAAGAACGGATGATCAGGCAGTTCAATCATTTCGACCAGGCCATCACGCGAAAAGCCCGAGAAACGCAATCCGGCATTCATGAGCTTCTGCAGATACTTGTTATTGAACTCATAACGATGACGATGACGTTCCATGATCACATCCGCACCGTAAATCTGGTGCGCTTTTGAGCCATGTGACAAACGGCACTCCTGTGCACCCAGTCGCATCGTGCCGCCAAGATTGGAAGTTTCACTGCGTTGTTCAACTGAACCTTTCTGATCCTGCCACTCGGAGATCAATGCAATCACCGGATGCGGTGCATTGCGATTGAATTCGGTGGAATGTGCGCCTTCGAGTCCTGCAACGTTGCGGGCGTTTTCGATAATGGCCAGTTGCATGCCGAGACAGATGCCGAGATAGGGAATCTTGTGTTCGCGTGCATATCTGATTGCCTGAATCTTGCCTTCCACACCACGCTCGCCAAATCCGCCCGGCACCAGAATGGCATCAATGCCGTCGAGTGCACCCGTGCCATGTTTTTCAATGTCAGTAGCTTCAATGAAATCAATCTTCACGCGCGTGTGCGTGCGCAATCCCGCATGCGTCAATGCTTCGCTGAGTGAAATGTAGGCGTCGCGCAAATTAACATACTTGCCCACCATCGCAATGTTGACCGTAGTATCCGGATTCGCCTTGGCACTGACCACTTGCTTCCATTCCTGCAAATCGGCCGGTGGCGCATTCAAGTGCAACTTGCGAACCACGATGTCATCGAGATGCTGTTCGTGCAACAACTGTGGAATCTTGTAAATGTCATCGGCATCCACCGCAGAGATCACCGCTTTTTCTTCCACATTGGTAAACAGTGCGATCTTGCGGCGCTGCTCATCCGGAATCGTACTGGCGCAACGGCACAGCAGAATGTCAGGTTGAATACCGATCGAACGCAGTTCCTTCACTGAGTGTTGCGTGGGTTTGGTCTTGATTTCACCGGAAGTCGGAATATAGGGAACCAGTGTCAGGTGCATGAACAATACATTGTCGCGGCCCAGTTCAACGGCAAGCTGACGAATGGCTTCAAGGAAGGGCAATGATTCAATGTCGCCCACGGTGCCGCCGATCTCCACCATGCAAATGTCGGCATCGCCCGCACCCAGACGGATGCAATGCTTGATTTCATCGGTGATATGCGGAATGACTTGAACCGTGGCGCCAAGATAATCGCCGCGGCGTTCCTTGGCGATCACGCGCTCATAAATGCGACCCGTGGTGAAGTTGCTGTTGCGCGAAGTGGTGGTACGGATGAAGCGCTCGTAGTGACCAAGATCAAGATCCGTCTCGGTGCCGTCATCAGTCACATATACCTCACCGTGCTGAAACGGACTCATGGTGCCGGGATCCACATTGATGTAGGGATCGAGCTTGAGCATCGCCACCTTCAGGCCGCGGGCTTCAAGAATGGCGCCTAACGACGCGGCGGCGATGCCTTTCCCCAATGAGGAAACCACACCGCCCGTCACACAAATAAATTGGGTCATGGAACACCGTCGAGTGAGGGTGAAGCAAAAAAATTTCGAAGGGAGAATTCAGGCGACTTGCGTGCTCACTGCTATTGAAAGCCAGAAACACAATCGGAATCAAGCACCCCGCGACGGGAGGCCAGTCTACCCGAATGCACAGTTGTATTAAAGATAGATGACAGCCCGGATTAAAAAATTTCTGGCGGCGGTTGCATCCGTCAATCCCGTTCAAGGCACAAAACTCCACGCGAACCATTGCGGATGCATCATTACCGCCAATCAACGTTCTTCCATAAGTCACTGTTCTGCAACAAAACCTGTTTTGATTTCGCCCGCCATTGCAATTGTGTGACTTCGCCCCGGCGGATGAAACGAAGCGCGACTTGCAACTGTAATACTGACGTCACCAGCAACTTCATGTCCGTCATATAACTGTCATACATCCTGTGTAAGTTTTGCGCCGTCAAATTTTCTTTAACTCATTTTTTGTTTTTGGAGTTGCCCATGCGCAATACGATCGTAGCGACTGCCGTAGCGGCTGCTTGCTTTTTCTCAGTAAACACACACGCTGCAGACGAAACGACCAAAGTCAGCGGCAAAACGTATGTCGACTTCACCAATATTGACAGCAAGAAAAACGATGTCAGCCAGGACAACAGCGGCTTTGGAGTGGACGTCACGCGTTTCTACGTCAGCATTGACCACACGTTTGATGATACCTGGGCCGCCGACGTCACGACGGACTTCCAGTATTCAAGCAGCGTTGGTGCAACCGAAGTTTTCATCAAGAAGGCCTATCTGCAGGCCAAGCTCAACGACGCCTTCACGCTGCGTGTTGGTTCCGCCGACATGCCGTGGATTCCCTTTGTGGAAGGTTTGTACGGTTATCGCTATTTTGAAAAGACCCTGACCGACCGGACCGGATTTGCCACTTCCGCAGACTGGGGTTTGCATGCCAGCGGCACGGCCGGCAACGGTGTGTTCAACTACGCCGTGTCCATCGTCAATGGCAATGGCTACAAAAATTTTTCCCGCGCCAAGTCCATGGACTTTGAAAGCCGCATCAGCATTGTTCCTGTCAAGGGACTCACGCTGGCTGTTGGCTATCGCACCGGAAAACTGGGGCAGGATCTGGAATCCAGCGGACCCGAAAACACCGCGTCACGCGTTGACGCACTGGTTGCTTACGTGAGCGGCAATTTCCGCGTCGGTGGCGAATACTTCACCGCAGACAACTACAGCACCGCCTTGGTAAAGAATGCCGCAGTGACAGACAAGGCCGATGGCTATTCTGTGTGGGGTTCGGTCAAGGTCAGCAAAATGGTTGGCATCTTTGCGAAGTATGAAGACGCCAAGCCCAGCAAGGATCTGAGCAGCTCGGATGAAAACCAGTACTACAATCTTGGCGTTTCCATCGCACCGCGCAAGAATGTGGACCTTGCCATCGGCTACAAGTACACCAAGGCAGATGCTGGCGCCAACACCACCAAGACCAACGAAATCGGCGTGTGGTCACAGCTCGCGTTCTGATTGTCCCTTCTTCACTCACTGTGAATTTAAACGGCCTCTTGCGAGGCCGTTTTTTTAACATCAAATGTTCGTGCTCACATCAGAACGGCCACCACCAATGCCGGTTCAGTTCCTTGCGACAACCATTGAGCTGGCTTTCGTATCGTGCTGAACGCGCTGCAACGCCTCTCGCAGTTTGAATCAACCACTTCTTGTGTGCGTAAGTGTGTTCCGCGAAACCACCCTGTCCTTCGTGATAGGCAAGATACAGATGAAACGCATCGTTATTTGCAATGCCATTCCGTTCATGTGTCTGGGCGTTGTACCAGCCGATGAAGTCGATGGCATCATCGAAATCATTGCGATCCGCGCCATGATGTCCGCTATCTTGCCGGTAACCTTCCCACGCTTCTTTCTTTGCCTGCGCATAACCGTAGGAAGAACTGGGTCGCGGCCCGGGAAAGATCCACAGAATTCTTGTGCGCGGCGGCTTGGCCCTGCCCTTGAAACGTGACTCCTGATAGATAAACGACATCATCACTGGAATGGGTGAATGCCATCGGGACTCCGCCGATTTGGCGGCCTTGTACCATCCGTGTTTCTCCTTGAAGATGCTGCACAGATTGTCCGGCGATGTGGGCGGCGATGTCACACAGCCACCGAGACCCGCGGCGAAGATTACAACTGGCAACAACCTGAAAAATTTTGTTTTGATGAACATCATCGTCCGAATGGTGCCGCGTCAGGATCGTGAGGTCAATGCAGCGAACTCACGACGCAGCATTCACATCGGTGGCAATCCCGCTTCGATATCCGAAGAGGACATGCTGGTCCGCGCATGAGTACTGAGATCTTTCAAATCGCTGGCCACATCGGTTGCCAGCGAACTCACTGCAGGATTGGGATCATTGCGCATCATTTCAACATAGCTGGCGTCCTGTTCATTGCCGGTGTTACGCAGCGCCAGCAGTGCATCCAGTCTCACGTTGACATCGGGATCATTCAAGTACGGCAATATGGCATCAGCGGCTTTCACGTTGCGTAATTTGCCAAGCTGCACCAGCGCATCCTGACGGTCGCGCGGTTGATCGCTTTTCAGCTTAGCCTGTGCCTGTTCAACCTGATCATTCAGCAGAGTGTCATTTCCCCGCTGTGCCATGACCTGTGCGACAACACGTTTCAGATCAGGATCAGTTTGAGTGCTGTAGATGGATTGCAGTGCATAGTCGGGTAAATGTTCACGATCACGCGCCATGTCAAAGATTCCCTTGCTGGCGATCGCAATTTTTTCCCGGGTTGGGTTACCTGCGAGGAGATCATTGATTTTTTGCGCGAAGGTGCGTGAATCATTCTCCGGGCCGGTTTCCAGATTTCGCAACAACTTGACGCTGTTCACCACGGCAGGATCCACTGGTGCAGCACAGCCTTGTCCATTGTCCTTTGCATGTTTGGCTGCATCATTGACCTGGCTGGCCACCGTCAAGTGATTGCTGCCGCCTTGATTGATCGAGAATGGTTGTGCATTTTTCGAGTCGTTCTCTGCTTGCGCCAGCAAGCTTTCCAGATTTCTTATCTTGCTTTCCATTGCGGCAATTTTTTGCTGCTGACCGGAATCAGCCAGCCAGTAATTGATGCAATAGGCAAGTACTGCACCCGACAGTGCCGCCCAAAAGAGATTTTTCCTGGAACCGGAAATCATGGGAATCACATGCGTCTATGGATTTGAAATCAGACAATCAAACAACCCCTTCTCAGAGAGAAGGGGTTGCATGCAACATGGAAGATTATTGCACAGTCAGTGTGCCGAGATTGGCAGCACCGCTGCTATCAATGACATAGAGCGTGTGATTGCCACTGGCCCCATTCAGGTTCAAGGAACAGGATTGGTTGTTGTAATTGTTCCAGCCGCCGGTGGAGGAATAATTCAGTGTACCAATCTGCGTGCCACTGTAGCTGTCAAGAACGATCTTGTAGCTGCCACTGGAGGTTGATGCAAGATTGAAGTTCATGCGTGTTTTGCCAGTCATGTTGACGTTGTTGAACTGCAACCAGTCACCGACCTTGAAGCCGCCAACGCCACCGGTCCACACCGTCAGATCACTGCTGTGCTGTGATGCCTGCCATGAATTGAGTGTGACACTGCCGCTTGAGCCGCCACCGCCACCACCGCCGCTGCTGGAACTGCTGCTCGAACCGCCGCCGCTGCCGCCTTCCCACACCGTGACATTGGATTGACCGCTGCCATTCCAGCCTTCAGTCAGCATGATCTGCATGCTCTGCTGACCGAGATTCATGCCATGACTTGCCCATGCATTGAAGTGATTCTGGATGGTGATGGTGCCGCTGGTTCTTGGCGATTGTCTGACACTGATGTACTGCCAGAACGTCGAGGTACCCACAATGGAAGGCTGGTTTA
>DASZSV010000066.1:0-32901 GCA_035548495.1 Steroidobacteraceae bacterium
GGAAATCGCAATCTAACAGCTTGTTGAAAAAATTAACCCGAGCGGCAGCATTGTCTATATTTTTCAAAACTGTCAAAAACATGGGTGAGGCGGTGCTCGCAACAAAGCACAGCTTTGTTCCGCCGAACGGGTGTACATGGAAGTATACCCAGGGCTTGCGTGCAGCATGGATTGCGCAACGCAATGTTTTTGTCAGGGCCTATAGGGACATATTCACGGCGTTTTTGAACAATCCACAATGCTGCCAGCAAGGGAGCCAATGCCGACGGCATGCAAATAGATAATAATGAGTTTTTCAACAACCTGCTAAAGATCAACCCTTGCCATCATCAGTGGAGCCCAACATGCGCTCATGCGCAAGCAATTGCCGGCACCATTCATCCAGCTTGGCATATTCATCTGCGTTGCCCTTGCGGAAATTTTCATAGGCGACACGCGAACGCCAGCAATCCACTGCCACAAAACGATGCGGGTCATTGGTGTTCTTGTACAGCTCGGTGCCCAGATAATCGGGGCTCTGCCGGAAAAAAGCGGCCCAGCGTCCATCGACTGCATATACTTTCTCGAAATCAGCAACGCGTTCGGGCTGTGCATCAAATTCCCACACCAGACGATACATGGCAAATCCCCAATCTGAAGGAAAGATCTGAAAAAGGGCAGGCCAGCCTTTTTTCAACAGCGTGTTAGTGTACCGATTGTGGATGACAGTACAATGCGTGCTCCACACATCATGAAATTCAGCTAGAATTTGCACTGATTTACATCCTCTTTTTTCGCTGGGAACTTGTCCATGAAAACCCCTGTCAATGTCGCCATCACCGGTGCAGCCGGCAATATCGGTTATGCACTGGCCTTCCGCGTCGCGTCCGGCGCCATGCTTGGCCCGGATCAACCAGTCAATCTGCATCTGCTGGAAATAACTCCCACATTGCCGGCATTGCAGGGCGTGGTGATGGAGTTGAATGATTGCGCTTTTCCGACATTGAACAAGATTGTCGCCACTGATGATGCACAAGTGGCCTTCAAGGATTGTCATTATGGATTGCTGGTCGGCGCACGTCCGCGCGGACCCGGCATGGAACGCAAAGATTTGCTGCTGGCCAATGCGCAGATTTTCTCTGCACAAGGCAAGGCATTGAATGCCGTTGCCAGTCGTGATGTCAAAGTGCTGGTGGTCGGCAATCCCGCCAACACCAATGCACTGATTGCACAACGCAACGCACCGGATTTGAACCCGGCCAGCTTCACTGCCATGCTGCGTCTCGATCACAATCGTGCGGTTTCGCAACTGGCAGAAAAGACCGGCAAGCATGTCACACAGGTTTCACGCGTCACGGTGTGGGGCAATCATTCATCCACACAATATCCTGACCTGCATGCGGCGATGGTCGATGGCAAACCGGCGTTGTCATTGGTGGATCAAGGCTGGTATGCGGATACCTTCATTCCCACCGTGCAACAACGCGGCGCTGCGGTAATCAAGGCGCGAGGTGCATCTTCTGCCGCCTCCGCAGCATCTGCCGCCATTGATCACATGCGCAATTGGGCATTGGGTACCGCGCCCGGTGACTGGGTGAGCATGGGCATTCCTTCCGATGGCAGCTATGGCATTGCACCCGGTGTTATCTATGGTTATCCCGTCACTTGCAGGGATGGCAAGTATCAAATCGTGCAGGGACTTGAAGTCAATGCGTTCTCGCGCGCAAGAATGGACGCCACACACAAGGAATTGCTTGAAGAAAAAGACGGCGTAAAAGACCTGATTTGATCAGGACAATAACTTCTGCAAAAAAGCCCGCTTTACGCGGGCTTTTTTTATGCGCACTGCAGAGTACGCAACACTCAAAGTTTGAATCGCCCGATTTCGTCATCCGTCAGATTCCGCCACTGCCCTTTTTTGAGATCGCCCAGTTCAATGTGCATGATGCGAATGCGCTTGAGTTTTACCACCCGGTAATCAAATGCTGCACACATGCGGCGTATCTGGCGATTGAGTCCCTGCGTTAAAACAATCCTGAATGTTTTGTCATCCATTTTGATGACTTTGCAGCGCTTGGTCATGCTGCCCAGTATGCGAACTCCGTTGCTCATGCCCTTGATGAAAGCCTCGGTAATGGGTTTGTCAACAGTCACGATGTATTCCTTCTCATGTGCGTTCTCCACGCGCAGGATGTCGTTGACGACATCGCCATCGTTGGTCAGCAGGATCAAACCTTCCGAATCCTTGTCCAGTCTGCCAATGGGAAAGATGCGTTCCTTGTGACCAACAAAATCAACAATGTTGTCCTTGATATGCGGCTCGGATGTGCAAGTAATGCCAACCGGCTTGTTCAAGGCGATGTAAACAAGTGCCGGTCTGGCGCGCAATGGCTTGCCGTCCACATAAACCTTGTCACTTTCATTGACCCTGGTGCCCAGCGTTGCAGGCTGACCATTGACAGTGACTCTGCCCTGCTCAATCCACTGATCCGCTTCACGACGCGAGCAAATGCCGGTCTCACTGATGAATTTGTTGATCCGCACTGGTTGATTCCCGCTGAAGCTATCCGTTTCTTTCGATCAATTCACCGCTCAACATCAGCCGCCCGCCTTCTTGACGGTGTAGCCACGCTTGCTCAACTCCGCCACCAGGGCATCGCGGTGTTCACCTTGAATCTCGATGACACCTTCTTTCACCGTACCGCCGGTACCGCAGCGTTTTTTCAATTGCGTACACAGTGTTTCAAGTTCCGCCGGACCCAGAGCAAGACCACTGATGACATTGACGCACTTACCGCCCCTGCCCTTGGTCTCGCGGGAAACGCGCACAATGCCATCGCCCCTGCTTACCGGCTTTACCTGTCTGCAACTGCACGCAGCAACGGCCTTACCACAGGTTGGGCAAATTCTCCCGGTATCGGTGGAGTAGACTAGCCGGTGATTTGATCTGTGACTGGCGTCATTGCCTGCAGGGAAACGTGTGCTGTTCTTCATGAAACACATTATCGACAGCAGTTAAGTTTCGGCAAGTCACATGATAGATTCGCAGGAACACCCATAAAAAGATTGGGGATCGCGATGAGCAAGCCGGAATCACCAGCATTTACTCCATACATTGACGCCAATTCGCATCTGCCGGAATTCACCTGGCGCGCCGTAATTGTGGGTGCCGTGCTGGGTATGATCTTTGGCGCATCGTCGCTGTACCTGGTATTGAAAGTGGGCTTGACTGTCAGCGCTTCCATTCCGGTCGCGGTTATCTCGCTGACTTTGTTTCGCCTGCTGGCACGCATGGGCGCACGCGATGCCAGCATCCTTGAAAACAACATCGCACAGACAGCGGGTTCCGCCGGTGAATCCATTGCCTTTGGCGTGGGCGTCACCATGCCGGCAATATTGATATTGGGATTTGATCTTGAACTCACGCGAGTGATGCTGGTAGGCACCATTGGTGCGCTGATGGGCATCCTGATGATGGTGCCGTTGCGGCGTGCATTGATTGTGCGTGAACATGGCAAGCTCAAATATCCTGAAGGCACCGCTTGCGCGGAAGTGTTGAAGGCTGGAGCATCCATCGAATCGCGTGAAGCCGCATCGCATGAGGCAAAACAACAAGAAGCGCGCGGTGCATTGCAGGGATTGAATGCCAGTACCATTTTTGTCGGCTTCGGCATCGGCACAGTTTATAAATTGCTGATGTCGGCATTCAAACTATGGAAGGACGTGCCGGAAAAAATCTTTGCCGCACCGTTCAAGGCGGCATCCATTTCATGTGAAGTATCACCAGAGTTGCTGGGTGTGGGTTACATCATTGGCCCGCGCATTTCCGGCGTGATGTGTGCCGGTGGTGTGCTGTCCTATCTGGTGCTGATTCCCATGATCAAGCTGCTGGGCGATTACATTCCCGGCGCTGTTGCACCCGGTGCAGTTCCCATCTCGCAAATGAGTATTGATGACATTCGCGGCAGTTATGTGCTGTACATCGGTGCAGGCGCGGTGGCTGCGGCGGGCATCATCAGCCTGATTCGTTCATTGCCGCTAATACTCGGCAGTCTCAAGCGGGGTATGACATCAACGCTGGAACGCGGCATAGGCGGATCATCATCGGCCTTGCGCACTGAACAGGATCTGTCATTGAAATTCGTCGGCATTGGCCTGCTGGTGCTGATTATCTGGATCATGGCGGCACCTTCATTGCACATGAATCTGCTGGGTGCATTGTTGATCGTGATCTTTGGTTTCCTGTTCGTCACCGTGTCATCACGGCTTACCGGTGAAATCGGTTCCACATCCAATCCCATTTCCGGCATGACCATTGCTACGCTGCTGTTGACCTGCCTGATATTTCTGTTGGTGGGATGGACAGGCACCGATCACTATGTCACTGCGTTATCCGTCGGCGGCATCGTATGCATCGCTGCGTCCAACGGCGGCACCACCTCACAGGATTTGAAGACCGGTTATCTGCTTGGCGCGACACCGCGTTCGCAACAGTGGGCCATCATCGTTGGCAGTTTGTTGTCCGCACTGATGCTCGGACCGATATTGCTGAAACTCAACGATATCGCCACCGTGTACGTGCCTGTACAACAGGTTACTTCAGCGCAGTTGCATGTGGCTGCGGATCAACTTGAACCGCAACTGGAGTCTTTACAGGGACTGCAAGCCGAAAATGATCACAACAAATATCATGTGTGGCAGAAACGCGATGACAAAGACGGGCCGGCAGGCAAGTATCTGGTGAACGATCAAGGCCAGCCGGTATGGCTGGTGGATCCCGGCATCAACGGCCATTACGTCGCCCGCCCTGATGGCAGTACAGTGAGAAAGTATGATGCGCCGAAGGCAACATTGATGTCTTACATCATTCGCGGCGAACTGGGCGGTCAATTGCCATGGAGCTGGATGCTGCTTGGCGTGATGATCGCGTTGACCATGGAACTGTGCGGCATCAATTCATTGAACTTTGCCGTCGGCGTATACTTGCCCATCTCAACCACCATTCCCATGATGGTCGGCGGCATTGTACGCTGGTGGGTGGATCGCCGTCGCCGCGCCAATGCGCTGGCGCGCGGTGAAGATGAGGTAACCATCACCGCCAATGCAGATCGCAGCAACGGTGTATTGATGGCCTCTGGCTACATCGCAGGCGGCGCCATCGCCGGAATCGGCATTGCACTGATGGCGGGAGTATTCGAATCGGCCGATGCCGGTTTAACAGCGTGGGCGCAGGCCCACAATCCCTTCTTTGCAGGTGCATCGGCCGATGTACTGGCACTGATTCCGTTCGTGTTACTGACGTGGGTATTGCTACGGGCAGGGCGCGAAAAAAAGATGGAATCCCTGCCCTGAACAACGGCCGCAACGTATGGTCAAGACAACGAGCGTCTTGGAACGAGCTTTTGATTTCCAGATTAACTGCGTGAGCCCGCCAGTAATGACAGGAACAACGCAACACTGACCAGGAACACAATCGCTATGACTAACATATCTTTACCTACCTCTTTCAAATCCGATATTGCTGCATTGCAATATCACGGAAAGGGATCATACGGAAAGACATGTTGCATTGCAATATCTTCAAGTTCTGGCGTTATAAGTTTTTGAATTAGAAGGATTAGTGTGATGAAAACGATGCCCCTCTTTACGTTTCCCAAATCCCGGATACTGGTCGCCACGCTGTCAGGTCTGGCGATCCTGGCTGGGAGCGCGTCATCCGCGCTTGCTGCAACCGGCAAGACAAACAGCACTTCTGCCGATCTTCGTTCTCGTGATCTGGACTTTGATACCAAGGTCCGGGCGCAGGATGATTTCTATGACTACGTGAACGGCAAATGGCTGGCCACCGTGAAAATTCCGCCGGACAAATCACGATACGGTACCTTCTATGAACTCATCGACAAAACCGAAAGCCAGTTGCGCGGCATTGTCGATGGACTGGCGCATGACACTTCCATCAAGCCAGACACGGATGCACAGAAAATCCGCGACCTGTATGCGAGCTTCATGGATGAAGCGCGGCTGCAATCACTGGGCAGCAAGCCGCTTGCAGCGCAACTGAGTGCAATTGATCACATCAGCAATTCGCAGGAACTGGCAACTATGTTCGCAACGCTGGGAAAGCGCGGACTGAATACGCCACTGACCCTGTTCGTGCACTCCGACAACCACGACTCCACACACTATGCGCCGGATATTTATCAAGCGGGACTGGAATTACCTGATCGTGATTACTATCTGAAGGACGGCGACGATGGCGCATACAAAAAAATCCGCGCTGCATATCGCCAGCACGTTGCAAACATGTTCAAGCTGGCAGGTTTATCCAGTCCCGAAGCGGGCGCAGATCGTGTCATCAAACTGGAAACGGAACTGGCGGCAGCGCAATGGGACAAGGTTGCCAATCGTGATCCCGTCAAAACTTACAACAAGTACCTGCTGGCAGACTTGCACAAGGTCAGTGACAAATTCGCGTGGCCGGCTTTCCTGCAAGCATCAGGCGTGTCCGGCAAGAGTGATTTTCTGTTGCTCAGTCAGCCCAGCTATGTCACGGAAATGGCCAAGCTGCTTGATCAGGCATCTCTGGAAGATTGGCGACTGTATCTGAAGTGGAAAGTCATCAGCGGCGCCGCACCCTATCTCTCCAAAGCATTCGAAGATGAAAGTTTTGCATTCAACGGCAAAGTATTAAGTGGCACGCCGGAAAATCGCGCACGATGGAAACGCGGCTTGTCACTGATCGAAAGCTCCATTGGCGAAGGACTGGGCAAGTTGTATGTGCAGTCATATTTTCCGGAAGAGAACAAACAGCGCATCAAGGCGCTGGTTGATAACTTGCTCGCTGCGTACCGGCAGTCGATTGACCAACTCGACTGGATGGGCCCGGAGACCAAGCAGCAGGCACAGGCCAAGCTGGCCAAGATCATGGTGAAGATCGGGTATCCCGATCGCTGGCGTGATTATTCGGCACTGCAGATTGATCCTCATGATCTGTGGGGCAATGTGGTTCGCGCCAGCGAGTTTGAATATCAACGGCAGATCAACAAACTGGGACATCCGGTTGATCGCACGGAATGGATCATGACGCCGCAGACCATCAACGCCTACTACAATCCGGAGATGAATGAGATTGTTTTCCCGGCGGCCATATTGCAACCTCCATTCTTTGACATGAAAGCTGACGACGCTTTCAACTATGGCGCCATCGGCGCAGTCATTGGTCATGAAATCAGCCATGCGTTTGACGACCAGGGCAGTCAGTATGATGGCGATGGCAACCTGCATAACTGGTGGACGGCTGAAGATCACCAGCGGTTTGCCGCCAAAACCAGAATGCTGATCGACCAGTATTCCGCCTATGAACCGGTTCCCGGATATCACCTCAATGGCAAGCTGACATTGGGCGAGAACATTGCCGATCTTTCCGGTCTCGCGATTGCATTCAAGGCCTATCAACTGTCATTGCACGGCAAACCGGCCGCAGTGATTGACGGCTTGACTGGTGCGCAGCGTTTCTTTGTCGGCTGGGCGCTGGACTGGCGCGAAATATCCCGCAAGGAAGAAGCAATCAAGCATGTGACCACCGATCCGCATTCGGCACCACGCTTCCGTGTACTCGGCACCATCACCAACATGGACGCGTTTTACAAGGCATTCAATGTCAAGCCCGGCGACAAGCTGTACCGGCCGCCAGCACAGCGAGTATCCATCTGGTAATTTTGCAACAGCGGATTTTCATGTCATCACGATGATCATGATTCGTCGTGGTGACATGCATCAAGTCCGTAGCTTCATCAACTCATCCGGTTCAGTCCATTGAATGCCGCACGTCGATAGGCTTCGGCCATGGTTGGATAATTGAAAGTAGTGCGCGTGAAATAGCGAATGTCATTGATGGCATCATTGGCCATGACGGTCTGGCCGATATGCACGATCTCTGAGGCACCATCGCCGAAGCAGTGTACGCCAAGTATCTTCAGTGTTTTGGTGTCGAAGATGATCTTGAGCATGCCCACGTTCTCGCCTGTCATCTGCGCACGCGCCAGATTCTTGAATGCACAATGACCGACTTCGTAAGATACTTTCGCCGCCTGCAATTCATGTTCACCTTTGCCGATCGAGGAAATCTCGGGAATGGTGTAGATGCCGCTGGGAATCAGCTCATGTGAATGCGGCGCAATGGAAGGATCAAGAATGTGCTCCACCGCATATGCACCTTGCACATACGCGGCACTTGCCAGTGCTGGCGGGCCGGTAACATCACCCGCTGCATAGATATGCGGCACACTGGTCTGATAATAACCATTCACTGTCAGCTGTCCGCGCGAGTTGGGCATGATGCCCAGTGCTTCCAGTCCCATGTTGCCGGAATTGCCAGTACGGCCATTGGCCCACAGCAAAATGTCGGATTTGATGCGACGTCCTGAAGCCAGTTCCAGCACCACATCATTGTCACGCGCGGTGACACCGGCGAATTGCTCGTTGTGACGAATCACGCAACCCTGTTCTCTGAGGTGATACGAAAGCGCCTCGGCAATTTCTTCGTCCATGAACGACAGCAGACGATCCTGGGTGTTCACCAGATTCACCTTGGCGCCAAGGTTGATGAAGATGCTCGCGTACTCGCAACCAATCACACCTGCACCATAAATGGTAACTGAGAATGGCTGCCCCGAATAACGCAACACGCTGTCGCTATCAACAATGCGTGGATGATTAAAATCGAGCTCAGGTGGATGATAGGGCCGCGAACCGGTGGCGATGACAAAGTACGAAGCAGTGATGGTGGTTTGTGCACCATTGTCGGCCGTGACCAACAAGGTATGTGCATCAATAAAGCTTGCAGCTCCGGAAAAGACAGGCACTCTGTTGCGTTCATAAAAGCGCCGCCGCGCACTCACTTGCGTATCAATCACTTCATTGGCATTGGCCAGCAATTGCGGGTAAGTCAGTTGCACCGAATCTCGCAGCTCGCGCAGCAACGGATTGTTGCGCACCTCATGCAATGTCTTGACCGCATGACGCAATGCCTTGCTGGGAATGGTGCCCCAGTGCGTGCAGCCGCCGCCCACTTCCATGTAGCGCTCCACCATCGCCACTTTCTTGTGATGTTTGGCGGCATTCATCGCCGCACCTTCACCGGCAGGTCCACTACCGATGACAACAATGTCGAAGTTATTGGTCTGGCTCATGTCACTTTGGGTCTTGTCAACTGCGCGCCGGTTGTTTGCTGTCGTTGTTCACGACGGATAACGTGTACGGTATAGCCAATGAAGATGCTGATCACCGACAGCAACGCCATCATCAACCATCCCAGCCATGCATGCATGCGATATGCCACGGTTACTCCCCACACAACACCGACGGGTGTGCTGACCAGCAACAGGGGTTTGGCTATTTTCATGGCGAATTCCGGCATCAATTCAGTAAACGATTCTACCGTGACATCATAACAAACGATTTGCCACCTCAAGCAGGTTCGTTTTGCATGCGGCGGCGTTGAGCTGCAGTCAGGGTAGACACGTATGCAGAATCACGATCGTAAAAACGCCACATTTTGTCAGCCCAGTCGCCTGCGTAATCAACACCGATACGCGTTGCTCGCTGGATGCTGATGGATGTGTTGCCACGCTGTTCGATCCACAGTACCTCGCCACACAAATCGACACCGTTTAAACGGCGATCAATGTTGAACGCGGCACACAACAAGCCCGGCCCATGTGTTCTTGTGTCAAGATTTTTCACCGGTTCAACAGCACGGATCAGCACCGCATGCGGAGTACCTGCTTCACGGGTGACAAAGTTCACGCAATGCCACATGCCATAGATGAGATAAACATAGGCGTGCCCCGCAGGGCCAAACATCACCCGGTTGCGTTCCGTGCAGCCACGCGCTGAATGTGCCGCCAGATCTTTGGGACCTTGATACGCCTCGGTTTCAACAATGCGCCCAACGCGCTGCACACCATTGTCATTATGGACCAGGTACTTGCCCAGCAACTGGCGCGCCACTTTCAATGTGGGCTGTTCGTAGAATAAACGGGGAAGTTTGCCAGGCTTGTTCATGATGCGGCGATTCAACAATCAACTATCCGCTGCTCGCCGCAACACAACGATCGCAACTGATCACTGCAACGACCACGAAAGCAAAAAGCCGGTTGCATGACACAACCGGCTTTTGCTGAAACATCGCTGGCTATCCGTTCAATCAATCTTCGATGAGGAAGCTGCGCAGTTGTTCACTGCGTGAAGGATGGCGCAGCTTGCGCAGGGCCTTGGCTTCAATCTGACGGATACGTTCACGCGTTACATCGAACTGCTTGCCTACTTCTTCCAGCGTGTGATCGGTATTCATGTCGATGCCGAAACGCATGCGCAATACCTTGGCTTCGCGCGGCGTCAAGCCCGCCAGCACCGAATGCGTGGTTTCCTTCAACGATTCCATTGTCGCGGAATCAATGGGTGAATCCACTGAGGTGTCTTCAATGAAATCCCCCAGATGTGAATCTTCATCATCACCAATCGGGGTTTCCATCGAGATGGGCTCTTTCGCAATCTTCAGCACCTTGCGTACTTTGTCTTCCGGCATTTCCATGCGTACCGCCAGTTCTTCCGGCGTGGGTTCGCGGCCCATTTCCTGAAGCATCTGCCGCGAAATACGGTTGAGCTTGTTGATGGTTTCTATCATGTGCACCGGAATGCGGATGGTGCGTGCCTGATCGGCAATCGAACGTGTAATCGCCTGACGAATCCACCACGTTGCATAGGTGGAGAATTTGTAGCCGCGGCGATATTCAAACTTGTCCACCGCCTTCATCAAACCGATGTTGCCTTCCTGAATGAGATCGAGGAATTGCAAGCCGCGGTTGGTGTATTTCTTTGCAATTGAAATCACCAGACGCAGGTTGGCTTCCACCATTTCCTTTTTCGCGCGACGCGCCTTGGCTTCACCCACGGCAATTTCACGATTGATTTCCTTGATGGCGGCAATGCTGAGATGCGTCGCCGATTCGACAGTCATCAGCTTCTTCTGCTGTGCTTCAATCTCTTCACGCAATTTGGACAAATGCGCGGAATGCTTGCGCTTGGCGCGAATATGCTTGTCCAGCCATGACAGGTTGGTTTCGTTGCTGGGGAATGTCGAGATGAAATCCTTGCGCGGCATGCCGGCATCACGCACACACAGCAGCATCACCTGTTTTTCAATGTTGCGGATGTCGGTCAGCGATTGACGAATCTGTGCGATCAGCATGTCGAACATTTTCGGCGACAGTTTCAACTCCATGAATTCATCAGCCAGTTTCTTGCGCAGCTTCATGACCTTGGGATCATCCGCGCCTTTCTCGGCCATGCCTTTCTGTACTTGCGCAAAAAGCTTGCTCAGCGATTCAAAGCGACGTGCTGCTTCTTCGGGATCAGGGCCGGTTTCCAGTCCTTCTTCTTCGCTGCCGCCTTCGCCCTCTCCCTCTTCGCTTTCCTCGTCCGTTTCTTCCATTTCAGCGGCCGCTTCAGCGAGCTTGGGATTGATGGGCGCGGCAATTTCGTCGGGCGCATTGGGATCAATGAAACCAACAATGATGTCGGCAAGCCGCACGGTTTGCGTCGCCACACCTTCGTACTGTGACAACATCAATGAATAAGTGGGGGGATACATCGACAGCGCGGTGCGCACTGCATCGAGCCCTTCCTCGATGCGCTTGGCAATGCGGATTTCACCTTCGCGGGTGAGCAACTCCACAGTGCCCATTTCACGCATGTACATGCGCACGGGATCGGTGGTACGGCCGAACTCAGCATCGACAGTGGCCAGTGCAGCGGCTGCTTCTTCAGCGGCTTCTTCATCGGCGACTACGGGTTCGGTAAGCAGCAATGCTTCGGCATCGGGTGCTTTTTCATACACCGTAATGCCCATGTCATTGATCATGTTGACGATGTCTTCGATCTGCTCCGGATCGACGATTTCACTGGGCAGGTGATCATTGACTTCGGCGTAGGTCAGAAAACCTTGCTCCTTGCCACGGGCAATCAGCAGCTTCAACTGCGACTGACGTTCATCGGCAATCGCAGGCGCTGCGGGAATCGTCTCTTTCTTGGGTGGGGTCTTACTCAAAACGTACGCCCTCGGTAAAAGCGGTAACGCGGTGATAAAAAGACCGCGTATTGTACTGGCACTGCCCTGGTTTAGCCAGATTAAAACATCGCAAGGCGGCAGCAAGTACGCGGCTTATGTCTTGAATCGGCCGCGGCCGCCGACAATAAAGCTCAACCCCCTTCAGAAGTCGCGTCATCAGGACTGCGCAGATCGCTGTTTTCGCGTCAATTCCCGCAATTCCTGTTTTTCCGCCGGGGTCAGGGCGCCCAGATTGAAGCGCCGCATCAGATCATCAAAGCGCTGCTGGGGAAAGTTTTCGGCAATCAAACGACGGATGGCATCGGCCACCTCTCGGGCAGCGGCTTCCGCATTCGCCGCCAGCGGTCCTTTCATGAATAGCCTGTCAATGTAGTGAAAATCCGGCCGCTGACGCCAGCGCTCCAGCAGCGCCGCCGGAGTCAATTCCGGATGTTCCTTGAGCTCGCTGGCCAATTGAACCAGCAAGGTAACGCCCGGCTTATCCACTTCGGCAAGTTCATCCAGCGAACCCAACCCTGCCGCTACCTGCGGATAGTGCAAGAGATTCTGAATAGCCTGACGCACCAGCGAACCGCGCCCCGAACTGGCCGCAATGGCAACTTGCGGCAAGGGCCGATCGGCCTCCAGTTCCTTGAGCGGCATCACCCGCCGCAGGCGATCCACCGACAAATTCAGCGCGGTTGCCAGTCGCGCAAACAACAGTTCGCGATAGCCGGCATCAACCAGCTTTTCGACCAATTCCTGCGCCTGCTTGATGAATTGATCGCGGCCTTCAACTTGCGAAAGATCATGGCGCGCGCTGAGTTCCTGCGCCATGTATTCAGAGAGTGGCATTGCCTGGGAGATACGGGTCTCAAAGGCACTGCGGCCTTCCTCCTGCACCAGCGTGTCTGGATCATGTCCATCCGGCAAAAACAGAAAACGCAGACTGCGTCCTTCGCGCGCCATCGGCAACGACACTTCCAGCGCGCGCCATGCTGCTGCGCGGCCTGCACGATCACCATCAAAACAAAACACCACTTCGTTGCACACGCGAAACAGACGTTGCAAATGTTCCGGCGTCGTTGCGGTGCCCAATGTTGCGACGGCGCAGGTGACACCAGCCTGATGCAGACTGACCACATCCATGTAACCTTCCACCACCAGCAACCGGCTCAACTGCCGCGTGTGCTGACGCGCTTCGAACAAACCATACAGTTCGCGTCCCTTGTGAAACAATTCTGTTTCGGGTGAATTGAGATACTTGGGTTCACCGGCCGCAATGATTCTTCCACCAAAACCGATGGTCCGTCCGCGCGAATCGCGGATAGGAAACATCACGCGCTGGCGGAAACGATCATAAAAGCCGCTTTTGTTGTCACGTTCAATAATCAATCCGGCTTTCAACAGGGACTGCCGCGCGGCCTCATCCCGGCCAAACTGATCCAGCAGTTCATCCCAGCTGTCGGCCGCATAGCCGATACCAAAACGCGCCGCAGTTTCTCCGGTCAGACCGCGCTTCTTCAGATAGTCAATCGCCACGGGCGTCTGGCGCAATCGTTTGCGAAAAAACTCCGCGGCGTTTTCCATCAACTGATACTGATCCTGTGTGGGTTGCGGCTGAACCGGTGCTGATGATTTTTCGTAAGGCACTTCCAGGCTGGCGCGAGTGGCTAGTTCCTCGACAGCTTCAACAAAACCGAGATGGTCATACTCCATCAGGAATCCCAGCGCCGTGCCATGCGCGCCACAACCGAAGCAGTGATAGAACTGCTTGTCCGGCACCACATTGAACGACGGTGTTTTCTCGTCATGAAACGGACAACAGGCCTTGTACTCCCTGCCCGCTTTGCGCAATGGCACGCGGGTACCAATGACATCGACGATGTCGGTACGCGCGATCAGTTGATCAATGAAGTATTGCGGGATTCTTCCGGGCACAGTGGCATATAAACGATTGGGGCGAAACGCACAGTAGCAAGGTGGTGCTGTAAAGCAAAGCGATCACGGACAGGAAGATGCCGTGGGCCAATGTGCCATTACCGGTGACAATGGATATTGTTACAGGCAACACCAAGGCAGCCTGTGGGTGTTTTAATCAACCGCCCAGTTTGGCCTTGATGGCTGCACTCACGGCGCCCATGTCGGCACGCCCGGCGGCCTGTTGTTTGACAATGGCCATTACCTTGCCCATATCCTTTACTGACGCAGCACCGGTGGAAGTGATCGCCGAGGCAATCAATGCCTCCACTTCAGTCATGGAAAGTTGTGCGGGCAAGTAAGCCTGTAATTGAGTAATTTCGCCGGATTCCTTGGCCACCAGATCATCACGGCCCGCAGTACGAAACTGTTCAACAGCTTCCTTGCGGGTTTTGATCATTTTCTCTATGACACTCAATATCTGCGTGTCATCCAGCGTGATGCGTTCATCCACTTCGCGTTGCTTGATCGCCGCTTGCAGCATGCGAATGGTGCCAAGGCGCTCCGAATCCTTGGCACGCATGGCAGTTTTCATGTCTTCTGTAATGCGTTCTTTCAGTGACACGAGGGTTAACCAGGACTGTGTGAATTACTGGCTGGGACGTGCAGCGGCACGTGCAGGCATGCCGGGGCGGCCCATGGGCCGGTTGCTGCGCTTCATGTGGCGTTTGACCGCTGCCGCTTTTTTGCGCTTGCGTTCCTGAGTGGGCTTTTCATAGAACTCGCGGCGGCGCAGTTCAGTCAAAACCCCGGCCTTTTCACAGGCACGCTTGAAACGCCGCAGGGCGGCATCGAAATATTCATTTTCTCGTACGCGGACGCTGGGCATCGCAACCTCAAACTCAAAAAATGGCGGCTTCGCCAATACTTAAAGTGTTAACCGGTATCCCTCGCGCTCCGTTGCCAAACGCGTCGCCAAGGGAAAAGAGCGCGGCAGTTTAATGACGATGCTGCGGAAAAGCAAAGGAAAAGCAGAAATCTGAGGTAAAGTACTGGGCTACATGCGTGTACTGGGCGTTGAAACCTCTTGCGATGAAACTGCCGTGGCTGTTTATGACAGCCGCCGCGGCCTGCTTGCCCATCAACTTCATTCACAAATTGCACTTCACGCTGGTTATGGCGGCGTGGTACCGGAACTGGCTGCACGGGATCATGTCCGCAAGTTACTGCCATTGATTGCAATGACATTAAGCACTGCAGGCATCGGCAAACATCAGTTGGATGCCGTCGCTTACACAGCAGGACCAGGATTGATTGGCGCGCTGCTGGTGGGCGCAGCGGTGGCGCGCAGTTTCGCCTTTGCCTCAGGCATCCCGGCGCTGGGCGTACATCATCTGGAAGGGCACTTGCTGGCGCCAATGCTGGAACCGGATGCGCCGGAATATCCATTCATCGCCTTGCTGGTCTCTGGTGGACATACGCTTCTGGCCGCGGTGCATGGGCTCGGTAATTACCAGATTCTGGGCAGCACGCTGGATGATGCAGCAGGCGAAGCCTTTGACAAAACTGCAAAAGTACTGGGACTGGCCTATCCCGGCGGCCCGGCATTAAGCAAGCTTGCCGAGAGCGGCAGGCCCGATCGACATTCATTTCCGCGTCCGATGCTGGACCGGCCCGGTCTGGATTTCAGTTTCAGCGGACTGAAAACAGCGGTAGTGGTTGCCACACGCAATGCCGGGACGAACGATTATCTGAACGATCAGATGAAGGCCGACATTGCCAGTTCATTTCAGGAAGCAGTGATCGATACATTGGCGGCAAAATGCGCGCGCGCACTGAAGCAGATGAATGCAACGACGCTGGTGGTGGCAGGTGGCGTGGGCGCCAATCGCCGTCTGCGTGAACGGTTGCTTGAGCTGGGTAGACACACTGGCGTGAAGGTTCGTTATCCGCGCCCGGAATTTTGTACGGACAACGCTGCCATGATCGCTTACGCAGGTTGTCAACGGCTGCTGGCGGGTGAACAGGATGGCCTTGGCATTCGCGCTACGGCGCGCTGGCCCATGAATGAGCTTCGCGCGCCGGTCGTTGCAGGCGCTTGACCAAAAGGTGATTAAGTCAACCATGACAGACAAGATTTTTTTAACGGCCTTGCGCACCGAATGCATCGTTGGCATCTGGGATTGGGAACGGCAAGTAAAACAAACCGTGATCATTGATCTGGAAATGGCCTGCGATGTGCGCAAAGCGGCACGCACTGATCACATTGATGACACCGTTGATTACAAAAAAGTCAGCAAACGCTTGCTGAACTTCGTCGGTGAGTCACAGTTCCAATTGATTGAGACCCTGACAGAAAGCATCGCCCGTATCATCATCACTGAATTCGCCGTGTCGTGGGTGCGTGTGCGCCTGAACAAGCAGGGAGCCATCCGTAATTCGCAGGATGTGGGTATCATCATTGAACGGACTAGTGCAGACTATGCAGCCTGATCCAATCAGGTATATTTAATTCTTAACTGAAGAGCCGAGAATCGTCATGCCAGATGTTTATGTCGCAGTAGGTAGCAACATTGATCCGCAGCTGAACATCCAGACTGCATTGTCCGCGCTCAAGCGCCGTATTGGCAATTTCACCGCGTCGCGTGCATACCGCAACGCGTCGCAGGGATTTGAAGGACCGGAATTCATCAACATGGTGATCGGCTTTGAAACCGAACTGACGCTGACCGAAGTGTTGTCCATACTGCAAGCGGTCGAAGGCCTGTGCGGAAGACCGCGCAAAGCACCGAAGTTTGCACCACGCACTCTGGATCTGGACTTGCTGTTGTACGGCGACATGGTGTGTTCAACACCCGCAGTCACGCTGCCGCGACCGGACCTGATCAAGCGCGCCTACATGCTCGGTCCACTTGCCGAGATCGCACCCAATCGCATGCATCCCACGCTGAAGCAGACGATTGGCGACTTGTGGAAGGAATTCGGTCAAACCACTCATACCCTGGCACCGGTGGCGCTGGCCTAGTTTCGCGCCCCGGCGGCCCGGTAACGGAGTCATCATGTGCCGCTTCGTTCATTTGCGCAAAGTCGTTGCTGTTCTGCTTGTCGCCGGTGTGCTCGCCGGTTGTTCAACGCGCACCTATGTCAGCGCCACGGGCAGCGCTCCGCCGCAATACACGCATGTGTACATCACGGCGCAACAGGTATGGTTAAGCACCAGCGCACTGGCACAGCCCGGCGATGGCGCATGGTCAAAGTTCACACTGAGCGAGCCGGTTACACTTGATTTGATCAGCGCGTCCAATGGAACGCTGACGAGATTGATCGGCAGTTTGCGTCTGGTGCCCGGCAGCTATGCGCAGATTCGATTAATTCCGGCGGATACCAACGCAGCGCTGACCGACTCTGCGAAATCCATTGGTGCGGTTTACAACAACGAAGTCGACTACGTTGACAACACCAGTGTGGCACATCAATTACCGCTGGAAATGCTCGCGCCCGAAAGTGGTATCGGGACGCAGGGATCATTGACTGTTCCAGTAGGTGGCGGTGCATTGCCTGTAGCAACAAGCAACTCCACATCGAACGGAGTGTCTGGCAGTTCCAGAACTCTGGGGTTGGGCGCCAATGTGCCTCCCACCATTGTGAACTTTGCAGTGAACTTCAACGCCGCCACCGACATTGCCTTGTTCACGTATGACTCGCAACCCGGCGCTGTGCTGAATGCACATGCACAGGCATTTGATCTGGCTAAGTCCGGCGGCATCTCCGGCACACTGACATTGACCAATCTGGTGAATATCACCAATGCCTCTGCACGGCTGAATATTTCAGCGACTGCGGAATCGGTAAGCACTGATGGCAGCCGTCATGTTGTCATTCTCAGTGCGCCGGTGCATGCAGATGGTACCTTTCTGTTGTATCCCTTGCCTGCAAACAACTCCACAAAGAACCCCACCACTTATGATGTGGTTATTCATGGCGCTGGCATCCAGACCATGATCATCAAGGGTGTTCAGGTGCCGCGCAATTCCTCCGGCAGTTCGAGCTCAACCACCGCATCAACCGCATTGACTGCGGGCACCGCCACTGTCTCTGTGGGTACGCTGATTCCGCAACCTGCATCTTCCTACGATGTGAATCTGTCAGCCGCCGCAACGCTGCCTGCTGGTGCAATCCTGTCGTTGTATCAAACACTGCCCGGCAATGGTGAAGTGCCCTATGTGATCGAACAAAGCACAATTGATCCCTTCAATAACGTGTTGCAAATGAATCTGCCCGTTTCTTCGGGCCTGATTCAAAGCGGATCTTATACACCCAACAGCGATCAGGCCATTACGCTGACAAATGCCACGCCGGCAGAAGGAAGCGGTTCATACACCGTTGCCGCGAGCGCCACCTCGTTTACTGATGGCGCATTGAGTTCAACCGTCAGCACTCCTTCCAGCGGCACAGTGTCACTGGCCACACCTGCTGTACTCGCGGTTAATGGTGACGCCGTCAACGACTCATACACGGCCACCATCCTGCAAGGCAGCGCTGGTTCATATGACAGAGGCCAACTGATCGTCAGCCGTGATGGCGCCATCATCGCCACAGCATCATTGAACACGGCGCTTGCAACCACCAACGGCACTGTCACCGTCAGTGGCCTGCCCGGCGGCAGCACCAGCAAATCCTTCGCGGCAGGTCTTTATGATGTTTCCCTGCGTGTATGGAATTCAACGGACCCATCAGGCACCTTGCAGCACCAGTATTTTCCCGCTGCCGTTGATGTACGTAGCGGCAGCGTTACCGGCGCCCAGTTGACGATCAATTGAAGTTTGTTGCAAGACGCGCTCGGCCATCGTTGACATGGACGGACCTGTTACCAGCCAATGCTGCGGCCGCCATCCACTGCAAGAATTTGTCCGGTAACGTAGGGCGCATCTTTGGCGAAGAACAACGCTGCGCGTGCGATATCTTCCGGCGAGCCTTTGCGTTTCAGCGCGGTCTTGTTGATGATCTCCTCTTGTAGCTCGTGCGACATCTCGTGTTCAGGCCACAACACCGGGCCGGGTGCAATAGCGTTCACCCGGACTTCCGGCCCGAGCTCCCTTGCGAGTGATTTTGTCAACGTCACCAATCCCGCCTTCGCGACAGAATAAACCGGATGCTCTGCCAATGGCCGTTGCGCATGAATATCCACCATGTTGATGATCAATCCATTGGTGCGTTTCAAACAAGGCATTGCTGCCTGTGACAGGAACAACGGCGCCTGCAGGTTACTGCCGATCAATTCATTCCAGTGCTGTTCGGTGATGCCGCCCATGGGTGTGGGATAAAATGCAGAGGCATTGTTGACCAGGATGTCCAGCCGGCCG
This sequence comes from Steroidobacteraceae bacterium, assembly GCA_035548495.1. Taxonomy (GTDB): domain Bacteria; phylum Pseudomonadota; class Gammaproteobacteria; order Steroidobacterales; family Steroidobacteraceae; genus CAILZL01. The sequence goes on from DASZSV010000066.1 coordinate 19,372, forward strand.
TGATGTTGAATGCAATGTGTAATGAGTGATGGCAACTGGGACATCACCAGCAGATCGGCAGACACTGTGCTGGCCGATTGCGGTCGTATTGAATTCAACTCACCGGCAAGCGCATCGGCCGCTGCCTTTGAATGATGATAATGAACAACAATGGTTGCGCCCGCGGCGTGCAATGCACGCGCAATCGCCGCGCCCAGCCGTTTTGCGCCACCGGTAATCAATACCACTTTGTCGTGCAATGCCATGTCACTCATAATGTCACCATGCTTCACACCACGCACACCTTACCACCGTTGACTGCTGATGAGCAGGCTCACAGCGAAAGATTGACTGCGTTTATCCGCAAAGAATGCGCCGGCAATAATGGCTGGCTGGGTTTCGACCGTTTCATGGAACTCGCGCTGTATGCACCGGGACTGGGTTACTACAGTGCGGGCGCTCACAAGCTGGGTGGCGGCGGCGATTTCATCACTGCACCGGAGGTGTCATCACTGTTCAGTCAATGTGTTGCCAATCAATGTGCTGACGTGTTGTTCAGCCTCACCAGCGGTGATGTGCTTGAGCCCGGCGCAGGCAGCGGCATCATGGCAGTGGATATGTTGTTGCATCTGGAAAAGTTGAATGCACTTCCCGAGCGTTATTTCATTCTTGAAGTCAGTGCCGATTTGCGGCAACGCCAGCAACGATTGCTGCAACAACGCATCCCGCACCTTTTCAACAGAGTAACATGGCTGCAATCACTGCCGGACAACTTCTGCGGTTGCATCATTGCCAACGAAGTGCTCGATGCGCTGCCGGTGAAACGCTTTATAGTGATCAATGATGTCATCCATGAACTGGGCGTGGTCTTGCGTGACAATCACTTCATCTGGCAACCGCGCCCGGCTGATGAGACATTGAACAGCGCAGTTGATCATGTGTCCGCCGACATTGGTCACGCCTTCAGCGAAGGTTATTGTTCCGAGATCAACTTGTTGTTGCCGGACTGGATACGTTCACTTGCTTCAATACTGCAACGCGGTGTCATGATATTTCTTGACTATGGACTGACCCGCAAACAGTACTACAGTGCAGCGCGCAACACGGGTACATTGAATTGCTTTTACAAACATCTGCAACACAATAATCCATTCGCGAATATCGGCATGCAGGACATCACTGCATGGGTGGATTTCACATCACTGGCGGAAGCAGGCACACAGGCCGGCCTGGAATTGCCGGGCTTTACCACACAGGCCAATTTTCTGCTGGGCGCCGGCATTGACAAACTGCTTGCTGATGAAATGCATAGCAACGAGATTAGCGATGCCAGGCGCTGGAAATTGTCGCAACAGGTTCAACAATTGATGCTGCCCAATGGCATGGGCGAAAGCTTCAAGGTGATGGCCTTCAGCAAGAACTGTGATGTGAATCTGTCCGGATTTGCAGCCAATGATCTGCGCCATTCGCTTTAACAAACAGCTCACCAATTCATTATTTTCCGCACCTGACGAAGCAGCTCTGCCGCCATGCTCGCATGCTGCTTTCTGGTGGGATGCGCGTTGATTTTGTCTCCGGGAAAGTGCGTAGTAACTGCATGATGCAGCCGCGCGTCGCCCACGCCCCTGATTGACTCATCAATGTAATCCATGATCGCCGCCTTCTTGTCATCATTGAGAATCGCGCCCTCGGTTACAACAATCTGCGCATGCCTGTGGTCGCTCAGCAGCGTTGACAGGAACTTTGCGTAGGCGTTCACATAGGTTTCCTTGTCGGGAATGCCCTTGGTGAAATCATTGGTGCCAATCGCACTGATGATCAAATCCGGATCATACTGGGCTTGATCCCAATGGACTGGATGCAGTTGATCGGCGATGGCGAGTTGATAGAAATCCGGAAGATTGAGCTCATCGGTTTTGCCCTCCCAGGTGCGAATCAACCCATGACCACCCATGCAGACCAGTTGCACCTGCGCACCCAATGATTTTGCCAGACGCATTCCGTAGGAATGACGCGGGTCCCACCATTTTGAATTTTCAGTTTCACCGGGCACACGGTTAATCGCTTCACCGCAGGTCACAGAATCACCGAGCACCAATATCTTTCGCCTGGGCAACGGTGTGGGCTCAAGCAATTTTCCGTCCGTCAGAAATTGTTTGATTGTGGCGATACCTATCCACGTCTCTGTCCGGTGCATAATTTCAACGTGGTGCTGCCTTGCTACAGTGGCATTAATTATTGAGCAGGTTTGCAGTGAGCGAGACAGTCTTATTGCTCGGGGCTTGCGGCCGTCAACAGTCACCTCGAGAAAGCTTTTATCGCTGGTGCTGCCTGCATTAACGGAAAGCTGCTTCCCGGAGAAATTAAACGAGAAAGTCACCCCGGGATAGCCAAAGCGTACGCTGCCGTCAGCCTCGCTTGCAAAACGGCCCATGCTGGTGACGTGGACATCGGTTGGACTGAAAGCAGTCAATCCGGTTGGCGGCGGTTCTGATGTCGCAAACGCTACACTGACCACAACCAGATTGATCAGCACGCCAGTTAAACTGTTGCAAAAAAAGCGGCCATGCATAAGTGCTCCGGGAAATTTTATCGCCAGTCATCTGCTTCTTTAAATCATGAAGCAGCATGCAAATCAAGCGGCCTGTCTTAAGCCTCCATTCAATCGATATCGCTGGTTGTGCGCACCCGCTATCGGACAATTTTCGCCGCCCGTGCCCGAACTTGATTTATTGAATGCCGTTTCACTCATTCACCTGCAATGGTCTTTTCGGCATGGTCTTCAGCAAAAGCAAAATGGTTTGCCGGTGGTGATGATTACATTGAACAATCGAGGGCGCTGGATTTCCGCATTGGCGGGCGTGAACGATTACGCGGCCTGTGCAAAAGCGGCAGCCGTGAATACGGGTCGCGCCAATTGATCGAGCAGCTTGTCAACGTGCTTGCAGGATCAGCTGCAAAGAATGTTATAAGATGTAACCATGAAAATATTTTGCGTTGACCCGGAACGCCGGCGGCAGCATTGATGGAATTTGTGATCGACCTGGACCTGGTACGCCAACTGGCCCGCAAGGAGGCCACGACTGCGCGTGCGGAAATACAGTCAATGGGACTCAGACCCGCTTTCAATCGCGCCCTGCAGCGACATGACAGTGTGATTGCCAATGCCGCCGACGTGAACACCCTGGCATGCAAGCAGGGATGTTCATGGTGCTGTTATTTTTCCGTGGACGTTCGCGCCGTTGAGACGCTTAACATTGCCGAATATGTGCGCGCGAATTTCAGCGAATCACATCTTCGGCAATTGCAACATGAACTGGCGGAAATCAGCAGAACGCTTGCCGGTCTGGATGAAGAACAGCGCATGCAGCAAAACATCAAGTGCCCCTTCCTGATGGAAGGAAAGTGTTCCATTTATCCCGTGCGTCCGCAAACCTGTCGCAACTATCACGCCACGGACGCCGCTGGCTGCAAGCTGTCCTATGAACAACCGAACAACTTTGACATTGCGCCGGATTACGCGCCGCTGGTTTATCAGCGCGGCGCAACGCATGTGGACACATTTGCCGATGTCATGAACAAAGCGGGCTACGATATTCAGGTGTACGAACTTAATGGCGCACTTCATGCTGCATTGAACCAGCCGGACGAAACACTGCAACGCTTCTCGTCCGGGCAGATCGTGTTTCCCCAACTGCAAGGCACTGTGGTGCCACTGGAATTTGCAGAATCACAAGAGTAAGGTTGCTGACTTCGGCCAGAATTCCCATTCTCATTTCGGCGAGGTTCTTCCATGAACAAATCATTGCTGGTTTCCATTGTTTCATTTGCCCTGGCTGCTTCCGCAAACGCGGCATTGAAGGCGGGCGACAATGCACCTGAATTCACCGCGCAGGCATCGTTTGCAGGAAAGTCATTCACCTATTCACTGAAAGATGCGCTGAAAAAAGGGCCGGTGGTGGTGTACTTCTATCCATCCGCATTTACCGGCGGCTGCAACCTGCAGGCACACACCTTTGCCGAGAACAAGGAGAAATTCGACGCCGCGGGTGCATCCATCATTGGCGTTTCGCTGGACAGCATCAAACGTCTCAATGACTTCTCTGCCGATCCCAATTACTGTGCCGGAAAAATTGCCGTGGCATCGGATGCCGATGGCAAGATTGCAAAATCCTATGATCTGAAAATCGGTGCAGCCAATGCAGCTGCAAAGGATACCCGCGGTATCGCCATTGATCACGGCTTTGCCGAACGCACTACATTCATTGTGATGCCTGACGGCAAGATTGCCGATGTCATCGGCAACATGACGCCGGTTGAAAATGTGGAAAAGGCATTGCAGGTCATCGAGAAGATCGGAAAGAAATAAATGAAGCTCTACTCCTGGAACGTCAATGGCATCCGCGCGGTACTGAAGAAGAATTTCTTTTATCCATTTCTTGAAAAACATCAACCCGACATTCTCTGCCTGCAGGAAACCAAGGCAGAGCGCGGCCAGGTTGAAGTGGATTTGCCTGACTATCATGAATACTGGAATTCAGCGCTGAAAAAAGGTTATTCAGGCACTGCCATATTTTCCAGGACCAAGCCATTGAACGTGATCAATGGCTTTCCCGAGGACATCACCAGGCAATATGGATTTGCCGGTGATGCCTTTGGTGATGCCACCGAAGAAGGCCGCGTGATCGCCGCCGAGTTTGAAAAATTTTACGTAGTCACTGTCTACACACCCAATGCCAAGGATGATCTCGGACGTCTGGGCCTGCGTTACGAACACTGGGATCCGGCATTTCTTGGCTATTGCAAGCAGCTTGAAAAACACAAGCCGGTGATCTTCTGTGGTGATCTGAATGTGGCGCATACCGAACTGGATCTGGCCAATCCCAAACCCAATATGGGCAAGAAGGGATTCACCAATGAAGAACGCGAAGGGTTCCAGAAATTTGTAGATGCAGGATTTATCGACACCTTCCGCCTGTTCACGCAGGGCAATGGACATTATACATGGTGGAGTCACTTCGCCAATTCACGCGCCCGGAACATCGGCTGGAGAATTGACTACGTTCTGGTCTCAAGTGTGTTGCGTGACCGGGTAAAAGCAGCGGACATCCATGCCGATGTAATGGGCAGCGATCATTGTCCGGTCAGCATCACGCTGGCGTGATGCCGGTACATTACCAGCGCCACACGCCATACAAAAGAAAGTTGCCCGGAACAATCCGGCTGGTTACGATCAATTTTCCGCAACAGGGTCGGCAATAAAATCATGTCTGCAATTTCATATCTGCTGCAAGTATTTCTCTGGCTGCTGCTGTCGGTATTCTTGTTGCGCGTGCTGTTGCCGTTGTCGCGGGCCGATGCACGCAATCCGTTTTCACAGGCTGTCATCCGTATGACCAATCCACTGGTGCTGCCATTGCGCCGCGTGTTTCCCGCCATTGGCAGAATGGATACCGGTGCAGTGATTGCCCTGATGCTCGTGCAGTTAACTGCAACCGCGGTATTGATGATGCTGCGTTATCATGCGCTGGTTGACCAGTCTCTGTTCTTTCATGCGTTGTTGATCAATGCGCTGTTCGACTTGATCACGCTGGTGCTGGAGTTCTACAAGTGGGCCACCATCATGTATGCACTGCTCTCTTGGGTGGCACCCGATACCTACAGTCCCGTGGCCAGCATACTCACCAGTCTGGTGAATCCCATTGTGCGTCCATGGCGCAGAATCATTCCGCCCTTTGGCGGACTGGATTTCTCAGCGCTGTTCACCATTGTTGTCATCCAGGCATTGCTGTACTTGCTGGGTGATTTCCAGATGCAACTGGCGTTTGCCTGAGTCATGACTTCATGGTTCCGGCGCGAAGGCAATTTGCTGTATTTGCAGTTGCATGTTCAACCCGGCGCCAAAAAGAGTGAATTCGCCGGATTGCACGGTGAACGGCTCAAACTGAAAATTCATGCACCGCCGGTGGATGGCAAGGCCAATGCCGTGCTGGTTGAATTCCTGTCGCAACAATTCGGGACTGGCAAGGATGGCATTAGCTTGATACAGGGAATGCAGAGCCGCCACAAGACGGTGTGCATTGCCGGTGCGCAGCAGATTCCATCGGGATTGCGTGCACTTGGGCTGGAATGATCACCGGACATTGCGCAGATTCTCCCGGTCAGCTGCAAGTATTGCCTGAACGGTAAAAAGTTGGTTTATAGTTGCACCGGCACTGATCCGGTTTGGTTCGCAGACGTCTTGCAGCAGGAGGTGGTGACCATGTACTCGCTCATCAAAAGAAATCTGGTTGCAATGACCATTCTCGCCGGTGTAACCGGCATGTTTATCGCCGGATGCGCAAAACAACCCAGCGCTGACATTCAGCCCGCCCAGCCCAGCGCCGAATCCTTTGTCACTGCGGGCGATTACGAAATGCACTTCAACGCCATCAGAAGCGATCAATTGACGCCGGATGTTGCCCGCGCCTATGGCATTGAACGCAGCAAGAACAAGGTGTTGCTGAATGTTTCGGTGTTAAACCACATCAATGGCGCCGCCGCGGCTACTGAAGCCAATGTGTCGGTGCTGGTGCACAACCTCAACGATCAGGTCAAGAACCTGGCATTGCGGCGCATTACCGAAGGCACAGCAATTTATTACGTCGGCGAAGCAGACATCAGCGGTGCGGAAACACTGGTGTTTGAAATCACCGCCACACCGAACGGCTCCGGTAACACTATTACGGCAAAGTTGACAAGAGAATTCTTTGCCAATTGATGCAATTTTGCAGTGCACGCGTATTGAACCGGAAAAACAAGATAAAAAATACTCGTACACGTATTAAACACCGGCAAATCTTGTGTTATTTTGCGGCGTGTCTTTCAACTCCATGCATCTGATACACAACTCTCAGGAGTACAACAAATGGCAAAGAAGAACGCTGCCCCAACCAAGTCTGAAATCTATGCGCACATTTCCAAGGAAACCGAACTCAGCAAGAAACAGATTTCTGAAGTGTTTGAATCCTTGAATGGCATTCTCAAAAAGAGCCTGCGCAGCTCCGGTGTATTCACCCTTCCCGGCTTGCTGAAGCTGAAAGTGGTGAAGAAGCCCGCCACCAAGGCGCGCGAAGGCATCAACCCCTTCACCGGCGAGAAGACCATGTTCAAGGCCAAGCCTGCTTCCAGGAAGGTGCGTGCTGCTGCGCTGAAGTCCTTGAAAGAAATGGTGAATTGAGTCATCACGATAAAACCCGGAGCTTCGCTTGAAGCTCCGGGTTTTTTATTGAGTGACGTTCGCTGCCACATAGAACACATCCATGACCACGCTGTACCAGACAAGGATTCTCGATTACTGTCAGCGCAATGGAATCATCGTGCCTGACAATTTCTGCACGGCGACATCACCGGAACGGTTTGTCATTGTCGATGAATCCACCTCGCCCCCGGCATTGATGCCGCAATCCACTCCACTTGAAAAAGAGTTGCTTGACCTGGCCACTGCAGCCCGCAACGCAGGCCGCAAGATCAGGCTGCTGGATTTCAAGCGTTGCTGCGAACTCACCATTGGCAGCGATGGAAAATTCCGGCGCTTCAGAAGCATTGATGCCTTCGGCAGCGAAGAACAAAAGCAGCAGGACACGCTGAATCAATCCGACGCGTAATTGTCAGTCAATTGCGACAGGATCAGGTGGACTCGATCCAGTGGCGGACCACTTCGCGCAATTCTCCCAGCCTGCCGTGGAAGTAGTGGCCAACACCGGGCAACACAATGTACTTTGGTGATGAAGGTATTTGTTTGACCCAGGCAGTGACGATTTCTGCTGGCACGACATCATCTGCATCGCCCTGCACGATCAACCAGGGACAGGTTGGCAAATTTGCCAATGGCGCTTCGCGCGCCACCGCAGGCGCCACCATGATCATGCGCTCGGCAGACACTCGCTGCGCTGCACGCAGTGCAACCCCACCACCAAATGAAACACCGGCCAGCCACAACGGCGCCTCATTCCATCGTGCCCTGGCCCATTCGATGACAGCCAGCGCGTCCTCCGTTTCACCGATACCATCACCATAACTGCCATCGCTTTCACCCACACCGCGATAATTGAATCGCACTGTCGGCACACCGCATTCATTGAAGGTTCGCGCCAGTGTATGAATGATCTTGTTGGTCATCGTCCCGCCATGCAGTGGATGCAGATGACACAACACCGCGCAGTGTTGATACGGAGTGTGATCAGGTTCTTCCACAATCGCTTGCAACTTGCCAGCGGGGCCGTTGATGAATACTGACTGGGGACGAGGTGGGGTGAATGGCAAAGACATGCTGAAAAATTATATGGTTTGCGGTCATAAACATCGGAAATCGCAGGACATCAGAAATCATAGGGCGCAGTAATTCAAGTCAAAAACTTGAAGCACTGCGCCATATGACAAGACGATGCGGCGCGCCCTGCAAATCATCAACAACAATCACTTCGCCAGCAACAACTTGTTCAGTCTCTGCACAAATGCCGCCGGTTCCGGCAATTGCTGGCCATCCGCCAGCACCGCCTGTTCATGCAACAGCGTGGCAAGATCGTTGAAGCCTTCACCATCAGGCAGTTCGCTCAACTTCTTCAGCAGGGGATGATTGGGATTGATCTCAAGCACAGGCTTGCTGGCGGGCATCTTCTGTCCTGCTGCTTCCATGATGCGCCGCATCTGTGCGCTCATTTCGTATTCACCGGTCACCAGCACCGCAGGTGAATCACTCAAACGCGTGGTAACACGCACTTCCTTCACCTGCTCATCCAGTACTTTCCTGATGCGTTCTGTCAGTGCTGCGTTGTCCTTGGCCAGTGCTTCATGCGCCTTCTTCTCTTCTTCACCGGCAATGGCGGACAGGTCGAGATCGCCGCGTGCCACGTTGCGCAACTGCTTGCCATCGAATTCGCGCAGATTGTCCATCAGCCACTCATCAACACGCTCGCTGAGCAGCAATACTTCAATGCCTTTCTGCTTGAGTACTTCAAGGTGCGGACTGGAACGTGCCGCGGTGAAGTTGTCGGCGATCACGTAGTAGATCTTGTCCTGACCCGTCTTCATGCGTGCGACGTAGTCTTCAAGCGTTACAGCCTGATCGGGTGAATTGGTGTGTGTGCTGGCGAAGCGCAGCAGTTTGGCAATGCGTTCGCGATTGCTGAAATCCTCGGCGGGACCTTCTTTCAGCACGCTGCCGAACTCTTTCCAGAATGTTGCGTATTTCTCCGGCTCTTCCTTGGCAAGCTTGGCCAGCATGTCGAGCACGCGACGCGTCAAGGCGCTGCGCATGGCATCAATGGATTCATTGTGCTGCAACAGTTCACGCGACACATTCAGCGGCAGATCGGCAGAATCGACCACGCCCTTGATGAAACGCAGGTAAAGGGGCAGAAACTGTTCAGCGTCGTCCATGATGAACACACGGCGCACATACAGTTTTACACCACGCGCACCATCACGTTGATACAGATCAAACGGCGCATGCGCAGGAACGTACAACAGACTGGTGTATTCCTTGGCGCCTTCCACCTTGTTGTGCTGCCATGCAAGCGGCTCATCGTAATCATGCGTGATGTGCTTGTAGAACTCCTTGTACTCTTCATCCTTGATGTCGGTGCGTGCACGCGTCCACAATGCCTGCGCATGATTCACCATGTCCCATTCCACGGGCGCATTCTCATCCACCTTGCCATCTTTATCCGGTACCGGTTGCTTCTTCATGCGCACCGGAAAGGCAATGTGATCGGAGTAACGGCGCACCAGCGAGCGCACGCGATAATCCTGCGCAAACTCGTGTTCACCCTCCTTCAAGTGCAGCACGATGCGCGTACCGCGCTCCTCCAGTTCAACAGTGGCGACATTGAAATCGCCTTCGCCTTTAGATTCCCAGTGCACGCCTTCCATCGCAGCAACTCCGGCCTTGCGCGAAAACACTTCCACGCGTTCGGCCACAATGAACGATGAATAAAAGCCCACGCCGAACTGGCCGATGAGTTGCGCATCCTGTTTCTGATCGCCGCTCATGCGTGACAGGAATTCCGCAGTGCCGGAGCGCGCAATCGTGCCGAGATGCTCAATGGCTTCCTGGCGTGTCATGCCGATACCATTGTCAATGATGCTGATGGTGTGCGCCTTGTCGTCGAGTTCGATGCGAATGCCGAGTTCGCCGCCATTCTCCATCAATTCGGGTTTGGCCAGTGATTCAAAGCGCAGTTTGTCGCAGGCGTCCGATGCGTTGGAAATCAGCTCGCGCAGAAAAATTTCCTTGTGACTGTACAACGAATGAATCATCAGCTTCAGAAGCTGCTTGACTTCGGCCTGAAACCCCAGTGTTTCCTGTGCGGATGAATTGACGGTGGATGCGGACATAGGAACCCCAAACTGCAAGAACCGGAACGGTGCGCAAGGATGAGGCCAGCGAAAAAAATTTCAAGCGGAAAATGGCATTCCGCCACAGATATTCAGCCCATGGGAGAGTCTACGCGCAGTGGTCGCCGCCATTGCTTATGGATGGGCTTGTAAGTGGACTTACGGGTCGGTCTTCAGCAGCGGGAAGCGGATGCTGCGCAGTGTACGCACACTGGAACGGAGGCCCAGCGCCAGTGCCGCAAAAGCCGCGGCTGACACCAGCATCCATGGCCATGTCATCGCGCTGATGACAATGACGGCAAAGAGGCCAAGTGCAATACCAAACCCGGCGATTTTCGGTAATGCCATGCGCAGTGCATGAAAGAGATCATCAAGATCGTCAAGAAGAAGAAGGAAAATTTCCATGCACTGCTCTCGGTGGGGTGGTGCGCACTCTACGAATTCAACTGCGGCAATGCTGTGAGACGACTCACAGGCATGGTGCGCGGCGATTTATCTTTTTGACAGATTGTGTAAAGTGGGCGCAACAAGCGGCGATTCGTGAAGCACAATGGTAACCATCAAGCCAATGCGTGAAGCAATCGCTGGAACATCGTTGATGGGCAGATGTTCAGGGTAACGTGACCTCATTTCAGAATTGTTAAATGCGCTGAGATTCATAACCACATGGCCGGATGGCTCTTATCATGCATCGCATCGTCATCCTGAACCCCAAGGGCGGTTCAGGGAAATCAACCATTACCACCAATCTCGCCAGCTATTTTGCTTCGCGCGATCTGCGTCCAACAGTGATGGATCTTGATCCGCAGGGTTCCAGCATCCGCTGGGTGAACAAGCGTGATCCCGGTATTGCCACGGTGTATGGCATTGCCGGATTTGAAAAGAAAGCCGGTGTCACACGCAGCTTTGCACTGCGCATCGCCGATGACAGCAAGTATGTGATTGTCGATACACCTGCGGCACTCGATCCTCAGCGTCTGCCGGAAGTCACGCGCGACGCCAACACCATACTGGTGCCGGTGCTGCCGTCGGACATTGATATTCACGCCGCAACACGCTGCATTGCCGACTTGCTGCTGATTGCCAAGATCAAGCGTGAAGAACAACGCGTGGCGGTGATTGCCAATCGCGTGAAACGCAACACCGTCATGTATCGCGCATTGATGAAGTTTCTGCATTCATTGCAGATTCCGGTGATCGCCACACTGCGTGACTCGCAGGCGTATGTACGGTGCTTTGAGCAGGGCGTTGGCATTTTCGAAGTCAAACCCAACTCGGTGCGTGAAGACATTGAACAATGGCAACCGTTGCTGGGCTGGCTGACGCAACGTGACGCGGTACCGCCGGTCGCTGCTCCGCTTCCTGATGCAACACCAGTGGCTGTTGCGCCATCAACAGCATCAGCTCCATCCGCATCAGCAGCAACATCACCAACGGCAAATGTGCCACCGGTTGAACAACCCGCGCCCGCTGCAACACCCGTTGCCACCCCTGCTTCCAGCGTGTCCTTGAATACGCTGTATTCACTGTCATCCAGGGCGGGGATCAACAACCCGCAATCCACAGAAACAATGGAAAAAAGCAGGGCAGTACAACTGCCCTACTGGTTCCTGCAAAAATAGATTGATTGCACATCGCACCAACACCGGTCAGTGCAATGCATTGAAGTTCGGTTTTTATTCTTCTTCTTTCTGCCAGTGATTCTTTACCTTGTCTGCCCAGCTTCGATAGTTGGGAAAGCTGGCCAGTGACTTGGTAATGGCGGCATGCCGCGGATTGGCGGGTTGTGTGCGATTGAGCCAACTGCGTGCCGCGGCCGCGCCCATGTTGCCGCGCCATGCGCGATGTGCACCGGTTACGGTGAATTCGTCTTCGTGCTCTGACATGATTCCTCCTGTGGGTTGGTTGCAAAGTACCGGCAATGCGCTGCCATCCGCAGGAACTGATTCACAACAGCCAGTTCGACATTCAATTGTGCGAGGTTGCTCGCGATTTATCGCATGTTATGTCCATGCGATAACAGCAATAGCTTCAACGCAGCGCAGCCAGCGCGGTTTGGTACGTGCTGTCAACTTCATTATTGCCCTTGATGGTCATGCCCAGATCACGCAGCAAGCCATCCTGAATGCCGTAAACCCAGCCGTGAATGGCCAGTTCCTGTCCACGTTCCCAGGCATCACGCACGATGGTGGTCCGGCATACATTCATCGCCTGTTCGATCACATTCAATTCACACAGGCGGTTGCATGCGGCATCTTCGTGCTTGCCACCCAGCACTTTTTCGTGACGGTGGCGCACGTCCTGAACATGACACAACCAGTTGTCGCTGATGCCAATGCGGTCGCTGCGCAATGCGGCGCGCACACCGCTGCAGCCATAGTGCCCCACCACCATGATGTGACGCACCTTGAGAATGTCCACCGCAAACTGCATCACCGAGAGACAGTTGAGATCTGAATGCACCACGACATTGGCCACGTTGCGATGAACGAACAGTTCACCCGGCAACAAACCGACGATCTGGTTGGCAGGTACGCGGCTGTCGGAACAGCCAATCCACAGATACTCCGGAAATTGCTGGCGCGAGAGCTTGCTGAAAAATTCCGGGTCTTGTTGAAGGATTCCTTCAGCCCAGCTTTTGTTGTTCTCGAACAGGTGTTTGAGTATGCGCATAGTCGATCTTCTGCCAATGAATTGGGTCGAACAGTAGGCGTGCAAGATTCGCGCAAGGCCGCTGGTTCCATGAACACAGCGCCCGCATCACGGCAATACCCGCCAATACTCCCCAGTTTATTGCATGATGAAACCGAACGCGACCCGCCACAGGGCTGAAAACGCCCTGCGCTCAGATCATATGGTTATGTGGTCAGTGATCATTGTCTGATTTCTGATTACAGACGAATGAAGTACGGAATCGCAGTGAGTACCGCACCAATGATCACCATCAGCACCACATTGGAAATGAAATACGAATAGAACATCAGTACCAGTCCGCTCATCAGCGGCACCACGGCGCGTTGTTTCTTGCCGTACAGCGCATAACCAATGCCGATTGAACTGAACAGCAATCCCCACAACAACGACGCCGTGTTCATGGTCACATCCTATTTCACCACGCGATAGCAGGGCTTGTATTCGCCCTGCAACTTCATGCGTTTCTGTTGCACGAATGCG
>DASZSV010000067.1:0-16833 GCA_035548495.1 Steroidobacteraceae bacterium
ACGCAACAAGACTACTTCACTTTAGTGGACACAACCGGCAGATTGATCAGAGAAGACAAGGCCGGGCACATTTCATCCGAACTGAAACCCATCCTGAAACGATTCAATATCGATCCAGAGCAGTTCATGGATCATGTGCAGCATTTTCACGAGCGCTATGCCCACTGCGCTGGTGCGCCGGATAACATCACTGCCTTTGCCAAACGTTTCAAACGTAGATGGGGCAAGGGCGTGCAAATAGCACGGCAGATGTATCAAGAGGCGGCGTAAGTTTGTAGAGTACAAAAGCAGAAGGTTGGTGCCGTGCATAATCGGGGGTGGGCTGCACTTGATCCACCCGCGCCGGCCCATCAGTAAATTTCTTGTCCTGCTTCGCAGTTGCATAGCAGTCGCCTGACGGCGAGGTGCAATGGCGGCATCGTGGCATGCTTCCTGCTTTCCTATGATCCGGGTTGACTTGAATTTTGCCAGCGTCGGATTTCCGGCGCTGGCCCTGCTTTGATCAGGAAGTTCAAATCACCCACATAGCGTGAACTGCATCACAGGAGCATTGCAATGAAACCGCCTTCAATTGAGTTCATGATGATTGCCTCGCGTGGCATTGTGCTGTTACTGGCGTTGATCACGCTGGCCTGGGCATTCATGCGCTGGCGCCGCGATACATTGCGTGATGCGCAACGCGTCTTTGAACAACTCGATCTGGTGCGCGCCGAGTTGCTGGAACTGCAAGGTCAGATGGGCAGTGCTGCAAAGGCCGGGAGAATGCTGAAAGATCATGTGGCGCCCATTCAATCACCCGCATCATCGTATGCTTATGCGCCGCAGACAACAGCGCATGCTGAACATCATGAGCACAGCACCCGCGAATCGCAGCGCATCCCGGCGCCGGCAATGGAAACAGCCCGGCCTAAGAGTCTGACCAATGCCGCGCCGCGCGGTTATGAAGTGGCTGCACGCCTCGCACGCAACGGTGCTAGCGCTGAAGAGTTGATGCACACCTGTGCGTTATCGCGTCATGAAGCCGAATTGCTGGTGCGTCTGCATGCAGGCATGAAGTCAATGCAGCCACCGGCAACAACTAACAATCCCGCGAAAAATGGCGCGAGTAATGCGCCTTCGCGTGCGCATTCAAACTTGAATCAGTTGAAGAACATCGGTCGCAATGCACAAGCTGCAAAACCGGCGTCAACTACTCGTCCTGTATCCGTGCGTTCCCCAGCGCCACAGCGCATTTCACTGGTGGGATGAAACATCATTCAGAAAGTTGAATCCTGTAATTGCGTTGCTGCAATGATGTGATGAATGAACGGCAGAGTTGTCAAGTCCGCGACAAGAGAAGATGACATGACAACCGGGTACATTGCTGTCAAATAAAATTAAGTGAATGCACGATAAGCGTCATCTGGCCGCGATACCGCTTGCTTAAGCGGTGGTAAAACTACACGATTTGAGACGGCTATAATTGCGTACGTTTGCTGTCTGCTGCATGATGGCATAAGGACTTGCAATCACAGTTCCCTTCCTCATCAGCGCAACAACGATATCCTTTCCATGAATCACGACAACGACATTTTCAGGCAGGCTGTACTGGTCAGTCAGCACTTGCTCAATTCCAGCCGGCAACTGGTGACTGCGGAGTCGTGCACCGGCGGATGGATTGGCAAGGCGTTGACCGATATTCCCGGCAGTTCGCGCTGGTACCGGGGAGGCGTGATTGCTTACAGCAATGAGTTGAAACAGCAGTTGCTGGGTGTGAACGAAGAAACACTGGCAACGCACGGTGCGGTGAGTGATGCAGTGGTGCGTGAAATGGCCACCGGTGCATTGGAACGTCTGGGCGGTGACATTGCGGTGGCCGTCAGTGGCATTGCTGGTCCCGATGGCGCGCAACCCGGCAAACCCGTGGGCACAGTGTGGATCGCGTTTGCCTGGCGTCATGGTCAGGCTGTGCATGTGAATGCACGTTTGAAATTATTCAGTGGTGATCGTGAAGAAGTCAGACGGCGCAGCGTGATGGCAGCGTTGCAGGGTGTGGCGGAGTTGTAAGGGTGACTCGCCACTGATTCGTGTAGTCAAGGGCCAGGTATAGGTGCATCATGGAAACTTCCATTGACGCTGCACTGGAGAGTCCATGAATACCTTCAAGCCAAGTGCGATATTTCTGGGTCTGTGTATCGCAGTCTCCGCAAGCGCACAACATGCTGTTGCGACCGACACCTATCATGGTGTGGTGGTTCGTGATCCTTATCGCTGGCTAGAAGATGCCAAGGCTCTGGACGTCAAGGCCTGGGTGGCCGATCAGAACGCAAGCACGCGGAAGTATCTTGATGGTCTGCCGAGCCGGTCGGCGATTGCCGCGGTATTGCATCAAATTGAATCAACCACTTCCACTTACGATGAGTCAATCCAGCAGGCCGGCGGCAAACTGTTTGCATTGACATACCATCCCGCTGCCGAACAACCACAACTCACACAACTGGCGCTGAGCGGTGATCCTGCATCGCGCAAAGTCGTGTTTGATCCCAACGCGCATGCAGCTCATGGCAGCATGGCAATAGACTGGTTTGTGCCTTCACCCAATGGCAAATTGGTTGCAGCCAGTCTGTCATTGAACGGCAGTGAAGATGGAACGCTGCATGTCTTCGATGCGGATAACGGTCATGAAGTGGAGAAACCAATTCCGCATGTTCAGTACCCCACTGCGGGAGGCAGTCTGGCCTGGAACGCGGATTCCACCGGCTTTTGGTACACACGCTTTCCGGACGCTTCCGCACCGGAGTCAGAGCGGCATTTCAATCAACAGGCTTATTATCATGAGCTGGGCAAGGGAATCGCCGACAAGCTGGTGCTATCGACCGCGGACGGGTTGCCACGCACTGCTGAAATTTATCTCGACAATCGCTACGCCAATTCCTCTGCGCTGGCCTCTGTGCAGCTCGGTGACGGCGGACAGTGGCAGCATTTTCTGGTATCCACAAAAGGCGCGCAACGCATCGCCAGCTATGATGACAACATCAAGGCGGCGGCATTGGCGCAGGATGGCACAGTGTTCGGCATCTCGTTCAAGAATGCGCTGAACGGCAAGCTGGTGAAAATGCGACCGCCGTATCACGCCATCACGACCATCGTGCCTGAAACAAAGACTGCGTTGCTGATCGAAGCACACAGCCGGTCAATCGCAATTTCAGGAAACCGCATCTTTGTGACTTTAATAGATGGCGGCCCGACCCTGCTGGAAAGCTTCGATTTCGATGGCAAGTCGCAAACGCGCATCGCCACTCCGGCGAATTCTACTGTGCGCGAGCTTGAATCCATGCCCAACGGCAATCTGTTGTATCAGGTGCGCAGTTACCTGGTGCCACCGCACTATCTGGTATGGCATGCGAGCAGTTCTCGCAGCGAACCGACACCATTGCGCCAACAATCACCCATGGATTTATCCGGCTTCCACGTGCGGCGTGTTTTCGCAACATCCAGGGACGGCACGCGCGTTCCCATTTCCGTGATTACCCGCAAGGGCTTTGTTGCAGATGGATCTGCTCCGCTATTGTTGTATGGATACGGCGGGTATGGTGTCAGCCTCACACCGCGCTTCATCAGTTCAGAGTGGTTTTTGTTTCTCAGGGCGGGCGGTTCAGTGGCCGTTGCCAACTTGCGTGGCGGGGGTGAATACGGCGAGCGCTGGCACCAGCAAGGCATGCTTACCCACAAGCAAAATGTATTCGACGATTTCACTGCGGCGGCGAGATATCTGGTTGCGAAGAAATATACCCGGTCGTCTCGTCTGGCCATTGAAGGTGGTTCGAATGGTGGTTTGTTGATGGGCGCGGTACTGACACAACATCCCAAGCTGGCACACGCCGTTGTTTCGGTTGTGGGTATCTATGACATGCTCAGAGTTGAACTCGATCCGAACGGCAGTTTCAATACGACGGAGTTTGGATCGGTCAAGAACCTGCAACAATTTCGCGCCTTGCTTGCCTATTCGCCATTACAACATGTCACTGCCGGACAATATCCGGCAATATTGCTTGCCACCGGCGACAACGATGGACGGGTCAATCCAATGCAGTCGCGCAAATTTACTGCCGCATTGCAGGCCAGTGGCACCAAGCAGCCCGTATATTTACGCACGTCCGCGGCAGCAGGGCATGGTATTGGCAGCTCGACCGACGAAACGATATCCCTGCATACCGATATCACTGCCTTCCTGCTGGATCAACTGCACATGGACTGGCGTGCTGCAACCGAAGCGCGGTAACGAAGTTATTCAGCGGTGATCGCGTACACGTAATACCGCCGCTGCTTCTGCAAAAACCACTCCCCAGATAAAAATCGGAGCAGATGCCCCTATCTGTCGGCACCGATATTGCGGATGTCCTGATGTTGTAACCCGCTTGACTTGGTCCGGGCGTAATGTTTACACTGTAAACATGAATACCAGAGAGCGTCTTGTTGAGTGTGCATTTGGCGAACTCGAACGTAGTGGAATCGAGGGATTCAGTTTGCGTTCGGTGGGCAATGATGCCGGGCTTTCCGCCATGGCGGTTTACCGGCATTTTAAAAACAAGAATGAATTGTTGAGGGTCGTCGGTGAAGTTGCCTTTGAGGAGTGGCGACGCCGTGTTGAAGCCATCAAGGAAACAACGCTTGAAAAATGGTTCCACAAAGTTGTTCGCGCCTATGTGGAGTTTGCACTGGACCAGCCGGCACGGTTCGATGTTTGTTTTGTACTAAAGACAGAAGTAGAGCGCATCTATCCGGATGATTTTCGTGCCGGCAAGTCACCCGTCATTTCATTGACCATGCAACGCATCGAGCAAGCACAACGAAATGGCGAGTTGAATCCGGGTGACTCTCTGGAGATTGCGCTTTTTGCATGGGCGCAATTGCATGGTCTGGTCATGCTGCACCGCTCCGGCCGTTTTGCACTCAGCCGCGCGGCTTTTCTTTCTCTCTGTAAACGATGTGGCAGCCGCATCCTGCAAGCTCTTAAACATTAGTCCTTCCGGAGAACCGTGTTGAAATTTTCTGACAATTCACTGATGGCCTTCTGTGTCGCGCTGTTGACCGGTGTGCTATATGCCGTATCCGTTGATGTTGGGCCGCTTGGCCCGCTGGTGCTGATCGCGCCAGTGCCGGTGCTTGTCTACGCGCTCACCAGCAACCGATTGAGGCGGATTTTTTGTGTGTCATTTCTGGCGCGCGCAATGGGTGCTGTGGTATTCATTTATGTTTATGCCGGGACACTTCCAGTACTTGCGCTGATTATTGCCACACTGATATGGGGTCTGGAATTTGCAGTCCTGGTGTTGCTTGCCCGTTGGACCGTGCGTCAATTACCAGGGTGGATCGCAACGCTGTCGTTCCCCGTGTTTCTGACAGCCTCTGAATTCCTCATGCAATTGATTTCGCCGCACGGAAGTTTTGGTGCATTGGGATATGCGTTGAGTGACATTCCCTTCGTAACACAGATTGCAAGTGTTGGCGGTGTTGCGGCGGTATCGTTCATTGCTGCGTTGATTCCAATGATGATTGCAATGCTGCTTTATCAGCCGCATCAATGGCGATCCGTACTCGGTGCAGGCTGTTTGCCGCTGGTTGTTGTGTCGATTATTGGCGCTTGGCGACTGTCACTTCCATATGATGAATATGCCAACGTAGGCGTCGCTGCCATCGACTCTCTGACAATGCATGCGGTGCGAAGCCGTTCGGAAGCGCAACGTGTCAGCCAAACATACAAGGACTTGTTGCAGACGTTGCGCGGCAAAGAACTGCAAGCAGTGGTGTTGCCCGAGAAAGTCTTTGTCGTCAATCCTGAAGATCATGCAGCGGAGGATGCATTGCAGGCTGCTGCAAATGACCTCGGAACGGTGGTCGCTGCCGGATTCGATGAGACGACTGATACTGGTGTTCGCCGGAACTCAGCGATAGTGTTTCGCCCAAACAGTGCCCCGCTCGATTATTCAAAACAGAGAATAATTCCCGGCCTTGAGTCTGAATTCATTCCGGGAAATAAGCCGTTGCTATTTGGGCATCGCGGCGTGGCGATTTGCAAGGATATGGATTTTCCCTCAGTGATACGCAAATACGGTCAACTTGGAGTTAACCTGCTTCTCGTTCCGGCCTGGGATTTCAAGCGGGATGGGCATTTGCATTCACGTATGGCTATCCTGCGTGGTGTGGAAAACGGTTTTGCCATTGCACGCGCGGCCGCGGATGGCAAATTGACGGTTAGCGATGCGTTTGGCCGGATCATCGCTGAAGCCACAACATCGGAGAACAAGCCAGTGATGCTCACTGCCAGGGTTGGCCTGATTCATGGCGGTACGATCTACTCAAAAATTGGAGATGCTTTTGGATGGGGAGTTGTTGACTTGAGCATGGCATTACTCTTATGGCTGGCTGTCATTTCGTACTCTGATCGAACCGGAAGGCACGCTGCTTTTTCCGCCTGATTTGTTTGGCTGAGCTCGACGCGTGGCCGTGAGTTTCCGTCAATCGACACGATTACCCTGCGTTTGGGGTGGCTCCAGCAAGTATTGATCGGGTTGGTGCGGCCGGCACAGCGCCGATTCTGTTCCGCAACGTGAATTCAAGATAAAATAATTGTTGATTCCACTACTGTACAAGAATACAGTACGCGCACTCGTTGTTGTCCTCAATCATCAATACGGCAACGACTCATTCATCTACTTTCAGAGAGGCATTGTTATGGAAGAAAACCGCAAAAAAGCGCTGTCTGCAGCGTTGGGGCAAATTGAAAAACAATTTGGCAAGGGATCGGTCATGCGTCTGGGGGATGCCAGTGCCACGTATGAAGTCGATGCTGTGTCCACCGGATCACTGGGGCTGGATATTGCGCTGGGTGTGGGTGGATTACCTCGCGGCCGCATCATTGAAATCTATGGACCTGAATCTTCCGGTAAGACCACATTGACTCTGCAAGTGATCGCTGAAGCGCAGCGCCTGGGCGGCACTGCAGCGTTCGTCGATGCCGAACACGCGCTTGATCCTGGGTACGCTGAAAAGCTGGGTGTGAATGTCAAAGACTTGCTGGTATCGCAGCCCGATACGGGTGAGCAGGCACTGGAAATCACCGACATGCTGGTGCGTTCCGGCGCAGTGGATGTGGTGGTGGTGGATTCCGTTGCCGCCTTGACACCCAAGGCGGAAATCGAAGGCGAGATGGGCGATTCTCACATGGGCTTGCAGGCACGCTTGATGTCGCAGGCGCTGCGCAAACTCACTGGCAATATCAAACGTTCCAACACCATAGTCATTTTCATCAACCAGATTCGCATGAAAATCGGTGTGATGTTCGGCAATCCCGAAACCACCACCGGTGGCAATGCACTCAAGTTCTACGCTTCTGTGCGTCTTGACATTCGCCGCATTGGCGCAGTGAAGAGTGGCGAAGAAGTGACCGGCAATCAAACCCGCGTGAAGGTCGTCAAGAACAAGGTGGCGCCGCCATTTCGCGAAGCAGAGTTTGAAATCATGTACGGCGCCGGCATCTCCCGCAATGGTGAAATCATCGACATGGGTGTGCAGCACAATCTCATTGAAAAGTCCGGTTCCTGGTATGCCTACAACGGCGAGCGCATTGGCCAGGGCAAGGAAAACGCAAAGGTGTATCTCGATACCCATCCGGATATTGCCAGGGAAATTGAAGCCAAACTGCGGCAGTTGTTGTTGCCGGCAAAGCGCGGTGAAGCTGCCAAGCAGGAGTTGGCCGAGGCATAAATGCGTCGGCGCGGTAGCAAGGGCGATGCGTCGCAGGTTAGTCCCCTGGAATCCCTCAAGGATGGCGCATTGCCCGATTTTGATGAACAGGATCGCCGCGATAAGGCGCGAACCAATGCTCACAACAGCGCTATCCGGTTGCTGGCCCGCCGCGAACATGCCAAATCGGAAATCAAGCAGAAGCTGAAATTTCGCGGCTACGATAATGAGCTGGCCGATGCAGTTATCGACGATTTGACGCGACAACGTCTGCTGTCCGATGAGCGCTTTGCCGAAATGTTTGTGCGCTCGCGTGCTGAGCGGGGACAAGGACCCGTGCGGCTCCGTGCGGAATTGCGCCAGCTTAAATTGACGCCTGAATTGATTGAGTCGCGCATCAAGGCGGCGGATGTGGACTGGACCGCACTGGCCAGAGACATCCGGCGGCGGAAATTTGGCAGGGATATTCCAAAAATTCCGGCAGAACGTGCAAAGCAGATGCGCTTCCTGCAATATCGCGGTTTTACGGCGGATCAGATCCGCGTCGCGATGGGTGCCTCCTTTGAAGAAGATCACTTGTTGGATGCGGGCGAAACTGATCCGGTGGAATCCAGTTTCGATTAACGTTACTCATCTACATGTCCAGTTCTTCCCGATCCAAGCTGTCGAGCGCGCAGTTGCGCGCGTTGTTTCTTGACTATTTCCAGCGTAATGGCCACACCATTGTGCCCAGCAGTTCCCTGGTTCCCGGCAATGATCCCACCTTGCTGTTTACCAACGCAGGCATGGTGCAGTTCAAGGATGTGTTTCTGGGCAAGGAGAAGCGCAGTTACGTGCGTGCCGCCAGTTCACAGCGATGTGTGCGCGCAGGCGGCAAGCATAATGACCTTGAGAACGTCGGTTACACTGCGCGTCATCACACGTTTTTTGAAATGCTGGGCAATTTCAGCTTCGGTGATTATTTCAAGAAAGACGCAATCCGGTTTGCCTGGGAATTTGTAACGGGCAGGGAATGGTTGAACATCAGTCCTGATCGTCTGATGGTCACTGTATACAAAACCGATGACGAAGCATTCGATATCTGGAAAAGCGTTGGAGTTGCACCGGATCGCATCGTGCGTATTGGCGATAAGCCGGGTGGCCAGATGTACCAGTCCGATAACTTCTGGCAAATGGGCGATACCGGCCCTTGTGGTCCGTGCACTGAAATTTTCTACGATCACGGAGCGCATATTCCCGGTGGTCCTCCGGGTTCGGAGAATGATGATGGCGACCGCTGGATTGAAATCTGGAACGTGGTGTTCATGCAGTATGAACGCGATGCGGACGGCAAGCTGACGCCGTTACCGAAACCTTCTGTTGACACTGGCATGGGTCTGGAGCGCGTTGCCGCGGTGATGCAAGGTGTGCATTCCAATTATGAAATTGATCTGTTCCGGGATTTGATCCGTGCCGCTGCGGAAGCAACCGGCGCCAGAGATATGCACTCCAGTTCGCTGCGCGTGATTGCAGATCACATTCGTGCCTGTTCGTTTCTGATTGCAGATGGCGTACTGCCTTCCAATGAAGGCCGCGGTTATGTGCTTCGGCGCATCATTCGCCGCGCCATTCGTCACGGTTATAAATTGGGATGTACGCAGCCTTTCTTTCATACGCTGGTTAAGGCGCTCGAAAACGAAATGGGTTCTGCTTATCCCGAGCTTGTCACGCAACGCGCTCACATTGAACGCGTGTTGCAACAGGAAGAAGAGCGCTTTGCGGAAACGCTGGAACAAGGTATGGGATTGCTTGACAGCACCATTGCATCACTTGCAACCAAAGTCATTCCCGGTGATGCGGTTTTCAAGTTGTACGATACTTATGGTTTTCCTGTTGATCTTACCAATGACATTGCGCGCGAACGCGGTTTCGTCATTGACGAAGCAGGTTTTGAGAAAGCGATGGAAGCGCAACGCGAACGTGCACGTGCGGCCAGCAAGTTCGGGGTGGATTTGCGCGCATCGGTAAAAATTGACAGCAAGACACAATTTACCGGTTACGAACACGAACAGGATCAAGGCAGGGTGATTGCATTGATTCGCGACGGTCAACAAGTACCTGCGTTGCACGCAGGTGAAAATGGTCAAGTAATACTCGATCGCACGCCGTTTTATGCCGAAAGCGGCGGCCAGATCGGTGATGCCGGCATGCTGTCGTCGTCAACGGTTCAGTTCAGTGTCAGCGATACACAGAAGATTAGCGCCGCACATGCGCACATTGGCAAGGTGATCAGTGGTGAAGTCAAAGTTGGCGATGTGCTTAGTGCCCAAGTAGATCACGATGCACGCGCTGCCATCCGCCTGAATCATTCCGCAACCCATTTACTGCATGCGGCCTTGCGCAGAGTGCTTGGTGCTCACGTCACTCAGAAAGGTTCATTGGTTGCAGCCGATCGTCTGCGCTTTGATTTTTCGCATTATTCAGCGGTCACTGCTGAAGAATTGCAAACCATCGAACAACTGGTGAATGACCAGATTCGTGCCAATGCCAGTGCTGATACCAAATTGATGAAACAGGACGAAGCCATCGCTGCGGGCGCAATGGCATTGTTCGGCGAAAAGTACGATGACGAAGTGCGTGTACTGCGATTGGGTGATTTTTCGATGGAACTGTGCGGTGGCACTCACGTCAGTCGCGCCGGCGACATTGGGCTGTTCAAGATCATCAGCGAAAGTGGCGTCGCTGCGGGTGTGCGCCGCATCGAAGCAGTGACGGGTAAGGCTGCATTGGACTGGGTGCGCGACACTGAAGGCGTGATCCGCAATGTCGCAGGCCTGGTCAAAGGTAGTCGCGATGACGTTGAAGCTAAGGTCAAACAGTTGATTGAACGCAGCCGCAAGCTGGAAAAGGAAGTGTCGCAACTGAAAGCCAAACTTGCCAGCGGGCAGGGTAATGATTTGAGTTCTCAGGCGATTGATGTCGCCGGTATCAAACTGATCAGTACGCAAGTGGATGGCGCAGATGCCGCTGCATTGCGCGAGGCTGTAGATCAGCTAAAGAATAAATTGAAATCTGCGGTAATTGTGCTGGCTTCTGTAGATGACGCCGGCAAGGCAACGCTGATTGCTGGTGTCACCGGCGACCAAACTGCCAAGGTAAAGGCAGGCGATCTGGCCAATTTTGTTGCTCAACAGCTGGGTGGGCGCGGTGGCGGCCGGCCTGATATGGCGCAGGCAGGCGGACCGGATGGCGCCAGCCTGTCAACCGCATTGCAATCCGTGGAAAGCTGGCTGAAAGCCAAGTTATCGCAGACATAACGCGTCATTGCGCGCACCGCGGCAAGCCCGTGTGGTTTTGTAGTGTGGATCACGCACAATTCGCGCGGTCAGTTGCCGGTGCGCGGCGTGATGAGCAAGTGTGTCAAGCCGCAATCTGAAGATTAATTCACAAAAAGCCGCGCTTAGCCCATATTCAGGTAAATGCGGATGCACGCTGCGCTTTTGCTTAACTTACTCTTGCACAGTTAGCTTATGCGACGAAAAAAATCGTGGCGTAAGGAGCAAGTGACCTTTACAATTGCGCCCACCTTTTGGCAAGGAGCAGGAAATGTTAATTCTAACTAGACGAGTTGGTGAAACTGTGATGATCGGTGATGACATCGCCGTGACGGTTCTGGGTGTCAAAGGCAACCAGGTTCGTGTCGGTGTCAATGCACCCAAAGAAGTCTCTGTCCATCGCGAAGAGATTTATGAGCGCATCAAGCGCGAAGAACAGTCTGGAATGTCTTCACGCCGTGTCAGCTCAAGCGAAGTCGGTTCCTGATCAGAATTGATCTTGCAGAATAGACGGAGCTGCTGCGTATTTTGCGCGGCAGCTTCGTTGTATTCACTCGCTGGCAAAAAAATTCCCTTTCCATCTTTACGAATTGCATTGCGGCACGTATCCTTGCCGCCCTCTTGCGTCGGCGGTCGGTTGCCAGTGGCAATGCGATGGGGATGGCAGGAGACTGCAAAAAATTGTGGTAGGCGGATTCAGCGCCGGAGAGATGGCCGAGTGGTCGAAGGCGCGCCCCTGCTAAGGGCGTATGGGTCAAAAGCCCATCGAGGGTTCGAATCCCTCTCTCTCCGCCAATTTTGAAATAGGGAATATATTCCCTATTTCAAAATTGACAGTACCGATTGGGGTTTGAACTCGAAGAAGAGGGTTCGACAAAAATGTTCATACGCGCCCGTAGCTCAGTTGGATAGAGCGCATGGCTACGAACCATGAGGTCGGGAGTTCGAATCTCTCCGGGCGCGCCATTCATATCAAAGCTCCGCGATGCTGTTCCAGAAATCATTAATAGTCAGTAAATGACAGTTAATGCTTTCAATGTAACCATTAACTGTCATTTTTGAGACAGTAATTGCTTTCAACTCTGTTCGCAATCGGGTTCCACCGAATCGGCCCGTACTATTGAAATATTCTGCGTCCGGGGCAAGTACACTGGCGGAAATGAGTATTCCGCTACATCCCCTCCATCGATTCCAGTCCACTGTAGGCCAGCTATTCCAGTCGTAACTTGCCACCCACTTCGGCGCCCGCTAATGGCGCGCTTGTCGCATGACGAGGCCGGCCAGAAGCGAACGCTCACAGAGTTACTTTGAAAAGGTACCTGCGTAAATTGGCCCCATCAAAGAGTCTTACAAGTTGGGTTAGTTCAAGAGCCACTGCGTTGAGAAACAGTGGCTGCAGACCGCGTTAGAATATTTCTCACACTAAAATTTCAGCTGCGACCACAAACCAAACTCATTGGTTGACGATGAGGTGGTGCCAAAGTTTGTATCGGTTTTTGTATTCTTGTATGCAAGCGCCAGATCAATATTTTTGCGCAATTGAAATCCAACACCTGCATGCCAATACTTACTTGTGTTCTCGCGATTTGGATTGATGCTGTCGCTCGGTGAAGATTTCACGTCATCGTAACGCAAGAATGCAGCGATCCGACTCGTAAAGTTTACAGATGCCCATCCCGATATTGCATGCGCCTTGTCGGAGTCTATTCGTGCTGCACTGGGAATCGTTCCATTAGGATTAGCTGTGCCGTCCTGTTGCACAGTACTCAAATTTCTTGCTAAATAATATTCCGCGCCAAGACGAAACCGATCAGACACGTAGCCAATCATGGCGTCATAGCGGGTGTAGTTCTTCTCGGCGGGATTCAAATCCGTTTCCAAACCACGTTTGCCGGTGTATGCACCAATTCCGATTGAT
This sequence comes from Steroidobacteraceae bacterium, assembly GCA_035548495.1. Taxonomy (GTDB): domain Bacteria; phylum Pseudomonadota; class Gammaproteobacteria; order Steroidobacterales; family Steroidobacteraceae; genus CAILZL01. The sequence goes on from DASZSV010000067.1 coordinate 12,958, forward strand.
AGGCCTTTCACTGGCATTACCCCAATTCGTGCCTCAACGTCCATTGTTTTGCTACGCGTTGGATTCTTGAAGCCACCACCGTTCACGACAGACACGGCGTAATTCACAATACCATCCGCAAACTTGCCTGTGGCATGCAACCCCCAGTCGGTGGTGTTAGCAACACCACCCAGATCGGTCGCAGTCTTTTCAATATAACGAAAACCATATTGTGGTTCGACAAAGCTGGTCCATGGCATCTCAGAGGAACCGGCACGCAGCACGAATCCATCGTTAACCTTCATTTGCAGATAGGCTTTCTTAATGAATACTTCAGTGTTACTGATTGCACTGGCATATTGGAAATCCGTCGTCACGTTGGCGGACCACGTGTCATCAAATACATGATCAATTCCTACATAGAATCGTTTGACGTCCAAACCAATCCCATTTCCCTTGTCGTCCACTTCTGCGCCGGAGGCTTTGGTTGTCGTCGTTTTGCTAAGGTCAGTGAGATCGATAAAGCCATAGCCACTCACTTTGGTGGTCTCGTCTGCGGCTTGCACAGACACGGAAGCAAAACACACCGTCGCTATAGCGTTGACCAAAATCAAATAACGCATCAGTTACTCCGAAAGATGATTAACGAACGAAGCCGGTTATCGTAATGTTTTGAAACCGTACTTTTTAAAAATGGCTTGAGCGTCAGCGCTGTTTAGGTAAGCGATGAACTTCTCAGCACCGGCGGTCGCATTGCTTGTCAGTGCGGCTGGATAGACGATCGGCGGATGAGTGTCGGCGGGAAAACGATCAACAATTCGAACTTTGCTATCCACCATTGCATCGGTTTCATAAACAATACCTAGAGCCGCCTCGGCATGATCAACGAATGTCAGCGCGGTTCTCACGTTGTCCGCCCGCACCAACTTATCGGCAACCTCGTTCCATACTCCCAACGTCGTCAACGCGGCACGTGCATACATTCCGACGGGTACTGAATCGGGGTCACCTGTCGACAGCTTGTTTTGACCTAACGTAGCGGCAAGCGCAAAGTGTGGTGATATTTTCAATTTGATGGCGCTATCAGCGGGTGCGATCAGTACTAATGTATTGCCCAGCATGGCTTTGCGGGATGCTTTGTTGATTAAGTTGTGACTTTCCAAGTAGTCCATCCAGTCATTGTCTGCAGAAAAAAATACATCGGCAGTAGCACCAGCTTCAATTTGCCGCGCGAGCGTGGAACTAGCGCCATATGAGAACTTCACCTGTTGACCACTTTGTTCAGTGTATCCACGGCCAATTTCATCGAGTGCATTGGTCAATGAGGCCGCCGCATACACTGTTAACGGCTTTGATGATAAATCTTCAGCATGTGAAGGCGAAACAGCGAAGAGCGCGAGCAACCAGAGCTGAAAAATTGCAAATGATCTTCTAGTGGTGTTCATGATCTACCGATGATGGTAAGTCGTTGTATTTGTCAGTATATAACGCGACAAAAAACGGTGTCCAATATTTGACCCAATTGCGATGCCGACAAGCTCAGCACGTTGAAAAATGACTGTTTTTGGTGCATATGGCGAAAATCTTCAGTTTCGATATGATCAGACGTGTGCCACTTTGGTATCGTATAAGTGCCGTGTGCCAATCATGAAAAAGAAGTTGAGCCTTCGTATCCGTATTGATTTCAACCAACTCTGCTCGATTGGTCCGGGTAAGATCCAACTTCTTGAGGCCATAGAAAAGACGGGCTCGTTGTCCCAGGCGGCTCGAGATATGGATATGAGCTATCGGAGAGCCTGGTTATTGATGGACAGCATGAATAGCAGTTTCGACAAGACGGTCGCCAGTGCCAGTACGGGCGGAACCGGTGGTGGGGGCGCCGCTCTGACCGAATTCGGCCAGGAGTTAGTTAAAACATTCCGCGACCTGGAAAAGAAACTCGCAGGGATTGCTGAGAAGCATCTGCGCGACATCGAACCTCATGTGCAATTGTCACCAACAAAAAAAGCTAAATCCGTCAAATTGCAACGGAGCTTCGACAAACCTAAAAGGACTAGAATGGTAAGAAAGGTGTAAGTTGTTTAGCGTCAACAACATTAACCTGTTGAGGCTACAATTAGGACTCTCCTTTCTTAAAGTCGAATTAATGGCAGCCATGTCATTCGAATAGTTAGAGCAGCTCACGGACAAATGAGATGTCAAAAATACGGGTAGCTATCGTGTTCGGAGGAAAATCCGCAGAACATGAAATCAGTATCGTCTCCGCGATGAGCGTGTATGAGGCCCTTGATAAGGCTAAGTATGACGTGGAATTGATAGGGATCGACAAGAACGGACGTTGGACTTTGCCTGACCTTCAGTGGTTGCTTGCCCAGCGCGCTCGGCCACGTGAGATTATGCTCGACCAAGTACCTTACACCATAGCTTTGCATCCAGGTCAGTCGAGCGGGTCACTTCAAGTTGAGGAGGGCATTCATGGACGGACTTTGCGTTTACAAAATACTGGGGTAGATGGACTACTAGCTCCAGTTGATATTGTGATTCCAATCCTTCATGGTGCAAATGGAGAGGACGGCACCATTCAAGGAATGTTAGAACTGGCAGGGCTACCGTATGTAGGGTGTGGAGTTTTAGGTTCGGCACTGTGTATGGACAAAGATATGGCCAAACGGGTATTGCGTGATGCTGGCCTCCCCATAGTGCCTTTCATCACAGTCCGCAAAGCTAGCTGGGCAAAAGAGCCAGACCAAATTATCAGTGAAGCGGAACGCTCGTTTGGCTATCCGTATTTCGTTAAACCAGCCAATGCCGGATCAAGCGTTGGGGTCAACAAGATAAAATCTATCGACCATGCCCAAGAAAAAATTAATGACTCATTCAACTACGACTCAAAAGTGCTGATCGAAAAGGCCATTGATGCACGTGAATTAGAAGTGGCTATTCTTGGAAACGACGATCCGAGCGCTAGCATAGTCGGCGAAGTCATCCCACGAAAAGAATTCTATAGTTACGAGGCCAAGTACTTGGACAACCAGGGAGCACGACTCGAAATTCCAGCCAAACGTTTAAGCAAAAGTCAAACGAATGAAATTCGTGAGATCGCTATAAATGCTTTCATAGCGCTTGAATGTTCAGGGATGGCTCGCGTCGATTTCTTCATCGATAGAAAGTCAGGAGAACTCTTTATAAATGAGTTGAACACTATCCCAGGCTTCACACCAACCAGTATGTACCCAAAGCTTTGGGGCGCTTCTGGCGTTAGTTACACGCAGCTACTGGATCGTTTGGTGGAGTTGTCATTCGAAATAGGAAATGGAAAGTCAAAAATCAAAACACACTTTGCGTGCTGATCCGCAAAATCGAATGAAATCCACGACCAAACACTAGAGTTCGGATTTCAAGTGTAAGCTATCTTGCGCAAGACGAATTGGTCGCGATGAATCACCCTTGCGAGAGTGCACAACGTGTCATTTTTCCGGTCACAGTTGAGCCCGACTCTCCGATCCGGCCCCATAACTTCACCAAAAGAAATTAAAATAGCTATAACGTTCCACATGCGCATTTATCCGTATTTTGACCGGAATATCATCGACCCTTGAGCCAAAGCCAGTGCCATCATCCAGACTAAGGCGTCCAGTATTGCCGGAAGTTTTTACGCAGTAAAAACTTTGAGGCAGCGCTCATTTAGAACTTCGTTGAGATCGTGCCGCGTATCGTGCGCGACTCAACAGGATGAAAGTGAATGTCTGCGACTGGCGCAGCTTCACCAGGTATCTGTGATTCGTAGTAGTAAGTAATGTCGTTATCTTTGCGATCAAATGCATTGAACACCGACACCAATACACTCACTGATCGATTGAAGTGATAGCCACCTTCAAAGTTCACCAGTGTAGTGGA
>DASZSV010000068.1:0-14202 GCA_035548495.1 Steroidobacteraceae bacterium
TTCAGTGGCGGTTGAAACGGCGGCGGATCGCGGTCATAAAGAAATTTCATTCCGGCAGTGTAGGCCTCGCTGGCGTGTTGTGGATCATCGTTACCGTAGTGCGCCAGCACGGCCATCAACAATGTCACCTCATCGGTGACATTGGACAAATTCAACTTTGCCACAGTGACAGCGTTAATAGATACATCCCGCAACTGCACCTGCGCCAGTTTGCGCAGCGCATACTTTGACAATGACAACTGGCCGCCGCGTTGCAACAACTCATTCAAACAAACCAGAATGGAAGTACGTTGCGCAGCGGGACACTGCCGCAGACTGGGCAGCAGGCGCAACAAGGCAGGTTGCCGCTGTACCGCATTCAGTTGATCCACCGTTGCCAGCAATGCCTGACAATCCTGCGCTGTAACAACACCCAGTTGCTTGCCAATAAAGTCCAGTTCCTGTTCGCGCAGTTGTGGATCACTGTCCAGTGCGAGTGCAAACATCAGAGCCAGTGCATGACGCGGAGTTCCTGCCGCATCCAGTATCGCCTGTGGCAATGATTCGCGAATGCTCTGCGCCAGATCAATATGATCCGTCGTGGGCTGACCCACCGACTGCGCAACTTGCGCAGCGCTCACACCCGTCGCTGTCATCAACACCTGTTGCAATCGTTCTGTACCTGAGGGTCTTGATTGTTCTGTTAGGGAGGGTTCATTCGCACTTTGTTGTGCTTGGAGCATTGCCTTGCGCACGTCGTCAAACTCGCGCGGATCAAATCGCGCATCAATAGCCCTGATGCGATCAATCAATGGCGGATGGGTGGCGAACATGCGGTCCATGCCGGGCGCAAACAGCATGTGCGCCAGTTCATCGCTGTCGCTTTCCACCAGGTGCGATCCATTCGGTACAGCGCCGATCTTGATCAACGCGCCACGCAATCCAGCGGGGTCACGCGTAAATTGCACGGCGGCGGCATCGGCCAGTGATTCACGTTTGCGCGCGATGGCAGCTTGAATGATGCGGCCCAGAAACAAACCGATGTAGCCGGCCACAAAAATACTCAACCCCGCCAGCAGCACTGCAAATGCAGCACCACCGGAACGGCTGTCACTGCTTCTGCGGCCGGAGGAAGCAAAACGCAATACCACCTTGCCAATGGTCGCAACCACCACCAAACCGAACAGCAATCCCATCAAACGTATGTTGAGCCGCATGTCACCATTCACGATGTGGCTGAACTCGTGTGCGATCACGCCCTGCAGTTCTGCGCGCGTCAATAAATCCAGACAGCCCTGCGTGACAGTGATGGCGGCATTGCTGGCATTGAATCCTGCAGCAAATGCATTGATGCTGCTTTCATGCGGCAACACATACACCGCCGGCACCGGTGTATTGGAGGCAATGGCGATCTCTTCAACGATATTGAGCAGTTGACGCAAACGCGGATCACTGGTGGCTGTGGGCACACGTTCGCCACCTGCCGCGCGCGCCACCACACCGCCGCCGCCTTTGAGCATGCCAATCTTGTACATGCTGGCAACGCTGATCACGCCAACTACCAGCACGGTGCAGAAAAATATGTTGCCGGCAGTCGCTGCGTTCCAGACATCAAAGGGAATATCCGGCGACGCTCCCCGGGGCCGCGATACAACGGCAATAACGGTGAGCAGCACCGTGTCGATCACCACCACCACAGCGCACACGGCAAGCAGGAACATCCAGGTCAGACGCCGCGACAACGTCCGCATTTCTTCCTGGCGGCTGAAGAAGTTCATTGCTGTAACCGCAACTGGCTAATGCGGATATCGATCAGGAAAAACTGACCTTGGGCGCTTCGCGTTTTTGCGGCGATTCAATTTGCAGCAGTTCAGCGGGCATAAAATTGCGCCAGCCTGCAATCATGCTGTTGGGAAACACTTCACGCGTGTTGTTGTAGCTCATCACGGCATCGTTGTATGCCTGTCTTGCGAAAGCCACCTTGTTTTCAGTGGAGGTGAGTTCTTCACTCAACTGCATCATGTTCTGGTTGGCTTTAAGATCAGGATACGATTCAACCACGGCCATCAAGCGGCCCAGTGCGCCGGTCAATTGTGTATCGGCACCGGACAATTGCTGTACTGCTGCGGCATCACCGGGATTGGCGGCTGCGGCTTTTAATCCGGCAAGTGCCGTATTGCGTGCTGCCACCACCGCTTCCAGTGTCTGTCTTTCATGCGCCATGTAGGCCTTGGCGGTTTCCACAAGGTTGGGAATCAGGTCGTAGCGGCGCGTGAGCTGCACATCAATTTGTGCAAAGGCATTCTTGTATTCGTTGCGCGCACTGACCAGGCGGTTGTTGATGCTGATGAAATAAAACACAACACCGATCAGCAATACCAAGACAATCCACGCCATGATTCACTCCTGTCTGTGATTTATGAATGCGTGCTGTTCACGCGGCAGCCGGATGCTGCCATTGATTGACATTGATCACAAGTACCAGAAGTCGTTGTCCGTGCTCTTTCCATGCCCGGAAGCCGGTCAGATATTTGCCCAGAACACCCACAGTGACAGCAATGTGGTTGCTGCATAGCTGGTTAACAGGACCGGACGGGATTGCTGCCGCCACGCAATACCAAAGCCCGCTGCAAAACCCGCCACCACGATGAGTTGCCATCCTTCAGTTGCATGTGCCGCCAGATAGACCAGCAACAACGCGCTGGGAAACGCAGCAACGATGGAGAAAAGAGGAAGCCTTCGCATAAATACTCCCCGATGAAAGTGCCGCATGAGCAGTGCACCTTGCGGCGAGCAACACCGCAGATCACCGAAGGGCAGCATCAAACGCTGAACCAGGTTCTGTGTCAATACCGGCGTTGATGCGAAAGGATGAAACGAGTGGCAAGCTGCGACTTAAACCGGCAGCATCCACATGGTGGTTAATGCCATGCTGGCGCCGATGGATGCACCGGCCAGTACATCGCTGGGATAGTGCAATCCGAGCACCACACGCGATGCAGCAACCAGTGATGCGAAGGGAATGCACAGCCAGCCCAGTTGCGGATAACTGGCGCAAACCAGTATGGTGAAACTGACTGCATGCAATGTGTGGCCGGATGGAAAGCTGTAACGATCCAGCGGTTGCGTCCCCGCCTTGACACCGGCAAAGTTGATGAAGGGACGTTCGCGCACCAGCCGTGACTTGAGATACTTGTACAATGCCAGCCCTGCCACACCGGCAATCACCATGCGCAGTGAAGGCAGCAATCCCTGACGGCCGTCCACCAATGGGAACAGCGCCATCAAGGTGTACCAGAACACGCCGTTACCCAGACGGCTGATCACTGCAAAGAATTTGCGCACTGCCGCCACGCGGCAACCGCGATTCATCTGCAAACACAGTTTGTACTCCACCGCATCCGCGCGGCGAAACCACAGTGCGGCGCGCGAATCAGTTTGAGCTACTGCCATTGTCGTCTCCACAATTACATTCCGGCAGGCGTAACTCTTGCTGATTACTGCGACAATCAGATGACGCTTGCGTGACAGGCAGATGACAGCGAATATACGGAATCTGCTTTTAACCTGTTGTGCTCGCTGGATTACGTCCATGCGGTGCTCGGAATCCTCATGTATCCCTCATATTCACTCCGGTTCCTGCGCTCCGTCTGGACGTAATCCAACTTCGCTCGTGACGGTTAAAACAGATTCCTTCCCACGTAACAACCAGGTCTCATGCGCATACTGCTCGTCGAAGATCATCAAGACATCGCCGAAAACATCAGCGACTACTTCGATGCGCATGGTGATCATGTCGAACATGTGAGCAATGGCGTCACCGGATTGCAGCTTGCGCGATCACAGCAATACGATGTCATCGTGCTTGATCTGATGCTGCCCGGCATGGATGGCATCTCGCTGTGCCGCAAACTGCGTGAAGAAGCGCATGTGCACACTCCGGTACTGATGCTCACCGCCAAGGACATGCTGTCGGACAAGGCAGCGGGCTTCGAAGCCGGTGCCGATGATTACCTGGTCAAACCTTTTTCACTGCTGGAACTGGGATTGCGGTTGCGCGCACTGGCACGCCGCCCCTCCACCATTGCGCCCGCTGACACCGCCACCTCGCACCAGATCACCGTTGCCGATCTCAAGTTTGATCTTGACACACTCACTGCAGAGCGTGCGCAACGTACCATCAAACTCAATCCCACCACACGCCGCCTGCTGGCCATCCTGATGCAGAACGCACATCGCGTGGTGACACGCGAGGAACTGGAACAATCTTTATGGGGAAACGAAGTACCGGAAGGCGATGTGCTGCGCGCACACATGCATGCATTGCGTGCCGCCATCGACAAAGGCTTTGCTACAAAATTGCTGCATACCATTCATGGCATTGGTTACCGGCTGTATGTGGCCGGAGACCATGAAAAATCATCATGAAAAAATGGCTGCAACGATGGCAACACGCATTGCTGCAACGTCTGCAAAATACGTTGCCTGCATTGACGCTGCGCCAGCGCATTGCCGCCACCATGGTGGCATTGATCACGGTGGCCGGTTTGTTGCTGGCATTGTGGGTGATTCTCGCCAGCCGCCGTCTTGAAGAGAATGTCACCTACGATTTGCTGTCGGAAGAACTCACGCATTACGAACAGCGCCTGCGTGTGGATGCCGGCAGCGAACCGCTGCAATCGGCGCAATTACGCATCTATCGCTCGCGCGACATTCGCGAGTTGCCGCGTGAAATACAGCGGTTTGCACCCGGCACCTATGGTCCCATTGACATTCATGGTCACTATCTGCGCGTGCTGGTGCGTGATTCCGAATTCGGCCGTCTGTACATTACCTACGATGTCACCACACAACTGCATGAACAACGCATTGCCAGCGGTATTCTCGCCATCGGCGTCGTCACCACCATCGTGCTGACGGCATGGCTGGCGTATGGCGCATCGGGCCTGCTGGTGGATCCGGTAACGCGCCTTGCCAATCGCCTGAGTGATATTGATCCGCGCGAACGGCAGTTGCGCATTGCCGGTGAATTTGCCAACAATGAACTGGCGCCCATTGCAAAATCAGTGGACATGTTTCTGGAACGGCTCGATGGCTTTGTTGAACGCGAACAATCCTTCACCGCCACGGCCAGTCATGAACTGCGCACACCGCTGGCAGTGATACAGGGTGCAATTGAACTGTTGAGTGCACACACCAGCGACAAACCGCACACGCACAAGGCCATCGCACGCATTCAGCGCGCGGTGCGTGAAATGGCTGACTTCACCGATGCCTTGCTGCTGCTGTCACGCGAGGAACGTTCAGCAGACAACAATGATGGCGTATGCAATGTCACCAGCCTGTTGTCGCGTGTGGTCGAAGACCAGCAATCCATGACACCGGATCGCAGGATTGTGTTGCAGCTTGAAGAACAGCCATTGTTGGTGAATGCTCCCGACAGCATGGCCGCCATTGTCATCAGTAATCTGCTGCGCAATGCCCTGCAACACTGCGATGCGTCCGGCGTGCATTGCCGTTTGCAATCCGGTGAACTGATTGTGCGCAATGCAGGTGCGCTGGATGCCAACCAGTCGTTGCATGTATTTCAGCGCGGCTTTACCACGCGTGCCGGCGGTCACGGCATGGGGCTGTATCTGGCACGGCGCATCTGCGAGCGTTATGGATGGCGCATCAGACTGGAAAATGCCGCCGCCAGTGAGTTGCATGATGCCAGCGTTGAAGCACGCGTGCGTTTCGTCGCGTAACTTCAGCCCACTCTGCGCAGCAAACGATGCTTTACTGTCACTGACAGGTCCTTCATGCCGTCCATCTGTTCCAGCATCTTCTGGGCATCCGCCGCGGGCAGTGCACTGGTGAAGTAATAACCCTGTCCCTGATCACATTCCAGTTCGCGCAGCTTGGCGAGTTGTTCCGAGGTTTCGATGCCTTCGGCAACAGTGTACAGGCGCAGTTCGCGCGCCATGTTGACAATGCCGTTGATGATTACCCGGTCGCTGGATTTGTTGACCACTTCGGTCACAAAGCTGCGATCAATCTTGATGCCGTCAATCGGCAGGTTCTTGAGATGCCCCAGTGTCGCAAAGCCGGTGCCGAAATCATCAATCAATACTTTCGATCCGAGATTGCGAATTTTTTCCAGTGTGGCCACCACTTCCCTGTAATCGTGAATCACTGCAGATTCAGTGATTTCGAATGTCAGCCATTGTGAATCAACACCGAACTCACTGATCAGCCGTGACAGCAGCGACACCAGATTGATGCGTTGCAATTGCAGTGGCGAAATGTTCACCGCCACCGGCACCATCGGCAAGCGCAACTGCTGCCAGCGTTGCAACTGTTGCATCACCGCACGCAGCACTGCTTCTCCCAGTGCGACAATCAGGCCGCTTTTTTCTGCGATGGGAATAAACCGTGCAGGCGGCACCAGTCCCATCTGCGGATGTTGCCAGCGCGCCAGTGCTTCAAACGATCGCAGACTGCCATTGTGCAAATCAACAATGGGCTGGTATTCAACGAACAATTCATTATTGCCCAGCGCGTGACGCAGTGCCTGTTCCAGCGCCAGCTTCTCGCTCAATTCCAGATTCATGTCGGCATTGAATACCTTGTAACCATTGCGTCCCGCCTGCTTTGCCTGATAAAGCGCAATGTCCGCATGCTTGAGCAATGACTCGGTGTTGACGGCATGCAATGGATATACGGCGACGCCGACACTGGCCGACACGGTCAATGTTGAATCATCAATGATCGCCGGTGCCTGCGCTGCCAGCACCAGACGTTGTGCCACCTGTTCTGCGGCCTGCAGGTTGCCCAGCAACGATGCCACCACCACAAATTCATCACCGCCCATGCGCACCACCAGATCATGTGAGCCGACCGCGGCCTTCAGCCGTTGTGAAAATATTTTCAGCAACCGGTCACCAAATGAATGGCCACGTGAATCGTTGATGTCCTTGAAGTGGTCGATATCCACGTAGAACACCGCCAGCAGGCGATGGCTGTCCGCCAGCCTGCGCAGCAGGCGCGGCAGACGCGTATCGAGAAACAGGCGATTGGGAAGACCCGTGAGTGAATCGTGATTGGCAAGCCGCGACAACTTGCGGCGATGATCTGCGGCATCGCGCTCGGCACGCTTGCGTGTACTGACATCGCGGCTCAACAGACACACCAGATCACCATCCTGATCAGAGACCCTGGACAGTGTGACCTCTACATCAATGACATTGCCATCGCGCGCCAGCATCTGCGCTTCATACACCACACCGTGATTGCAGGCACGCACCTCATCCATCGGCAGTTGCATGAACACTGCGGGCAAGGTGCACTCGAACAACTCGCTTTCACTGTACCCGAGCCTGCGCAATACGGCAGGATTGGCTTCGCGAATCTTCAGTGTCTCGCGATCCGCAATGACAATGCTTTCATCAAGATTGTGAATGATGTTGGTGTAACGCTGCTGCACCTGATGACGATCAAGCAGCGTGGACTGCAAACGCATGAACAGCACTGTCACCACACCGCTGGCGACCAGCAGCAATGACATCATGGTACCCAGCAATGTCACAGTCGTATGCCAGCCGAGTGCAGCAATGGTACGCGGCATCTGCCATTGCAATACACCCAGCGCCTGCCCATTGGTGTCACGCAACATCAGTGCGACATTCATCGTGTCATCATCCACCTGTTGCACGTAGACTGGTTTGGCTGGATCAGCAGCGGCAAACCAGCGCGCCATGTTGCGATCCAGAATGCCCACATCGCTTGGTGTTTCACCCAGCAGCAATTCAAAATCAGTCTGACTGGTGTCGCGCAGACGTTCCAGTTCATCGCCTTCGATGTAACGCCCCACAAACAACACTGCGCCCGTTGGCTTGCTGCGATCAGAACGGCTGATCTCTGCGGCATCAAACGCCAGCAGTCCATCGCGCAACCGGATCAGCCGTTTGACACGGTGTACCTGTAACTCGGTGAACCGCGTGCGCAACGGCATCAACGCATTGATCAACTGCCTTGATGCATCGCGCACCACGCGATGATTGGCTGCATCCACCTGCGCCGCAAACAGCGCATGTCCATCGCGACCGGCAATCATCACTACATCCACTTGCTGATTGTCCAGCGTTTCATAGCGAAAGGTGTTCTGCACATAGCCGTTGTCATGAAGATTGACAAAATCATATGCAGCATCCGACTCGGCAAAACTGCGCGCCGTCGTGGACAAGTCCTCCAGTTCGGCAGCAAAGGCACGCTGCACATGACCGGCTGCAGCCAGTGCCGTCTGTTGTTCGATATAGTTGAACTGCCGCATCAATTGCCGCCCGCCGATGGCCATGGCGGCGATGCAGATCAGTAATGCAATGGCGCTGACCAGCAGCAAGCGTTGGCTTCGTTTTTTCAGCGTGTTTTGCACAATCAATCCGGCAGCAGGAATCAGGTTTTCAAAAGGGACATTTATCGCGACATTTATCGGCACAAATGCGCATTTCTACAGGTATTTGATATGACGTATTGTCATTCCCGTATGCGGAACTGCGTCACACTGCTACACTTGCCGCTGGTGATTTATCTGACAACACATCATGCGCGAACAAATGCAGTACGACTATCTGGTAGTGGGCGCCGGCCCCGCCGGACTGGCGTGCGCCATTCGACTTAAGCAGCTCAAACCCGACGCTTCCATCTGCGTGCTGGAAAAAGCCGCGAGCATCGGTGCACATAGTCTCTCGGGCGCCGTGCTTGAGCCTGGTCCGCTGGAGCAATTGCTGCCGCAATGGCGCAATGACTACACCGGCATGCGCGTGGCTGCACAGCAGGATGAATTCCGGTGTCTCACACGCAACGGCGCAGTGACACTGCCGTTGCCGCCGCCCATGAGCAATCATGGCAATGTGATTGTCTCACTGGGTCAGCTGACTGCATGGTTGGCACAACAGGCAGAACAACTGGGCGTGGAAGTATTTGCCGGCTTCGCGGCTGTCAAACCCTTGTTCAATGAACAAGGTGTTGTGATCGGTGTTCAAAGCGGTGACATGGGCATCAACAAGGATGGCAGCGAAGGCGCAAACTTTACGCCGGGTGTGGACATTGTTGCAGGCATCACATTGCTTGCCGAAGGTTGCCGCGGTTCCATCAGCAAACATTTGATCAAACATTTCGAACTTGATGCCGGTAAATCAGCGCCCACCTTCGGACTGGGCTTCAAGGAACTGTGGCAACTGCCACCAGGAAGAGTAAAGCCCGGATTGATTCAGCACAGTGCAGGCTGGCCGCTGGATAACAACACATATGGCGGCAGCTTTGTTTACCACCTGGATCATGATCGTATCTATGTTGGCTATGTTGTTGGACTGGACTATGAAGATCCGCGTTTAAGTCCGTTCGAGGCCTTTCAGCAATTCAAACATCATCCATCCATGGAGGCATTGTTGAATGGTGGAGAAATTCTTTCCGCCGGTGCACGCACCATCGCAGCGGGTGGCTGGCAGTCATTACCAAAACTTGACATGCCCGGTGCGTTGTTGATCGGCGATGCCGGTGGCACCTTGAATGTGCCAAAGATCAAGGGCATTCATCAAGCCATTCGTTGCGGCATGTGCGCCGCAGAACATATCGCCGAAACCGGCAGCAGCAGCGGCTTTGATGCGCGCTGGCGTGCATCACCGGGCGGCCGCGAGTTATATAAAGTGCGTAACATCAAACCAGCGTTCAAGCAGGGTTTCTGGTGGGGCATGATCAATGGCGCATGGGAAACGCTGACGCAGGGCCATTCACCATGGACGTTGAAAAATAAAATGACTGATGCAGCGCGTCTGAAACATCTTAATGAGCTTGGCAACGTTGAGCGTCACTGGGTGACGCGCGAACTGCCACCGCGTGATCGACTGGCATCGGTGTACTTCGCGAACAATGCACATGAAGAGAATCAACCCATTCACCTGAAGGTCAGTGACACCACAATTTGCGCAACTCGTTGTGTCAGCGAGTTTGGCAATCCCTGCGAGAAGTTCTGTCCCGCAGGCGTGTATGAAATGGTGGCGGATGCATCAGGAAAGAAGCAATTGCAGATCAATTCAGCCAACTGTGTGCATTGCAAAGCCTGCGACATCAAGGACCCTTACGGCATCATTACATGGACGCCACCGGAAGGTGGGTCGGGTCCCAACTATCAGGATTTGTAGTTCCGTCAATGCCGTCAGAAACGACTGACATTTCAATTTGATCTCCATAAAAACGTGTTGACCGCTGAATTGATACACATGACATCAGATTGGCACCTTGTCATTCCCGCAAAAGCGGGATATAGGGCGGGATGCATCCCGCCACTCATTCACGGCGGGTTACGCAAGAAAACCGCCAACCCGTCCTGCCTTCTTCACGAAGTGGATGACATGGCAGTGCCGGCATTACGATCATGCAAATGACCGCCACTAAAATCACCGACACCAACCAATCCCTGCTCGACATCTACGACGGCGAACTGAAGCGACTGGGTCATAGCGATGACGCGGCACAACGCAACGCGGTTGCACAGCTGAATGATTTGCGTCAACGACTGCTGACGGACAAACCCAGAAACTGGTGGCAGCGATTGTGGCGGCAACATCGCGTGCATGCGCTGGAGCGCGGTGTATATCTATGGGGCGGCGTGGGTCGTGGCAAAACCTGGTTGATGGATTTGTTCTATGAATCTCTGCCCATCCGCGAAAAGCAACGCAGCCACTTTCACCGCTTCATGCAATTTGTGCAGCACGAACTGCATCGCAAGCGCAACCGGCCCGATCCGTTGAATCTGATCGCACTGCAACTGGCCGCAAAAACCAGAGTACTATGTTTCGATGAATTCCATGTATCCGATATCGCGGACGCCATGTTACTTGGCCCACTACTGCAAGCATTGTTCGATCAGGGCGTGACATTGGTGGCCACTTCGAATTGTGCGCCGGATGATTTGTACAAGGAGGGTCTGCAACGCGCTCGCTTTATTCCTGCCATCAAGGCGATCAAGGATTACACACTGGTGCTGAATGTGGACAGCGGGATCGATTACCGGTTGCGGCATCTGGAACATGCACAGACCTGGTTCGATAGCACCACTGAATCAACGCGAAGCATGCAGCAACTCTTCACGCAACTCGCACAGGATCAACTGATCAATCAGCACGTTTTATTGCTGAACCATCGCAAAATAAAGGCGCGGCAACTGGCCCATGGTGTGGCATGGTTTGATTTCAACGAAATCTGCGACGGTCCGCGCGGGCAGGCAGATTACATCGAACTGGCGCGCTGCTATCACTCTGTGTTCATCTCCAGCGTGCCGCAGCTGGACAACACACTGGAAAACCAGGCACGACGTTTCATTGCGCTAGTTGATGAATTTTACGATCGCGGCGTCAAGCTGTTTGTATCCGCTGCTGTTCCGCCACAGAGCCTTTATCAAGGCAGCTTGCTGAGTTTCGAATTTCAGCGGACGCTGAGCCGCTTGATTGAAATGCAGTCGAAAGAGTATCTGGCATTACCGCACCGGCCATAGCCGGCACGCTCTCTCTTATGGGGTATGCAGCGAAGAAAGCCGCTATTTCACCAGCACACCGATTAGAATGGCGCACTTTCCCACACTCATCGGAGTTTCAACATGTCCACCATTTCCATGTATCGCGCATCGGTTCCCGTATTCACACGAGTGCTGAAAAATCTGGATGCCATTCTTGACAAGGCTGTTGTGTATGCGGCGGAGAAGAAAATTGATCCTTCCGCGCTGCTGAACTCACGGCTTGCGCCAAACATGTTTGCACTCACCCGTCAGGTGCAAATCGTTACGGATCAAATCAAGGGTTGCGTATCACGTCTGGCTGGAGTTGAAATACCACGTTACGAAGATACGGAAACCACATTCGAGCAGCTCAAGGATCGCTTGAACAAAACACTGGATTACATCAGCAGCTTCAAACCCGAACAAATTGATGGCAGCGAAGACAAGGACATTACGTTGACACTGGGCGGCACCACCCACCATTTCAAAGGACTCGATTACCTGCTCGACCGGGCGACCATGCACGTGTACTTTCACTACACCACCGCGTATGCAATTTTACGGCACAATGGTCTTGAGATTGGTAAAGGTGATTTTATTGGCAAGTGATATTGATCGTTGTCGAATCACCCCCTCACCCCTTGGGGAAGAGAGGTGAGGGGTAATTAATATAAGATATACGTCCATGAACAACTTTTTTCCCAACGGCTGGCTTCATTATCTTATCGGCGGATTGCTGATCGGCAGCAGCGTTGCACTGCTGTTCATTTTCAACGGCTGGATAGCAGGCATGAGCACGGTGTTCAGTTCAACGTGGTCGTACTTCTCGTCGCTGCCATACTTCAAACAGGAACGGTTCATCAGCAGCCGCGCATGGCGATTGATCCTTGCCGCAGGACTAATCATCGGCGCATTGATCTGGATGTTGATGTTCAATCATGGCATCCCAGTGCACACTGTCGTGCCATGGTGGCGGTTGTTCATAGGCGGACTGCTGGTGGGTTACGGAACACGATTGGCCAATGGTTGTACCTCTGGTCACGGCATTTGCGGTCTGGGGTCTTTGCAATTGCCTTCACTGGTTGCGGTAATCACCTTTATCGCCACCGCCGTTGCTACCGCATTGATCTTCCGCATGGTGATGGCATGAATCTGCGGCAAGCCATCATCACCTTGATATGTGGCGTACTGTTTGGGTTCGGTCTGGCGGTATCCACCATGATTTCACCAGAAGTGATCCTGTCATTCCTCACTGGTCGTGACTTCGGATTGCTGCTGGTGATGGGCGGCGGCGTGTTCATTACCTTGCTGGCCTATCAATTTGTACCGCACTGGATGAAAAGGCCCGTATTCGCAGAATCATTCAGAGTTCGCGAATCGGTGTTGAATCGCAACACCGTTGTTGGTTCTGCACTCTTCGGTGTCGGCTGGGGAATGTGTGGCGTATGCCCCGGCCCGGCCATTGCCGGATTGGGTGCAGGCAACTGGATGCTTGGCTATGCATTGCTTGGAATGATCATTGGCGCCTATGTTCAAGGCCGTACTGCAAAATTAGCTGCCATTCAATGACCGTCTCCATCTGGCAAGCCGATAACACTCAACCCTTGCGCGAGGTGGACTTCCTTGTCATCGGTGCCGGCATCATTGGTTGTGCTGTTGCGTACTTTGCCTCGCAAGCAGGGCGCAAAGTCGCCATCACCGAGATGCGAAGCACCGCGTTGGGCGCCAGCAGTCGCAATGCGGGCTTTCTGATTACTGGTCTTGATGAGCACTATCACCATGGCAAGGCACGCTGGGGCGATAAGACTGCCAAGGAATTATGGGAGCTATCAGGTCGTAGTTTGAGCATCTGGCGGGACTTCGCCAAACGTGGCGGCGATGTACAAATCGAGACCACGGGATCACTGCTGCTTTCCGAAACGCCAGAAGAAGCCAAAGACCTCGAAGCCGCAGCACGCGCGATGGAAGCCGATGGATTGCCGGTTGAGTATTTATCCAGCGATCCGCTGGGGCGCGGATATCACAATGCAATTCGTCAACCCGAAGACGGCGTGGTACATCCCTATCAACTGACGCAGTCCGTACTCAAGCAAAGCGGCGCAGAGTTGATTGATAACAACGAAGTGTATGCAATCGAGCGGGAAGGCAGCGCCGTCAAGGTATACACGCGGCAATTCATCTTCACTGCAAAGCAGGTCATGATTTGCGTTAATGCGTATGCGTCACATCTTCATCCATATTTCGTTGGCAAGGTCATTCCCACGCGTGCGCAGTGCCTCGTTACCGAACCATTGAAAGAAACCGTGTTACCCTCATGCGGCTACAGCGACTACGGGTATATGTATTATCGTCAGACATTCGATGGCCGGCTGTTGATTGGTGGCGCGCGCAATCTGCATCGTGAATCAGAAAATGACACCACCGATGATCGCGTAACCAACCCCGTACAACGATCGTTGGAAAATTATCTACGCAAACGCTTTGCGGATGTCACGGCACCGATTGATCGCCGCTGGGCGGGCATCATGGGATTCAGTGTTGACGGACTGCCGTTAGTCGGCACGTTGCCTGAAATGAGCAATGTTGGATTTGCCGTAGGATTCACAGGTCATGGTTTATCTACGGGCGCCGTGATCACTGAACGCGCAGTGGATATGATGATCAATGGCACATCGCCGGGAATTGTGGAT
>DASZSV010000069.1:0-30612 GCA_035548495.1 Steroidobacteraceae bacterium
CTATGGCGTGCTCAGTTCATTTCTTGGCTGGCACTTCGCCAGCCGCCAGACTTTTCTGATCGACCCCACCGGTCATATCGTCAAGCACTACGACAAAGTGGACCCCAAAGGTCATTCGCAACAGGTGCTGGCGGATATCAAAACACTGCAAGCAAAGAAATAGGAATGTTCAACATCATTCATCTCGATGATGTTGAACATTGAAAGCGGCAAATGATTCAACAAAGGCTGTCATTACCGGGTGGTGGATGACGCATCATCATGCGACGAATCGATCATGCTGCCGGCACCATGACGATAAACCAGCTCACCGCCCTGCCATCCACCCCACATCAATAGCAGAAAACCAATCGCACTGAAGAAATAAGTTATTCCGCCCGGCGCCTGAATGGGCACAAGGTGAACAGTGCGCGTGAACAACGCAGCCAGATAGCATATCCACGCGGAACCCATCAGCATCATGTGACGCATGGCAGGCGCAACTATGCGCTGTTCAAGCCGAGCAAACTCCAGCCAGCCGGTAAACAGGGCGGGCACTGCCATCACTGAACCGAGTACATGGCAGTACCACGCCAGCGGCGTCTCGTGCATGACACCGGTGATCACCAATCCATCCAGAATGGAAGCCAGTGACCAGAATGCCACTGGAAAATGCACCAGCGCCGGATGAACAGGATGACCGGCAATACGCATGATGATGCAACGTTACATTACACCGAACACGATTCCTGCCAGCAGCAGAAAACCGGCGACAGCAACCAGTGCATGAATGATCACCACCGCAGCCGGTGCAACTTTTTTGCGCAGATGCAATGAAGCAAGATAAAACCCGCCCAATGCTGCAACCGCCAGAATAATGAAGGCAGCAAGAACCGCATTGCCCGCACCATTGATCAATGCAATCAATATCAACACCAGACCGGTCGCACCCAGCAACGCGTGCAGCACCGACACCGCCCACGGCGCCAGCTTGCCGCGCAACACACTGTTGGCCAGCACCAGTCCGCCCACCGCCGCAATCGCGAAAATCGTCAACGCATAATTCAGCATAATCAGTCTCCCGTTTTAATAGGAATGGGAATGGAACAACTGATTAGATGAATGTTCTGCGGTGCGCGTTCCCGGAACCCGGGAAACGGGTGAATTGAATGGCGGCATCAGCTCCCGGGATCCGCATGTCATCTGGATGGCGGTTTGGGCGACATGCCACTCTCATCAAAGAACTTCTCCACATCTGGATCAATGGCAAGCGCAGCTTTGGTATCGCGTTCACTGTCGGCAATCAATCCCTTTTGCTGTTCGGCGATTGCAAGTCCATACAGTGCATGCGCATCCTTGGGCTGCATCTTCAATGCCTTGTGCAAATCCTTCATGGATTTATCAACATCACCGAGGCGCAGATATACCAGACCGCGATTGCTGTAGATCGTCGAATAGGCAGAGCCCAGCTTTTTGGCCAGATTGCAATCTTCCAGCGCCAGTGGTAATTCTTTTCCTGTCATCAGCCGCGCATGACAGCGTTCATTCAACACCCACTGCGAGCGATGCTTTTTTGGATCGTCCGCCATCCAGGCATTCAGACGTTGGATTTCTTCCTCATAATACTTATGCGTTCCATAGATGGCGGCTATCTGCAATGTCAACACGTCATCATGCGGCGCAAGTTTTAATGCTGAATCAAAATCCGCACGCGCTTCCGTGGTATTTTTTTGTTCCAGTTGCACAGTACCACGTGCAACAAACGCCGCAACATCATCGGGTTTGAGTTTCAACGTTTGATCGAAATCCGCCAGTGCCAGATCAAATTGATGATTTTGCGAATACGCCAGTCCGCGTTGATAGAAACTCTCAGGATCTTTGCCGTCAAGCTTGACCGCCATATCCAGGTCGGCAATGGCCTGCTGGTACTCATGCCGCCCGGCCAGGGCCGCGCCACGCAAGCGCATGTCGGTTGCGCTTGCCTCACTGGATAAAGACGAGTTGGCAGATGATGCAGAGTTGCCAGTGTTGACATCCGTCATTCTGGTTTCATTAACGGACGTAGTCGCCTTCAAATCAAACACCGGACCGCCGTTGTAGGTAAAGAAGATTCTGTTCTCTTTGGCAGAGACATAAATGCGATGCGATAAAAAGAAATCAGCGCCCAGCAGCATGTCCGCATTCATGGGCAGATGAATGTCGCCCATGCGCAGCCGTGCGTTCTTGATCAGCTCCCCACCGATATCCAGCGTATCAAAGTGCGCAATCCATGTGTCGATCAGCTTTCCGCCGATACCGCCGGCAATGCCGGCCGACTTGACGGATTCATCCTCGGGCCGAATGCCGGCCCGCTTGGCAGCGGACAAGGTGAGAATGGAGTAGACCGCACCTGTATCAAATACCACACGAATTTTTTTACCGTTAATGACTGCGGTACCGACGATGTGTGGCTGCGTCGATGTTTTTTCCTCGATATCCATCTCCGCCACATCACCACCGTTCTGCCAGTACGCCAGTGAATGTTTGCGGCATCCCTCGGATTGAAACAGACGGATCATTCCATTTCCAAGATCATATTCGGTATCAGCGCCGCCCAGTGCATTCTCACCGATAATCCCATCCAGTCCATCGCCAACCACATCATTGAGCACAATGAAATTGATGTCCTTGAAAACATGCCCGCCCATAAAACCATCGAGCGTAAATTGTCCCGCCTTGGTGAGCCTCGGCCGTTCGCTGTCAGTTACACCGTTCACCCAGAAATTGATGGGTGCAAAGTCAAGTTTCAGATTGAATCTGGCTGCACTCCCGGTGCTGAGCACACTGAAAAACGCACCGCTGTCTGCGAGAAACCGCGCCCGCTGGCCATTGATGGTTCCCTGCACGATGGGCCGCAGGCCGATCATCGTCACTGGCAGTTCTCCGTAGCGATGCAGTTCGCAACGTGTTTCCGCCTGCGCCTGCAAGATAAAACCCGCTGCAAATATCAACACCCGGAACATTCTTAAGGCCATGATCATTTTCCCTCAAATTCAGGAATCGCCATCAATCCAGGGCCGCGCATTTACCGCACGGTAAACAATATCCGGTCCAGCACATGATGCTGGACATCTTCCACCGACAAGTAGTAACTGCCGCGCTTCGGCGTCCACAATATCTGTTGTGCCGCTGAGCCAACCACCCTGTTGTTTAACTTGACCTGCATGTCGGTGCTGCCACCTTTGACTGTCAGCGGCACACGCTGATCATCAGGTGGAATGTCCGGATCAAGTGCGATCACCATGCCATTGGCGGGCGAATCGATACGCGCCATCCGGTGAGATGGCGCAACAGCGGCAACGTTATGCAGCGCAGTGCCATCGATAAACCATTCATGCCGTGGCGTTTCAACAGCAGGAGAAAATACCGTCATCACTGAAGTGACGCCCGCCGGTGGCGCCGGCGCACGCGATGGATCGTGTTCATGTAACGCGAGCATCACATCCTGCCACACGGGGGCGGCGCCGGTGATGCCGCTGACATCCTGCATGGGATCGCCTTCAAAATTGCCCACCCACACGGCCACCGTGTATTTTTGTGAAAAGCCAACACACCAGTTATCCCGCATGTCCTTGCTGGTGCCGGTCTTTGCCGCACTCCAGAACGATGTATTCAAATGATTACTCAGGCCGAACGTAACAACACGCGCAAGACGATCACTCATGATGTCGCTGACAATGAAGCTCGCTTGTGGCGATAGCAAATCATGTACTGGCGCGGAATCTCCCGTGTGTTGCAAATGAATCGGCGACCATTTTCCCAGACGCGCAAGAGCGCGGTAAGCCTGCGCCTGTTCCCATACGCTGACTTCCGCAGAGCCGAGTGCAAGCGAATACCCATAGTAGTCACCATCTTCAGTAATACCTGCATACCCCAGCTGATGCAGCCGGTCACGAAACGCTTCAACACCCGTGAGTATCAACGTACGCACTGCAGGTACATTTAGCGAACTTCCCAATGCCGTGCGCGTACTGACCAGCCCCTTGTATTCATGATCATAGTCCTGCGGAATATAGGTGCCACCGGCAGTCTCCAGATTAAGCGGTGAATCGTTTAACAACGATGCAGCCGTCAGGTATTTTTTCTCGAAGGCCAACTCATAAAGAAACGGCTTGAGCGTTGAACCTGCCTGACGGCGCGCACTGATGCCGTCGACATCCGGAGATTGCGAGTAAGGGCCACCAGATCCAACATATGCAAGTACGTCACCGCTATCGTTGTCCACGACCAGCACTGCTCCATCACGCACATTATGATCGGCGATTGCAGCAAGATGCACCGTCAACGACTGTTGCACCATCTTCTGAATGCCTGCATCCAGTGTGGACTGCACAACTTGTCCGGGTTGTGTCAGCAACAAGCGAGCAACATGTGGCGCAATCTCCTGACTTGAGGGCAGCGGTTCCTTGTCCTCAAGCAATATGGATGCAGCCCGTCGCAACTGATCGCATGAAACAGCAACATGGCGTGATTGCGAACGCTGACACGCGCGTCGTGCCACCTGATGTGAGGAGGCGTTGGGCGCTGGCAACAATGCAGCAATCACCATGCTCTCCGGCAAGGAAAGCCCTTCCGCTGCTTTGCCCGCCATGACTTGCGACATGGCCGACACCCCCTGCAATTCACCGCGGAACGTGACGAGATTGAAATACGCCTCAAGAATCTGCTGCTTTGTCCAGTAACGTTCCAGCGTCAGCGCCAGCCGCATTTGCAGCAACTTGTGTTCAACTGCCAAAAGGCCTGTTGCAGTATGTCCCCAACGTTCAATCAGTGCAGCGAGCTGCATGGTGATGGTGCTGGCACCGCGGCGTTGTTTTGCAAGCATGACATCGCGCATGGCACCGGCCATGCTGTACCAATCCACCCCATGATGTTGCCGGAAGCGATGATCCTCACTGGTTATCACTGCTTCCACCAATGCAGGCGAGATGTCCCGCAGTGCAGTCCATTGCAAGCGGCGTACTTTCATGTCGATACGAACTGTATCAATCACTTCGCCGTTGCGATCCAGCAAGTACGCATCGGATGGCACATACGCTGCCTTCACTTGCACAAAGGAAGGCGCGCTTGCAGGCGTATAGAGAAAAGCCAGCAACGCACATGGCAGCAAAGACATGCCGACAACCAGTACACGAATCCATCGGCACTTCCACCAAGTTGTGATGCGCGCAGTCCACATTGGGTTAAACACTACGGGACAAGCGGTAACACCTTGACTGCTGCGTTGGGCAACTCTCCAAACATCTCCGGCGCATACATGGCTTCAACCCGCGTTGCCGGTTGCAGGAACGTGCCGGGATTGTTCAGGCGCACGGTGTATTCCACCGACCATTTACCCTTGGGTACAAAACGATAATACGCACGATAACCATCGAAACGGCGTTCTTCAAAGGCAAGCCATGCCCAGCCGGTGCGATGTTCGTCGCGCAGCAATTCAGATTGTCCACCCAGTCCACTGCCCAACACCGTTGATCCTGCTGGAATGGGATCGTCGATCACCACCCAGCTCATGTCCGATTGTGCTTCGAGATCAAGATGAATACGGACAACATCACCACGCGTCCACTCACCGGGCTTGTGCTGATCCACCGCAGTGACGGTACGCGTCACCTTGAATCCGGTAGACAACGGCTTGTCGAGCGGCAACGCCGCTGTTGCACGAACCATCGCCCAGGGTGCGCCTTCGCCTGCATGCGTAATGGTGACATTCGCCTGTGCAGGCTGCCACGGCAACTTGATTTCAGTGGCATGTTCGCGTTGCGGCCATTCGGTGATTCGCTGCACCGATCCATACTGAGTTGTAGTTGCACCAGCCACATCTGTGGCTTCAAACGTCGCGGAGAATTTCTCCATCGCCAGCACGCCCCACGCATTGGCCACCGTCGTATTCCAATGTCCAAACTGTTGACGTCCGAGTGCGCCACGTACCAGCCGTGGAATGTCTTCGCGCCATTCAGGACGATTAAGTACCGCAAGCAACATGCGATTGGCATTGGAATCCGCAGAAATCATCAGCCACCACAACGCATCGGAATGTTCGCCGGAAAACGTCATGATGGTGCCCTGAAAATTCAATCGGCTGCGCAGAATCGACAATGCATTGTCCAGTTTGCTGTCGCGCTGTGGAATGTTGTCCATGCGCTCAAGTATGTTGATCCAGTCCAGCACTTCAGATGTCGGCCACAAATTGGGTTCAATCGTAATGCTGTCCAGCATGTGAGGCTCAGCCGCGTGATAACGTGACAAGGCTTCGATAGCGATGAGTTTGCGAATGCTCAGATCTGCAGTCGGCAATGCGGAACCGCGAATCAGCTTGCCTTCGACAAAGCGGGTAAGCGCATGAATCATCTGATTGCGATCAATGTCATTCACATGCCAGCCCGATTCATTGGCAATCGCGAGAATATATGACGTCAGAGTGTCGTCGCCTTCAAGACGATCTGTTGCAAAGTACTTCAACAGACCATCGCCATCCATATATGCAGGTAACCGCGCCATCAATGCATTCCAGTCACCTTCGTCACGCAGCGCCACCGCACGCGATGCAAGCTGTTCCAGGCAGATATATGGATAACGCATCATGAATTCACGCACACCATCGAGACCATCACCCAGTTTGGCGCGCAGTGTTACTTCAATGCCGCCACGGCCGGAAATCGAACCCCGAGGTTGTGCCACCGGCATCGACAACGGTGAAGTGAGTTGTGCAATGGTTGCCTGATAGGTTCGCACCGGGAATGCGGGAATGACTTTCTCTGTGACTTTCATGTGATCGCGTGCATTGCCGTTCACGTCGCTGGCCGTGACATCCCACACCAGTGAAGCGGTGTTCACCGGTGCCGTCAGTTGCCACACGGCATCACGTGATTGTCCGGCTGGAATGGTGAGCATTTGCAGCGGCAGTGATTCACTGCCTGCCGGAACCAGTTTCGCCTCTGCCTTGACTGTCATGACATGGTCAGTGGTATTGCGCACAGTGAATGTGGCAGCATACTGATCGCCTTCGCGCACCAGCGGCGGCAATCCCGAAAGCAGAATAACGTCCTGCGTGGTATTGATATCGGCGCTGCCGGTGCCGAAAAATCCGGCACCACCATCAGCAACTGCGACAATACGGAATGCGCTCAGCGAATCATTCAATGGTACGTTGACGGTGGCATCACCATTGACATCCAGCGTCACCCTTCCCTTCCACAACAACAAGGTGTTGAACAACTCGCGGCCACGGTCGCGCTCGCGGCCACCGCCTCCACCGGGTGCAACCGCTTTCTGGCCATAGTGGCGCTTGCCAATCACCTGCATTTGCGCGGTTGATGTCCAGACTTCCAGGCCGCGTGCGCCCATCATCGCATCCAGCAGATTCCAGGTATTATTAGGCATCAAGTCGAGCAAGGCTTCATCCACTGCAGCCACCGCTACTTCACTGTCTGCAGGTAATGCACCGCCATCGGCGCGTTCCACATGAATTTTCACCACGGCCTTATCACGCACCTTGTACGTTGATTGTGCGGGCATGACCTTCACGCTCAAACGATGCGGTTTCCAACCCACCTTGATTTGTGTCATGCCCAGACGATAGGCAGGCTTGTTCAAATCCACCAATGCGGTAATTTCATCTGCTGCAGATTTACTCTGTTCTGCGTGAGCAACGCGGCCGCGCACGGCCAGCACCGATACAAACACATTCGGCGAATACTGGGCAGTAACCGGCACGTCGATGACCGGCTCATGACCATCCAGATGTTTTACAAAGCTGGACAACACACCTTCGCGTTCCACTGTCACCAGGGCAGTGGCCGAACGGAATGGCATGCGCACCTGAAAGTGAGCAGTGTCACCCGCTTCGTATTCCTTTTTCTCCGGCAATACATCCATGCGATCACCCGAGGTGCCGCCAAACCACCATGAATCCTTGCCCGCCACCCATACTGATGAAGTGGCACCAGCAATCTTTCCTTGATCATCACGCGTTTCTGCACGCAACAATACCTGTCCGGATACACCAGGTTTCACATCACACAACAACAATCCCTGGGCGTCCGTCCTGCCGGAACATGTGGTTGAGAGTTTGCGGGTGTCGCGCGTGGTTTCATAAGTATAAAAACCACCAATCAAACGCTTGCGATAGGAATACTGCTTTACCTGATACATCGACACATCAACCTGCTGTTGCGCGCGCGGCTTTCCATGCAGATCCAGAACCAGTACACGAAAGCGCGCCTGATCCGCGCTGGCAACCCAGCCCTCAGTACGGACACCCACATTCAGCGATGAAGGCACCAACTGGATACGACCGCTTGTGGTAAGCAATTCACCATTAGCGTCCGGATATTCCAGCTCGGCAGTCAATTGCGACGTCTGTTCCACTGCAGGAACATCTGGAATGGTGACGCGCGCTGAGCCATTGCCATCGAGCGTGACTGGAATGACGCTGGTTTTTTCCTTCGCTGCCGTACCCGGTTCGCCTTCAAAGTCGTAGTCGAAATATCCTGGTACGCCAGTAACAATTCCTTCCTTGACAGGTTCACCGCCGAATTGATAGTCAGGATAATCACTGAATGTCTGCACACCGGGTTCCAGCGCGGTTCTGAGTTTTACAGAGAGGCCCGACGCACCACCGCCGGAAAGATAAGCCACGTGCAAATCCACACTCACCTGCTTTGGTTGCACCAATGGAATGGCTGATCCGCTCACACTGGCATGCATGGACGGCAAGCGGAACTGCTCGACCTTGAACTGCGCAGTGATACGGTTGTCGATGTTGACCGTATAGTCGCCCAGCTTGGCTTCTTTGGGAATCGTCCAGCGGCTTTCACCAATACCATCTGCGCCAATCTGCACGTCCTGCTTATATTCGGTGCCGCTGCCGTTATGACGGATGATCATTTGATGCGTGCCGCTGGCACCATCCATCACGGCAATGCCCTGCAAATAATGTTTGCGCAGGAAATGTTTCATTGAAACGGTTTCACCCGCACTGAACAATGAGCGATCCAGTACTGTATGCACAATGGCAATGGAGTATGTGCCGCCGACCGGCATGGAGAACTGCTGTGGTGTAATGCCCTGATTCCATCCTGATTGTGTGAAGCTGAAATCATCTGCTTTTTTTGCCACCACAAGCAGCGGCTTGCGTCCCCAGAAATTGCATGAATCCGATTCGGTCGGTTCACCGAAGGATTGATTAATCACTGCAATACCATCGTGATCGGTGGCGCCTTGCCACAACACCTGGCCACCGCAGTATTCTGCAATCGCCACTTCAGCATCGGGGACCACGCTGCCGTCATCAAGATGGGTCACCCACACACGTGATGATTCCCTGCCCCATTTAAAATGCACGGCCATGTTGGTGACCAGTGCTGAAGTGGATACATAGCGTGTAGCATCGCGTCCCAATAAGGATGCACCCAGCAACTTGCTTTCCACTTGCACCACGTAGAACCCGGGCTTGCCCAGCGGAATGCCCATGACTTCAGCAGGCTTTTGTCCCAATGCTTTTTTCAGCGTAAATGCAGTCGTGTTGTCGTTGTCAGTGAACACCGGCGCAATGCCAGTGTTGTCATGCCATATCTCTTGCGTATCCTCATCCTGTGTATCGTCGTCTTCATCTTCCATTTTTGCTCTGGGTTCGCCTGCTTTCTTTTTTTCTTCCCGCACCCATTCTCCTTTTAATGCCTCTGCCCGTTCCACACGTTGCAACCATTCCGCAATAACTGCCGGATCACCGTCAATACGCAGTGTTTTGCCGGGCAATGCAACCTCGGTGGTTTTCAAGGCGGGCTCAACATTGCGCAATGTCACCGGCAACACGCCACCTTCTTTCGCTTCAAGAATGCCAAAGGTGCCGGCAAACTTGACCAAGGGCGGATAGGGATCGACACGCACCTGCAAAGGAAATCGCGATGCGTTCTGCAGGCTGCGTCCGGCATCATCAACCAGACCGGATGGCAAGGAAACAGTTACTGGCTCACCATCAGGGAAAGGCGGATTGAAAGCAACGCTGTCAACAAATGGGTTGTCTGATGATTGTGGAAACTGGGGCGCGTAGACATGACCGCCTGATGTCCTGAGCTGAATGCCCTCCGCCAGCTTGCGCGGGACTTGTGTGCTGAACTGCACAGTAATCGGCAACGAAGGAATACAACCCGATTGCGCATTGGTGCGGGTGCATTCCACCTGTGCCGTAAACGCAGCACGCACCTTGAATGCCAGCGTCTGCTCAGTTTGCGTGGCAATTCCCGATGCTGTGGCGATGCCTGCGCCCCAATGCACTTGCATGCGCGTGGCAGGCGGCAAACTGCGCTTGCAACGCAGCAGTGTTATCAATGCATCATCCTGTTCCATATTGCGATTGCGCACTCGCACATCACTTTCCGCACCATTTTTCCAGAACAGACGCAGATAGTCGTAACCCATCAATTTGCGTTGTGAGAGCACGGCTGCACGTTCACTACCACCGAGAATTTCAACAGGTATTCGTTCGGCCACGCCTTCTATCGAACAATAGGCATTGGTCTTGACGGATTCGACAGTGGCAGGCGCATCGAGCTTGAGTACAAACACCTGATTCTCATCCACGCCGTACCAGCCTTCATGTGGCAATGATGCGACAATGGCGGGGCCGCCTGTTTCAAATGAATACTCACGAGCATCAACAATTGCCTTTCCGGCAACTGACTTCAAACCATTTTTTGGCGTGAATATGCAACGAATGCCTGCAGGCAAATCTTCATCAAAGTCATAGACCCAGTTGCGGGTATCAGCCCAACGGCCCTTGCCCTTGGCATCACACCGGATATCAAAAGGATCTGCAAGACGTGGATCGCCCAGAGCGACCATGTTCGCCGAGAACCGTACGGTGACCTGGCGAACCTGTTTCATATAGCCTTGCGGCGAGAAAAATTCTATCCGTGGCGCATCCGCCGGAAGCGTTGCATCTTGTGCAGCAGCACGAACCAGCAACGTGGATATGAACAGGAAAGAAAACAGAAGTGAACGGGCAGTGACTTGCATGCTGTTTTTCATCTTAGTACCCTGATGCCTTGCATAAACGCCAGGCAGCGACAATATCCGAACAATTCGCATAACTCAACTCGATGCATTATCAGTTCCGGTTATCGCCATAAGTTTGCCATCAACATTATTTATGCTGATGACTTATTGTCAGGAACATGCCACTATTCACAGTGTTCAATAATCATAATCTCAAGGAGATCGCAACATGACGTGTACAAAAATCATCAAGATATTCGGAATCATGATTGTCAGCGTGGCTTTCACCGCACACGCCGACCCAGTCCAAATCCAGATACTCAGTGCCGTGGTCAAAGATCAGCACATTGCCGACGCCACCGTCATTCTGCAGAAAAACGGTGCGCAATCGGTATCCGGCACCACTGACGTACAGGGTAACGTGACATTGAATTCCGACATTGCTGATACCAGCGATACGCTGGTGATCGTCAAGAAATCAGGCTACTCCAATCTTGTCGCAAAATGTCCATGCAAAAGCATGACTTATGCCATCAGCCCTGTCATGACCAATCTTGATGGCATGCGTATTGTTCTCAACTGGGGAGCGACACCGCGTGACATTGACTCCCATCTGGCATTCTCAAACGAACATATTTATTTCGGGCATAAAACTGGCAGTTCCGGAACCGATGCCAATCTTGATGTGGATGACACTGATAGTTATGGACCGGAAACCATCACGATTGAAAAGAAACATGCGGGTGAATCCTACGTGTACGCGGTTCATGACTATTCAGACGCGAGCGTTCCACACACAACCAATCTGTCACAAAGTCACGCAAAGGTGCTGGTTTACGTGGGTCAATCACTGGTACGTTCTTATTATGTGCCGGAACATGCTGAAGGCAATTTGTGGACGGTGTTCCGCATCACCGGCGAAGGGGATTTCCAGGACATCAACACCATGAGTGGCACCACCAAGGATGCAAGCGAGGTCCTGGGCAATTTCAACAACTACCTGAATGCACATACGCAAGTTGCCGAACACGTCGCCAGCGCGGCGAACATCAGCAACGCAAAATCGAGCAACAAGCAGGGTGAAGACGCCTACCACGCTGGCAACCTGGATCGCGCCATTGAGCTGTTTCAACAAGCTGTTGAGCTGGACGGCAATTACGGACAGGCATACAGCAATCTCGGCCTGGCCTATCAGAAAGCGGGACGCACTGCCGAAGCGATCTGGGCAAATCGCAAGGCTATCGCGCTGGCAACCGGCCCTACAGCAAACACGGTACGTGCCAGTTCTTACTACAACATTGCGAAAATCTACGAAGCGGCCGGACAGTATCAGGATGCGTTAACGCAATACGAATCGGCAAAGCGTGAAAAACAGAATCCCGTGTATGACAAAGCTATTGAGCGCGTAAAAGCATTGATCAAATAAATCAGCAATGGAATTCCGGATGCAATCATGAAAACCATACCGTATGCATTTCTCTTGTTGATTTCATTCAACGTTTTCGCGGCAGGTCCGGAATCCATTGCCATGTCGAATCGTTCCTTGTGGCCCGATCCGATAAAAAGCCCGGCCGGATTCGACCGGGCTTCACGTGCCGAAATTCTGGTATTCGCAAATGCGCTGCAGGATATCGGCGGGCAAAGCGAAGAGGACTTCAAGTCCACCACCAGACTTAAAGCAGTGGACATGCAGTCGGTGGCACGAATCCGCGACCGGTTGCTTGATACAGCACTCGCCAATTACATGATCGCCAGCCAGTCCTGTACAGCGAATGAAATACTGTGCGGCGCCATCCATTCCCGCATTGACCTGATCAGTACCGGACAGTCATTGCTGAACACATTGCCAACCCGTTACAAGGCATGGCATGACGATGCGTCCGTATTTCACAAACGCTATGCAGCCGAACTGCTGCGGCTGGCTGCACTGTTCCCCCGAATCACCAGCGAAATCGACACGTTCTCAAGTAATGAACGAAACGGTTTTGAACTGCCGGATCGTCACTTCCAGCTAACCTTTGATGATGGCCCCAGCAACGCAAAAGGCAACAGCGACACCACACTGGCGGTACTGAAACAGCAACGACTTCACGCCCTGTTCTTTGTACTTGGCGAACGCCTGCAATCAAGACTGCAAAATGAAGATGCTGCTGCACTCAAGCAAATGTATCAGGGTCAGTGCATCGCACTGCATGGCTGGAAACATGTATCACATCAGCATTGGGACCAATGGCAACAATCCGTCACTGACACTCAATCGCTGGTCAAAAAGACTTTTGGCGATCTGTATCGTCCCTATTTTCGCCCACCATACGGCCAGAGAACCGCCGACAGCGCGTCATTTTTCAATGCAAACAACCTTACCGTCACCTTGTGGAATATTGATTCGCAGGACTGGAATGCAAAAGTTACCGCCGATGAAGCGGCAAACCGCGTGATGACATTGATGCTGCTGTGGCGACGCGGGTTGATTCTGTTTCATGATATTCACACCAAGGCGCAAACCGCAGTACCATGGTTGATGACCCAAACAGAATCGGCAGGCATCACGTGGGATGATTGTCGGCATTACTAACCGCAGCAGCCGAAAAATTGACAGCCATTGACAGCCGCCGATCTTCAGTGTTTGCTTCATGTCACACAAAGGCGGCTAAATTCGTTTGCAAGTGGCAAAAAGTTACAGCCAGTGATGTAAGTACATCACGTCGACTGTTTATGGCCATTTAAGCAGCGTTCGCTGTAACCCGTTTCCCTGATATCGCGAACTGTGCACATGTCGGGCGTGCCCGATTTCTTGTGAACACGCGGGTGCATTGCCCTTTGTGTTCATTCACTTCACATTTCAGGGGAACTGACATGATCAATTCATTCGCGAAACTTGGTTTTATGGCATTGCTCGCATCCGCATCAGCGGGCGCGCACGATTTTGATAATGCTTACGGACATTCTGACAACCCCGTTGTGGTCACCATGTCCAACACCGGCAACAACATGTTGCTGGTATATGGCACCGATGGAACGCCGCTGCATGCCTTGCCAACCGGCGGACAAGGCGGCGTCAGCGGCAACGCAGGCGGTGTTACTGCCAGCGGTGACGATGTTGCCGTAGTGAATTTCAACTCCGGCAGTGTTTCTGTTTTTGATCGCGATGATCGCAGCGGCCGCTTTCACCTGAAGCAAATCCTTTCTGTCACCGGCAATCCAGTGAGCGTGGCGTTCAGCAGCACTCATCTTTATGTTCTGACCACTACGCATGTTGAATCGCATGCACGCACTCCGTTTGGCATCCGCTACAATGCTGACGGCATTGCCGGATTGTTGCTGGCCGACGGCTCAGCCGCACAAGTGGGCGTATTGAATGATCAGTTGATCATCAGTGAAAAGAACAATGTCATAGAGAGTGTTCCGCTGTGGGGCAATGGTGCAGTAACCGGATCAGCCACATTGACCATGCACATTCCATCCAACGTGAATGCACCGTTTGGCATGGCCACACGCGGCAACAATGCCTATGTGACCATTGCCCATGCAGATGAAGTGGCATTGGTGCGCAACAATGATGTACTGACGGTTACACCTTCGGTAACACAGCATGCGCCATGCTGGGCTACGCTCGATGGTCCTTTCCTGTTTACCGCCAACTCGCCCAGCAAAAGCGTGTCGCGCTATGCAGTGTATGGCCAGAAGATTGTGCAGGACGCAGCGGTGACTGCGACATTCAGTGGTGCGCCCACCGACATCGACGCCAGCGGCAATGTGGCGGCGGTGATTGATGCCGATGGCACCAATTCGCATGTGTCGATATTCAATGTGGATGAAGATGGCAATCTGGCGTTAACGGGCAAGGCAACCATCTCCGGCACGGCAACCAACGGTGTGGCCATTGTGCGCTAGCAGATTTTTTTCAGGTAAGCGCCGGATAAGTATCTCTTTCCGTGTTTATCTGGTTTGAAAGCAATTGCACTGATGGACAGATCAACCTCGAGCCGGCTCTCCTGCAACGGAGGGCCGGCTTTTTTGACAACGCACAGAATCTTGTAAACAACCTCCGTCGCTGAAAATTTGTCTGTTAAATTCTGCCTGTGTACACTTCCGGCGATTACATACCGGCACCTGCAATGACAATATTTTCAATCATCGCCCCGCTCCGCGCATCGACTCCAAACAGAAAAGCAGTGCCGCCGTTCCCGTGGATGTGCGCTGTTCTGCTGGCGGCAATAACGCCTGCAGCACACGCTTTCGACATTGCAGAACTGATGCAACAACTTGCCGGCTCCACTTACAGCACCGCGCGCTTCACCGAACATAAATACCTGCATTCACTGAACAAGCCGCTTGAATCAAATGGCATCCTGCGATACGACGCGCCGGATCATTTCGTGAAACAGACATTGCAGCCCGGTATGGAGACCATGACCATTGATGGCGACACACTCACCATCGAGCGCAGGGGAAAAAGCCGCACCATGCAATTGCAGGATTATCCGGTGTTGCAGGCTTTCATTGAATGCATCAGGAGCACCATGCGCGGCGATCTGGCGGCGCTGCGGCAATATTACGATCTTGAGTTGAGTGGCGAACCGCAACACTGGCAGATCACCTTGTTGCCCAAGGATGACAATGTGAAAAAAGCAGTGCAGAACATTGTGATCAGCGGCGCCGGCAGCAGCATCACCAGCATCGAAATAGATCAGGCCAGAGGCGACAGGTCGGTGATGAACATCTCCAGGGACTCACCGTGACATTCTTCCCGCGCGCCGCAATTCCATTGTGGGCGGCATGCATGCTGGTCTGTGTGTGGGTAACAATGCACACCCGCTACACCGCCGACCTGAGCGCGTTTCTGCCACGCTCACCCACGCCCACACAGCAGATACTCGTCGATCAATTGCGTGAAGGCGTAGTGTCGCAACTGCTGCTGGTCAGCATCAGCAATGCACCGGATGAGCAACTGGCCGCCATCAGCAATGATCTTGTTGCACATCTCGATAACAGTACGCAGTTTGCGTATGTCAACAATGGCGCGACGCAGCGTTTTCTCGATGAAGGAAAAATTCTTTTTCAGCAACGCTATCTGCTGAGCCCCGGCGTAACAGCGGAACGTTTTACCGGGCAAGGATTGCGTGAATCACTGGAAGATGATCTTGACCTGTTATCATCGTCGTTGAGTGGCATGATCAGTCAAACCCTGCCATCCGATCCGACCGGCGAATTCACGCAGTTGCTGGACAGGTTTCAACCGCAGGGCGGCCCGCAGAAAAAACACGATGTGTGGTTCAGTCATGATGGCCATAGCGCGTTGTTGATGCTGCAAACACGCGCTGCCGGTTTTAACCTCGGTGATCAGCAACAGGCCATCAATGTATTGCATCGGCAATTTGCTGCCAGCATTCAACAACATCACGCCGGCACTGCAACACTTGAAGTCACCGGACCCGCGGTCATCGCACTGTCCACGCAAGAAGCCATGAAGCGCGATGTGTCGCATATCTCACTGCTGGCATTGTTGCTGGTGTCGGTGTTGCTGCTCAGTGTGTATCGTTCACCACGCATCTTGCTGCTGACGCTGTTGCCTGTCGCCAGCGGTGCCATTGCCGGCATTGCCGTGGTCAGCAAGACATTCGGCTTCGTACATGGCATCACACTGGGATTTGGTTCCACGTTGCTGGGTGAAGGCGTGGATTATGCGATTTACCTGTTCACACAACACGGCGGCGAATCCACTGCAACTGCAACATCGTCTCGATCCGCTGGACTATGGCGCACCTTGCGACTGGGCGTGGCGACATCGGTGGTGGGATACAGCGTATTACTGATGTCCGATTTTTCCGGACTGGCACAACTGGGATTGTTTTCAATTGCAGGACTGATTGTGGCATTTGCCGTTACACGAGTGGTGCTGCCAGCATTGATTCCATCGCGCTTCACGGTCAACACCATAACACTGGGCTCTGCATTGTTGCGCGGCGCAAACATGCTGCGTGTGTTGCGCTGGCCATTGCTGGCAGCAGTGATGATTGCCATCGTCTCACTGCTGGCACGCAATACCCTGTGGGATGATCGCCTTGAAAGGCTGAGTCCAGTATCGAGCAAGGACAAGCAACTGGACACTGCCATGCGCGCTGAATTGAGCGCGCCGGATGTTGGACCGATGATCGTAATACGCGCACCATCGCAACAGGCTGCATTGCAGATTGCCGAACATGTTGATGCAACACTGGATGAACTGCAACAACAGAAAGTATTGCGTGGTTATGAATCACCGGCACTGGTATTGCCCAGTGAAGCAACGCAGCGCCAACGTCAGGCGGCGTTGCCGGATGCACCAACGTTGCAGCACCGGTTGCAACAGGCGCTGCAAGGGCTGCCCTATCAGCCCGGATTGTTTGCGCCATTTCTTCATGATGTTGAAGTTGCAAGACACGCGCCGTTGCTGACGGAAGAGAAGCTGCGCGGCACATCATTGGGACTGAAGGTGCAATTGCTGCTGGTGAACCGTCATCACACCTGGTTTGCATTGCTGCCATTGCGCGGCGTGACAGATGTGCAACGCATCGCTCATGCACTGCAAGGCATGCAAGATGTCCATCTGCTCAACATGAAGCAGGAAGCCGACATGCTGTACAGGGATTACCGGCATCAGGCCATGCGCTTCATTGTGGTGGGCGCCTGCGGCGTGCTGCTGTTACTGTTTGTCGCGTTGCGTTCGCTGCGCCGCGTGCTTGAAGTATCACTGCCGCTTGCTGCGGCAGTGATACTCACCATGGCGATCATGGCACTGGGTGGCCGCCAATTGACGATGTTCCATCTCATTGGCTTGATGCTGGTGGTGGGTGTGGGTTCCAACTACACACTGTTCTTTGAACACGAGACGTTCTCCAGCATTGATCCGCATCGCACCATTGTGTCCGTGGTATTGTGCAATGTCGCCACCATCATCGGTTTCGCCATGCTCGCACTGGCACATGCGCCGGTGCTCAGTTCCATTGGTTCCACTGTCGCCATTGGCGCCTTCCTTTGCTTGTTCATCGCTGTTGCATTCGGCAATCGCGTCATTCCGCAAACCGGTCACCGCTGACACGCGTTGCGACCGGGACCGGCGCCGAAATCTGCCTGCCTTGACCGTCCTCACCGGTGATCTCCATTACAGCGCAATGGTCATACGCATCTCTCACACTGTTGATTTGCTGAACTGTCGAGAATAATCCGCGCTGCGTTTCCCGTGACAGCGCGGCAGGTCGTTCATAGGAATAACCTATTCATTGATTGTTTATCCATATTGGCCATGCAGGCATTGAAGGTGTTGAATAGCGGCTGAACACAGCAACAGGTTTCAAGCACAGGAGATCACGCCATGTCTGAAAGCAAATGTCCGGTACATCACGCCTCCGGCGGCACCTCGAATCGTGATTGGTGGCCCAATCAATTGAAGCTGGACATTCTGCACCAGCATTCCGCCAAGTCGAATCCGATGGGGGAGGAGTTCAACTACGCAAAGGAATTCAACAGCCTTGACTTCGCCGCACTGAAAAAAGACATCGCAGCATTGATGACCGATTCGCAGGACTGGTGGCCTGCGGACTTCGGTCACTATGGCCCATTGTTCATCCGCATGGCATGGCACAGCGCGGGTACGTATCGCACTGGCGATGGCCGCGGCGGTGGCGGCCGTGGTCAGCAGCGCTTTGCACCTCTTAATAGCTGGCCAGACAATGTCAGTCTGGATAAGGCGCGCCGACTGTTGTGGCCCATCAAGCAAAAATATGGCCGCAGAATTTCCTGGGCGGACTTGATGATTCTCACCGGCAATGTGGCGCTGGAAAGCATGGGTTTCAAAACCTTTGGCTTTGGCGGCGGCCGCGAAGATACATGGGAACCCGATCAGGATGTGTATTGGGGCGTTGAAAAGAAGTGGCTGGATGATCAGCGTTACTCCGGCAATCGTGATCTCGACAATCCATTGGCCGCAGTGCAGATGGGTTTGATCTATGTGAATCCCGAAGGCCCGAACGGCAACCCTGATCCCGTTGCTGCGGCAAAAGACATTCGCGAAACCTTTGCACGCATGGCGATGAATGATGAGGAAACCGTCGCGTTGATTGCCGGTGGTCACACCTTTGGCAAGACACACGGTGCAGGTCCTGCATCACACGTGGGTGCTGAACCTGAAGCCGCCGATATTGAACAACAGGGTCTTGGCTGGAAAAGCAGCTATGGCACTGGCAAGGGCAAAGACGCCATCACCAGCGGACTGGAAGTGACGTGGACGCAAACGCCGACGAAGTGGAGCAACTATTTCTTCGACAACCTGTTCGGTTATGAATGGGAATTGACCAAGAGCCCGGCGGGTGCACATCAATGGCAACCGAAGAACGGTGCTGGCGCTGGGCAAATCCCAGATGCATTCGACAAGTCAAAGAAACATGTGCCGACCATGTTAACGACGGATCTTTCATTGCGCTTTGATCCTGCCTACGAAAAAATCTCGCGGCGCTTTCACAAAAACCCGGATGAATTTGCAGATGCTTTTGCACGCGCGTGGTTCAAACTGACGCATCGTGACATGGGTCCACGCGCACGCTATCTCGGCCCGGAAGTGCCGAAGGAAGAATTGATTTGGCAAGATCCGATTCCGGCAGTCAATCACAAGCTGATTGATGACAAAGACATTGCAGCATTGAAGAGCAAGATTCTGACGTCGGGTCTGAATGTGTCGCAACTGGTGACCACGGCGTGGGCATCGGCTTCTACTTTCCGTGGTTCAGACAAGCGTGGCGGCGCCAACGGCGCGCGCATCCGTCTGGCGCCGCAGAAAGACTGGGCAGTCAATCAACCCGCGCAGCTTGCAAAAGTATTGCAGGTACTGGAAGGCCTTCAACAGTCTTTCAATGCCGCACAAAACGGTGGCAAGAAAGTATCGCTGGCTGATCTGATTGTGCTGACCGGTTGCGCCGGTGTTGAACAAGCAGCGAGAAACGCTGGCGTCAATGTCACGGTGCCGTTTACACCGGGAAGAATGGATGCCTCGCAGGAACAAACCGACGTGGAGTCGTTTGCCGTGCTTGAACCCATTGCCGATGGCTTCCGTAATTACCTTAAAGGCAAGTACCGCATTCCTGCGGAAAACCTGTT
Source organism: Steroidobacteraceae bacterium (assembly GCA_035548495.1). Taxonomy (GTDB): domain Bacteria; phylum Pseudomonadota; class Gammaproteobacteria; order Steroidobacterales; family Steroidobacteraceae; genus CAILZL01. Next base: position 20,146 of record DASZSV010000069.1, read on the forward strand.
GATCGACAAAGCACAGTTGCTGACATTGACTGCACCTGAAATGACAGTGCTGATTGGCGGCATGCGCGTGCTGAATACCAATGTTGAACAATCCAGACACGGTGTATTCACGACACGGCCAGAAGCATTGACCAATGACTTTTTCATCAACCTGCTCGACATGGGTACGGAGTGGAAAGCCACCTCGGATGCAAAAGAGGTGTACGAAGGTCGTGATCGCAAGACCGGCGCCGTGAAGTGGACTGGCACCCGCGTCGACCTGGTGTTCGGCTCCAACTCGCAATTGCGTGCCATCGCCGAAGTCTATGGCAGCGCCGATGCGCAGACCAAGTTCGTCAATGACTTTGTTGCCGTGTGGAACAAGGTGATGAATCTGGATCGGTTTGACTTGGCATGATCTGATTTTTAATTTTTATCTTGATCAGGACGGCGTTTCAGAAATGGAACGCCGTTTTTTGTCTGCATACCTGCGGCTTTTCTTTTATTCCGGTGTCCTTGACAATGGGACAGTCAATAACAACACCCAGTGAATGCAGCCATGCAAACCGAAAAACAGTTTTTCACCGGAAAGAACATCGTTCTGATCCTCGCAGGTATCAAATTCCTGCTGCATCTTGCGGTCGCCGGCAATTATGGATTGTTTACTGATGAGCTGTATTTCTTCGCCTGCGGTGAACATCTCGCCTGGGGTTACGTCGACATGCCGCCACTCACTGCCGTACAGGCTTGGGCCGCGCGTGGTCTGTTTGGCGATTCATTGTACGGGTTGCACATTTTTCCGGCACTCACCGGTGCATTGCTGGTGTTGCTGGTGGGCGCGATTGCGCGCGAACTCGGCGGTGGCCGTTTCGCGCAAGGCTTGGCCGCACTGGGAGCATTGATCGCGCCGGGCTGGCTGGCTGTTGATAGCTACCTTTCAATGAATTCAATTGAACAGGTGTTGATCGCCGCGATGTTCTGGGTTGTCATCCGCATCATCAATAACAACAATCCCAGAGGCTGGCTTGCCTTCGGCTTGCTGGCGGGAATCGGCCTGTTGAACAAGGATACGATCATCATGTTCGGCTTTGCCTTCCTGCTCGGACTGTTGCTGACACCACAACGCAGATTGTTGTTCAACAGATGGCTTGTCATCGCAGGTGTTATTGCCTTCACCATGTGGTTGCCGTACTTGATATGGATGTGGCAGCACCATTTCCCACATCTTGAACAGTTGGCCAACATACGGCGCAATCATCGCAATGTGAGCCTGACACCATTGGCATTCATGGGACAGCAGGTGCAATTGATGCATCCACTGTGTTTGCCATTATGGCTGGCGGGTCTCTGGCATTTGTTGTTCAACAAGCAGGTTGAAAATCGTTATCGTGCGACAGGCTTTGCCTATATGATTTCATTGTTGGTGCTGCTCATCGCCAACGGCCGCGTCTACTACTTGTTCCCGATGTATTCGGTGCTGTTTGCCGCCGGTGGAGTTGCAATGGAACAGTGGTTCGAGCGCATATCATGGAACTGGTTACGGCCTGTATATACAAGCTTGTTGATCATCACCGGCATGCTGTTAATGCCATTGGCAATTCCATTGCTGCCGCCAGAACTGTACATCGAATATTCGCATACATTGCATCTTGCACCACCGAAAATTGAAAACCGCACAACCAGCGAACTGCCACAGTTATTTGCGGATCGCTTCGGCTGGCCTCAAATGGCACAGGCAGTTGCCAAAGCCTATTTCAACATTCCCGAACCGGAACGCAGCCGCACCGCCATCTTTGGTCAGGACTACGGCCAGGCCGGCGCGATTGATTTCTACGGACCAAAACTGGGATTGCCCAAAGCACTGTCAGGACATTTGACTTACTGGTATTGGGGACCACGCAATTACACCGGCGACCCGATGCTGATCATGGGTGACAATGAAAAGCAATTGAGGACATTGTTTGAACAAGTGGAAGCTGTTGGCGAAGTGGGCCATCCCTATGCAATGGCGTCGCAACACTTTACGTTGTATCTGTGCCGTCATCCGCGCAACTGGAATCTGCAACAACTGTGGCCAAGGCTTAAGAACTGGAATTGATTGCGGTGACGCTTCATTGCATGCAGCTGACAGGATTCTTTGAGTAACAAGTTTACGTGACTTGTCTTCTCAAGTTTGCGAAACGGCTGATTGAGATGTGGTAGCCTTTGCGTCTTTCGCCCAGCTCTTCACTGGAGGCTATTTTGAACCCTGTACGCATGGCAATCATCACGGTCGGCACACTAGCACTATATTTCTCCACTTTTAGTTTTGCCGACGCGCATGGTCTTACCGGCGAGCAAATGGTCAAGCGAATGGGAGCCGGTATCAATCTTGGAAACGTGTTCGATGCACCCAATGGTGAGGGAACGTGGCGATCACTGCCTGCGACCGAATCAGAAATTGCGGCTTTTCGTGCGGCAGGCTTTACTCATCTCAGACTTCCAGTTACCTGGGGCAACCATTTGCGGACAACGCCACCATATACAATTGATCCGAAATTCCTGAGCCGAATTAAACAAGTTGCAGGATGGGCGGCGTCCCGCGGGATGGTGGTTGTGATTGATGCCCACCACGAAGACTGGTTCAAGAAGGATCCAGTTGGCCAAGCTGAACGCTTCGACGCACTGTGGATGCAGATTTCGCACGCCTTCAAGGATCAGCGTGATGACCAGCTTGTTTTTGAAGTACTCAACGAAAGCGATGCGAAATTTATTGACGACACTCAAACGAATGAACTGAACGCCCGTATATTGCGCATAATTCGAAAGGATAATCCCAACAAGAACGTTATTATCGGCGCCGTTGGGGATAATGCCGGCCGTCTGCGCGACAACAAACTTCTCGTTCCATCAGACGCTCACATCATCTGCACCTTCCATACATACGATCCGTGGTCATTCGCCTCCGGCCAGGTTTTGACTTGGGGTTCCACGAACGAAAAAGTATATCTCCTGGAAAGCGAACCAAATTTCTCAAAGCTGTCAGCCTGGTCAGCCAGATCTGGATGTCCGCTGTACGTCGGCGAGTTCGCTGCGTCTGTGAAGGATGAACCCACATCGCGGGCAGCATGGTACGGATTCATATCCGAGGAAAGTCGCAAACGCGGGTTTGCCTACGCGGTTTGGGAAGATGGCGGTGAGGATCAAATCTATGATCGCAAGACTGAATCATGGTCCCCCGGGATTCTCGACACGTTATTTAACCGATAGATGCTGTTGATCAGTCGCTGGAGCAGGCTGTTGGCGAAATGGGACATCCCTATGCAATGGCGTCGCAACACTTTACGTTGTATCTGTGCCGTCATCCGCGCAACTGGACTTTGAAACAACTGTGGCCGGAACTAAAGAAGTGGAATTGATCAAGATGGCACCTACTCTGGTAATTTGGAGGTGTTGGCTCGACAGGCGTGTAACCGACGCAAATTCAATGGCTGCCAGGCGGGGATGATGTCACTTCACAGTTATCTTCTTTTCGTTGTTGCAAGTTTCGTACTGGTACTTGTACCCGGTCCGGACATGTTGTACATGCTCGGCCGCTGTATTGCTCAAGGCCGTCGGGCAGGCGCACTCGCGGCACTGGGGTTCAATCTGGGCGGATATGTACATCTGCTTGCTGCCGTGCTGGGTCTATCAGCAATCTTGCAAACGTCTGCTGTTGCTTTCACTGTGGTGAAATGGCTGGGTGCCGCCTACTTAATGTACTTGGGGTTCAGTGCGCTCATTTCCAGACAGAAGCCACTTATAATCGATGACTCTCTTTCGAATGATGGCAATAGTAAGACAATCTTGTGGCAAGCGTTTGTTAGTGATGTGCTGAATCCGAAAGTTGCCATGTTCTTTCTCGCCCTGCTTCCACAGTTTGTTGATGTGACGGCTCAGCATCCCAAATTGCAGATACTACTCTTGGGGGTGACCGTAAACGTGATTGCATTACCAACCAACTTGCTACTGGTTTACGCGTCAGCATACCTAACCAAATCGTTGCGGCAGAACCAGCGGCTGTCACGCTGGCTCCGCAAAGGGATGGCCGCGTTGCTTGTTTACCTCGGATTCAGGGCGGTAATGGAGTAAATGTCCAAATTGTTCTTGCGGCTTTGACCATTAGTCCAATCCCACGCCGGAGTCACGACCGATCCTGGCGCAGCGCTTGGCAACGAATACGCCGGGCAGGGCAATCACTGCGAACAGCACCACACCCAAGGGCCAAAGATTACCAAGTTCTCCGTTGCGAACGCACATGGCGAGAAACTGAGCTTCGAAAAGGACGAGCGCCCAACGCCAGGGATGCCGTGGATACAAATAACCCAGGTATCCGCAGGCAATGAGCGCGGCGGGATAAGCGATAGCCCAATACACCGAACTGTCCCATGCTTCGCGCTTTCCCGAAACCAGTGTCGGGGCGAACCACAGTACTGCACCTGCGAATGAAGCGAGCAAGATGGGCTTTAGTGTTTGGTGGTTTGACATTGCGAGTCCAACTAGATATCAGCCGGCATGATTGACAATCAGTCTGCAAGATAACATCGGCGTCGAAATCACTGCAATGCAATGGCTGGTATTTTAGTGAGCCCACCAACTCACCCTGCACAACAAGCACAACAAGCACAACATAGAATGTTTTCCACCTCACCATATCACCCCCGGTTCACCGGCGACACACCGGCTGATGCGTTTATTTGCAGTCTGTTCTATAGTGAACGCTGACTTGAGGAAGACTACATAAATGGCGGAGGTGTAAATGCAGAGGGGCATGGCCGCAGCGATGCGGACGTTGAGACAGGATTCATCCGTGCTGGAGCACCGCATCAAGCCGGGCACGTTGCGGCGGACATTGCGAATCGCCGCGACATACAAAGGCCTGCTGCTGTTGCTGGCAGTGGTGGTCATTGTCAATGCCAGTATCAGCATCACGTATCCACTGATTTATCGTCTTATCATCAACGACGGTATTCTGCGCGCCGACACAACACTCATCATACATCTTGCATTGCTGATCGCCGCATTGGGAGTCGTGGATGCAGCGCTGGACCTCGTCCAGACTTACCTCGGCAGCCGCATCGGCGCGGATGTTGTGGTGGCGCTGCGTACCCGGTTGTTTGAGCATATTCAAAGCATGCCGTTGGCGTTCTTCGCCCGCGCACAGACAGGAGCGCTGGTCAGCCGATTGTTTTCCGATACCATGGGGGCACGCAATGCCTTCACCGACATCCTGTCCAGCGTTGCCGGCAACTTCGTCACCGTATTGCTGATCATCGGCACCATGTTCACACTGTCATGGCGCATCACAGCCGCTGTGCTGATACTGCTGCCGTTGTTTGTATTGCCGGCACGCTACTGGAGCCGGCGCATTCAGGCGAATACACGCCAGATCATGAATGCTGCCTCCAGTGTAAGCAGCATGATGGTGGAGCGCTTCAACGTAGCGGGTGCAGCGCTGGGCAAACTCTTCGGACGGCCGGATGAAGATGGCGCTGTCTTCAAGACCAAGGTGAGTGAACTGTCGGGGCTTTCGATTCGCGCGGCATTGTATGGACGCTTGCTTGCAACAAGTTTATTGCTGATAGCCAGTTTCGCTACCGCACTTGCCTATGGCTGGGGCGGCATACTGGCCGCGCATCATGCATTGGATTTGGGCACCGTGGTCGCACTGACTTCGTTGCTGGTACGACTGTATGCACCCGTGATGGGTCTGTCCAATGTGCAGGTTACAGTGATGACTGCACTGGTGTCTTTCGAACGTGTGTTTGAAGTGCTGGATCTTGAGCCCATGGTGCGCGAGAAACCGGATGCGGTGGACATACCCGCCGGACCCATCGGCGTAGTATTCGATCATGTGGCCTTCCGTTATCCGGCAGCGGCTGAAGTGTCCCTGGCTTCACTCGAATCCATCGCCGTACCGGAGCGACGCGCACCGCAAACTGTTCTTCACGACATCGATCTCAGTATAGAACCCGGAACATTGGTCGCACTGGTAGGTCCATCGGGCGCAGGCAAGACGACGATTACTCAACTCATACCTCGATTGTACGATGTGACTGGCGGCGCCGTGCGCATCAACGGAATTGACGTTCGCGATGTGCGGTTGAAGTCACTGCAACAACGCATTGGCGTAGTCACACAGGAAGCACATCTGTTTCACGATACCTTGCGCGCCAACTTGCTGTATGCACGGCCGCAGGCAAGTGATGAACAGATTATCAATGCGCTGCGCGACGCACAGATCCTCGATGTGGTTGAAAGCCTGTCCGAGGGATTGGACACCGTGGTGGGCGAACGGGGCTATCGCTTTTCAGGCGGAGAGAAACAGCGACTCGCCATTGCCCGCCTGCTGCTCAAGTCGCCTGATCTGGTAGTGCTGGATGAAGCGACGGCGCATCTGGATTCCCGTTCGGAAGCAGCGGTGCAACAGGCACTTGAACGGGTTCTTGCAGGCCGCACCGCCATCGTCATCGCGCACCGGCTTTCAACTGTACTCAAGGCCGATCAAATTCTGGTGGTGCATGAGGGCAGGATTGTTCAACGCGGCACGCATGCACAACTGACGGCTGTTCCCGGTTTGTACGAACAGCTATATCGCACGCAGTTCGCGGCACAGGAAAAGCATTCTGCAGCGGGTTCCGGAGAATGACCCGGAGTTGAAATAGAACATGTCAACAGAATCATCGAATGACAAATGCAAACAGCAGATTGCTCACCGCACTGCATCAGCCTTGTTCAACAACTTCACATCAGTAAATGTTGCCGTATCCGCCTTGTCAGGAATATGCGAGCAAAAACCAATGCCCACATAGAATGGTTTATCAAGATGCAATTGAACAGGCTTGCCGAATTGATGCATGGGTTCACCCTGCAGGCTGACAAACAACGCAAATGAATCACCATGCTTTTCAATACCGATGCGCGCGGCATGCGCTGTCACCAGATCATCGGGTGATTTGCCTCCCGGCAATCCGCCACGGCTGCCGATGCGGTATTCCATGTCTTTAATGCGTTGACCTTTTTCCGGCCGTAATGCCAGTTGAATCATGCCTTCACCATGCAGGGCAACAAAGGCCTCAGGAGAATCATCATCAAGACTCTGCCGGATCATCAACACCGCCTTGCGATCGCCATAACCTTCCTTGTCGGGAAAATTGATATCCGCTGCCAGTGAAACATCGCCCTGCATTTTCTTCCATAGAAAACGAAATTCATCGCGTACATACCAGATGTTGTATCCGGCCGACGTAATGGAATATTGTTTCTTTTGGGCATCGTAACTTGAACTGCCGTTGATGACGGCCGAACCCACATCGGATTGTGCATCGAATATCCCAAGGGATTCATTCAATGTTCTTGGAGGCCGGTGAAAATCAGCCGGAGGCGATACTTGCTGATGCGTTGCTGATCCCGGTTGGGCCCAATCGGGTACGGCGGGCGTATCAGCAACAGCGGCCACAGACACCATCGATGCCATAACCGCGCACAGCAAATTTGACCGGTGAGTTTTCATCTGGGCATTCCTGTCGAGATCATTGCTCATACAAAATAAAACCCCTGCTTTATAGCGGGGGTTTCATTTCATTTCCACTTAAATCTTGCGTTGACGGACTTACTTGCGCAGCAACTTGAACGCATGTGTCCATTCATTGTCCTTGAATCCCGGAATGCACCACAGCATGCACAGGGGTTCAATGGCCCGCGCCGCTTCGACCTTGCCCATGTCGGCAACGCCCCAGCCCAGTGATTGAATCAGTTCACTGGCGGTTTTCTTTGCGGCCTCATCGTTACCGCAGATGAACATCGTAGGCACGCCTTCGCTGTACCTGGGATGCACCATGCGCGCATTACCCACCGAGTTGAACGCCTTGACGAAACGCGCTTCCGGAAATTCCGCCTGCAGGGTTTCCATCAATGACTTGTTGATGTCAGTAAAAAATTTCAACACGCCATTCACCGGTGCGGCATCGGCAATGGGATTGGTGGCATCCAGGATGACTTTGCCTTTGAGATTTGCAGCGCCAGCATCGCGCAACACAGCACTGGTGACCGAGCCCTTGACGGCCAACACCAGCACTTCACCAAACTTTGCAACATCCGCAAAGCTGCCGGCCCTTGCCCTGTCATGATCACGTTGCCACTCCGACAGTTTGCTGGTATCACGTGTGCCCAGCATTACTGCATGACCCTGCTGCAAAAAGCCCCGTGCCAGTGACCTGGCGACATCACCCGAACCAAGAATGCCGATATTCATAACTGCCTCCCGTAAAGTGATCACTAACCAACGATGGCTGCATTGTGCGCGCGCAAAAATTGCGCGGCAAACCACCAGAGCGAATAGAGGTTATTCATGACATGAATACACAAGAGTTTGATTTGAATTTGCTGCGCGTACTTGATGCTCTGCTTGGCGAAGGATCGGTCACCAAGGCATCGCAAAAGCTGAATTTGTCACAGCCCGCCATGTCCAACGCACTGAATCGTTTGCGCCAACAATTAAATGATCCCATCGTGGTTCGTGTGGGCAATCGCATGGTGCCGACACCGCGTGCAATGGCGATGGCAGAGTCGGTGTCTGCGTCGTTGCGCATGATCCAGCAGGCGCTGATCAGCACTCAGCCTTTCATCCCTGCAGATGCACATGAAAAAGTTCACCTCATGGCCACGGACTACGTTGCCGCCGTGCTGTTGCCGGCATTGTGGCAACGGCTGCACGCGCAGGCACCCGGCATCTCGCTGGCGGTGGTGTTTCCCTCCGAAGCAGGCAGCTCTGCGATACTGAATGAAGGCAAGGCAGACATCGCGCTTGCCGGGCCTTCCGCGCAATTGCAGGACACACTCAAGCAACAGAAATTATTTGATGAACAGTTTGTCTGCATCGCGCGCCGCAAACATCCTGCGTTGAAAGAGGGACTGACGCTGGATGCCTATTGTGCCGCGGAGCATGTACTCGCCAGTCCGCGTGGCGGTGGTTTCAACAGTCCGCTGGATGATGCGCTTGCTGCATTGGGCCGTTCGCGCAAAGTGCGCTTGTCGATTGCGCAATTCCTGCTGGGTCCGGCACTGGTGGCGCAGAGTGATTTGTTGATGACGCTGGGTGCGCGCCTGGCCAGGTCCATCGCTGCACAACATGATCTTGCTGTTTATCCATTGCCCTTTGCTGCACCGTCATTCCGCATTGTGCAGGCATGGCATGTGCGGCTGGATCGTGATCCTTTGCAAAAGTGGCTGCGCACGCAGATTCACGAATGCGCAAAGCAATTGCCGGACATTTAACTGACCGACGAATTGTTTTTAAACACCTGCTAAAAATCATCATCATCCATCATTATCAAACGCGCCTCATTCCAGGTCACACTGAGTGGTGACTTGATCCAGATATAAAACTGTCTGAAGAAACGCGACACCGCATTGTGCGAACTGCCATTCATTTGCGGTGCGGCTTGCGGAACACTGCGTGGCCGCAGCGGTGGCGCCATGGTGACAGGTGGCTGCACCGGTTTTGGCAAGGGACGCACGGATACCGGCACCTGCTTTTTCGATGACACTGATGCAGCTTGCATTTGCGGCGATACCGGTCTGCCTGACGCAGTTGCAGTCCTGGGTTGCGAAGGAACAACGGGAATCTTGGTTGTTTGTTCAGCAGATGGTTGAACCGGCTTTTCATCTTCCACCAGTGACAACTCGGCCTCGGCCTCTGCTTGAGGCTCCTGCAATTCCACTTCTTCGATGGGCACCGGCAATGAAGCAAAGCTGCCACCGTTGGCAAGATGCTTCACATTCATCTGCAAATCATGCAGCACGCCTTTCAACATGGCACGCATGGATGCATCGAGGTTCGGCATCTGCAACATGCCGGTGGTGGCTTTCACCATGTCATGCATGTGGTTGATGACGCGCAGCTTGTGCACGCGTTCAATCTTCTTGATGCGTTGCGCTTTTTCCCGCAAATCATCAGCACGTACCGGTAACTTGCCTGGTGGAAACTTGAAGTTCTTGCGATGCGCCAGCATGCGGATGGCCAGTGCGGTGCCTGCCAGACGCGCAAGGTCCTGTGTCTGCAGACGCACTTCGCGAATGCGTACATCATCATTGATCTTTTCATCCGCACAGATTTTTTCAATGTAGGGCGTCAGCCACATCAGGCGTGCGGAAAGATGCTGCTCTATCTGCGACAGTTTCTCCCACAATTCCTGCGCGGGCATGATCATGAAATCCTTGTCCAGCGATTCCCACAGACGGCGTATGGCCGGCGGCAGGTCTTCGATATTGCTGGCGAGATACGCCGATTTTACAAGACCGTCCTTGGCATTCTCCAGTTGCGACGCAATGCTCGCCATGGTCTCGAGCGCCTTGCGGCCGATCTCGAGGCGCTGACTGATGTGGGAGCTGTCTTCGGCGTGATGCATGCAGCATTCGTTATCGGCCGCATTGGCTCAAGGTTCAATTCGGAAATCACGGCAACGCTTT
>DASZSV010000070.1:0-1582 GCA_035548495.1 Steroidobacteraceae bacterium
CCCAATTCGGGTTGGGAGTGTACAGTGAAAAAGAAAGCCCTGATCACCGGCATCACCGGACAGGATGGCGCCTATCTGGCGGAGTTTCTGCTGGGTAAAGGTTATGAAGTGCATGGTGTGAAGCGCCGTGCCTCGTCATTCAACACGGATCGCATCGATCACTTGTACCAGGACCCGCATGAACGCAATGTCCGGCTGCATTTGCACTATGGCGACCTGACCGATTCCACCAATCTCATTCGCATCATTCAACAGGTGCAACCGGATGAAATCTACAATCTGGCCGCACAAAGCCATGTAGCGGTGTCGTTCGAGACGCCGGAGTACACGGCCAATGCCGATGCTGTCGGACCGCTGCGCATTCTGGAGGCGATTCGTATTCTGGGATTGGGCAGGAAGACGCGCTTCTATCAGGCATCGACATCTGAAATGTTTGGCAAGGTGCAGGAAATTCCCCAGAAGGAGACCACACCGTTCTATCCCCGTTCGCCTTATGGTGCGGCCAAGGTGTATGGTCATTGGATCACGGTGAACTATCGCGAAGCCTATGGCCTGTATGCGTGCAGCGGCATTCTCTTCAATCATGAGTCCCCGATCCGGGGTGAGACCTTTGTGACCCGCAAGATCACGCGCGCCTTGGCCCGCATTCATGAAGGACTGGACAGCTGCCTGTATCTGGGCAATCTGGATTCATTACGCGATTGGGGTCATGCGCGTGACTACGTGCGCGCCCAGTGGTTGATGCTGCAACAGGATCAGCCCGATGATTTTGTCATCGCTACGGGCGAACAACATTCGGTACGTGAGTTCGTTACCAAAGCGGCCGCCAAGCTGAACATGAGCATTGAGTGGCGTGGACATGGCGTAAATGAAGTTGGTGTCGATACCCGCACTGGGAACACTCTTGTGAAAGTGGATGCGCGTTACTTCCGCCCGACCGAAGTGGATACGCTGCTTGGCGATCCCGGCAAAGCAAGAGAAAAACTGGGGTGGAAACCCGAGATCAGCTTCGATACGCTGGTAACTGAGATGATCCAGACCGACCTCGAAAGTGCCAGGTGCGATGCTCTGATGGCGCGTGAAGGGTTCAAGACTTATCAGTACCGCGAATAGTCCTGCACCTGCTAATCTCGACGTCATGGATAACACTGCTTCTGTTTATATTGCAGGCCATCGCGGTCTTGTCGGGTCGGCCATTGTACGTCGCCTGCAATCCGCGGGATTCAACAATCTGCTATTGCGTGACCGGTCACAACTGGACTTGACCAATCAGCAAGCTGTCAACCAATTCTTTAAAAAACATCAGCCAGCATTTGTCTTTCTGGCAGCAGCCAAAGTGGGCGGCATTCATGCCAACAACAGCTATCCTGCTGAGTTCATTCACCACAACCTGGCAATACAAACCAATGTGATTGATGCAGCGTATCGCAATGGCACGCAGAAACTTCTCTTCCTCGGTTCAAGCTGTATCTATCCCAAGCATGCGCCGCAACCCATGAAGGAAGACTGCTTGCTGACCGGTCCGCTCGAACCCACCAATGAATGGTATGCCATTGCCAAGATTGCGGGATTGAAGATGTGT
>DASZSV010000071.1:0-65025 GCA_035548495.1 Steroidobacteraceae bacterium
CGCACCAGGGTGCCATTGGAACTGATGAGCATGATTTCATCATCCGGCTTCACTTGTACTGCACCAACCACTTCGCCGTTGCGCTCGCTGGTCTGCAATGAAATTACGCCCTGACCGCCACGGCCATGTACAGGATATTCATCGACGCTGGTGAGTTTTCCGTAACCATTGGCCGATGCCGTCAGCACCAGACCCCCTTCTTCAACAACGATCAACGAAATCACTTCATCATCATCTCCAAGACGAATGCCGCGTACACCTGCTGCGGTACGTCCCATCGGACGCACATCTTCCTCGTTGAAGCGAATGGCCTTGCCTGATGCAGTGGACAGCATGATGTGTTTGCTACCATCGGTAATATCGACGCCGACAAGATGGTCACCGGGCTCCAGATCAACTGCAATGATGCCGGCTTGACGCGGCCGCGAGAAAGCTTCGAGCGAAGTCTTCTTGACGGTGCCTTGACTGGTCACCATGAACACAAACTTGCTGGCATCAAATTCATGGATGGGCAGCACGGCATTGATGCGCTCGCCTTCTACCAGCGGCAGCAGGTTCACAATAGGCTTGCCTCTGGAACTGCGGCTGGCCAGCGGCAACTGATATACCTTGAGCCAGTACATTTTGCCGGTGCTGGAGAAGCACAACAATGTGTCATGCGTGTGCGCAACAAACAACTTGTCGATGAAGTCTTCGTCCTTCATTGTGGTTGCGGCCTTGCCGCGGCCACCGCGTTTTTGCGCCTGATAATCCGCAATGGGTTGCGACTTGGCATAACCGCCGTGCGACAGCGTCACCACCACATCCTGCGGTTCCACCAGATCTTCAAAGGTGAGATCGGAATGCACTTCGATGATTTCCGTGCGGCGCTTGTCGGCATAAGTGTTCTTGATTTCCAGCAGTTCGTTGCGAATCACTTCCACCAGACGTTCTGCACGCGTGAGAATGTCACCAAGATCCTGAATGACTCCCAGCAATTCCTGGAACTCGGCAACGATCTTGTCCTGCTCCAGTCCGGTCAAACGATGCAGACGCAATTCAAGGATGGCCTGTGCCTGCGCTTCAGACAGCCGGTAGCCGTTGGCGCTCAAACCAAACTCGGCACTCAATCCATCGGGACGTGTGGAAATTGATCCTGCACGTGCCAGCATTTCCGGTACGGCGCCACCATGCCATTCACGGCTCATCAATCCCACTTTGGCTTCAGCCGGTGTGGGCGACGCCTTGATCAGCGCAATGACTTCATCAATGTTTGCCAGCGCAATGGCCTGACCTTCCAGCACATGGGCACGCTCTCGCGCCTTGCGCAGTTCAAACACCGTGCGGCGTGTGACCACTTCGCGGCGATGACGCAGGAAGGCATCAAGCACTTCCTTGAGGTTGAGCAACTTGGGTTGTCCATCGAGCAGCGCCACCATATTGATGCCGAACACCGAATCCATCGGCGTGTGTTTGTACAGATTGTTCAGAATGACATCCGCCACTTCACCACGCTTGAGTTCGATGACAATGCGCATGCCATCCTTGTCGGACTCATCACGCAAGCCGTCGGGCGCAATGCCTTCAATGATTTTTTCACGCACCAGCTCGGCGATGCGTTCGATCAATTTGGCCTTGTTAACCTGATACGGAAGCTCCGTGACGATGATGGCCTGACGGCCTTTTTCATCTTCTTCGATGCTGGTGCGCGCACGCATGAACACGCGGCCACGACCAGTGTGATAAGCCAGTGCGATTTCCTGTGTGCCATTGATGATGCCGGCCGTGGGAAAATCAGGCGCCGGTACGAATTGCATCAGTTGTGGAATGGTGATGGCAGGGTTATCTAGCAGGGCAATGCAGGCATCCACCACTTCGCCCAGATTGTGCGGCGGAATGTTGGTGGCCATGCCCACGGCAATACCGGTTTGACCATTGATCAGCAGATTGGGAACACGTGTCGGCAGTACTGCGGGTTCCTGTTCGGATTCGTCGTAGTTGGGAGTGAAATCGACGGTCTCCTTGTCGATGTCGATGAGCAGTTCATGCGCCAGCTTCGACATGCGCACTTCGGTGTAACGCATTGCGGCGGGCATGTCGCCGTCCACCGATCCGAAATTACCCTGACCGTCAACCAGCATGTAACGCAACGAAAATGGCTGCGCCATGCGAACAATGGTGTCGTACACCGCGGTGTCACCATGCGGGTGGTATTTACCGATGACATCACCCACCACGCGCGCGGACTTCTTGTAAGCCTTGTTCCAGTCATTGCCCAGTTCGCGCATGGCGAACAACACGCGCCGGTGCACCGGCTTCAGTCCATCGCGTACATCCGGCAGTGCCCGTCCGACAATCACGCTCATGGCGTAATCGAGATAGGACTGACGCATCTCATCTTCGAGATTGACGTGAATGATGTCGTGAGCGATTTCTGTCATTGGTTGTGATGTTCCGGGCAAATGATCCGTTGGAGATGCAGCAGGTTTCCGGTCAAAAAATCGCCGGAATGCCTGTCTGAAACCCCGCTTTCCGGGGCCGTCCTTTACTCAGTTTGACGGCCCGTTTTCGTTGAATTTTTAGTCGCGAAATTCTATCACATCCGCACTGATTTCATGCGGTTTTGCGAGGATGAAAATGGGTAAAAATTTTCACCCGGCACGCATGGAAATCGTGGTTCTGTTGACAAAATTGCCGTGATTATTTCCCTGCGGGCTCCGCAAAAACTTGCAATGCCATGCGCTCCTGCATCGCTGCAAGCCAGGGTTCACTATCCTTGGGGAACCCATCCATCGCATGCGATGGACCCTTGTTTTTGACGTTTCGCAAACAGGAGCACGATTCCGCGCTGCTCACCACCTGAAGCGCATCAGGTGCAACTGATGCAGCGAATTTTCCAATTCACAAACACCTGCCGCTATACTTGTGCCTTCGCACCACCGGTCTGAAACCACCCCATGAACGCCACCGCCAATGTCAATCCTGCGGAAGTCGAACGCTTCGACAGCATGGCCACGCGCTGGTGGGATCCGCAGGGCGAGTTCAAGCCCCTGCACATCATGAATCCGGTGCGCACGGGTTACATTGATCAACGTGTATCGCTTAAAGACAAAACAGTACTGGACATCGGTTGCGGCGGCGGCCTGCTGGCGGAGGCCATGTCAAAAAAAGGCGCGCGGGTAACGGGGCTCGATCTCGGCGCCACCACCATCGAAGTGGCCAGATTGCATGCAATGGAAAGCAAGCTGAACATCCATTATCTGAATGAATCCGCAGAACAACATGCTGCAACCCATGCGGGCACTTATGACGTCGTCACCTGCCTGGAAATGCTGGAACATGTGCCCGATCCTGCGGGCGTGATCCGGACTATTGCGACGTTATTGAAGCCCGGTGGCCACGCTGTGTTTTCCACGCTCAATCGCAATCCCAAAGCCTATGCATTGGCCGTCGTCGGCGCTGAATACATCGTGAAATTATTGCCAAAGGGCACGCACACCTATGCGCAGTTCATTCGTCCGTCGGAACTGGCCAGATGGTCGCGTACTGCCGGACTGGAAGTACTGGATGTACGCGGCCTGCAATTCAATCCGTTGACGCTGACCTGCTCACTGGGTCGTGATACCGATGTGAACTACCTGATGCATGTGCAGAAGTCTGTTTGATTCCTGTTGTTTGTTATTCTGTGATCTGAAGTTTCTTGATGAAAAAACGCGCTTTATTGCTTGATCTTGATGGCACACTGCTCGATACCGCGCCCGACATGGCCGATGCGTTGAACAAGTTGCTGGTTGAAATGAATCGTGAACCCCTGCCCTTCGCAGACATTCGCAAAACCGTATCGCACGGCAACCTGCGCATGCTGCAACTCGCTTTTGGCGCCGAGAACGTGGTTGAAGGCGGCGATCTGCAAAAAAGATTTCTGAACATTTATCGTCAGGCATTGGCAGTCAAGACAAAATTGTTCGATGGATTTGATCAGGTGCTGAAACGTGTGAATGAACTTGGCATGCAATGGGGCGTGGTGACCAACAAGCCAGGCTGGCTGACTGATCCATTGATGGCAGAACTGGGGCTGGACACGCAAGCGGCGTGCATTGTCAGTGGCGACACAGTGGCACAACGCAAGCCGCATCCGCTGCCCATGTTTCATGCAGCACAGTTGATGTCGATTGAACCGCAGGCATGTCTGTATGTCGGCGATGCCGAACGTGATATTCAGGCCGGCAATGCAGCAGGCATGACCACACTGGTGGCCCTGTGGGGTTACCTCGGCGAGAACGACAAGCCTCATGAGTGGCGGGGTCACGGAATTGTGGATACGCCGAATGATTTGATTGAATGGCTTAATTAGCGAATGATGTGGGCATATTGGATATCTACCCCACTGCGTCATTCCCGCGAAGGCGGGAATCCAGTAAGCAAGACTGCAATATTGCTTGTCACGAGATTTATGAAATTGTTTCTACTGGATTATCGCCTTCGGGGGAATCCAGTAGAGGCCTGTCTGGCAGGTTGTCTGTAAACTTGCAGAAGTAATGCACATACCAACCTGATAGTGAACGCACAAATTACAATCTACCTGCTGCTCGCTTTTATCATCGGCGCCTTCATCGGCGCACTGGTGATGCGCGTGTTACGTGCGCAGCGCGAACAGCAATTGACCAACGAACTGGCTGCATTGCAGTCGCAGCTTAAATCACAAACGCAGGTGGAACAGGAACGTCAGCTTGCATTGCAGTTGACCATTGAACGGCTGGCCAAGGACTTCGATTCGGTCGCCGGTCAAAGTCTGCGCGCCAACAGCGAAGTGTTTCTGAAGCTGGCACGCGAGCATCTCGGCCAGCACAATCAGAATGCGGTCGCCGCGCTCACTGAACGCGAGAAAGCCATTGAAACCATGGTGGCGCCGATACGCGAAGCATTGAGCAAGACCGAACAACAAATCGCGCGTATTGAAAAAGAACGCGCTGAAACATTTGGCGCACTGCGCACTTCGCTGGAAGCCGTGACATTAGGTCAGCAAGCATTACAAAAAGAAACTCGCTCACTGGTCACCGCGCTGCGCCGTCCCGAAGTGCGTGGCCAATGGGGTGAACTGACATTGAAACGCCTCGCTGAACTGGCAGGCATGGTGGAACATTGCGATTTCAATGAGCAAGTCCACACCGAAACGGACAGCGGTGCATTGCGTCCCGACATGATCATCAACATGCCCGATGGACGCACATTGGTGGTGGATGTCAAAACACCGCTTGATGCCTATCTTGAAGCAGTGGAAGCCAATAACGACGATGCCAGACAAACCGCGTTACGCCGTCATGCTGCCGCCGTTGCCGAACGCGTGCGGCAGTTGTCCGCCAAAAGTTACTGGGCACAGTTTGAACACAGCCCTGACTTCGTCATCCTGTTCATTCCGGGCGATCAATTTCTCAGCGCTGCACTGGCTGAAAATCCCAACCTGCTTGAAGACGCCATTCGTCAGCATGTCATCATCGCCACACCCTCCAGTTTTGTTGCCTTGTTGAAAGCCGTGGCCTATGGCTGGCGTCAAACGGCTCTGGCACAGAATGCCAAGACCATCAGCGATCTCGGCGCAGAACTCTACAAACGTTTGAGTGTGTTCAACAATCACCTGATCAAGTTGCAACGCAATCTCAATGGCAGCGTGGAAGCGTTCAATGCTGCAATGGGTTCACTGGAGCGGCAGGTGTTGCCCGGTGCGCGCAAGTTCACTGAACTGGGCATCCGGCCGGACAAGGAGATTGACAGCATCGAGCCCATTGAATCTCTGGCGCGCGCACCGCAGACACTGACCACCGCACCTGACACTGGCGAATGACTCTGGACGCATCACTGTTACAGCGTGCCATTCCCGATGGCTCCATGCGTTACTTCGCATGGCTTTACACACCAAATGAATATCGTGATGTGGTTGCAGCCCTGTTTCTGCTCGAATCAGAACTGCGTGACACCGCCAATGCTCCACATGACGTTGCACATATTCGCCTGCAATGGTGGCGCGACGAGATTGAACGCCTGGCCAACAGCAATGCACAACATCCGGCAACACGGGTTCTGCAAACGCATCGCAATAGCAACGTTGATTTTTCAGTGCTGGATGCGACGCTTCGCAGCACTGCACAGGATATTGCGCATAGCACCTACGAACGCGATGTTGAGTTGAACCAGTATCTCAATGGCCAAGGTGCACTGTTTGCGTTAATGGCACAGTATCTTGTGACTGATACAGCCGGAACAAAGCACGATGAGCTGCCATCTGCGGCAACGCAACTGGGCGCGCTGGTGCGGCATGTTGAATTGCTGCGCGACCTGAAAGCCGATGTTCATCATGGCAGGTTGTACATGCCACTGGATGAACTGGACAAGTTGAATATTGAATATGAAGTACTCGAATCAAAAGACTGGCCCGATGCTTTTGTCACATGGCTCAGGGAACGCTGTGCAACAATCGTCCGGCAACATACGCAACTGACACAGGCGCTGCGGGCCAGCGAGGCATCCGTGCTACGGCCCCTGTTGGTCATCGCCGCATTACATGTAAAATTGCTGAACAACCTGAGCGGTGATGTAAAACGCATCATCAACACCCGCCTGGAATTGGGCGCATTCACCAAACTATGGACGGCGTGGCGTGCAGCAACCAGGTGCTAAAATGCGTTCATTGGATAACACAATTGATTACTCACACTCGGGGGCTATTGGAAGTGCCATGAATACCACGCTATTTAATCGCAGCTCTGTCCACCGCTATTCTGCAACTTGCATTTGCCTGATCATCGCGCTGTCGATATCTGCCTGTGGACAGCGAGCCCACCGGCTGGCTGGACAACCCGGGGCAGCGGTATTACCTTCAGACATAAAAACAAAAATAGTGATGGAACAGAGAAAGCCGGATAGTACGTTGGCTTATACGCACGACGTATCCGTGGAAGTTGCCAAAGATCGCTTACAAAGCCAATTGGATGCCGTAAGAGACGCCTGTGTCTCAGACAAGCAGGCTCAATGCACAATTCTAAATGTTGACAGTGAACTCGCTTCATCTCTGCCAAGCGGCTCAATTTCAATGCGGCTCATCCCGCAAAAAGTGGCAACAATCGTGAACGTTGCAGCCACAAACGGGCACGTGACTTCAACTCATACGTCGGCTGAAGACTTGGCACCAGAGTTGGACGATACTGCCCAAAAACTCACTTCACTCAACAACTACCGTGATCGCTTAAACAGCATCATGTCAAAAAGAGACCTTAATCCCGATCAATTGATTTCAGTTGCTCGGGAACTGTCCAACACTCAAAGTGAAATTGACGAATTGATGCGTAGTCGATCCAAACTGCGCCAGCGCATTGATACCGACTTGCTTACGATCCGGTTTACCGTCCCGGGCGAGGATTACACTGCAACCCTTACGCCAGTAAAGGATGCGCTAAGTTCATTCAGCTACAATTTCAGAAGCGCGGTGGCGGCAGTAATCAGCTTCACCGCCTACTTGTTGCCTTGGATACCGATTATCTTTTTGGCATTTCTGGGCATACGTAAATCATGGCGGCTTTTAAAGAAGAAATCCGCCGCACCGTCAACTACCTGAGATACCCGATGCTTCTTCCTTCCGACTACACTTTAACCGCCAACGCTCTCGCCGGCCGCGTGATACTGATCACCGGCGCCACCGATGGCATTGGCAAAGCATTGGCCGTTGCAACAGCACAACTCGGCGCCACTGTCATTGTTCATGGTCGCAGCACCAAGAAACTTGAAGCCGTCGATGATGCTATCAAGGCAGTGAATGGCAAACGCCCGGCGTTGTTGCCGCTGGATTTTGAGAAAGCCGGCGCCAGTGAATATCAGGCTGCGATCAATGCCATCGAACAGAATTACGGCCGCCTCGATGGCCTGGTTCACAATGCAGCCACGCTGGGTGAGAAAGCACCGGTAGAACATTATGACTATGCAAAATGGCTGCGCACCATGCATGTCAATACCAATGCGCCGTTCATTCTTACGCGCCACTGCATGCCGTTGTTGAGAAAGTCGGACGATGCTTCGATTATCTTCAGCAGTTGCGAAGTTGCAGTAAAGGCACGACCCAACTGGGGCGCCTATCTTGTTTCCAAGGCTGCGAACGAAAGCATGATGCACATGCTCGCCGAAGAACTGGAAAACACGCGCATTCGTGTCAACAGCGTTGATCCCGGCATTGTGAACACACGCATCCGCATGCAGGCGTTTCCCGCCGAGAAACGCGACGTTCATCCGAATCCGGACCAGGTGCTATCCGCATATTTGTACTTGTTGAGTGACGATAGCAAAGGCGTCAATGGGCAGAGACTGGTATGTTAGCGATGAACGTTGACTGCAGCTTCAAAAGTGTTACGAAGTAGGTTGGCGCTGAACGAAGTGAAGCCCAACAAAAGGTGTCAAATTGTGAATCGTCGCAAATTTTGATGTTGGGCTTCGAGGACTCAGCCCAACCTACGAAGTGCCGCCCAACCTATGCGTTTCGATAGGGAATGGTCGAACATTTAATGGTTATTTTCTCCTCGTCGAAGCCATTATCACGCAAACAATTTTGAACGAATAGTTTCGCAGCAACTTGATCGGCTGCAGGACCAATGAAAATTTCCCGAAGCACCGACTGATTCTTGCTCATCCAATCAAATTCGGCAAAACGGATAAAAGAATAGTTGCGCACTCTTTGTTTCAGATCTTCAAGTGAACCATTTAGTTCACGCAGTTGTAGAAATCGAAATTCTTCTTCGTTTTTATACGCTTTATGCTTAAAGAAAATCGACGCGCGAATCGCGTGAAGACCAAGAACCACTGAAAGCTCTTTCATAAATTCATTAATGATCATATCATTCAGGTCTCTTCCTTTGGGTAATCCAATCAGCGATAGGACTTCCTTGACCAACTGCCTATGGAGAGAACGAAGTAAAGAATCATCGTAGTTGACGTGGAAAGTCGCATTACCGCGTGCCGATTCTTTACCTGGCTGTACAAAAGCATTCTCTAGCAGGGCTCCATCGAAGCCTAAAGCGAATCCTTTACCATCATTACCATACGCTCGCCACTGGCCCAAGTCGTCTTGACTCTTGCTAAAGCAGGCAACAAAAAAATGAGCAACTTTGCAAAATTTGTCACCGACTACTTCTCTGAATTTTTTGGAAAAAACTGCGGCCGCAGGATGCGCCGTCGTCGACTGCTCCTCGAGAACCTCACACGCATGAATCAATCCGTATTGAAGTTCCGACGGATCATTCAGGCCAAACATATCAGTCAATCGAATCCTTCTGCTTTTTAAGATTCCGAGAAAGCCAGCCTCATCGGTATAGTGATATATAACTGATGGCGTCTTCTGCGCCTCGACTTTCTGTAGGTGCTCCTCCAAGATGGCTTCGCACCGCACATTGCAGGCTTCCACTGCTTGGCGCATATCGATCGGTATATTCTCTCGTAACTCAGTCATCGCTCAGTTGGCCAGTATTCCGTAGGATGCGATCATGATATGTCAACGTCATATGCGAATTATAAGAAAATCAATTACCAAACGCATAAAAATGAATTATATACAAGATGCATCCCAATAATGCTTATGCATGGATCGGTGCAATCACGATTGCACCCTACTTAATCAGACGTAATCAGCATCCACATCAAAACGATCTTCCCAGAAACAAATAGAAGGCAGAGCGATGACGATCATCATATCCCGCCGCAAGATACAAAGGACCCAATGGCGTATCCGCACCGAAAAACAAACTGGCATCGTGACGCAGACTGTCAAAACTTGCATCTTTGCGCGAGTTCCATACATTGCCCACTTCAAACGACAAACCCGCATACGCCGGCAATTCCAGCACACCCGAACCGCCATGACCGATTTGGCGGTAGTACACCAAGCGCGCCAGCCCGAAGTGCGGACCTGAAAGTGAATCTGTCGTAACACCGGAAAGATTGAGGAAGCCACCCAGCGTAAAGTAGTTGAAGTAATCCGGCGTGGGTGATGGCGCTGACAGCGTTGATCCGGCCGCAACGGACAACACCACAATGTGCCGTCCGAATGAATTTGCCACCTGCCACTGTGCAGACAACTTGTTGAGACTGCGATCCGCTCCCATTCCAGTACGGTTGGCGTCCAGTTCCACAGTCCATTGCGTGCCACGCCGTGGAAAGTAAACACTGTCCAGCGTGTCGTAGGAAAAGCGCGTGAAATAACCGCCGAGATCATAGTGCTGCGTGGGCAAGGTTGGATCACCGATGTTCACATACGATGTGCCCTTGCCACGGAACAGGCCTGCACGAATTTCACCCCAGTCAGAAAACTCTTTACCAAAGTCGAAATTGCCCTGCGTGGCACGCACGCGATATTCCGCAACCAGTTTGTTGTTGCCATCCACCACCTGCAACGAACGTGTGCCGAATTCAAAACGCGGCGCAACGAAGTAGCGATTGCGCACCGACAAAGGCTGGTAGAACTCCGTGAGAATGCGTGGATGATCACCGATCTGAAAGTCATTCAGCCATTCTGCGCCCAATGGATTCAGTTCCGTCATGATCAGTCGCGCAGCAAGGTTGTACCTGGTGTTACCTGCAAAATCATCTTCGAGATTGATGCCCACGCGCACATAGTTAGGTCCCCATGATTTGCGCTTGAGATGAAAATCGAGTCCCGTTGCATCACCCTGCTTCACCACGTTGTAGTCCACCGACTCGAACAGGTCGAGCGCATAGATGCGTGCGAGATCCTCATTCAATGCCTTGAAATCAAGCGTCTTGCCCTTGAGATTGCTGGTCAATGATGAAACAATTTTTTCGTAACGTTGTGATGCTGCATCCGTGGATACGAAACTGACCACTGGATTGCCATTGTGTTTTGCGGCACGCGCCGCAAGATAAGCAGCGTAGTCTTCCTTGCTGACTGACAACGACGCCAGCTTGTCATGCATTGCACGCGCGGCTTCCTCACCACGATACATGGCCTGCACGGCACGGCCAAACTCAATGGCGCTCATGGATCCCAGATTGGGATCAATGAGGATGTCATGCGGACCGAGGCTGGCCAGTTGCTCATTGGTGCGGCGGCGGATCAGGATGGAGATGGCCTGATTGGATGCAGTCAATGGCGAGGTGAGTTCCTTGCGTGGATACAGCGGAAAGGTGACATCAACAACAATCAGTACATCCACATTCATCTGCCGCGCGATATCCACCGGCAGATTGTTATACAGCCCGCCATCGACCAGCAGATGTCCATTGACATCAACCGGTTCAAATACACCGGGTGCTGACATGCTGGCGCGCATGGCCGTGACCAGATCACCCGACTTGAGAATGACACCATCACCGGTTTCAAGATCAGTGGCAACGGCGCGAAATGCGATCGGCAGGTGATCAAAGTTCTTGATGCCCGCCACACCCACGGTGGCATCGCGCAGAATCTGTGTCAGCTTCTGTCCCTGCACCAATCCCATTGGCATCTTGAACCCTTCTGAAGAAATGCCCATGGCATAGCGCACCAGAAAATTGCTGTCATCCTGCTTGCGTCTGAAACCCAGCGCGCGGCGCGACGGACTGTCCTGAAATGCATCCTGCCAGTCGAGCGACTTGGTGAGTTTCTCAATGTCATTCGCCGACATGCCCGACGCATAAAGACCACCAATCACTGCGCCCATGCTGGTGCCCGCAATGGCATCAATGGGAATGCGCATTTCATCAAGCACTTTAAGCACACCGACATGCGCAACGCCACGCGCGCCGCCGCCGCTGAGCACCAGTCCAATACGCAAACGATGTGGTGGTTGTTCAACCGCCGCATCATCGGCATGAACCACATTGCACAACGTGCACAGCAGCAACGCCATCAGCCGCGCTGCAAACATTGAAACAGGATGGGGTCGTAGTGAAAAGGACCGCAAAATGGAATTCTTGAAAGAAATAACGGTGACGCGGCCGACTATAACCGAGTCATCATGCCGGCTCAACCTGTTGCCGGCTGCACATGACCGGCACGAACCACCCGCAACGTCAACATGGCGCCGGCAACGAATAAAACAGCGCTGAAACCGAATGCAACTGCGATACCCATTGAACTCCATAACAAGCCAACCACCGTGCTGGAGACAAAGTCACCCACGCCATTCACTGTTGCCAGCACTCCAAAAGCCATGCCGTGATGCGATGACTCCACCAGCTCGGCGCAGAATGAATCTTCCAGCGTTTCTTCCATTGCGACAAACATGCCGGCAAGTACAAACACCATGATCAGCGTCAACATGTTGAGATGAACAAAAACAATCATCGCGGCCATGATCGCGGCAAGCAGGTAGGCAACAACCAGCAACGGCCCCTTGTTGAAACGATCCGCCATCCATCCCGCGATGATGGAGAATCCCGCATAAACGATATTGTGTACAACATACAGAACAGTCGCCGTTGCAACCGCCGCCGTAACACCGTGCAATGGCGTCAGCACCTGCACGGCCAGCAATATCAGCATGGAGTGGGCAAAATCACCCATACCGAACACACCCACTGCCAGCAGGAATTTTTTATATCGTGGCGGCAAGGCACCAAGACTTTCACCAAAGCTGATGTGCTTGACGGCAACGCGGGTCTTTTCCTTTACCAGCACGGCAATGCACAACGCTGCGATCAGTCCCGGAATCAGGGTCAGTGCAAACACCGTTGAATAGTGGTGATCAAACCAGTTGAGCAGCAACAGCGCAGTCAACGGTCCAACAATGGCGCCCAGCGTATCCATCATGCGTTCGAAACCAAATGCGCGACCGTAGGTTTCTCTGGTCACTGCACCGGCCAGCAATGCCTTGCGTACTGGTGTGCGCACACCGCGTCCCAGCCATGCCGCAGTACGCGCCAGCAATACCTGCCACGCTGATGTTGCAAGACCAAAAGCCGCTGTGCCCATTGCAGTGACAACATAGCCCGCGACGGCAATCCCCTTGCGATGCTGCAAACGATCAGTGTAATAACCCGATCCCATTTTCATGACACTGGACACACCATCAGCCACGCCTTCGATAATGCCCAGCCATGCCGCGGCAGAACCCATGCTGGCGAGAAACGCGGGCAACAATGCGGTGGCAATTTCATGCGACCAGTCGCTGAACAGCGATGCCAGACCAATGCCAATGACAGTGCTGTTAAGCCACGCAGATTTGCTGGAAGGCACGGTGTGCTGATCTTTGTTGTTCATTGTGCGTGATGTTGCATGAACAAGTTGGCGCGGCTGGAGGGATTCGAACCCCCGACCACTGCGTTCGAAGCGCAGTACTCTATCCAACTGAGCTACAGCCGCGTGCGTGATTTGCAAGTCCGCAAGATTATATGAAAACGCAGCAGCCGGCTAATCTAAATGAGGTTATGAAATCCAGGGACGGTGGTTCACATCAAATGCGATAATGATGGCTTCCAGTCATTCCCGCGCAAGCGGGAATCCAGCGAAATAATTTCTTGATCGATCTAATCAGGAATGTCTGAATTAAGACAGGCGTTTAACTGGATGCCCGCCTTCGCGGGCATGACATCGTGGCATTGGTCAACGTCTGTCCAATGGAAAGGTTTGGCCATTCATGGTAAGCCAGTTGAACGATTTAATAGCAACGTTGAAGCGCCAGTCATGCAGAGCCAGGGTGGGTTAGCAGCTCCGCCGCGTGACCCGCCATTAAACCAATGGCGGGATGCATCGCCCTGCTCGGTCATATTGGATTACGTTTCAGGCCGCATATTGAAACGGCTGATAATGCATGTCCAGTGACTGCGCAACAGCCGGATGCGCGATCTCGCCGCAATACACATTCAGGCCATTAGCAAGATGAACATCATCAAGCAATGCCCTGTTCACACCATGCGTCGCTATCGCCTTGATGTATGGCAGCGTGGCATTCGTTAATGCCAGTGTGGAAGTGCGCGGTACCGCACCCGGAATATTGGCTACACAGTAGTGAACAATGCCATCGACCACATAAATGGGATCAGCATGTGTGGTGGGATGACTGGTTTCAAAACACCCGCCCTGATCAATTGCAATATCCACCAGTACCGCACCGGGTTGCATGTTCTTGAGCATCTCACGTGTGATCAGCCTTGGCGCTGCCGCACCCGGAATCAGTGCCGCACCAATCACCACATCCGCCGTTGCAATCAATGATGCAATCGCTGCTGAAGTGGAATAAACCGTTTTGATGCGTCCTGCAAAGTGCGCAGACAATTCGCGCAATCGCGGCAGTGATTTGTCCACGACTGTAACGTCTGCGCCCATTCCCAACGCGATGGTTGCCGCATGCATGCCTGCCACGCCACCACCCAGAATCACCACCTTGCCGGGCGCAACTCCCGGCACACCGCCAAGCAAAATACCGCGGCCACCATTGACCCGTTGCAAACACGCTGCTGCAACCTGAACCGACATGCGTCCCGCCACTTCACTCATTGGCGTTAACAATGGCAATGAGCCCGTTGATGCAGTGACCGTCTCATAAGCAATCGCTGTGACATGCCGTTCCAGCAATGCGCGCGCCAGCGCCGGATTGGCAGCAAGATGCAGGTAAGTGAACAGCACATGCGCCGGTTGCAACAATTCATACTCGGCGGGCTGTGGCTCTTTTACTTTCACAATCATCTCTGAGTGCGCGTACACATCGCGCTGCGTTCCAATGCGCGCGCCGGTATCAAGATACTCTGCATCATCAAACCCGGCGCCAATACCAGCTTCCTTTTCCACCATCACCGCATGACCTGCATTGGTCAATTCCTTGACACCCGCAGGCGTCATGCCCACACGATACTCATGAATCTTGATTTCTTTGGGAATGCCAACGTGCATGACCGGCTCCAGATGAACATTTGCTGGCAATCACTGTAGCGCCGGACAACAGAATTGCCTTGCGAATACGGATGTCATAATCGGTGTTTGTGGCATAAAATGCCTCACCAATCATCCCGCATGGCAGATAATTGCGTCATGAGCGAATCATCACTGGTACTGGATAAATTTGACCGCGCCATTCTCACGACACTGCAACGCAATGGGCGCATTGCCAACAGCGCACTGGCAGAACAGGTCAATCTCTCAGAGTCAGCCTGTTTGCGGCGCGTGCGCACCCTGGAAGAATCGGGATTGATCGAAGGCTACATGGCATTGATCAATCAGGAACAGGCCGGCTGTCCCGTCAATGTATTCGTCAACATCACACTGGAACGGCAGGACCAGACTGACTTGCACGCCTTCGAAGAAGCTGTGCGCAAACTGCCGGAAGTCATGGAGTGTTATCTGATGACGGGCGACTACGATTACCTGTTACGCGTGGTTGCCGCCGACACCGCCGACTTCGAACGCATTCACAGCAAAGTATTGACACGGCTTCCCGGCGTTGCCCGCGTGCATTCGAGCCTTGCACTGCGCGCGGTGCAGAAGTCACGCGAATTACCCATCAAGTAACATCATGACTGCCTCGCAATGCATCATCCGCATGCAGCGGTTCAGGGAACTGTGGATTCATACCGGCACCGCATGCAATCTGGAATGTCCGTTCTGCCTGGAAGGCTCGCGTCCCGGTGACAACCGGCTTGAAAGAATCAGGCTGAATGAAATCA
The DNA here is from genome assembly GCA_035548495.1 of Steroidobacteraceae bacterium. Lineage (GTDB taxonomy): Bacteria > Pseudomonadota > Gammaproteobacteria > Steroidobacterales > Steroidobacteraceae > CAILZL01. The sequence continues at coordinate 15,613 of DASZSV010000071.1, forward strand.
AACCGTATCTTGATCAAGCCGTGCAACTGGGCGTGGAACGCTTTTGCTTCACCGGCGGCGAACCACTGATCGTCAAGGATATCGTCAAGATTCTCGAATATGCGCTGAGCTTGAAACCCTGCATGGTCATCAGCAATGGCACGGCTCCGTTACTCAAACGTCTGCATCAATTGCAACTATTGAAGCAACAGAAACATCCTCTGTCATTTCACATCAGCATCGACCATGCCGATCAGCAACATCATGACAAAGATCGGGGCTGGGGAAATTTCCAGCGCGCCATTGAGGGATTGCAGCTATTGCATGCACAGGGTTTTGATATTGGCGTCATTCGCCAGATTCACGAAGGCGAAGACGAGGCTGCTGTGCTTGGCGCTTTTAAGCAATTGCTACGCAAAGCACATCTTCCCGAAGACATCATGATTCATGCCCTGCCCGACTTTGGACGTCCGGGCATCGCCAGCAACGACACTCCAATCGATATGGCAGACGTCAAATACCTTGCCACTCTCAAATGCAGCCACAGCCGCATGTTGCTGAAGCGCGAAGGTCAATTGAAAATTTACAGCTGCCTGTTTACGGATGATGACCCGCAGTTTGACATGGGAAACTCACTGGAAGATGCAGTGACATCAGACGTACCACCAAGTCATCATCGCTGCAGACAATGCCTGTCACACTGCATTGACTTGTAACGGCATCAACAGGAGATGATGGATGAGAAATTCAAAACAGATGTCGCCGGCTTCTTCATGGAAGGAATGTCGTTATTAAATGCCCCAATAGTCGCTGACGAACCGCGCAGCCGATTGATGGAAAATCACTTTAGAGGCCGCCTTCAGATGGAATAAAAGACATCAATGTCTCGTCGATCCAGCATCACTGCTGATATTGACATTGAACAATTGCGCCACATCAATGGCATCAAAGACGTACTGACGTTCGCAGAACTCGCAGCGCACTTCAACCTTAGATTGTTCAGCGATGATGCTGTCCACTTCGGTCTTGCCCAGCGATTGCAGCATGCCGCTCACACGCTCACGTGAGCAGCGGCAGCGGAAATAAACCGGCGATGACTCGAACAGACGCAGGTCATCTTCGTTGAACAGCCGGTGCAGTATCTGCACATCGCTGAGACTGCGCAGTTCTTCAGGCCTTAACGTGTCGCCGATCAACTGCACACGGAGCCACGCATCATCGAGCAACGCCTGCTGCTGCTTGAGCCTGGCATCCTTTTCTGCATCATCCGTAATATCATCCAGAATCTTCGGTGTCGGTAAACGTTGCAACAGCATGCCTGCAACGCCATTTTCATCCGCATGCAGCCATAACCGTGTGGGCAATTGTTCTGATTGTGCAAAATACACTTCAAGACATTGCGCCAGTCGCGTTCCGCTCAACGCCACCACACCCTGATAACGCTGTTTCAGATCTTCGGTTTCAAGTGTGACAGTGATATTGCCCTGCCCGGCCAGTTGCTGAATGCCGGGATCGGCATCGTGAATTACTTTTGCATCCACATGAGACTCGCTGAATCGCGCAAGACCACGCACGTTGAATTCCGTGGTGCATTGCGCCAGCAACAGGTGCATGGGGCCATCGCCTTGAAGCTGCAATGTCAGTTGTCCATCAAACTTGATGGTGGATGACAGCAACGCCGCAGCCGCCATAGCCTCACCCAGCACGTTGCGGATTGCAGACGGATAGTGGCGATGTTCCAGCATCGCCTGCCAGGATGAATCGAGATGAATCAACTGACCACGAATGGCCAGATGCTCAAAATCAAAGCGGTGCAAACTGTCCTTGTCGTGATTGGCAGCAGGCTTGTCAGTTTCTTGCATCATCCCGCCAGCTTCTTCTTCAACAACTCATTCACCTGCGCGGGATTCGCCTTACCCGCAGTAATCTTCATCACCTGGCCGACAAAGAAGCCGAACAACTTGTCCTTGCCACTGCGATAATCAGCGAGTTGCGACGGATTGGCTGCCATGACTTCATCAATGACTTTTTCGATGGCACTGGTATCTGTGATCTGCTTCAGGCCTTTGGCGTCAATCACTTCATCAGCGGATTTGCCTTCAACCCACATGGCTTCGAACACTTCCTTGGCAATCTTGCCGGAAATGGTTTCATCGTTGATGCGTGCGAGCAAACCCGCCAGCGCCTGCGCACTCACCTTGCTGGCGTTGATCTCAACACCATCACGATTCAACGCGCCGGACAGATCACCCATCACCCAGTTGGCAGCGAGTTTGGCATTGCGTTTGGCATCACCACTCAAATGTTTGGTGACCGTTTCATAGTAATCCGCCAGCTCGCGTGAACTGGTAAGCACACCAGCATCGTACTTGGGTAACTCATAGTCACGCATCAAGCGTGCCGCCTTTTCATCCGGCAATTCCGGCAAGGTGCCGCGCACTCTGGTGATGAAGCCATCATCCAGCACCACCGGCAACAAATCCGGATCGGGAAAGTAACGATAGTCATTGGCTTCTTCCTTGGAACGCAGGGCACGCGTCTCGCCCTTGTCAGGATCGTACAAACGCGTTTCCTGTTTCACCTTGCCGCCGCCTTCAATCAAATCAATCTGGCGCGCCACTTCATAGTGAATAGCCTTTTCAATGAAGCGGAATGAATTGAGATTCTTGATCTCGCAGCGTGTGCCGAACTTTTCCTGGCCCGCAGGACGCACCGATACATTGGCATCGCAACGGAACGAACCTTCCTGCATGTTGCCGTCACAGATCTCGAGATACTGCACCAGCGTGTGAATCTTCTTGAGATAGGCAATCGCTTCTTTTGCCGAGCGCATGTCGGGCTCGGACACAATTTCGATCAACGGCGTGCCGGCACGATTGAGATCAATGCCGCTGAAGCCATGAAAATCTTCGTGCAATGACTTGCCCGCATCTTCTTCAAGATGTGCACGCGTAATGCCAATAACCTTGGTACTGCCGTCTTCAAGCACGATTTCCATTTTGCCTTGTTCGACAATCGGCAGTTCATACTGGCTGATCTGATAGCCCTTGGGCAGATCGGGATAGAAATAATTCTTGCGGGCAAACACCGAACGCTTCGCGATATTGGCATTGATCGCCAGACCAAATTTCACTGCCATCTGCACGGCCTGCTTGTTCAATACCGGCAACACACCGGGATAACCCAGGTCCACCAGATTGGCCTGTGTATTGGGCGCCGCACCGAATGCAGTGGAAGCACCCGAGAAGATTTTGCTCTTCGTCGACAGTTGAGCATGAATTTCAAGACCAATGACTGTTTCCCAGGTCATAACACTTACTCATTACAAAAAACTCAATCGAGACATGACATCACAAGACTTAAACAGTGCTGGCAGATGCCGGTCTCTACTACGTCCTTCTTGCGAAGGTGAAATCGCGAGAAGAGAAATATGCATGGTTCGACAAGCTCACCATGAGCGTATAAACCCCTCACCCCCGACCCCTCTCCCTCAAGGGGCGAGGGGAGTATAGAGAGTCCGCTTTCGCGGGAATGACGCCTTACTTACACACATCCAATATTTCGACAGACATCTTCGGCATCACCCATGATGATCTTCCTGCAAAACTGTCAAAAACATGGGTCCATCGCGTGCGATGGACGGGTTCGCCATGGATGGTGAACCCAGGCTTGCAGCTATGCAGGACAGCATAGCGTCGCAAGTTTTTGCCAGAGTCTACAAGGAAGTATTCACGGCGGTTTTGCGAGAAGATCATCATGGGTGATGCAGCACCGTTACACAAATGGCTCACGCATATCGCGTTGGAATACGCTTGTGCCAATCCGTTGCCTGTTGATACATGTGCGCCACGTTCAACAACTTGGCTTCCGCAAAATGTCCGCCAATGATCTGCAATCCCACCGGCAATTCATCGAGAAAGCCACAGGGAATGGACATCGCGGGCAAACCCGCGAGATTGGCGCCGATGGTATAGATATCATTCAGATACATGGTCACCGGATCATCCACTTTGGCGCCAATATCAAATGCAGGCGTTGGCGATGTCGGTCCCATCAATACATCCACCTGCTTGAAGGCATTCGCAAAATCATCGGTAATCAGACGACGAACTTTTTGCGCACGCAGGTAGTAGGCATCGTAGTAACCGGCAGACAATACATAGGTGCCGGTCATGATGCGGCGCTTCACTTCGCTGCCAAAACCTTCGCTGCGCGAACGCTTGTACAAGTCCAGCAAGTCACGCGGCGCTTCACAGCGATAACCAAAACGCACACCATCGAAGCGCGACAGATTGGAAGAACATTCCGCCGGTGCAACCACATAGTAAGTGGGCACAGACAACGGCAGGTTTGGCAGACTGACTTCCACCAGTTGCGCGCCGAGCTTTTCATACACGGCAAGTGCATCGCGAACCGGCTTGGCATTTTCCGGACTCAGGCCCTGCTCAAAAAATTCCTTGAGCAAACCAATCTTCAGTCCTTTCAATGGCTGATTGAGTGTCGCGGTGTAATCCGGCACGGGCGTATCCACGCTGGTGGAATCCTGTGGATCAAAGCCCGACATGGCCTGCAACATCAGCGCGGCATCTTCAGCACTCAAACACATCACGCCGCCCTGATCGAGGCTGGATGCGAAAGCGATCATGCCGTAGCGCGACACACGGCCATAGGTGGGCTTGATGCCCGTCAGTGAAGTCAATGCCGCTGGCTGACGGATGGAACCGCCCGTATCCGTTCCCGTCGCAGCAGGAGCAATGCGCGCAGCGACTGCCGCAGCCGAACCACCCGACGATCCGCCGGGCACCTTGTTCAGGTTCCATGGATTTTTTACGGCACCGAAATAACTGGTTTCATTCGATGAACCCATGGCGAATTCGTCCATGTTGGTCTTGCCCAGCATCACCATGCCCGCCTGCTTGAGCAAGTTCACCACCGTCGCATCGTAGGGTGCGACAAAGTTGGACAGCATTTTTGAACCACAGGTGGTCAGCACACCATCGGTACAGAAAATATCCTTGTGCGCCAGCGGCAATCCCGCAAGCGGACCACCCCTGCCGGAGGCCAGCAATGCATCTGCGGCGGCAGCCTGTTGCAATGCCTGATCGGGCGTTACCGTGATATATGCGTTCAGCTCGCCATTGAATTTTTCAATGCGATTGAGAAAGTGCCTGGTCAATTCAACGCTGGAGAATTTTTTCGCCTTGAGGCCGGCAGCCAGCGCTGACAACGTCTGTGTGTGCAATTCACTCATGATTCAGTACGGCCTTATTCAATGACCCTATTCAATAACCTTGGGTACCAGGTACAACCCGGCTTCAACCCTGGCAGCATTGCGTTGATATTTTTCATGCGCGTCGATGGAGGTTACTTCATCTTCACGCAAGCGCTGCACTTGACCGGCAAGCGGATGCGCCATTGGCTCTATCGCGCTGACATCGGCCTGATCAAGCTGCTCCACCAGTCCCAGAATCCTGGACAAACTGCCTGCATACGCTGTGGCTTCTGCTTCAGTGATGGCCAGCCGTGCCAGATGTGCGATGTTTTCCACGTCGCTGCGACTCAGACTCATGAATAACCCCGGGAACAGAAATTTTGAACGCGTGATGATACACGGAAGGCCCGGCAAAGTGTCATTCCGGATGACCGTCAAAGCCCTCGAGTCAGCAGCGGCGGCGACCACGCGGCGTGAACTTTGGCATTGAAATACGTTGTATTAACTCATAGAGTAGCGGGCAATTTATCGGCCCAGCTATTTGGCCCTTTTTTGCCTGTTTTTTCCGTTTCAAATCATGCTAAAAAACCTTCGAGGTTATTTTTCCAACGACCTCTCCATCGATCTCGGCACTGCAAATACGCTGATATACGTGCGCGGGCGCGGCATTGTGCTGAATGAACCTTCTGTTGTTGCCATCCGTGAAGAACCCGGCCGCGGCGGCAAGAAGATTGAAGCCGTTGGCGCCGACGCCAAAAACATGTTGGGCCGTACCCCCGGACACATCACCGCCATTCGCCCGATGAAGGATGGGGTGATTGCCAATTTCACCGTGACCGAAGAGATGCTCAAGCACTTCATCCGCAAGGTGCATGGCGACCGGTTGATCCGTCCCAGCCCGCGTGTGCTGGTGTGCGTGCCATATGGATCGACACAGGTTGAACGCCGCGCCATTCAGGAATCGGCCGAAGGCGCCGGTGCGCGCTGGGTCAAACTGATCGAAGAACCCATGGCCGCCGCAGTGGGCGCGGGGCTCCCCATTCATGAAGCGCGCGGCTCGATGGTGCTCGACATCGGCGGCGGCACATCAGAAGTCGCAGTGATTTCGCTGAACGGCATTGTGTATGCCTCCTCCGTACGTATCGGCGGTGACCGGTTTGATGAAGCCATCATCAACTATGTGCGCCGCAACTACGGCATCCTCATTGGAGAGGCCACAGCCGAACGTATCAAGATTGAAATCGGTTCGGCCTATCCCGGCCAGCAGGTGCGCGAGATGTCAGTGAAAGGCCGCAATCTTTCCGAAGGTGTGCCACGCAGCTTCACGCTGAATTCCAATGAAATTCTTGAAGCCTTGCAGGAACCGCTGGCAGGCATCGTCGGCGCGGTGAAAGTGGCATTGGAACAAACGCCACCGGAACTCGGTGCCGATGTGGCCGAACGCGGCATCGTGCTCACCGGCGGTGGTGCGTTGTTACGCGACGCCGACAAATTGCTGGCGGAAGAAACCGGCCTGCCCGTGGTTGTAGCGGATGATCCGCTCACCTGCGTGGCGCGCGGCGGCGGCCGCATGCTGGAACTGATTGATGAGCACGGACCTTCGCTGTTCAATCTTGAATAACCGGACTTGAGTCGCGTGAACCGGTCAGCGTCTGCACCAGCCGCTTGTGTTGACGACATGAGACGATTGCGTCCGGCAGACCCGGCGCAACGCGCCTGGCGTCTCACAACAATGTTGAGACGAGTACAAACAAAGTAATCCGTGGTCACATTCAGTTCAGACACCCGTCCCATCATCAGTCGCGGTCCATCGCTGATCGCACGCTGCGTGTTCCTTGTCATCATCAGCATTGCATTGATGGTGGCGGATCATCGTTACCACTATCTCAATGGTGTGCGGCAAGTCATGTCCACGCTGGAATACCCGTTGCAATGGCTGGTAGACATGCCATCGCGGGTTACACACTGGTTCTATGACAGCTTCGCGGATCGTGAACGTTTGCGCGCCGAGAATCAGAAACTGACTGACGCATTGCGCGATGCCAACATCAAGCTGGAAACACTGGCCGCACTGACTGAAGAGAACCACCGCCTGCATGACATGAGCGATGCTGTCAGCACCATCGGTGACAAACGATTGATCGCACGCATCATGCATGTGGACATGGATCCATTACGGCATCGTGTTGTACTCAACAAGGGACAGGTGGATGGCGTCTTCAAGGGTCAGGCGATACTTGATACACACGGCATCTTTGGCCAGATCACGCAGGTAGGACGTTATACCTCCGAAGCGATCATGATTACTGATCCCGAACATGCCATTCCGGTGCGGGTCAATCGCACCGGCTTGCGCACCATCGCTGAAGGCACGGGCAGCACGGACAAACTCAACCTGCCCTTTCTCACTGGTGATGCCGATATCAAGCCCGGCGACCTGTTGATCGCTTCAGGATTGGGTGGCGTGTTTCCGCCTGGCTATCCAGTGGCAACAGTAACGCGTATTGATCGCAATCCTTCCGACACCTTTGCCACGGTTGAAGCCAGACCAATGGCATTGCTGGACCGTGACTACGAAGTGATGCTCATCTGGTATCAGCCGCCGGCACTGGAAAAATTTGCTGATCCCAACAAAAAACCGGCGACTCATGCCAGGGCGCGTGATCCATCATGAGTCAGGAACGCATGGGTTTGTCACGCCTGCTGCTCACCAGCGTCATTGCGCTGTTGCTGACTATTGCACCATTGCCAGCAGCATTGAACGTCGCGCGGCCGGACTGGATGTTGCTATTGATCATCTACTGGACATTGAATGCACCCATGCTTGCAGGGTTGAGTTATGCGTGGATCTGCGGACTGTTCATGGATGCACTGGTGGGTGATTTGCTGGGTGAACATGCGCTGGCCTTCGTGATCATTGCGACCATCACCCATCGCTTTCAATTGCGCATGCGCATCTTCCCGGTGCTGCATCAGGCGGCGATGGTGCTGCTGCTGGTGTTGCTGTATCACTGGCTGCTATACGTCGTCAGCGGCATGGCCGGCGAGCATGTGTCGTCGTGGTTCCGCTGGCTGCCGGTGCTGGTGAGTGCTGTGTTATGGCCGGTCATCGTGTCGGTGCTGGATACCGTCAACCGGCTCAGCAAGTGATGTGAGCGTGTCGGCATGCAGTACACCTCACGCATCAAGGATCACTACAGCGAACAGAAACTGTTCGTGCAGCGCAGCTTCATCGCTGCGCTGCTGATCACCTGCGGCATTGTTGCATTGATTGCGCGGCTGGTCTGGTTGCAGGTCATTCGCTATGACTACTTCGCCGAACAATCCACCGGCAACCGCATCCGCTTCGAGCCACTGCCACCCAGCCGAGGCTTGATACTGGATCGCAATGGCGTGCCACTGGCATTGAACACGCCCTCGTATCAACTTGAACTGACCAGAGAACAGGTATCCGATCTGGATGACACGTTGCAGCGGCTGGCCAATCTGCAATTGCTCGATCGTGATGACTTGCCCACACTCAAGCGTGACATCCTCAGCCGTCGCAGCTTTGAGGCAGTGCCGGTCAAACTGTCATTGAACGATGAAGAGCTGGCGCGCTTTGCCGCACGCCGCCAGGATTTTCCCGGCGTTGAAATCAAACCACGGCTCACACGCCGCTATCCGCTGGCTGCCAGTGGCGTGCATGCAATTGGCTACGTGGGCATCATCAGCGAAGCAGACCAGAAAGTGCTGGACCCCGATGAATATGCCGGTACCGCGCTGGTCGGTAAAGCCGGCGTGGAAAAACGTTACGAACAAATGTTGCACGGCAAAGCAGGCTACCAGCAATTGCTGGTCAATGCCCAGGGCAGACGCGTTGACCAGAACACCACACGCGCATGGGACCTGCAACGCAAAGATCCCATCGCAGGTGAAGACCTGTTCCTCACCATTGATGAACGCCTGCAATCTGCAGTTGAAGACATGTTGCAGGAGAAGCGTACCGATGCATCCGGCAACACGTATGAAGATGAACGCCGCGCCGCGGTCATTGCGATTGATCCGAACAATGGTGATGTGCTCGCCTTTGTCAGTACACCGGGCTTTGATCCCAACCTGTTTGGCCGTGGCTTATCGAGTGCGCAATATCGTGCACTGGTCAATGATCCTGACAAGCCCATGTATGATCGCGTGATACGCGGCACGTATCCTTCCGGCTCCACCATCAAACCCTTCATGGCCATGGCTGGGTTGTACTACAACGTAATTGCACCCAGCACCACCAATTACTGTCCCGGTTATTTCCGGTTACCCGGCGTGGCGCGTCCATGGACCGACCTGCATGCTCATGGCGCGGTTGACATGGTGCAAGCCATCAAGGTGTCATGCGATGTTTATTTTTATAACCTTGCCAATCTGATGGGCATTGACCGCATCCATGATTATCTGTCGCAATTTGGTTTTGGCCAGTTGACCGGCATCGACGTCGACGGTGAAATGCCTGCAGTGCTGCCTTCCACGGCATGGAAGCGCGATTACTTCAAACGCAAGGAAGCACAGCAATGGTATGCGGGCGATACCATCAGTGTGGGCATTGGACAGGGTTATCTTACGGTGACACCACTGCAACTTGCGCATGCTGCGGCCACACTCAGCATGCATGGCAAGGGATTTGAACCACATCTGATTCATGCCATCCGCAATCCCGTCACCGGCAACATCGACGAAGTGCCGCCTGTACCGATCGAACCCGTCAAGGTTCGCGACAACAGCAACTGGGATGTTGTGATTCAGGGCATGCAGGAAGTGGTCAAACCCGGCGGCACTGCGTCCGTTGCATTTGTCGGCGTGCCATATACCGTTGCTGCTAAAACCGGCACCGCGCAGGTTCATGGGCTTGCCGTTGGTGAAAAATACAACGCAGCACAACTGGCAGAACGGCTGCGTGACAATGCATTGTTCATTGCATTTGCGCCAGTGGATCATCCCAGGGTTGCGGTGGCGGTTGTTGTGGAAAATGCCGGGCATGGCGGCACTGCTGCGGCGCCGATTGCACGGCGCATTTTCGATTTGATGTTGCTGACACCGGAACAACTGGCCGCACAGGAAGCGAAACAGGTATCACATATGAACATGCAGGCCAAACCAGTTGCGGCTGCTCATGCAAGCAGTTCCTCAACATCAAGCCATACTGCCTCAAGTGCACCGGCTGCAAACAGCGCGAGCAGTTCATCTGCCAGCACGAGTTCGCCGGAGGATTAAATCATGGAACTCGACAGCTCAACCACTCAACGTACTTTCACCCGCACTGCACGCATTCTTTCTGCGTTGCAGATGGATGGTCCGTTACTGGCGGGATTGGGCCTGCTGGCATTGATCAGTCTGGTCGTGCTGTACAGTGCCTCCGGCGCCAGCAGCTCGGTGGTGATCAGTCAGGCAATTAAATTTTTGTTTGGTGCAGCGGTGATGCTGGCGGTTGCGCAATTGCCACGTCGGCTGATTCGCAGCAGCGCACCGTGGTTGTATGGCATTGGCTTGCTGTTGCTGCTGCTGGTCATGATCAAGGGTTCGAGTGCATTGGGCGCACAACGCTGGCTTGATCTGAAGATCGTGCGCTTTCAACCTTCGGAAATCATGAAGCTGGCCATGCCGTTGTTTTGTGCGTGGTATCTGCATGAACGTCCGCTGCCGCCGTCATTGCGCGATGTCGCGATACTCACCATGGTGATTCTGGTACCCACTGCTTTGATTGCCAAACAGCCCGACCTCGGTACTGCGGTACTGGTGCTTGCTGCGGGCGGTGTCGCACTGGTGCTGGCCGGATTGAAAAAGCGTTATATTCTCGGTGTGTTGTTGCTGATGATTCCTGCTGCATGGATTGGCTGGACACACATGCATGACTATCAGCGGCAACGCGTGATTACTTTTCTTGATCCGCAAAGCGATCCGCTGGGCGCGGGATATCACATCATTCAATCACAGATTGCAATTGGTTCCGGCGGTGTCTTCGGCAAGGGTTATCTCAACGGCAGTCAGGCGCAACTTGAATTTCTGCCGGAACGCGCCACCGATTTCATCTTTGCAGTGATTGGTGAAGAATGGGGTCTCGTCGGCCTGGTGACATTGTTGCTGCTGTATCTGTTCATCATCGGCCGGTGCCTGTATATCGCCGCCAACGCGCAGGATACTTTTTCACGCATTCTCAGCGGCAGTCTGGCGCTGACCTTTGCAGTATATGTGTTTGTGAATACAGGAATGGTGACCGGATTGTTGCCGGTTGTCGGCGTACCGTTGCCGCTGGTGAGCTATGGCGGCAGTTCGATGGTGACGTTGATGGCGGGGTTTGGCATCATCATGGCCATTCATGCACGCCGCCGTCTGGTTGGCCGATAGTTGCGAGTGACTCATGTCCATGCTTTCACGTTTAATGCTTGCGGCGCTTCTCTGTTCCATCATGGGCAACGTTGCCGCGCTGGATGTCACCCGGCCGGAAATACAGTCCTTTGTGCACAAAATGGTCAAAGATCATCAATTCAGGCGCGCCGATGTTGAAGCCATTCTCAGGGATGCAGCATCACAGCAATCCATTCTTGATGCGATCAGCAAGCCGGCCGAGAAAACCGTGCCGTGGTTTGAGTATCACGACCGTTTTCTCACCGGCAAGCGCATTCAGAAAGGTGTCGCCTTCGCACAGGATCATGCCAAGACGCTGGACAAACTGCGCGAGCAAGGCGCTCCGGTGAGCGAGATACTTGGCATACTGGGCGTTGAAACCATGTATGGCGAAACGCCGGGGCGTTACCGTGTGATTGATGCACTTGCGACACTGAGCTTTGATTACCCGCCGCGCAGCAGTTTTTTCATTGGTGAACTTGAACAGTACTTGCTGCTTTCAGACGAACAGCATCTGGTGATCAAGGACACCACCGGCTCCTATGCGGGTGCGATGGGCATGCCGCAATTCATGCCACGCAGTTATCGCAACTTTGCGGTTGATGGCGACGGCGATGGCAAAATCGATTTGTGGAATGATGCAGATGACATCCTGTTCAGTGTCGCCAACTATCTTGATCAATACGGCTGGCACAATGGTGAACCGGTCATTGTCAATGCAACATACACACCCAGAGACAATTCCAGTAACGCTCCGGAATATTCCCTCGGTGACATCGTACTCAATGATACCGTCGCTTCATTGAAAGCCAGGGGCGTGACGTTCTGCACCACCCTGCCCGATGATGCACCCGCCGTATTGATCACCCTGCAAGGCAAGGATGGCCCGGTCTATCGCGTGGGTTTCAACAATTTTTACGTGATCACGCGTTATAACCGCAGTCCCTTGTACGCCAACGCAGTGTATGACCTGGGTCATGCGATTACTGATCAGCTGGCAACATCACAATGAAAGCATGTGTCGGCAACGCTTGGTGGCGTCCCGCAATTACGGTTGCCTTGATGATCGCACTCAATGCCTGCACCACCACCGTCAAAATAAATCCCGTATCACAATTGCCGGCTGCTGAAGCCGCACACATTCCTGATGCTGTACCACAGGCTGAACCACTGTCAAAGAACGGCAATCCTGCGTTCTATGATGCACTGGGTCAGCGTTACTTCGTGATGTCCAGCGCAGCCGGGTATGAAGAACAGGGCGTTGCGTCCTGGTACGGCCCCGGTTTTCACGAAGGCAACACCTCCAGTGGTGAACGTTACGACATGTATGGCATGACCGCAGCGCATCGCACACTGCCACTGCCCACCTATGTGCAGGTGACCAACCTGAGCAATGGCAAAAGCGTGGTGGTGCGTGTTAATGACCGCGGACCATTCAAGAAAGGCCGCATCATTGATCTGTCCTACGCTGCGGCGGCAAAGCTCGACATGCTGCGCGATGGCACTGCGTTTGTTGATGTAAAGGCATTGGTGCCGGGCGGCAGTGTTCCTGCAACCGACACAGTTTCTGCTGACACGCACGCCACTACCATGTTCATTCAGGCCGGTGCATTCAGTGCCGCTGCCAATGCTGAGCGTCTGCTCAACGAATTGCGTCAACACGGTCATGCCGATGCATTCATCCGCAATGATGTGGTGAAAGGCCAGCCGCTGTATCGCGTGCGCATTGGCCCGATCAGTACGGTGGATCAATTCGATACACTGGTTGCGCAGCTCAAGTCGCTCGGCATTAATGATGCACATCTGGCATTGGATTGAATACCCATCCTGAGTACACTGTGCGCTTTGCTGATTCCGCTGCGGAGTACACTGTGAATTCAACGACTGCGAAACTGCTGCTGCTCATGATTGCCCTGATGACTGCTGTCTCCGGCTGCAAGAAATCAACTTCAATGAAGTCTTCTTCATCAACGCCAGTCTCAGCGTCATCAAGTGCCGCAGCAAATGCATCGCCGTTATTGTCGTTGCCGGCACTGGCTTCGTCCGCAACGACAGCACTGGCTTCGTCCGCAACGACAGCACCTTCGACAGACGCAGCCCATGGTTCGCAGATTCCCCCCGTACCGAAAATTGATGCCCGCGCCTATGTCCTCATGGATGCCATCAGTGGCGACATGATTGACGAGAGCAACAGTCATGAACGGCTGCAAGTTGCCAGTCTGACCAAACTCATGACCAGCTACATTGTGTTCGATGCATTGAAGATCGGCCGCATCAAACCCGGTGATCTGGTGACGGTGAGTGAACATGCGTGGCGAACCGGTGGCGCAGCAACCGATGGCTCCACCAGCTTTTTGCCGGTGGGCGCACAGGTGCCGGTTGAAACGCTTATTCAGGGCATGATCGTGCAATCCGGCAACGATGCAGCCATTGCGCTGGCGGAACACATTGCCGGTAATGAAGATACTTTCGCGCAGTTAATGAATGTCTATGCACAGCGTCTGGGCATGAACGAAACACATTTCGCAAATGCGACGGGATTGCCCAATCCTCCCGGGTATTCGACGGCGCATGATCTCGCCCTGCTGTCGCGCGCACTGGTTAATAATTTTCCGCAGGACTATCACTATTTCTCTGAAAAGGTATATACCGTCAACAAGACCACTCAGCACAACCGCAATGGGCTGCTGTTCAGCGATCCCAGTGTTGATGGCATCAAGACCGGCCATACCGAAAGCGCCGGCTTCTGCCTGATTTCCTCGGCCAAACGCAATGGCATGCGATTGATCACGGTGGTGATGGGCACGCCTTCGGTGAAGGCTCGCGAGGATGGCAGCGAAACCCTGCTCAACTATGGTTTCAGCTTCTATGAAACCCGGCAGCTGTTCAGCAAGGATCAAGCGCTGAAAACAGCCGTGGTACGCAAAGGTGTGGACAACAAAGTGAACGCTGTGCCTGATCACGACATCGTGCTGACCATTCCGCGCGGACGCGCGAACGACATTCAGGCACAAGTGAGTTTGCCAGACATCCTGATTGCACCACTTGATCACACCAGGCCTATTGGCAAACTGTCGCTATCGCTGGATGGCAAAATCCTCGCAAGCGATGACCTGTATCCGGCACATGATGTGAAACAGGCCGGCATCATCGGCCGTACCATTGACAGCATCCGCCTGCTGTTCTCGCATTGAGCAACGCATGAATGACAAAGAATCGTTGATGACATTTCCCCATGACTATCCACTGAAAGTCATGGGTCGTAACAGTGACGACTTCCGTTCACTGGTACTGGGTATTGTGCAAAAGCATGCTGGCGACATTGACATGTCACTGATCGAAGAGCGTCCCAGCCGCGACAACACCTATCTCGGACTGACCATCATTATTCGCGCCACCAGCAAGGCACAACTGGATGCGTTGTACATGGAATTGACAGCGTGTGAGAAAGTAATGGTGGCGTTATAACGGTAGTCCAAGCGCTGTGATTGATTCACGGCCATGCAATGTAATGGGCAATACCCAGCGCTTCACACAATATCGGCGCTAGCTGTTTGGCCACGTCCTGAGTTGAAGTATTCACGCCAAGCCGGGCAAGATCGGTCACTTGCAGGTTCTGATAACCACAGGGATTGATGCGGCTGAATGGCGCGAGATCCATGTTCACGTTGAACGCAAGGCCGTGATAACTGCATCCGCGGCGAATGCGCAATCCCACACTGGCGAGCTTCTTCCCCTGCACATAAACACCGGGCGCATCACGACGTGCTGTAGCATCAATTCCCCATGATGCCACTGTATTGATCACCGCATTCTCCAGCGCCATGACTAGATCACGCACGCCCAGCTTGTGCCGGCGCAAATCGAGCAAGGGATAAATCACCAACTGACCGGGGCCGTGATACGTTACCTGCCCGCCGCGATCAACCTGAATGACGGGAATATCACCGGCGTTGAGAACATGTTCCGGCTTGCCATTCATGCCCAGCGTGAATACAGGATCATGTTCGAGAAACCAGATTTCATCACGGGCGTGTTCATCTCGTTGCGAGGTGAAGGTCTGCATCGCATGAAACGTTGCATCGTAACTGACTCGTCCCAGCCACTTCAGCAGTGGGCCGGCCTGAACAGAACCAGGTGCTGGTTTATGCAAGACCTGCATTGTTGCGTTCCAGTGCGCGTTCGGCACGATAACTCGAACGCACCAGCGGACCGGATACGCATTCAAGAAATCCCCTGGCCAACGCCCATTCACGGTAGCGCGCAAATTCATCAGGCGTGACCCATCGTTCGATGGGGAGATGATTCATCGTTGGACGCAAGTACTGACCGAGCGTAATGATGTCCACACCGGCATCACGCAAATCATCCATGGTCGTTGCAATTTCGTCATCGGTCTCGCCCAGTCCCAGCATCAGACTGCTCTTGGTCAATACGTCGCTACGATGCTGCTTGGCGTGACGCAACACTGCGAGTGTCTGTTGATAACCAGCGCGTGGATCACGCACAGGATGAGTAAGCCGCTCGACGGTCTCAACGTTCTGCGCGAATACTTCAAGCCCGCTGTCCACCACGGTTTCGACATCGCGCAATTGTCCCTGAAAATCTGGCGTCAGCGCTTCCACCGCAGTGGCCGGATTCAAGCGCTTGATCTCGCGCACACAGGCGGCGAAATGCGCCGCACCACCATCCGGCAAATCATCGCGATTTACGGAGGTCAGCACGACATACTTGAGTTTCATTAATTGCACGGTGCGTGCGCTATTGGCGGGTTCTTCATGATCAAGCCAACCACGCGGATTGCCGGTATCAACCGAGCAGAAACGGCAAGCACGCGTGCATACCGCACCCATCAACATCAGCGTAGCAGTGCCGGCATTCCAGCATTCACCGATATTCGGGCACTTGGCTTCTTCGCACACCGTGGCAAGACGATGCTCATGAACAATATCCTTGACAGTATTGAAACCACTGCCTGCGGGCATGGGCGCACGCAACCACAGCGGCTTGCGGCCCGGAACAAATGATTCGGCTTGATGACTTGCCTTGATACCATCCTTGATGGCCGCAAATCCCTGCGGGGTCACGTATTTTTCACCACTGCGTGCTGTGTGGATGGGGATACCTTTGAAACTGTTCATGACCAGTGCTGCACTATTGAGGGTTGAATGGTACCAAAAATCTGGCCTGCAAAAGCAAAAGCCCTGCGAGCACCGGTGCTCGCAGGGCTTGCATCAATTCGTGAACCAATCACCCGATGTGGAGAATCCACAGATCAGCAATACGCTTCAGATCCGAAGACTCTGGTACTTTCTTGAAAGCCGCCCGTGCCTGATCTTTCTGCTTGTTGTTGTAGTAGGCAATGCCCAATGCCATTTGCGCCTGGTCAGGATTTTTGACGCCGCCCTTCTTCAAGCCGCTCTCAATGGCTTCGATGGCATCAGCAAAACGACCATAGCCAATATAATCCTCTCCCAGTAATACATCTTCCTGACCAGTCGATGACTGGGCGGCTCTCTTTTCTTCATTCGGTAGCTCAGCCTTATCTGCCTCCATGTTTTTCTTCATCCAAGCCAGCTTGCGGACATCCTGCTCCTTTGTCTCGCCGACCCCAAGTGCTTTGGCATCAAAACCCGCTTGCATTACATTCACGCCTTCCGCAGGAAATCCGAAATGATTCGCCAACTGAGCCAGTTCGGTGTAGTCGTCGCCTGACTTTAAAACACCAAGCGCCAACATCAAACGATACAACTGGAAACTGACTTCATCGTTGTTGCTTAGATCATCCTTCATACCCGCCAACAAGTTCTGCCATAGGGTTGGAGTGGGATAATAATGGAGCGCCTTCTGAATCGCCGACATGGTACTCTTGTCTATCTTCCCGCCTGCCATCTTGTAGCTGATACTAACTACGTCGTTTAACCATTTTTCCTTTGGACGCTGACCCGACTTTTCTGCAGACGATATTAGACTCTCGATTGTCTCCTTGGCCTGCTTAAGTTGTCCGGCGTTGAATTGAACCTGAGCGTAAATCTCCTGCATCTCGACATCGTTAGGATGTGTTTTAAGCCACTTTGGAACATACTCTTCCAATTTGGCTATATTCCTTGTCTGCACATAAAGCTGAATCAACATCTTGTTTTCCGCTTCGGCCTTCTCAGGTGTAAGCGAACCCGAATCCAGTATCTTCTCATGCATTGCAGCCGCATCAGCGTAACGCCTCAGCCCTAAAAGGGCACTCGCGGCATATTGATCAATAGCCAACTCTTCAAACTCTGTCTTGTTAGGCACTGCGCGGGCTTCATTGACCTTCGTCAAAGCCTCTTCGTATTGCCGCTTGCTCATAAGTGCAACGGCTTCCTGCAGTGGCTTACCGACCTTTGGCGAAACTGTCTGCTTCTGTTCTTTCTTTTCTTCAGCGGCGCCGGCGCTTACCGCTGTCAATGAAACAACTACTGATACAGCCAGCAATGTTGCGAGGAAAAACGAGGAAAATTTTTTCATTGTCCAAAACCTGGAAATCCCGACACCCATGTGTCGTTTGAAGTCTTAACAAATCAGAAATCTGACCGCTTCTTCTCCGGAACCGGTCAAGCGCTTAACTTACATGTACTGCTCGTTGCCAACAAAACCGATTTTCTCCATGCGGTTACGTTGCGCAGCCGCCAGCACCTGGGCCACCATGTCGTACTTGGTCCACTTATCCGGACGAATGTGCAACTCCGGCTGGGATTCAACAGGCACATTGAAATACTGCCGGAAATGCTGTTCCAGTTCGGGCAGTGTAACTGGCGTACCATCCCAGTAAATTGAATTATCTGAATCAATAACAAGATTGACCACCTGTGGTGGCACCGGATTTTCCGTGTTGGTGGGCGTTGGCATATCCAGCTTGGTGGCATGGGTCTGCACGGGAATGGTGATGATCAACATCACGATTAACACCAACATCACGTCGATCAGCGGCGTGGTGTTGACCTCCATCATTGGCTCATCGCTGCCACTGGAACCTACGTTCATAGCCATAATTCAATACTCTCGAAGGATTTTGGTGAAGAGAATTTAAAACCAAATCAGGTGCCATTGGCAGATGCTGCGGCGGCCTGTTGGCGCGCCAGCTCTGCCGCATATCCAGCTTCTGGTTGAGTAATAAAACCAACCTTCTGGATACCGGCACGCTGACAGTCAACCACAACCCGGCCCACGAACTCGTAGCGGACATCCTTGTCTGCACGAATTTGCACTTCGGGTTGCGGCTGGATGACTGACTTCTCTTTCAATCGGCTCAGTAACTCATCATTATCAACAAGCGTAATGTTCCAATACACCTTGCCTTCCTTGTCAACGGCGATAATGACATTCTCCGGCTTGGTCTGATTAGGCTGATTGGCCGCATCGGGCAAAGTCACTTTGACCGACTGCGTAATCACTGGCACGGTGATGAGGAAGATGATCAACAACACCAACATGATATCCACCAACGGAGTGGTGTTGATGTTCGACATCACTTCCTCTTCGCCGCCACCTTGTACATTCATGGCCATGGGGCTTTTCCTCTTGTCAAAAAGCAGTGCTTACTTGGCGCGAGGAGCAGATGCAGCAGCGCGACCGCCAGCATCCTGGGAAACACGGGCACCACTCACAAGAAAAGCATGCAGGTCGGCATTGAAATAACGCAGGAGTTCGAGCAAACGCTTGTTGCGGCCGAGCAACCAGTTGTAACCCAGCACGGCAGGCACCGCCACTGCCAAGCCGATAGCGGTCATGATCAAGGCTTCACCGACGGGGCCGGCCACCTTGTCGATACTGGCCTGACCCGCAGCACCGATACCGGTCAATGCTTTCAAAATGCCGTACACGGTTCCGAACAAGCCGACGAACGGAGAAGTGGAACCTACCGTCGCGAGGAAGGAAAGACCCTTGCTCAAGCTGCTGTTGACCTGATCAACAGAACGCTGCAAAGACATGGTCACCCATTCGTGCAGAGGAATCTGGTCGGTCAAACGGCCTTCATGATGCTCAGTGGCACGCAGACCGTCTTCTGCGATCATCTTGAACGCATGGTCCTTGCCTTTCAGGCGATTGATACCTTCACGAATAGAACCGGCGTTCCAGAATCCCTTGACAACTTCCTGATACTGCTTGTTCAGGCGAACCTGATCCAGCCACTTGGTAAACATGATGAACCAGGACATGGCTGACATGATCACCAGAATCACAAAAACGGTTCTTGACACCGCATCGCCCGTCAACAACATGGCTTTCAGGCTGTACGGATTTTCTACTACTTGCTGCACTTGATTGGGTTCCATGGAACTACCACCCTCTGATCGATAAATAAATAAAAAGAAAATAAAACTTAAAAATCAAACCATACACAACTGTTCGCTTAAATCTATCTATCCTTAAGCTTAAATCTGATCGGCAATCTGGTCTCGTACGGAAAAGGAACACCATTTTTTGTCGCAGGCAACAACCTTACAGTTTTTACATACTTTATGGCCGCCTCATCAAGGCGTGGGAATCCACTTGATGTCGCAACCTGAATGTTTGAAGGCCTTCCACTGACATCTACAACAAAGGACACCATTACCAACCCCTCTTCCCCATCTCTTTTCGAAGCATATGGGTAAAAATCATCGGGATTACCAAAAGGATGCCGAGGGTCAGGCCGAGGTTTCACAATTTCAGGCGCAACAACAGGGGGTTGCGTGACCGCCGGCTTTTCCTGGGTCATCTGCGTAATAGCATTTGGCGGCGGTGTTGCCGGTGTCGCAATCGTAACTTCAGGCGGTGGAACGAACGGCGGCGGCGGCGTCTGCATGTCTGGCGGCGGCGGCGGCGGCGGCGGCGGTTCTTCCTTTTTTTGCTCTTCAATAATTTTGGTCTTGATGTCGTTCGGCAGCACTTCCACCAAACGGCGAGCCAAGCCATTTTGCAACGCCCAAAATGCAACGAGGTGCAGCCCGATCACCAGGATCATGATGACTGTACGCTTAGTACCTTGTTGTGCTTCTGCACTTGCCGTTAAGGCCATGCCATCCCACCTAACAGTTATCCGGAGCAACGCTCCGTACATTGAAACTAATACTTATTTAAAAAATCATCTTGTTGACGGACTATGTGCTGCGATGGCTACTTGTCGTACCCGCGAATTGTTACAGTCACACAATGCCCGTACATGAAGCTGCGGTAAGGTATATATAAATCCCGGCGAAGGCAAGACATCTGGCGAAAATTGATCGAGCTTTTTTTCATGTCCGGTTCTGGTATTACAAATTCAAGCTGGTTGTCAACATCCGCGCCCGCTGCTTAATGATTCACTGGCCCCGTCAAAGGCACCCTGCTTCACGACTGCACTCCATTAAGGCATTGCAACAACACTCTTAGATTACTGTTGCTGTAATGCCGCCAGTCTTTCCGGCGTACCGGCATCAGACCACTGCCCGGAAAATAGTTCACCCGTTACTCGCGCTTTGTGAACTGCGGCGTACAACAACGGCGCCAATTTGAACGCGCCGTGGGAGCAACCGTCAAAAAACTGCGGGTGATAGAAGCCGATTCCCGAATAAGTAAACTGTGGCACAGTGTGCGTCGTGACCAGGCCATCGCGCAGGCCGAAGTCACCTTGAACGTGATGCGCAGGATTGGGTACCAAAATCAAATGTGCCAGGGTGTCAGAACGCCACACGCCGGGTAGTTGCGGAGATTGAATTCGCCAATCGGTCCACACGTCACCGTTAATGATCAAGAACGGCTCATCACCCAACAGCGGCAGCGCCTTTAAAATGCCGCCACCTGTTTCCAGCGCTGGCCAGCCTTCATGACTGTAGGCAATGTGCAGTCCCCAGCGCGAGCCATCGCCAACGAATGCGGGAATTTGTTCACCCAGCCAGCCAGTATTGATCACCACTTCCCTGATGCCGCCGGCTGCAATGTTTTCGAGGTGATACTCAATCAACGCCTTGCCGCGCACCTTCAGCAACGGCTTGGGATGCGCATCGGTCAGCGGACGCATACGTTCACCACGGCCTGCCGCAAGTATCATGGCCCTCATCATTGCAGTTCCAGCAGGTCAAACAGCTTCAGCAACGGCCGCAACTCATCGTAACGCTGGACAGTATGACGAACATAGGCAATGAATCGCGGTGTATCGGCAAGATACCTGGGTTTGCCGTCGCGATAGTTGATGCGTGCAAAAATACCCAGCACCTTGAGATGCCGCTGCAATCCCATCCATTCCAGATCGCAATAGAACTGACCAAAATCACCGGGCACCGGCAACGACGCATGTCGTGCACGTTCCCAGTATTTCGCCGCCCAATCAATAATTCTTTCCTCGGGCCAACTGATGAACGCATCGCGGAACAGCGATGCAACGTCATAGCTGATGGGACCGTACACTGCGTCCTGAAAATCCAGCACACCGGGATTGGGTGTGCTGATCATCAGATTGCGCGGCATGTAATCACGATGCACAAACACCCGGGACTGAGACAGATTGCGCCGGATGATCAGCGAGAACATTTGTTGCAAAGCCTGCTGCCGGGCTTCGTCCAGATCGCGTTGCAGATGCCTGCCAATGAACCACTCCGGAAAAAGATTCAACTCCCGCTGCAATAGCGCTTCATCATATACCGGCAATTCGCCGGGCTTGCTTGCCAGTTGCCACCTGATCAGCGCGTCTATTGCCACGGAAAAAAGCTCGTCCGCACTGGTTTCATTCAATACATCGAGATAAGTCTGCGTTCCCAGATCACTTAGCAGCAGATATCCGCGCGTAATATCACTGGCGATGACTTCCGGCACGTGAACACCAGCGGATCGCAATAACGCAGCAACATGCAAAAAAGGCCTGACGTCTTCCTTGTCCGGCGGTGCATCCATTGCGATGCAGGTGTTGAGACCATGAGTGATCCGGAAATAACGGCGAAAGCTGGCATCAGCGGACGCCGGCATACACTGCAAGGCATTGTCACCGAGCTGTTCCTCCGCCCATTTCATCAACTCACTCAGGCGTGCATCGTGTTGGTCATCGGTCATTGTTATCTCAATCTCGCTCAATCCGACCGCGAAAATTAAAGTGGCAAGGTCTGCTTCATCAACTATATAGTGCAATCCTGTCTGAGGACAGATTCCGGATGCGCCCGCGTTACTGACTTACAATGATCAACTTTTAATTGACCTGCTCCATTGATTGATGTCTGCGAGTTCTCACTGCCACTTCAACCAAGTCCCGCACATGCTGCAGTTAATGATGGCAGCGCTGGCATTGCTCGCCATCGGAATTGCTGCGCAGGCGCAAACCTGTCCTGACTCGGAAACGCCCGGCACTGAACGTCCGGTCGTCCCGGCGGCCAGTGTGGACTTTTCCAAGATTCCCATTCAATTCAGTTTCGATGGCGGCGACAGTGTACTGAATGGCAAGAGCGAGTTGTTCGGTGCGAAGGCAGTTCAGGGCAATCGCTCCATCAGTGCCGATACATTGCACTACGACTTCAGCAATCGCAGTCTGAAAGCCGATGGCAATGTAATGTACGAAGACTCGCAGGTGCAGGTGTCTGGCAACGATGCCAGCATGGATAGCACCACAGGCGTGCAATTCGATCAAGCCGGTTTTGCACTCAAACAACGTGCTGGCCACGGTTCGGCAAGCCGTATCCAGTTGACGCCACAGGGCAACTTGCAACTGGACGATGTGCGTTACACCACCTGCCCGGAAAACAAACCCGACTGGGAATTGAAACTGTCGGAACTGGATATCAATCAGTCAACCCGTACCGGCACCGGCAGGAATGCGCGACTGGAATTCAAGAATATTCCACTTTTTTACACCCCATGGATTTCTTTTCCGGTGGGCAATGAACGCAAATCGGGCTTTCTCCCTCCCAACTTGCAAAGCTCATCACGAGGCGGATATTCGCTGCTGATTCCGTGGTACTGGAATATTGCGCCGAACTACGATGCCACGCTGACGCCGATCATTGACACCCGCCGCGGTGCGGAACTGAATTCTGAATTCAGATACCTGACTGAACTCAGCAACGGCACGGTGACGGCGGATTATCTTCCACATGATTCCACTGACACACAACGCCGCTGGCGTGGACTTGTCCAACTCCAGCATGTCACCGACTTCACTTCACATCTACGCCTCAAACTCGATGGCACCGATGTGTCCGACAACCAGTGGTTTGAAGACTTCGGCCAGAATCGCGATGAAACCAGTCAGGTTTATTTGATTCGCAATCTGAATTTCAGCGCTTACAGCGCCAACTGGCAAGGCAGTGTCAGCGCACAGAACATGCTGATCCTTGATAAACAAATCAAGGCACCATTGACGTCCACTGCTGGCACTGCGGTTTTCGATCCACGTCCCTATACGGTATTGCCAAGAATCAGCGTCGCCGGACGAGAGGATGAATTGCCGTACGGACTCGACTTCAACTTTGCAGGTGAACTGACTTATTTCACGCGCAGTGAACGCAACACAATCAGCCAGAACCAGCCGGATCCCAATGTAAATGGCGCACATCCCAATGTAAATGGCGCACGGTTGTTTCTGGAACCCGGATTGTCACTGCCGCTGCAAACACCCGGCATGTACGTGATACCAACCTGGCGCTGGCGCTACAGCGCGTACCAGCTCAGTCCCAACGAAACATATGCGGCAACAACGCGTAGCCCGGTGTTGTCTGCACCCATTTCCAGCGTGGACATGGCAATGACGTTTGAAAAAACATCGGCTGACGCACAACGTCTTTACACGCTGCAACCGCGCATCCTGTATGCCTATGTTCCGTTTCGCAAACAGAGCGATGTGCCTGTTTTCGATACCGGCCTGCCCGATTTCAATCTGATACAGCTGTTCGATGTGGATCGCTTCATCGGCCCCGATCGTCTCGGCGATACCAATCAGATCAGCGCCGGTATCACCACACGCATGATGGACTCACACAGCGGCAGGCAATTTCTTTCAGGCACGCTGGGACAGGCTTTTTACCTCACATCGCCCTGCGTGATTGCCGTCGACTCGCCGCCCGATACCTGCGACGTACACCGCAGCGGGATTTATCATTCCTCACCAGTCATCGGACAAGTGGCGCTGTCCGCATACAAAAACTGGAGTGCATCGGTGGGCATGCAGTGGGATCCGGTGGCGGCGCGCACAGACCGCAGCGAAGTCAACTTCCAGTATCTGCCCGGACACAACAAGGTCATCAACATCGGCTATCGCTTCACGCGCACCACCGGCAGTAACAGCGATGTCGCCGCCAACAGTACCAACCCCACCGGCCGCGTCGATCAATGGGAAACTTCATTCGCCTGGCCGGTCGGCGTCAACTGGAGCACGTATGGACGTGTTGTCTATTCTCGAGTAGACAACCAGGTGCATGATTATCTCGCCGGCCTTGAGTATCGTTCGTGCTGCTGGAACTTGCGCCTGGTGCTGAGCCGTTCCGTCACCACACGCGAAGGTTTCTATGACACACGTCTGAACCTTCAATTTGAACTCAAGGGACTGGGCAATGCAGGAAGCGCGGGCAGCGCAGACGCCTCATTGCAGAACGCCATTCCCGGTTACTCTTCGCGGCCCGATTGAACTGGCGGGATCAATCAATAAGCGAAGTTCACTCATTCGCGGTGCGAACGGGTTACACTAGGGATATTTTTCCGGACACCTTTTAGCAAACTCACCATGAAGCAGTTGATCGTTACCGCCCTGTTGACCTTTTTCAGCCTGCTGCCGGCGGTTTCCGGCGCAGACCAGCACGAACTGTCAACACGCGGCGTATTGCTGGATCGCATCGTTGCCATTGTGAATGATGGTGTGGTCCTGTCCAGCGATCTCGATACCGAAACTGGCCGTATCGTTGCGCGGCTCAAACAGCAGAAGACCGATATTCCCGACATGGATGTATTGCGCAAGCAGGTACTGGAACGTCTGGTCAATGAGGAACTTGAAATGCAGCGTGCCGACAAGGCAGGGCTGAAAGTATCGGATGAAATGCTCAACGCACAGTTGAATGAAGTTGCCAAACAGAATGGCGTGAAGTTCAGCGATCTGCCTGCCCTGCTCGAAGCTCAGGGAGAAAACTATGCGGAATATCGCGAGTTCATGCGCAAGCAAATCACTCTGGACATTCTGCAACAACGCGCCGTCATCGCCAACATTGAGGTCACGCCACGCGAGCTCGATCAATTCCTCGCCAAGCAAAAACGCATGCCGGACGCCAATGCACAATACAATCTCTCACACATCCTGATTGCAGTATCAAGCAGCGCCACGCCGGAAGAACAGGCTAAACGCGAAGCACGCGCTCAGGAGGTGTACAACAAAGCCAAGGCTGGACAGAGTTTCGCCGAACTTGCCGTCAGTTATTCAGACAGCAGCACCAATGTTGATGGCGGTTCGCTGGGCTGGCGCAACGGCGGACAACTGCCTTCCATCATTGCTGACCGCATACCCGCCATGAAAACCGGTGATGTTACCGAACCCATTCGCACACCCAGCGGTTTCAACATTTTCAAGCTGAACGAAGTACGCGGCGGCGTTGAACAGCAAATGCAGCAACAAGTGCATGTTCGCCATATCCTGCTCAAGACCAATGAAATTGAAGATGACAGCACGGTGAAATTGCGTCTCGAAAAAATTCGCGAACGCATTCTTGCCGGTGAAGACTTCGCCGCCATTGCCTCGGTGACATCGCAGGATACCGGCTCGGCAGTACAAGGCGGTGACCTCGGCTGGGCAGGTCCGGGAACCTTTGTTCCCGAATTTGAAAAAGCCATTGAAGGACTGAAGGTCAACGAAATCAGCGAACCATTCAAAACGCAGTATGGCTGGCACATCGTGCAATTGCTGGGACGCAGGACCGAAGACATCAGTGACGAAGTGTTGCGCAATCGCGCCTACCAGGCGATTCAGGAATCCAAGGCCGAAGAAGCCATCAACCTGTGGATTCGCGAGCTGCGCGACAATGCCTATATTGAATACCTGATGTAACGCATGCCAAGCAATCTGCCGCGCATCATCCTGACCAGTGGTGAACCTGCGGGCATTGGACCCGATCTGATTTTGCAACTGGCACAACGCGAATGGCCGTGCCAGTTGATCATTGCCGCCGATGAACTGTTGTTGCGTAAACGGGCGGCGCAACTTGGCTTGTCACTGCGCTATCGTGATTATGATGCCGCCACAGAACAACCACATGTTGCCGGTGTTATCACCGTGCTGAACGTTGCAGTGGAAGCAACGGTGCAGCCCGGCACGCTGAACGCAGCGAACGCGCGATATGTTTTGAATCTGCTGGATCGTGCCTGCGATGGCTGCGTGTCCGGCGAGTTTGCCGCGATGGTCACGGCGCCGGTGCAGAAAAGCATCATCAACGACGCCGGCATTTCTTTCACTGGTCACACGGAATATCTCGCTGCACGCACCCATGCTTCATTGCCGGTGATGATGCTGGTGGCCAACACATTGCGTGTCGCACTGGTTACCACACATCTGCCGCTCAGCAAAGTAAGCGCTGCAATCACTGGCGAAGCGTTAACCGCAACGCTGACGATATTGAATGATGATCTGCGAAATCGCTTTGGCATCGCTGCTCCATGCATCCTGGTGCTGGGATTGAATCCACATGCCGGCGAGTCCGGCTATCTTGGCCGCGAAGAAATCGACGTCATCACACCCACGCTGGATGCATTGCGCAATCAAGGCATGCGTTTGACCGGTCCGGCGCCTGCCGATACGGCTTTCACACCACACATGTTGCAAGATGCGGATGCAGTGCTCGCGATGTATCACGATCAGGGCTTGCCGGTGCTGAAATATGCAGGCTTTGGCAATGCCGTCAATGTCACACTGGGATTGCCCATCATCCGCACTTCGGTTGATCACGGCACTGCACTGGATCTGGCCGGAAGCGGAAAGGCAGATCCGGGAAGTCTCGCTGCTGCACTTGCACTCGCAATTGAGTTGTCCGGCAAGGCACATTGATGCATCAAGCCCGCAAACGTTTTGGCCAGCACTTTCTGACCGATGCACAGGTCATTCGTGACATCGTCAATGCCATTGATCCAACGTCCGGTCAACACGTGGTGGAGATCGGTCCCGGCCTGGGTGCGATCACCTTGCCAGTGCTGGAGCGCGTACAAGAAATGGATGCCGTCGAGATCGACCGCGATGTGATCGCCGCGCTCAAGGTCAGTTCACATTTTGCGGGTACGTTGCGCCTGCACGAAGCCGATGTACTGCAATTTGATTTTTCGACCTTGCGCAACGACGGCAAGCTGCGCGTCATTGGCAACCTGCCCTACAACATTTCAACACCATTGCTGTTTCATTTGATTGACCAGATTGAACACATCCACGACATGCACTTCATGCTGCAAAAGGAAGTGGTGGATCGCATGGCTGCATCGCCCGGCGGCAAGGAGTATGGAAGGCTGACCGTCATGCTCGCACCGTGGGTACGCATCGAACCCCTGTTTGACATTGCGCCTTCTGCCTTTCGTCCGCCGCCCAAGGTGATGTCCACCGTGGTGCGACTGATGCCTCACGAGAGGCCGCCATTCGCCATGCCCAACCGAAACCATTTCGCTCAGGTTGTGCAGACGGCGTTCTCGCAACGGCGCAAGACCCTGCGTAATGCATTGCAATCATTGCTGGATCAGGAACAGATCAGGTCCGTTGGCATTGACCCGGGACTGCGCGCCGAGGTACTGAAGCCGGAAGAGTTCGCGAAGCTGGCCGCACTGCTTGCAACGTGAGCGGCAGAATCGGATTCGCAACAGAACGGCTTTGCATAATCATCATTCACGCACAAATCGTTCTCAGCGCCGCACGCACAGGCATCGCATTTTGCTGCCACACTGGTATATTTGCGGAGTGTCCAACTGCCGGGCCGCGCACCAGCCAATGAAACCAGATCAATACAAGATTCGGGTTGATGTCAGCACCAACTACATTGACGAACAATCACGTCCTGACGAAAGCCGCTACCTGTTTGCCTATACCATCACCATTCACAACGAAGGCACATTGCCTGCCAAATTGTTGACCCGTCACTGGATCATTACCGATGCCAACGGCAAGGTGCAGGAAGTGCGCGGTGAAGGTGTGGTAGGCGAACAACCCTATCTGCAACCCGGTCAAGGTTTCCGTTATTCCAGCAGCGCAGTGATCGAAACACCGGTTGGCGCCATGCACGGCAGTTATCAGATGCTGGCCGATGATGGTTCGCACTTCAATGCCATGATCGCGCCTTTCCGTCTGGCCAAGCCCGGCATGCTGCATTGACCATCCATGGCTGTTTACGCCATCGGCGACATTCAGGGTTGTTACGACGAATTCAAACTGTTGCTGGATCAAATCAAGTTTGACCCGGCATGTGACCGTTTGTGGCTGACCGGTGATCTGGTCAATCGCGGCCCTCGTTCACTCGACGTATTGCGGCTTGTCAAATCATTCGGTGAGGCGGCAATCACCGTGCTCGGCAATCACGACCTGCACCTGCTGGCGGTCAGCATGGGCACTGAAAGCAGACGAAAGAGCGGCGATACGTTTGATGATGTTCTGCAGGCACCTGATCGTGATGAACTACTGCAGTGGCTGCGCACACAACCCTTGCTGCATCATGATGCCGCCTTGAACTGGACACTGATTCACGCCGGTCTGCCGCCGCAGTGGACATTAAAACAGGCAATGCAATGCGCACGAGAAGTGGAATACGTGCTGCGCGATGCGCAGCAGGCACGCCAATTGTTCAGTCACATGTACGGCAACGATCCTGATGAATGGCATGACGATTTACAGGGCTGGCCGCGGCTGCGTTTCATCACCAACTGCCTGACACGTCTGCGCGTGTGCACGGCGGATGGCAAATTGAAACTGAAATTCAAGGAAGTGCCCGCAAAGCTGAAAGATGATGTCTATCCATGGTTCAAAGTCCCCGGCCGCCGCACCCGTCATGACCGCATCGTATTTGGTCACTGGTCCGCACTGGGATATTACGATGGCGATAACGTGCTGGCGCTGGATACCGGTTGCGTATGGGGCGGCACGCTTTGCGCTGTCACGCTGGATGAACAACGCGTGCGTACCGAAATAGAATCAATCAGCGGCGGAATACCGCTGGAAGAATAACGACAAACACCGAATAGCATGACTGATTGCCGCAATCATCGACAGCAATCATTCGCCATCCCCTCCGTATGCTTGTATGCTAACGATCTTCTGCGTGAACCAGTGAACTCCCGGTGTTTCAATGAACGCACTGCAAGCCTTCAACTTCCGGCAATGGATTGATGCGCATCGCGATCAGCTCAAGCCGCCGGTCGGCAACAAGCTGGTGTTTCAGGATTCGGAATTCATCATCATGGTGGTCGGCGGCCCCAACTCACGCACTGATTATCACGTTGATCCCGGCGAAGAATTTTTTTACCAGCTGGAAGGTGACATCGTTCTGAAAACCATGCAGAACAACCAGCCGGTGGATGTCCCCATCCGCGAAGGAGATATATTCCTGCTGCCTGCCAACATGCCGCACTCACCACGGCGTCCCGCCAACACCATCGGCCTGGTGATTGAACGCGTGCGCAAACCGCATGAGATTGAGGGCTTCATCTGGTACTGCGAACGTTGTCATCACAAGCTGTACGAGGAATACCTGCACGTCAGCAACATCGAAACACAATTGAAACCGGTGTTTGAGCGCTTTTATGGTGACATTGCGCATCGAACCTGCAAGCGCTGCGGCACCGTGATGGCCATACCTGCCAGACCAGCATGAGCATTATCACGATTGAACACAATGGACAAATCTTTCGTGCCGACATGTCGCGCGCGATTGACCTTTCCATTGCAGTTGATTTCAGCGCACCGCGGGTTCATGCATTCGACGCTCCCGATCCTGCAGCGCAACCACTTGCCGCAGGCAACTTTGTGGGTGATGTGAGTCATGGCGGCAGTTGCAATTGCAGCACTTATTCATTGACACCACATTGCAACGGCACACATACCGAATGTGCCGGCCATATTACCCGCGAGTTCATGAGTGTTAACAGCATCGCACCCACATCACTGTTGCGCGCGACGCTTATCTCAATCACGCCACACAGGACAGCCACGCAATTTTCACCGGATGATCGCATCATCACGCGCGATTCACTGCAACAGAAACTAGGCCGCCCGCCCTGCAACGCAGCGATCGTTCGTACCCTGCCCAACAACAAATTGAACGCAGACTACGATACATTCTGCCCGGCCTACTTCTCTGCCGATGCACTGGCATGGCTGGCAGAACAGGGAGTGGAGCATCTCCTGGTCGATCTGCCTTCAGTTGATCGCATGCGCGACAATGGACTGCTGCTGGCGCATCGTGCTTTCTGGGAAATGCCACGTGGCTCCACGTTATTGCCGGAAGCAAAACGTGCACGCGCAACGATTACCGAGTTGATTTATGTTCCGGATGATGTGCCGGATGGTGAATACCTGCTCAATCTGCAAGTTGCACCGCTGGAAGCAGATGCTGCGCCCAGCCGTCCGGTGTTGTATCCGCTGTTGCACAAACACGGCTGATGAAATGCTTCGACAACTCAGGTCAGCGGCGTTCTATTCGCGTTCATGATGCGCTTGTCGAACCATGCTGGAAATTCCTGCCATCGAAACGGGCTTCATGGCGATTGCGATGACATCCTGTAAACTACACGCATGAAGCTGTCATTCACTGCAGAACCATCCGTTGCCGCGGCACTGGATGCCGATGATCCACTTGCATCGTTTCGTGAACAATTTCACCTGCCAGTTCGCCATGGAAAAGTGCAAACCTATTTGTGCGGACACTCACTGGGCCTGCAACCCAGACGCACGCAGCAACTGATTGAAGAGGAGCTGCATCATTGGCGCACCGGCGCAGTGGAAGGCCACTTCAATGCACCACGCCCGTGGCTTTCCTACCATGAATTGCTGACGCCGGGACTGGCGGCACTCACCGGATCGCTGTCAACGGAAGTGGTGGCAATGAACTCACTGACAGTGAACCTGCACTTGATGTTGACCAGCTTTTACCGGCCCACTTCGCGACGCTTCAAGATATTGATTGAAGACAGTGCATTTCCTTCTGATCGTTATGCAGCGGCATCACAAATCAAATTGCACGGACACGATCCCGCTTCTGCATTGATTACGATCCCTGCCCGCGATGGTGAAGACACCTTGCGCACTGGCGACATCATTGCAGTATTGCAACGCGAGGGGCACAGCATTGCCACGGTGCTGTTGCCGGGTGTGCAATATCTCACTGGCCAGTGTCTTGACATTGAAACCATCACGCGCGTTGCGCATCAACATGGCTGTACTGTGGGATTTGATCTTGCACATGCCATCGGCAATGTGCCGTTGCAACTGCATCAGTGGAATGTAGATTTTGCCGTGTGGTGCAGTTACAAGTATTTGAACAGCGGCCCGGGCGCCATTGGCGGCTGCTTTGTACACGAACGTCATGCACATGATTTCAGTTTGCCGCGTCTGGCCGGATGGTGGGGACATGACAAGCACACCCGCTTTGCCATGCCCGCAGAATTTTCAGCCATTCCTGGCGCAGAAGGATGGCAGCTTTCGAATCCGCCGATTCTTGCCTGCGCACCGTTGCTGGCATCGCTCGAACTGTTTGAACACGCCGGAGCAAGCGCGTTACGCAACAAGTCCCTGTTGCTGACCGCTTATTTGCGCTATCTGTTGCAGCATTGGCTCAAGGACAGGGTGGACATCATTACTCCACCAGAAGATGAAGCGCATGGCTGCCAACTGTCATTGCGCATGCGCGTTGCTGTTGACCAGGCACGAGAGATTCATCGCGCGTTGCTTGAATCAGACTGTGTCGTTGACTGGCGCGAGCCTGACATTATTCGGGTCGCACCTGTTCCCCTGTATAACCGCTTCGCAGATGTATGGACTTTTGCGAACGCGTTGCGGGAAATCATGCAATGACCTCGCAACCGCAGAATGAAATAACCATTCTGGGCGCAGGACTGGCGGGAAGCCTGATGACCATTCTGCTGGCGCGTCGCGGTGTGCCCGTACATTTGATTGAGCGCCGTCCCGATTTGCGCACATATCAACAGCACGCTGGCCGCTCCATCAATCTGGCGCTGGCCGATCGCGGATTGCATGCATTAAAGGCAGCCGGTGTTCATGATGCTGTCAAATCATTGTTGATTCCCATGTCGGGCCGCATGTTGCACTACATCGACGGCAGCACACAGTTTGTACCCTATGGACAGCGTGAACACGAGGTGATTTATTCAGTATCACGCAACGGACTGACTCAATTGCTGCTGGATCATGCCGCTCGGTTTCCGCAGGTAAGCATGATCTTTGAAACCGAATGCACCAGCATTGATTTCAACCATCAGCACATCGGTATCAGTCATCATGACATGCGGGACACACACACCTACCGGCACTTGATTGCTGCGGATGGCTATCATTCCGCGGTCCGCGCACAACTGGTGGCGCAGCACGCCGTATCTGTAAAGAATGAATTGCTGCCTCATGGTTACAAGGAACTGACCATTCCCGCAGGCACCGATGGCCGCCATCAATTGCATGCGCATGCATTGCACATCTGGCCGCGCGGCGGCTTCATGTTGATTGCACTGCCCAATCTGGATGGCTCATTCACTGCAACCCTGTTTCTGCCCTTCGACAGCAATGACACTGCACTGCCCTGCTTTGCACAATTACGGAACGCGGAAGACGTCAACGGACTGATGGGCAGGTACTTTCCAGATGCCAAGGCATTGATGCCCGGTGTTGCAGATGAATTTTTTTCGCACCCTGTCGGACGCATGCACACCATTCATGCTTCCCGATGGAGCGATGGACGTAACGCCGTGTTGATCGGCGATGCCGCACATGCCATCGTGCCGTTTCATGGACAGGGAATGAACTGCGCTTTTGAAGATTGCATCAAGCTGGATGCATTACTGCAATCACATCCTTTTGCAGAGGCGGTCGCGCAATTCACACAACATCGCAAACCCGATACGGACGCGATTGCCGGCATGGCACTGGAAAACTATGTGGAAATGCGCGACACCGTGCGTCACCCGAAGTTTCTGCTGCAAAAAGAATTGTCTTTCGAACTGGAACGGCGCTTTCCGGAGCAATTCATTCCGCGTTATTCAATGGTGATGTTTCATCACGACATTCCTTATGCGGCGGCTTATGAGCGCGGCAAAATTCAGGCGCAGATACTGGACGAGCTGACGGACCATGCAACAGCCTTGTCCGAAGTGAACATGCAGCTTGCCGCGATCAGGATCAATGCTTTGCTGCCACCGCTTACAACAAGTACACCATCGCGATAAACGCGGCGACCGTCAGCACGATGGTATAGGGCAACGCCATCCACAGCATGCGTCCGTACGACAGCCGGATCAGCGGCGCCAGTGATGAAGTCAACAGAAACAGAAATGCCGCCTGCCCATTCGGCGTGGCAACACTCACAATATTGGTGCCTGCATTGATGGCTACGGCAAGCTGTTCAAAGTTGCGCTGATCAATCATGCCTTCCAGCAGTGATGCCTTGATGCCGGAAATATAAATGGTGGCAACAAACACATTGTCACTCACTGCGGACAGCGCGCCGGTTGCAGCAAACATCATGGCCAGTTGCTTTTTTCCGGTCATGCTCAACACCCAGCTGGTAAACGGCTCGAACAAGTGCTGTTCATGAATCACTGCGACGATGGCAAAGAACACCACCAGCAATGCCGTGAACGGCAATGAAGCCTCGAACGCCTTGCCAATACGATGTTCATCATTGATGCCGGTAAATGCAGTCGCCAGAATGATCATCAACAAGCCGACAAGTCCGACTTCAGCCCAGTGCATTACCAGTGCCAGCACCATGATGACCGCAACCATCATCTGTACGGCCAGTTGTGCGCGGTCGCGTGCCGTGCGATGTGCAACGACCACTGCAGCGTGTTCACTCAACACCTGATAAACCCGCGGCGGCAACTCGATACCGTAACCAAACCAGCGCAAGCGTTCGATCAACACACAGGTCAACGCACCTGCCAGCAACACCGGTATCGATATCGGCGCCATCGCCACAAAGAACTGCGTAAAGGTCCATCCCGCCTGCTTGGCAATGAGCAGGTTTTGCGGCTCACCCACCAGCGTCATTGCACCACCCAGCGCCGAACCAATCGCGGCATGCATCATCAGGCCGCGTAGAAAGCCGCGAAAGGTCTCGAGATCTTCGCGATGCAACGCATGCACATGATCATCGGCAGTATGATCGTGACCGCCGCCGGCATGAATCTCCTGATGTGACTTGCCGCTCGCAACCTGGTGATACACCACGTAGAACCCGGTGATTGCCGTGATCATGACGGCAATCACCGTCAGTGCATCCAGAAACGCCGACAGCACTGCCGATGAAAGACAGAACAGCAATGACAGTGCGAGATGACTGCGCACTTTCAGCAACAGACCGGTGAAGATGACTTGCAACAGATCACGCAGGAAATAAATCGCCGTGACCATGAAGATCATCAGCAATATCACCGGCATGCCGGCGAGCGTTTCGTTGTAAACGGATTTTGCGTCGGTGAGATTCAGCAACACTGCCTGGATGGCAATCAGGCCGCCGGGCTGCAATGGATAACATTTCAACGCCATCGCCAGCGTGCCGATAAACTCTGCCAGCACCAGCCAGCCAGCCACTTCATTGCCTGCCACACGTACCGCAAGATAGTTGACACACAGCGCAATCAGCAGCGACCACTTGTACCAGGACGGCGACTGGCCCAGGAAATTCCGCCACAACGCGCTTGCTGTGCCTTGAGTCATCAACTGGTTTTCCGCCACAGCGTTTTGCCATTGCTGGCCTTGTCCAGCGTGCCAAGAATTTTTTCGTGCTGTGCCAGTTCTTCTTCATTCGCACACAATACATTCAATGCTCCGGCCGGACGTTGCCATGTTCTGCTTGCGGCAACCGCGGCACCGGCATGCGTTGCATGATCCAGCAACATGGTGGATTGCCCGCCGGTCATGGCGAGATAGACATCCAGCAGCAGTTGCGCATCGAGCAAAGCACCGTGATATTCACGGGCGGAGTTATCAACACCCAATCGCTTGCACAATGCATCGAGACTATTGCGCTGGCCGGGATACTTTTCACGCGCCATCGGCAGCGTGTCCAGCACCGTGCACAGGCTTTCAACACTGTGCGGACTGTTGATGCGTTTCAGTTCTGCATTCACGAATGCCACGTCAAAGGCTGCATTGTGAATCACCAGTTCGGCGCCGGAAATGAAGTCGATCAATTCACCGGCAAGATCCGCAAAGCGCGGTTGCGTGCTGAGAAATTCATTGGTGATGCCGTGCACCGCCAGCGCACCGGCCTCCACTTCACGATCAGGCTTGCAGTACCTGTGAAAGGTGCGTCCTGTCTTGCGGCGATTGATGACTTCAATGGCGCCTACCTCAATGATGCAATGACCCTGCGCCGGATCAAGACCGGTGGTTTCAGTGTCGAATACGACTTGCCGCATAAATCAGCCCAGCACCGCGTCACGCACGGCAGCAACCACCTGTTGCTGCTGTGCTTCAGTCAAGTAAGGATGCATCGGCAGGCTGATGACACGCGCCGCAATTTTCTCCGCCACCGGAAAATCGCCTGACTTGTAACCGAGATGAGCAAACACCGGCTGCTGATGCAAAGGCACCGGATAGTGAACTGCGGTTGGAATGCCCTTATCGTTCATGCGCGTTTCGACTCGCGCACGATCCGGCACCTCAATGGTGTATTGAGCGTAGACGCTGGTGCAATCTTCTGCAACAAAAGGAGTGATCACCTGTTTGTCGACTGGAGCCTGTGCAAATGCATCCTCCAACAACTGACTGTATCGCGAACCGAGCCTGATGCGCGCCTGCACTTCATCGTCGAACACTTCCATCTTCGCAAGCAATACCGCTGCCTGCATTGAATCAAGACGGCCGTTGATGCCAAGCCGCGGATGATGATAGCGGCGATCCTGACCATGTACGCGAATTTCACGCATCACTTTTGCCAGTTCATCATCGTCGGTAAACAGGGCGCCACCATCACCGTAAGCACCCAGCGGTTTGGAGGGAAAAAACGACGTCGAACCAATGCTGCTCAGCGCACACGAACGCCTGGCTTTGTATGTTGCACCGAAACTCTGTGCGCCATCTTCGATGACTGGGAGATGGTGTTTGCCTGCGATGGCATTGATGGCGTCAAAGTCCGCGCACTGACCATACAATGATACCGGCATGATGGCACGCGTGCGCGGTGTGATCACGCGTTCAATCAACTGCGGATCAATATTGTAGGTCCGTGGATCAATATCTACAAAGACAGGCTTGGCACCGGCCAATGCGATCATTTCTCCAGTGGCAATGAAAGTGAATGGCGAAGTGATCACTTCATCGCGTTCATCATCGTGCTGACCAATATTCAACGCCATCAATGCAATCAACAGCGTATCGGTGCCGCTGGACGCAGCAATGCAGTGCTTGCTGCCCGTGTACTGCGCCAGCACCTTTTCCAGTTCGGTAACTTCGGGGCCGAGAATGTACTGGCCATGTTCCAGCACGGCATGAATACGTGCATCCACACTGCTTTTAATACGTCGATACTGTGATTTGAGATCAATGAAATCCATGGTGCATGTCTTTGGTTATGAATTGTCAATGGGTTGATTGCAAGTTGATTGTTGCAGATGCGGCTGCGGCACACGCGTGGTGGGCTCAATCAATCCACCCACCACACGGCGGCGGATCCGCCAGCGCGGCCGTACCGGAGTGAGAGTGTACACGCGCTTGCGTGCCATCAACATGTAGGCACCTGCCAGTAACGGCCACGCATGCGGCCCGATGGACTCCAGCAACCGCTGTGAACGTGGCACCGCGCCGCCCCACGGCCAGGTAAACAGGTAACGGCGCGCGTCGGTGATTTCAAATCCCAGCAATTTGAGCCAGTCACGCAAACGTCCTTCGCCAATCAAACGCTGAGTGCCCGGTGGAAAGCCATTGACTGCGAATATATTGCGCGTGCCCCACATCGAGAACGGGCGAAAGCCGAGAATGATCAGTTGTCCATCACCGGACAACACACGCTCCACTTCACGCAACAATTCATGCGGATCGGGAGTGCATTCCAGCGTGTGCGGCAACAACACGGCATCCACAGAATCGGATGCAATGGCAAGATTGTCAGTGCGCGAACGGATGGTCATGATGCCATCGGCATTGTTCACTGCCGGTTGCGACAATACTGCCTTGCGTTGCGTCCGCGCTGCACTCAACAGATCATGCGATGAACCCCATGGGCCGATCTGCAACAACTGCCAGCCGAACACATGCGTGAGCGCATCGCTCACCAGCCTGCTTTCGAGGGCGTGCACACGCCGACCCAACTGGCCTTCGAGCCAGTTGGCACGCATGTCATGCGCAGGTTTGTTGTCGGCGGCGTTCATGCATCCATCATACGTGGCCTGCTTCGATCAAGGAATTTTTACTTGCAGCAAGGACACATAATAGGTATATAGCCGTTGGCTGGATGGAACCGCGGCCGTGATTTGCAGCATTGAATGCGCAATGCGCGCAATGATCATGCAGCAAAGATTGAGTCCGGATATCGGCACGCAGTGCCATATTCGCGATCATGTCTGGCACGAACCATGGGACAGCAGAGAATTCGTCGGCATTGAGCACATTAAAGGTCAGCGCAGTCCCGGCTTTCGCCGATAACTACATCTGGCTGATACATGGCCAGCGTGATGCACGGCAAGTCATTGCAGTGGACCCCGGTGATGCGGATGCAGTAATGCATGCGCTGACCCGTGATGGCCTGCAGTTGGCGGGCATGCTGGTGACACACCATCATGCTGATCACACCGGCGGTGTGCTGGAATTGCTGAACATGTTTCCGGTGCCGGTATATGGACCGGCCAGTGAAATGATTCCGGGAAATCCGGTCAAGGTCACAGAAGGTCAGCCGGTCGAATTCCCGGCGCTGGAACTGGCATTCACGGTGATGGATGTGCCCGGCCATACCGCCGGACATGTCGCCTACCTGGGGCACGGCTCACTTTTTTGCGGCGATACTTTATTCAGCGCGGGATGCGGCCGATTAATGGGTGGCACAGCGGAACAACTCTGGCGTTCATTGTCGCGACTTGCCACCCTGCCCGGCACAACGCAGGTGTATTGCACACACGAATATACTCTGGAGAATTTGCGCTTTGCGCGGACAGTGGAACCGGACAACGGTCTGGTTCTCGCCCGTCAGGAACAATGCCAGCGATGGCGCAGTGTAGGCAGGCCGACCCTGCCCAGTGACATCGGTACGGAACTGAACATAAACCCGTTTTTGCGGGCAAACCAAGAGACTGTGATCCGCAGCGCAGAACAGCATGCGGGTCAGGCATTAGACAGTGCCCTGCAAGTATTTACAGAACTGCGCACATGGAAGAATCAATTCTGATTGCTGGCATTGATGGGTAATGATCGTTTAAATGTGGAGCTTGAGAGAGAATGAATTTGATTCTGAATGGTCATGAACGGCGCGTGCTGGCGTTGGCATGTGCACTGGTCATTACCGGTTGCAGCACCACTCCCGCCTCCAGAACGGCGGGTGATGCTGATGCCGCTGCATCCGCCGCCATCACACCAGTTGCAGCGCCGGCTGATGAAACCACCGCAGCAACCACTGTACTGCCATCTTCAACAACCCAGAATCCGGCCACGGCTTCTGCAACAGATACATCAGCTGCAACCCAGCCGGCTGAAACTATCAATGCATCGACAGGTGCTGCCGACAATTCTGCGAGCACGAACGATGCGGCAGCAACTGACGACAAATCGGAACAGGCGCCCAACTGGATGACGATTGAGTCAACGGTGGTATCGCTGGGTGAAGAAGATTTACTGGATCGTATCCGCGCTGGTTTTGAATTAAAGGATGTGGTCGACGAGCGGGTGGACAGGGAAGAACAGTGGTATACCAATCATCCCGATTACATGGATCGCACCTTCCGCCGCGCCGAACGTTATCTGTATTACATTGTGAGCGAGCTTGAGGCACGCAAGATGCCGCTGGAACTGGCATTGCTGCCGGTGGTGGAAAGCGCTTTCAATCCCACTGCGCTGTCGCGCGCCAAGGCTTCTGGTTTGTGGCAGTTCATTCCCGCCACTGGCAGACGTTTTGGCTTAAAGCAGAATACTTACTATGACGGACGCCGTGACATCGTTGAAAGCACACGAGCTGCGCTGGACTACTTCCAGTTTCTCGCCCAGGAATTCAACGGCGACTGGTATCTGGCCATCGCCGCCTACAATTCAGGCGAACTGAATGTCAGCCGTGCGGTTGAACGCAATCGCGCCAAGGGTTTGCCCACTGATTTTTTCAGTCTGGAATTGCCGCGCGAAACTGAAGCCTATGTACCCAAACTGCTGGCCATGCGCCGCATTATCAATGACCCCAAGGCGCATGGCCTGGCATTCGGTTCATTGCAGAATCAACCCTACTTTGTGAAGGTAGATTTGAAAGGCCAGATTGATCTGGCACTGGCTGCAGAACTCGCCGGCATGACTCAGGAAGATTTTCTTGCCATCAACCCCGGCTTCAAGCGCGGTGTTACCGGTCCGAACGGACCACATCACTTGCTGATCCCGGTGCAAAACGAACAGATGTTCATGGAGAAGCTGGCGGCGCTTCCGCCAAACAAACGGGTGCGCACCGTGTTTTATCGGGTGCGCCGTGGCGATACGCTCAGCACCATTGCCGTTCGCTATGGCATGAGTGCGCATGAATTGATGACGCTCAATCACTTGCATAGCAGAACCATTCGTCCCGGCAGCGAGTTGCTGTTGCGTGGCGCGCGGATTGCGTCAACGGCCACTGCATCCACCGCAAAAACGGCCTACCGTTCAACCAGCGCGCAGCATCGGCAAGTACACGTGGTCGCCAGCGGCGACACCATCTGGGGGATCGCGCGGCAATATGACGTGGATGCTGATGATCTGATCTCGGTGAATCACATCCGTCACAACAGCATCAGGCCGGGACAAAAATTGCGCATTCCCCAGGCAGTCACGGTCAACGCCAATCCCGAAGATACCGAGATGGCAATGAACAAGAACGAAGATGCCGCAACTTACGTCGTGCGCAGCGGCGACACGTTGTACGACATCGCAGCGCAATTCAACGTGAACGTGAAGCAACTGATGGACTGGAACAACATTGACTCACCCACCTCGCTGCGTCCCGGCCAGCGGCTGGTGTTATCTGATTGATCCTCGTGCTGCGTCAAGCCTTGGGCAGCGTCACGCCCACCTGCCCTTGATACTTGCCACCGCGATCGCGGTATGACGTTTCACACACTTCGTCCGAT
Source organism: Steroidobacteraceae bacterium (assembly GCA_035548495.1). Classification (GTDB taxonomy): domain Bacteria; phylum Pseudomonadota; class Gammaproteobacteria; order Steroidobacterales; family Steroidobacteraceae; genus CAILZL01. The sequence goes on from DASZSV010000071.1 coordinate 56,618, forward strand.
TCGAAAAACAGCATCTGTGCCACGCCTTCGTTTGCATATATCTTTGCAGGCAACGGCGTTGTGTTTGAAAACTCCAGCGTCACATGTCCTTCCCACTCCGGTTCCAGCGGCGTCACATTCACGATGATGCCGCACCGTGCATAAGTGGACTTGCCCAGACACACCGTCAGCACCTTGCGCGGAATGCGGAAGTATTCCACGGTGCGCGCCAGTGCAAATGAGTTGGGCGGAATGATGCACACATCGGCTTTCATATCCACAAAACTCGCTGAATCGAAATTCTTGGGATCAACGATGGTTGAATTGATGTTGGTGAAAATCTTGAATTCATTGGCGCAGCGGACATCGTAGCCATAGCTCGACGTGCCGTATGAAATGATCTTGTGCTCATTCGCCACACGTACCTGCTGTGGTGCAAAGGGTTCGATCATGCCCTGCTCCGTTGCCATGCGGCGTATCCAGCGATCTGATTTGATGCTCATAATCTTCAGTCTCTCAAGTGTCTTCGACGATAATGTCAGGAATGGATGTGGCCGCTTGTGCCGTGTGCCGTGCCAGACGCGCCGAAGCGCGCCGCGCCATCGACAGATAATGCTGCGCCAGCGTGCCGGTTCGATCAGCAATCACTGTCGGCGTACCGCCATCTGCCTGTTCACGGATGTGAATATCCAGCGGCAGGGAGGCCAGCAGGTCAACGTGGTATTGTTCCGCCATGCGTGCACCGCCGCCGGCACCGAAGATATGTTCTTCATGACCACAGTGCGAACAGATATGCGTGCTCATGTTTTCGACGATACCCAGCACCGGCACATCGACCTTCTGAAACATCTTCAATCCCTTGCGGGCGTCCAGCAATGCAATGTCCTGAGGCGTAGTCACAATAATCGCGCCGCTGATGGGCACTCGCTGCGACAGGGTCAGCTGGATGTCGCCGGTGCCCGGCGGCATGTCCACTACGAGGTAATCCAGCGCTCCCCACCGGCAATCATTCAGCAACTGCGTCAATGCCTGGGTCACCATCGGACCGCGCCACACCATTGGCTGTTCTTCATCCACCAGCAAGCCAATCGACATGACCTTGAGACCATGCGCCTCGAGTGGTTCAAATGTTTTCCCGTCGCGAGTAGTGGGACGCTGTCCTGACAGACCCATCATGCGCGCCTGACTGGGGCCGTAAATATCTGCATCCAGCAGACCCACCGCTGCTCCATCCTGCGCCAATGCCAACGCCAGATTCGCGGCAGTAGTGGACTTGCCCACCCCACCCTTTCCCGACGCAACGACCAGGATGTTCTTGATGCCCTGTATCGGCTTTAGATTGCCATGCAGGGTCGATGACTCAATATGCTGTGTCACCGTGACATTGACTTTTGCCGCATCAAACCGCGTATTCAGCATCTGCGTCAGTGCGACCGCCACAGAGTCCGCCGCCTGTTGCAATGGATACAACACCACCACCTCAACGGTCACATCGTTCTGCACTGCCTCGACCGTCACACGCGCGCCGCTATCGCTTAAGGCTACACCGGAACAGGGTTCCACGAATTCGTGTACTGCGTGCTGTATGGAAAGCGCCAGATCATTCATGCCTGCTTCAAAACCCCTGTACAGAAAAAAGCTGTTTATTGTACCGGATTGTGGCAGGCGCCTGCCCTTTGTCAGACAAACGATGAGGCGGCGGCCATTTTTGACAGGTAACCGTAAATGGCATTTAACAATCCGGCCTATGTGTCGATTTACAATGGCATAATTGGACTCACGGCGTGTCCAGACAGTACACTCCCACACCAAAGCAGATTTACCGTGTTCCAGATTTTTTGCCGCTTCCCTGAATAAATACATGGATATCGAGACGGGTAGATGAAGTTTCTTGACGACCTAAAAGCCGAGCGCCTGATTGAAGAAATCCGCGCTGCGAGCGATGTGCAGCAACCCAAAGCCCAGCAGGCATTGGCAAAGCTCGCAAAGCTGGGAATCTCGGGTATCCCCAAGATACTTGAAACCCTGCCCGTCGCAGGCAAGCAGGAAACACTGGCGTATGTCGAAATCCTCACGCAAAACCTCGATCAGAAAAGTTTTTCCCTGCTGGAACAGGCGCTGACCGATAACAACGTGCGCACCAACGCGGCTATTTCGTGGGCCATGTGCAGCAGCCGCAACTTTCCGACGAGTTTGATCTTCGACATGCTGCGCAAACCTGCGGTACCCAAGCCCATCGTGCTGGAGGTACTCAACGCGCACCGCAACCGGCTCAACGTCCGCGAACTGCTCAGTCATGCTTACGAACAGGAAAACAACGAGAAAGTCGCGTTGTTCAAGATCATCGGAGAGATCGTTGACGAGAGCTCTGTCACCGAACTCATTGCACGTGTGGATGGCCGCGATACCGTGGCACGCACGCACATCATCAACATTCTCGCCCGGTTCGACAGGCCCGATGTGTCCCGCGCCTTGCAGCGCATGCTCAAGGATCCCAACAAGCTCATCCGTCAAGCCACGCTGAATGCGCTCACCAAGATGAACACGCCGATCGAGATAGAGCCGGTGTGCCAGATGCTGAGCGATGCCGATATTGAAGTACAGAACCGCGCTGTGGAGCTGGTGATCAAGGCCGCCGATCCCAACACCATGCGTTATCTGGTGCCGGTGCTGAAGGATGAAAATGAATATGCACGCCGCGCTGCGGTGGAAGTATTGAATTCACTGGGCACAACACGCGACATCAAGCAGTTGTTGCAAGTCTTGAAAGACGATGACTGGTGGGTGCGCAGCCGTGCTGCCGATGCCCTGGGCAAGATCGGCGGACCACGCGTCGTGGACGCCGTGCTCGAATTGATCCGTGATGATGACGAAGAAGTGCGCCGCGCTGCCATCGAGATATTGAATCAAACCAAGGACGAACGTGCCGTCGATCAATTGATTGCCGCCACCAAGGACAAGGACTGGTGGGTTGCCGAGCGTGCTGTCGATGCATTGGGCTCCATCGGCAGCGTCAAGGCTGTTCCCGCACTGCTGGAGCTGGCCAACCACACCAATGCGCGCGCACTGCCATCCATTGCACGCGCACTGGGCAAACTGGGCGACATACGCGCCATGGACTTGTTGTCGAAGTTGCTGACTCATCCTGAACGCGAGGTCAAACTGGAAGCCATTGCCGCCTTGCCAAAGATTGCGGACGACAAGCGTGTTGAAAATATCCGCGGTTACATTCAATCGGTTGCCCAGGGCAACGAAGATCATACTGTTCAACTGGCGATTGACCATGCACTGGATGAACTCGACGGCCGCTATTCAACCGCAGCGCTCGACATGCAGCGCAAGGCTGAACAGTTTGCCGAGCCTTCAAAAACGTTGCTGGTTGATCGCGCCGATATCGGCGGCATCGTCAAGACAGCGGAAGCCACACCACAAACCAGCCGTCTCGACATCACTACACTGAAACCCGGCGATGTCATCGAAGGCCGCTACAAATTCATCGAAAAAATCGGCAAGGGTGCATTCGGTACCGTACTGCTGGTTGAAGACTCGGTTGTCGAAGAGCGGCTGATTCTCAAATTCCTGAACGCCAACGTGTCACAGGATGAGGAGATGATGAAGCGCTTCGTGCACGAATTGCGCTACTCACGCAAAATCACCCACAAGAACGTTATCCGCATTTACGATTTCGTTTACATGCATGGCAACTATGCAATTTCGATGGAGTATTTTCCATCACATGCGTTGAGTGCCGAGTTGAGTGACAGCAAGCCATTGCCTGTCACCCTTGCCGCACAATACGGCTGCGATATTGCGACAGGCATGGCGGTGGCACATCAGGCCGGCATCGTGCATCGCGACCTCAAGCCTGCCAACATCCTGATCAATGATGAGCACTTCGTGAAAGTGGTGGACTTCGGTGTTGCCGCCGCACACAAGGAAGGCGACACACAACTGACCAAGACCGGTTACGTTATCGGCAGTCCCAAATACATGGCGCCGGAACAGATTCTTGGCAAGCAGGTGGATGAACGTGCCGATATATACAGCCTGGGCATCATCCTGTACGAAATGGTCACCGGCATGCCGCCCTATTCACGCGGCGATCACATGTCAGTGATGTATCAACATGTGCAGGGCAAGGCCAAACCGCCGATTGAAGTGAATCCGAACATTCCCAAGGAACTGTCGGATTTGGTGTTCAAAGCCATGGCTGTCGACAAAAACAAGCGTTTCCAGACCATGGACGAACTGCGCATGGCACTTGAAAAATTCCGATGAGATGAACATGTCCGGTGTTTTAGATGCGCCACAAACACTTGCCTGATGTGACCGCTGTTCTGTCATTGCCTGTTGTGCCATGAAATTCTGTCCCACCTGCGCCAGTCCTCTCTCGTTTGAAACGCCACCCGGTGATCATTTGCCGCGCTACGTGTGCCACGCCTGCGGCGCCATTCACTATCAGAATCCGCGCATCATCGCTGGCTGCATTCCAGTTTGGGAAGACAGAATACTGATTTGCAAACGTGCCATTGAACCTCGTTATGGTTATTGGACCTTGCCCGCAGGCTTCATGGAGAACGGTGAATCTGTTGAGCAAGGCGCGGCTCGCGAGGCCTATGAAGAAGCATTGGCAGATGTGGAGATTGGTTCATTGATGGCCGTGGTCAATGTCATCAAGTCGCAGCAAGTGCACATGATGTTCCGCGCCCGGCTCAACAATCTGAATTTCGGCGCCGGTCCGGAAAGTCTTGAAGTGAAACTGATTCATCCCAATGACATTCCCTGGAACGACATTGCATTTGACAGTGTGCGCTTCACCTTGAAACGCTTCATTGAAGATCAGTCAACCGGTATCGAGCGGCATTATTTCCACACCATCTGAAGCCGCCCGACCGCCGCCGGCAAAACCAAAACACATATCCCTAAAACCACGCATTGCTTGCCATCTGGCCACGCTTTGGCAGAATAGCCACCCCTGTATTGACAGCGATGTTTTACCGTTTCGTTGGAGTCCATCAATGACGTTTGTCGTGACAGAAAACTGCATCAAGTGCAAGTATATGGATTGTGTCGAGGTATGCCCCGTGGATTGCTTTCACGAAGGCCCCAATTTTCTGGCCATTGATCCCGACGAATGTATCGACTGCACCCTGTGCGAACCGGAGTGCCCTGCAGAAGCCATCCATTCCGAAGAAGAACTACCCAAGGGACAGGAACATTTCCGTCAATTGAATGCAGAGCTGGCCAAACAATGGCCCGTCATTACCGAACGCAAGGAACCGCCCGCGGATGCAAAAGAATGGGACGGCAAGCCGGATAAACTGAAGTTGCTGGAGCGATAGCTTAAATAGCTCAGAGTCATGAGCAAAGAAAAAGGCGTGCAGTGCACGCCTTTTTTATCGCGCTTCTGAAGGAGCTACATTCTACACGTAGTTTGGAATTGTCCCGTTGCACAATTGCTGGAACGCAATCCAGTTGTCAATCTGGCCGTTCAATGGACTGGTAGGAAATCGCGTTGCGAAATTGCTCTGTTCACCGTGCAATGCCATGTAATTCAACAGCACCATATCCACCAGAGCTGTTGTCGAATTAGCAGCGGGACTACTTGCTGAATTGACATCGCCTGAAGCTTGGAACGCACCAAGCTGCGGACCTTCAGTCAGACTATTCAATGTCTTGACCGATTGAATTCGGCCATTGGGTTTGTGTACCAGGAAATAAGAGCATGCGGTTGACTGATTATCCCCCGTCCATACGCCCTTACCACGACCACCGGTCGAATTATCGACCATGCCGTTGGAGTTCAATGAGCCATCGCTGAAAACATATACCATTACCGCCGTGTTCTTGCGTGCTGCGTATTCAAGACAGGCACCAATACATATTCCGGCCTTGAAATCGCGTGCCTCTCCAGTAGAACGATCGCCGGTGTGATAGTCAAAACCACCCATCTGGATGGTACCCGCGCCAGCCATGCCATCAATGACCAGCTTCATGATGGTCGCCGTCTTGGCAAAATCGGAATCCGCTGCAATACCGCCAACCGACGAAAAGATGGCAGTCACATCAGGATCCTTGGTTGGATCCAGCGCCGATGGGCTATCGAAATACGCTGCCATGTATGCTGCTTTTGTATAGCCACAATCCACCTGCTGCTTGATTGCAGCATCTTGAAGTGCATCTCCCAATTTGGTGTTGGTAACGCCCAATTTTGCCTGACTGAGGCGTTCAATCGATTCCATCACCGCCGCTGTGGAGGCACTGTCGGGAAACAGGGTCGACAAGCTACCTGTGTCTGCAAGACCCGTTGCATCCGACGGTCTGGTCACCGTGGTGGGTCGCAAGCTCAAATCCATCAAGGCTGCGGGCGACATTGAACTGCCACCGGAATCCGAATTCACTGAACCAATCAACGTCAGAAACTGCCCTTTTGCACCCGCTCGTGCGATGCCATACATGGGATTATGAGGGTTGTTTGCTGTGTCGTTTTGCGATATCGAAGGAATAACGGCACCGTTAGTGTTGGGCCCCGCCGTGGTTGCCGTCATTGCCATACCACGAACCACTGCGCTGTCGCTGTGAAAAGCCAGTCCATAAGTTGAATTGATGAAATTTCCAGTCACTGACGTATTTGGTACCATATTTCCAGGTAGTCCCAGTTTTAAATATCCAGCCGTAGACAGGAATGCGGTCTGGCCACCACCTTGGCCAACCAATACATTTGAACCGGCAATGTTGGCACCGCCTGACAAGTCAAAGCAGATGAACGGAATCTTGCCTGCGCCATTGGTAATGCCGCACAAGCCATTCGGATCAAGATCACTGACCACTTGCTTGGCCAACGCTGCATCTGCATAGGCCGTACCGGGCTTCAACAACGCCGCCAACAGTGGCGTTGCAAATACGGTGGCAGTGCCGGTCATGAAACCTTGCGAGATGAAATCACGGCGTGTAACGGGACGCTTGTGACTGTTATGACGAATGGGCTCGTTCAATCCCAAAGCTTTCGGAATGTTCTTGCGAATGATCATGGTCAGTCTCTCGTAGCGTCAGTGAATGGTGGTAATGGCGCTGGACAGCGCTGCTGTACATACTGCCTTCGCAACAACCGGTGTTGCCGGGCAGCCGTTCTTTGCACACAACTTGTCGATCAGACTATTCAATTCATTAGTCGCCGCCGCGGTGTCAGGCTGATACTTCAAACCAGTGCCAATGAACTTCGCAACAATCGGGCTGATCAGCGCGGAGCGTTGCGCAGTGGTATCAATGGATGCGCTTAAATTCAAATTGCTTCCAAAGAACGCACTTTCGAGACTGGCGCTATTGATCAGATTTGCACAATACGCCGCTCCCAGTTGGGCAATACCGATCTGATTTGAACTGCCAAAAGCGTCCAGATCAGGAATGGCAGGCATCTGTTGTTGTACCTGCAGATAGGTCGTCTGCACCGCATTGCGTGACACACCCGTCAGCTTTGACATGGTTGCATCGAGTTTCTCGAAGTTGCGGAAACCGGCGTCCGGACGTGGCTGCAGATCAGCAGGCGGTGTAGTGCTCACCACCGTCTTGTCGCTGTAGTCATGCGAGCTGGTGGTGGGACCGATCTTTTCGAAGGTCAGGAAGAATTGATCGCTGTTGGGACCTTTTTCCAGCGGAATCACCGTACCCACTGTGGAGAGCAATTGTCCGGTGTCAGAACTGTAGTCTGCATCGGTGACGGTCACATCAAGGGTGCTGTAGGCCTGACCAACAACGGCTTCATGTCCATTCAGACCAATTCGCATGCCCTTGATCTCCAATGAACCGGGCTTGACGGTGGGATCGAGGCTGATGAATGTCGGCTTGTTGAACAGATAGGCGTAGCTGTCGTACTGGCTCACTTCAAACATCACATACGCCTTTGAGAGGTTGGTCAACTGACTGACATCGAAGAGCACGAAGTACTTTTCGCCCACACCTGCTGCGAAGTTCTGCTGAATCTGCTCAGGGGTCAGGGCGCGATCATGAATGGCAACAAACTTGACCAGGCCCAGGAATTGTTCCTTGCCATCGCTGTCACCGGGCGCATCGCCAAGGATGAAGGCAAAGGTATCATCCCAGTTGCTGAGGTTGCCGCCTGAACCCAGCGGATCGGTATCGCCGGTGTCGTTGCCGTTGACATAGATCTTGCGGCCGTGCACCGGATCGTACGTCACCACGACATGTTGTAACGATGCCTGTGCATCCTGATCCGTATCCTTGGTCAGCAATGATGGCTCACCGTTGTTGTCCGTCTTGTCACTGCGTGCGCGTACTTCGTACTGATATTCACGTTGATCAAGCACAAAGTTGCTGGTGTCCTTGCTGCCGGAATAGCTGGCGATGTAGGCATTTTCCTGGGCTACATTGTTTGGTGCCACCCATGCTTCAACGGTGTATTCACCGGATGC
>DASZSV010000072.1:0-64450 GCA_035548495.1 Steroidobacteraceae bacterium
CGCACGCAATCAAAATTGCTGGTCATCTCGTTTGATGATGGCAATACGTACGAGTTACCCTTTGAATATCTGCGTGTGTGCTCGCCTTCCGCAGAGGTGCGTGGTCACGGACCGGGACAGGAAGTGCTGCAACTCGGCAAACACAATGTGATGATCACCAAAGTGGAACCGACGGGGCACTATGCACTGCGTTTGATCTTTGATGATGGACACGACTCCGGTTTGTATACATGGAACTATCTGCATGAGCTGGGCGAAACTCATCAGCAAAAGTGGCAGGCTTATCTGGATCGTCTAAAAGATTTGGGGATTGCCTATCCGACGCTGGTTGCAACGCAAGTCAAGTAGTCGTCCTCAAGCCTGCACTGTGGCCAGGCCTTCCGCCTGCCAGCGCAACAAGCCTCCACTGATACTTGCAACCTGCTGCCAGCCTGCTTCGCGCAGAATGCCGAACGCCAGAACGGAACGTTTTCCGGAGCGGCATATGGTCATCACGGGTTTATCTTTCGGCACTTCCGACAAACGTTCACGCAGTTCATTGATCGGTACTAATTGAGCATCCTTGATGCGCGTGATTTCTTCGTCGGTTTCGTATTTTGTGCGGACATCCAGAATGTGCACTTCATTGCGATGAGCAGCAACCCACTGCGGCGATATTTCCAGTATGCCGCTGTAGGTTATCACCACCGGCGCCCATGACGGTGCCGCCGGAATCTTGTCATCGCTGGGTTTGCCCGCTTGCAGATTTGCTGGAACGGCGATATCGAGCTTTTTTGGATGCGGCAAGCGCATGTTATCCAGATAGCCGACAAAATCCGTTTCATTGGCTTCACCGCCGATGCGCGGATTCAATTGTTTTTCTTCACCAATACTGCTTGCCGTCCGGCCTGAATAATCATGCGCGGGATAGACGATGCAATCATCCGGCAGTGCAAACAACTTGTCCTTGATGGAATGAAACAGTTTCTTTGCGGAGCCTTGCTGAAAATCCGTGCGGCCGCAACCACGAATCAACAGGCTGTCACCGGTAAACACCATGGATTGATCATCCAGTACAAAACTGATACATCCATCGGTGTGGCCGGGTGTGGCAATCACATGCAATTTGCGCTGACCAAATTCGATCGTGTCACCGTTATGCAGTTGCCTGTCGAGTGTTTGAATGCCGGAGTCCGCAGAGGCAATGATTTTCGCGCTCAGCGCATGCCGCATCAGCCATGCGCCGGTAACATGATCCGCATGACAATGGGTTTCCAGACAGGCGATGAGTTGCAGATTCAACTCGCGTATCAATGACAGATCGCGGTCATGTTGTTCGTAAACACTGTCGATCAGCACTGCCTGACGGGTTACAGCATCCGCCAGCAGGTAAGTGTACGTACCGGACGGCTGATCGAATAATTGTTTGAAAATGAGCGTCGGTGTCATATGAGCCACCTGCTGCGGGGCTGGAACAATCGGCAAAATTGCCTTTTTCCAAGATACCGCATGGCCGAACCAATAACAATGGCGGGCTGGTCAACCGCTGCCACATGAGTGGCAGTTAAATTTGAACACTAAGGTTACTTCACAAGATAGAATTGCCGTATTCCCGGTTTAGCGAATGTTGGCGCCATGACCTCACAAAACACCGACTTTGGATTTGAACAAGTCCCATTGGCTGAAAAGGCCAGGCGGGTGCGTGCCGTGTTTGATTCGGTGGCAAACAAGTACGACCTGATGAATGACCTGATGTCTGGCGGTGCGCATCGCTTGTGGAAACACTTCACGCTGTCACAAACCGGATTGAAGCCAGGGCAGTGCGCGCTGGATGTGGCAGGTGGAACGGGTGATCTCGCCATCGGCATGGCAAGGCAGGTCGGTGAAAAAGGATTGGTCATTCACACTGATATCAACGAGGCCATGCTGGTTAACGGCCGTGATCGCTTGATTGACAAAGGTGTGGTCAACAATGTTCGCTGGTCGCTGGCCAACGCGGAATGCCTGCCGTTTGCAAACAATATATTTGATTGCATCACCATTGGGTTCGGTCTGCGCAATGTCACCGATAAGCAGAAGGCATTGCGTTCGATGTTCAACGTGTTGAAACCCGGCGGTCAGTTATTGATTCTGGAATTTTCACATCCAACGGCGCCCGGGTTGAAGTCGGTCTACGACTGGTATTCGTTCAATGTGTTGCCGTTGATGGGCAGGGTAGTGGCGAATGATGAAGCAAGCTATCGGTACCTGGCTGAATCCATCCGCAAGTTCCCGGACCAGGAGACATTGTTGCAGATGATGCGTGAAGCGGGATTTGAACATTGCCGTTACCACAATCTTACCGGCGGCATTGTCGCTGTGCATCGTGGCTACAAGCTGTAAATATAATCCAGCCATGCCATTAATTGATTCCATGTCGTCTGACATTTCCACTGTGTCATCCCCGCGTAGGCGGGGATCCAGTAAAACAATTGACTGCTGGATTCCCGCTTTCGCGGGAATGACGTTGAGCGTGACATATGCGGCGGTTATATTTTTGACTTCATTTCAGATTGATATCGTTTCGTTTAACACCGATTATGATACTCGCCACGCTTGAAGCCACATTGAACCGCAACATTGCCGAATCATCTGCGGCAAGGAATTTGTGCAAACGTCTGCAGGGCAAGTCATTGCGCATTCAATTTACCGGCTTGCAGTTGCAATTCACATTGCTTGCCGATCCAGTGGGTATCCAGATCAAGCCGGACTCGGGTGACAAAGCGGATGCCACACTGACAGGCACGCCATTGAGTTTGCTGAATCTTGTCAACCGCGATTCCACCGCGCCCATTCAGGACAGTGCAGTTCGCATCGAAGGCAACGCGGAAGTGGCCCATGCATTCAGTGAATTGCTGAAACAGGCCAGGCCGGATTTTGAAGAAGAATTGTCGCGTGTGATCGGTGATGTTGCTGCACACCGGGTCGGCAATACAGTCCGCAGTGCGCTTGATTTTGGCAGGCGTGCCAAAGATACGCTGTTGCAGAACGTCAGTGAGTATCTTCAGGAAGAAGGACGCGATGTGCCGAGCAAAACAGAAATGGACGAATTTCTTCACGACGTCGATTCATTAAGAGACAGTGCCGCGCGCCTTGAAGCGCGCCTGACTTTGCTGCAAAAGAAAAAGCTGAAAAACAAATCATGAAACCACGTGTATTGATTCGTCTCGTTGCCATTCATCGCGTCATTGTCAAATATGGTCTGCGCGATTTTGTACGCGGCACCCGTTTCGCCACCTTGCTGACATTCACTCATGTGTTGTCGCCCATTGCGTGGTTTCAACCGGAACACAAAGGCACGCGCGGCGAACGATTGCGGCTGGCGCTGCAGGAACTCGGCCCCATCTTCATGAAGTTTGGTCAGGTGCTGTCAACACGTCGTGACTTGCTGCCCGGCGATATCGCGGATGAACTGGCAAAGCTGCAAGATCGCGTGCCGCCCTTCTCCACACAGCAGGCACGTGAATTGATTGAAGCCGCGCTGGGCAAGTCCATCAATGACATGTTTGCACGCTTTGATGATCAGCCGCTGGCAGCGGCAACCATTGCACAGGTGCACAGCGGTGTGATTCGCACCCAGGGCAATGATGCGGAAGTGGTAATCAAGGTGGTTCGCCCCAACATACGTTTCACCATCGAGCGCGATATCGAAGTGATGTACGCGATTGCCAGATTGCTGGTGAAGTACTGGTCACTGGGTCATCAGTTGAAGCCCATTGAAGTTGTGCGTGAATATGAAAAGACCGTGCTGGACGAACTGGATCTGATGCGCGAGGCCGCGAACGCATCGCAGCTCCACAGCAACTTCAGCGGATCAGCCTTGTTGCATGTGCCGCAGGTGTATTGGGATTATTGCCGCGATAATGTCATGGTGATGGAGCGTATTCGCGGTGTACAGATCAGCGATCTGGACGAATTGCGCCGTCGTGGCGTGAACATGCAGAAGCTCTCAGAAAACGGTGTGGAAATTTTTTTCACGCAGGTTTTCAAACACAATTTCTTTCACGCCGACATGCATCCCGGCAACATCTTTGTCCTTGCGGATGATCCGGAAAATCCGGTGTATGCCGCAGTGGACTTCGGCATTGTGGGCACGCTTGATCCGCGCGATCAGCATTATCTCGCAGAAAATTTTCTGGCGTTCTTCAATCATGATTTCCGCCGTGTCGCACAACTGCATGTTGATTCCGGCTGGTTGCCACCGGGTACTCGCGTGGATGAAGTGGAAACGGCGGTACGCACCGTATGCGAACCCATCTACAACAAGCCGTTGAGTGAAATCTCTTTCGGGCAGGTGCTGGTGCGCCTGTTTTCTGCGGCGCAACGGTTTGATATCGAGATTCAACCACAGTTGATATTGCTGCAAAAGACATTGTTGCAGGTGGAAGGATTGGGCCGCCAGTTGTATCCGGAACTCGATTTGTGGAAAACCGCCAAGCCCATCATGGAAGGCTGGATGCGTGAACGTCTGAATCCCTTGCGTGTACTCAAGGAATGGCGCCGGCAGTTACCTGATCTCGGTGAGGCCATTCGTACTGTGCCCACCTTGATCCAGCAAGCGTTGATGCAAGCTTCCGAGGGACGTTATAAAGTGCCAGTGCATACACCGGATGTGGCGCAGTTACGCGAAGAGATTCGCGCCAGTGCGCGGCGACGCGATCACACCATTCTTGCATCCGCGTTGTTGTTTACCGGCATTACCTGGTTTGCGGTGGTGATTGATCCCGTGTGGCCGGGAGTTGTTTGTGTTGGAGCGGGGCTGGTAGCTTTGGTGATGAGGAAAAGTTAAATGATATCGGTTATGGAAGAACGTCCTGAACCAGATCGACCACTGAACGCAGAAGAGATAGCGTTAGTCTCACAGTTAACGGATGCACAAGTAGCTGAAATTGACGGCGCCATAATCTCTCATGCCACAAATAATTGGCGCAAAGTTGCGATGATCGTCGCTCTTACCATGACGAAATTACCCAGTCGTATAAATGGAATCCCAGACCTTTACTACGCACAGCGAGTACGAAAGCTTGTTGAAGCGGGGAAATTAGAGTCGGACGGCAACTTGGCTTATATGTGCTTCAGCGAAGTGCGTTTGCCGCAATAATGAAAATCGGTCGCGACGGAAATATAAACTTCACACCACCTCAATCCAAGTTGCAACGCCCACTGCACAGCGTTCGCCATCTTCATCAAACAGCGCCGTGCCCACTTTGTGCTTGCGGCCTTCGATCATGATCTGCCAGCCAATGATCACGCACGGTTCTTCAACATGGACAGTGCGATCAATGTGCACTGCCAGTTCGCCAAGCAAAGCGTTGCGGCCCGGTTTTACTGAGGCAAAGTATCCTGGACAATCCAGGGCGCACCAGATGAATTCCGGCTTTACCTTGCCTTGATCGTTGCCAAGATCAGGACGTGGCAGCCACGGCGCAGCAACGATATTTGAATCGGGCAGTTTGCCAGCAAATATGCGCAAGCCATCGCCCTGTGCGCGTTGCGGGCCGCATACAAAGCAATTGGCATAGGCATGCTCGCTGAGTCCGGTGAAATGTCTGGATGCGTCCAGCGCTTCAATGTAGGTGGGCGCGCCGGGGACATGGGCGCGTACTTGTGCAAGTGTTGCAGCAGCAATGATCTTGTCGTCCCGCTTCAGCAGCCACTTGTGCGGTTGATCTGCCTGTGACAATTCAAGATCGGTGTCCAATGGCGGTGGCGAATACAAACGCACATTGACGGTTTCGCCAATCGCAGCGGCAATCAGTCCGCAGGTGTATCCGCCATTTGCCGTGTGCGGCGGGCCATTGAAGCGTGCGTCGATACGCAGGGTTGTGGGATGTTCCAGCATGATGTGTCAAGCATTCGGTAATACGATGTCAACGTCAAGCGGGACATATCCGCATCGTCGGCAATGATCCGCGAGATACAGGTGAATTACCGTGACATTCTGCGGCGGATTCGAGAATCTATCTCAAAATTACTGCGCTCGATGTCTTGCGTCGTTACGGTGCCGGGAATCCTCATTTATTTCTGCATTAACTGCGGTTCCGGCGCTACTTACGACGCAACCTGTCATCGCTTGTTACATTTTAAGACAGGTTCTATTCAGGGGCGCGTTGTGCACGCCAGGAATTGAACGCCGTCCATGCAAGCGGAATGAGTGACACAAAAATGATAACAATGGTGACAATGCCGAAATTGTTCCTGACCAAGGGCACATTTCCGAAAAGGTACCCGCCGAGAAGAAAAGCACTGACCCACGATGCGCCGCCGAGAAAATTGAATTTGTGAAAGTGCCAGGCGCTCATCTTGCCAACGCCAGCAACAAATGGCGCAAAGGTGCGCAATACCGGCAAGAAGCGTGACAGCACAATCGCCATGCTGCCATGCCTTTCAAAGAACGCATGCGTGCGTGACAGATGTTCCTGCTTCAGCCATCTGATTTTGCCGGTGAATGCATGCGGTCCAATGAAGCCACCGATACGAAAGTTGGTTTCGTTGCCCAGTACAGCGGCAACAATCAGCATGGGCCACAGGACAAGAATGTTCAGCGTATGCGTTTGATCCACTGCCGACAATGCACCCACTGCAAACAGCAATGAATCACCGGGCAGAAAAGGTGTCACCACCAGACCGGTTTCGGCAAAGATGATGACAAACAGAATACCGTACACCCAGTAGTGATACGCCGCCATCAATTCAGTCAGGTGCTTGTCCAGATGCAGGACAATATCAACAAAGGTGTGAATCAGCGACATGATGAACGATCACTATTGATGTGTTGCCGTCCTTCCGATGACAGCAACGGTTGTCATGCGGCCTGTGCAGGCTTGATGTGCGCTATGCGATTGTTGTCGTCCAGCAGCACAATCACCGGTTGATAGTTCTGCATTTCATCATCGGCATAGTTTGAATAGGCACAGATGATCAATACATCACCGACGGCTGCCATGCGCGCGGCAGCGCCATTCAGGGAAATCTCTCCCGATCCGCGCGGTGCCTTGATGATGTAGGTGGTGAAGCGTGAACCGTTGGTGATGTTGTACAGCTCGATGTATTGAAACTCGCGCAGACCGGCGGCATCCAGCAATGCCTCGTCAATACCGCAGGAGCCTTCGTATTGCAGGTCGGCTTGAGTCACCGTCGCGCGGTGCAGCTTGGCTTGAAGCATGGTGCGAATCATGAGTTGCAAATCACTCCAGAGAACCGTAAATCAGTCCGCAAGGCTGATGCCATTGGCGGACACTGTCAAGCACTCATTCAGATCCGGTATGGTTTGCCGGGTTCCAAATTCGCCAACGGTGTCGCTCGTTAATCCTACATAATTCAGGGATTGACCGCTTAACAAAACAGCGTGCGACATCCTACGCTTGTGTCCATCCTGAACGGAGTGGTGTGATGAATCTGGTGGTCAACAACACTCGATCCAGCCAGAGCTGGAAAATGCCTTTCAATCGTTCCTACCCGCGCGCAGCCATGTACTGGCTGGGTGTGCTGGCAGCGATGTTGATGATGCGTGACATCAATCGTTTTCATGCAGGCGATCTTGTGCAGTTGGCAGTGTTCACGCCACTCGCGGTGTGGGTGCTCGCGGAGTTGTCGCGTCAACTGCGCCGTCACGCCAATTCGGTCTCAGTGGCAATGGCGCCGGACCTTGAGTTTTCCAGCCGCGGCATGCTGGCGCTGCATGCCATCCGTTCCTTGCTGATCGTCACGGAGCTGGCCACAGCCCTGGCAATGGCTGCCATGGTGGTATATGTCGTCCGCCATTTCTAGCTAAATTCCTCGTAAAACAACGTTTCAGCACCAATCTGTCGGCTACACTGGCCGTCCCTTCGACTCATGATTATTTGCGTGAGGGTGCTCACAGTCCTTGGCATGTGTCCGGCAATCTGTTCAATGTGCTTCTATAATTTCCGGCCTTGCAACAAAAGTGGCACGTTCATTGGCTAGTGTAGGTGCAACTGGCGCGCCAATAAGTTAAATCGCCAGTGGCATAACGTTATCACAGGCATATAGTTGTGTTTTCGGGGATGCGATCGTTCAATGGCGCGGCTTCTTGCGAGAACGTTGAATAGAGATTGACCATGGCAGCAGAGGCTAGAAACATTTCGCAGATCAACTCGAGCACGCAGCAGCGGCTGTCGAAGCTGCGCGAACGCCGGGTGCGAATCGGCTCTGCGCATTCGCCTACCACGACGTTGCTGAATTACATCCTGTGTCCCGCGGTGGCCGTGATATCGCTGCTGGTGTTGATGGTGATTCGCAAGCAGCCGATGGATGCCAAGTACGCCGCGCTGGCGGTGCTGATCTTCCTGCTTACCAGTCAATTGATTACGCCGCCGCCGCCACGCAGCGGCATGAAAGTTATCCGCTGGTTATCCAACTTTGTACCGCGCCTGTTTTTTGAATGGGCATGTGTGGTGGGCGTGTTGCTGTTCATGGGGTTTGCATTCAAATCATCAGCCTCCTATTCACGCTTCATTCTGCTGTCATGGAGCTTTGTCACGCCGGTGGCAATGGTGTTTGCAGAAGCCTGCAAATCGCGCATATCAAAGTTGCTGGGCGGCACCGGCGCCAGAACACTGAAACACATTGTGGTCGGCGCCAACGAACTGGGCATGGAGTTGACACGTCGGGCCTATAACACTTGCGGCAGTCATCTTGCGGCCTACTTTGATGATCGCGACCCGGAACGCCTGCCCGAAGAATGCCGTTCATTGCTGCGCGGCAATTGCTCGGATGTGGTGAAGTTCGTGCAGGCACACAGCATTGATGCCATCTACATTGCGCTGCCGTTTTCTGCCGCGCCGCGCATGATCCAGTTGTTGAACGAACTGCGTGACACCACAGCGTCGATCTATTTCATTCCCGATATTTTCTCGTTCGACATCATCCAGGCGCGCTTCGTTGAAATTGATGGCATGCCGGTGGTGTCGGTGTGCGATACGCCGTACAACGGCATCAGCGCATTGATCAAGCGCGGCATGGACATCGTGTTGTCAATCGTGGGCCTGCTGCTGTTGTGGCCGGTGTTATTGGCCATCACGATGGCGGTGAAAATCACCTCCAGAGGACCTGCGTTATTCAAGCAGCGCCGCTACGGGTTAAACGGCGAGGAAATTCTCGTCTACAAGTTCCGTTCAATGACAGTAGCTGAGAATGGCGATACTGTTACTCAGGCCACCAAGGGCGACAAGCGCATCACCAAACTGGGCGCGTTTCTGCGCAAGACATCACTGGATGAATTGCCGCAGATCATCAATGTATTGCAGGGCCGCATGAGCATTGTCGGTCCGCGTCCACATGCAGTTGCCCACAACGAGCAATATCGCAAACTGATCAGCGGCTACATGATCCGCCACAAGGTGCGGCCCGGCATCACCGGCTGGGCGCAGGTGAATGGCCTGCGCGGTGAAACCGAGACCATTGACAAAATGCGCAAGCGCGTTGAATACGATCTTGACTATCTGCGTCACTGGTCAGCATGGATGGACATCAAGATCATATTCAAAACCATCAAGCTGGTCATTCACGACTCGCAAGCGTACTGATTACCTGTCCCTGTTGTGCAAGGGCGTCAGCACGACAAACTTCACATCGTTCTCGAACAACGGCACTTCATAGCGATAGCTGCCGCCGGTAACGTTGATCTCGAATGTCTGATCCGGTGCGCCGCTGGCAATCTTGTTCAATGATGTCACCTGTGCGCGTGTCAGTTGCGATGGCGAACCCATGTGCACATACGCTGAATATGCATCATTGTGGTTGTAACCAGTCGAATAAGTGGTGACGCGATAGCGGCCATTGGCCAGATGATCGAAATCAATCTGCAATTTTCCTTTTGGCCGAGCGGGCAGTTCCTTCCTGTAGAAGGTTTGATCGTTCTCACCGTGCGGCGGCAGCACTGGAGTGTAATCCCACGCCAATGCCTGGATGGAACCATCGGCTGATCGTGTTATCCATGATTGTGGATCGTCGCTGGCAACATCCTGCCTGCCCAGTTCCGCCAGAAACTTGTACGCAAAGTAGGCCGGCTTGCGAATGCCTTCCAGATTCATCAAACCGAAGCCGCCGTGAAATGGTGTAAATCGCGGACCGCTTTCTTCGAAGATATCGGTGAATGTCCAGTAAGACATCGAGTTCACATACGGTGAAGCGCGCTTGATCTTGTCGAGAATGAAACTGGCCTGATGATATTGATCGTGCATGTAGTCCGTCGGTGTGTAGGCCGAACTCCATTCAGTGAAATGCAATTCCATTTGCGGCCGGCCGGATTGTTCTATCAGTTCATGTGAATGCTCCATGCGGCCGCTGACTGCATTGGGATCGGGATCGAGCACGGTTCCCGCGGAGCCATCAGCATCCAGAAAGCCCTTGGTCACGCCATAAGCATGAGTTGCAACAAAATCGGCAGGCACATTGTGTTCCACTACATATTTTTCAAAAGCAGTTTCAAATGCATAAGGAATGGCAGAAGCAGGTCCGCCAACGCGGCATTGCGGGCACTCTGCCTTGATGGTTTCCGCGGTGTTCCTGTACAACTCAAGATAATCATCCAGTGTGCCGGTGAAGAAACCATCTTTCAGATCCGGCTCGTTCCACACTTCGAAGTACCACGAATGCACCTCATCGGCGCCATAGCGTTCCAGAAGATGGGCTACAAAGGCATGAATCAATGCATTCCATTTGTTCATGTCCTTGGGTGGTGTGACATTGCCTCTCCACCAGAAAATGGTCTTTGAGCCGCTGGCCAATGCGGAAGGCATGAAGGACAGTTCTACGAATGGTTTGATTTTCAGCTTCAGCAACGCGTCATAAAGTGAATCGACATACTGGAAATTGAATTCCGGATTACCCTGTTTGTCTTCCTTGTACACGCCCATGTCATCGTGAAAGATGCCGTGCATGCGGATGTACTTGAAGCCGATTTCCTTCTGCACGGTGGCCAGTTGTTCCTGCCAGTCAGCACGCAGACCTTCATTGGCGCGCCCTGCGCCAACACATTCAAGCGGTACCTGGGTGTGCGGTCCGATGACTTTGGAAATATCGGCATGAACAACGCGAACGGCTTCTGCACTGACGGCACAGGACAGCAGTGACAGCAACGTCAGGGAAATGATGCTGGTGCGGGGAGTGAACATGAATGTGCCTTTTTCTGAAGTGGTGTCAGCGCTATTTATAGTATTAATAACCAAGCTGTCAACCCGCGCTGCGGTTCAATGACAAAATCAATGACAAATTAATTGCAAGTGGACCGGCCATGCAAAATGCCGCGTCGTTCCACGCATTGAGGCTGTTGATTGTGCCGTTGTCGCAGAAGATGCTGTGACTTATTGCAATCCCTTCAAAAACTTTACTGGGTCTTCACCGCGCTCCAGCACTTCCACCAATGCTGATCCAACAACAACGCCATCCGCATGACCGTTGATGGCTTGTACCTGTTCACGCAGACGAATGCCGAAGCCTGCACACACCGGAACAGAAGACAGCGTCTTGACGTCGTCCATATATTTCAACACTTCATCCGGCGTGGCAACCTGCTTGCCGGTGGTGCCGGTCATCGTCACGGCGTACACAAAACCTTCAGCCTGTTTGCACAACATCGCAAGACGATCTGGCGGTGTTACCGGTGTGACCATCTGTATCAAGGCAAGCCCTTGTTCATGTAATGCTGCTTGAATGTCAGTGCTTTCTTCAAAAGGAAGATCGGGCACAATAAAACCGGACACTCCTGCTTCCCTGGCCGCTTGTGGCAGCTTGTCGAAACCAAAAGCCAGCAATGGATTGAGATAACTCATTAACAATATCGGTGCCTTGGGCTTTTGCGTCGCCGATTTGAGCATGTTCAATATCCATTTGAGAGAGACGCCTTTCTCCAGTGCGGTGCGGCTGGAACGCTGAATGGTCAAACCATCGGCCATGGGATCACTGAATGGCACACCGATTTCCACTACATCGGCAACGCCGGCAACCTTGCACAGCAAGTCATGAAATGGTTCCTTTTCCGGGAAGCCCGCAGTGAGATAGGCAACCAATGCAGGACGATTCTGCGATTGCGCCGCGCGAATGGCGTCACTGATGAGTTGAGAGGGTTTGTGTGGGGTGGGCATGGTCAAATTCAATTTTCGTAAGTTAGGGGCAAATCAATATTGCTCGATAATGTGTCAGCACTTGCTGCGTCGGCGACATGGCGAGAGAGGTTCGATCGGATGCGCACATAAATGAAGTAAATCAAATCTTCCCCAGCAAAATAGTCCGTTGCAGCGTTGGCATGTCTTTATCACCGCGACCAGACAGGCCAATCAATATCTTCTTGCCTGGATTGTTCTTCGCGTAACGTCTTGCGCCAGCAAGCGCATGCGATGATTCGATGGCGGGAAGAATGCCTTCAGCCGCGCAACACTCTTCCAGTGCGTTTAGTGCATCATCATCTTCAATGCCTTCATAACTTACGCGACCTGCAGCCTGCAATACTGCATGTTCCGGACCCACGCCGGGATAATCAAGACCCGCTGAAACCGAATGCGTTTCCTGAATCTGGCCATTCTCATCCTGCAACAACATGGAATAACAGCCTTGCAGCACGCCCGGAGATCCATATGCGAGAGATGCGGCATTTTCTCCCAGTCCAGTTCCCTTGCCGCCTGCTTCAATGCCAATCAATTTGACTTGCATGTCTTTCACAAAAGGATGAAACAAACCAATGGCATTGGATCCACCGCCTACACAGGCAATGGCAACATCGGGCAATGAACCGGTCTTGCTGATCATTTGTTCGCGTGCTTCACGGCCAATCACTGATTGCAGTTCACGCACCAGGTATGGATATGGATGCGGGCCAATGGCGCTGCCCAGACAATAGTAAGTGCCATTGGGATCAGTCACCCAGTCACGCAACGCTTCATCCACTGCGGCGCGCAATGTTTTATCGCCGCTGGTAACCGGCACAACGGTTGCGCCCAGCAATTTCATTCTGCCTACATTGGGTGCCTGCCGTTCCATGTCAATCGCGCCCATGAAAACCGTGCAGGGCAATCCAACGCGTGCGCAAGCTGCCGCAGAGGCGACGCCATGCTGGCCAGCGCCGGTTTCTGCAATCACGCGTTTTGCGCCGAGCTTCTTTGCCAGCAGCACCTGGCCGATTGAATTGTTGATCTTGTGTGCACCGGTGTGTGCAAGATCCTCACGCTTCAGCCAGATATCGGCGCCCCACCGTTTTGACAGCCCGCGTGCATGCGTCAGTGCAGTGGGACGGCCAATCCAGTCGCGCAATTCCGCCTGATATTCCTGCTGGAAAGAAGCATCATGCAAGTAACGCTTAACGCCTTCTTCAAGGCGATTCAACGCCGGTACCAGGGTTTCGGGAATGTAACGGCCGCCGAAGGGACCAAAGCGGCCGTGTTCATCGGGATAGCGATCGTTCAATACGTTGGCAAGCAATGTTGCCTTATCAAGCGGTTTTATCAATGCGCTCATAGCTTATTTCAATACTCTTCAATTAGTCTGGTTTGCTCAATGCCACGATATTCTCATGTCAATGCATCGTGATCTACGGCGTCATTCCCGCGAAAGCGGGTTTATTTCCCTCCCCCTTGATGGGGGAGGAATTAAGGGAGAGGGTGACAATGCTCCACTCACCGTTGAACATCAATGCAGCACCCCTCACCCCCAACCCCTCTCCCTCAAGGGGAGAGAGGAGGAAGCCGTTCGTACTGCTGTTACAAACTCAACAATCTTGTTCATATCCTTTACACCGGGTGATGACTCCACTCCACTGCTGACATCCACGCCAAAGGGATGAACATGCCGGATAGCATCATTAACATTGCGAGCATTCAATCCACCCGCAAGAATCAATTCGCCTTGTGTTGCAAGCTGCGACGCCTGCGTCCAGTCGGCGGTTTGTCCCGTACCGCTTGTTGGACCTTCAAATAAAAAACGTCTGGGCAGCTCATCCGGCAATTGCCTGCCCGCGCGCAACACCGGCAGTATCTGCAATTGCGATGGCAGTTTTAATGCGGCCAGATCTTCCCAGTCTGTCTGCAACACATCCGGTTTGAATGTTTGCAACACGTCGTCCACCACTGTTTGCGATGGATGCTGCATCACCGCGATGCGCGCAATATTCGCAGGTACTTGTGATGCAAAATCCAGTGCCTGTCGTGCAGTCACCTGACGTTTTGATGGTGCAAAGACAAAGCCCACGGCATTCACGCCGGCATCAATGGCAGTATTGACTGCAAGTGCGCTGGTCATGCCGCAGATTTTGATCCAGATGTGCATTACATCTCGTCCTTCATTCTTTCCAGAGCAGCTTCCCGTCCTGCCACCAGCAACTCACCGGCCAGCGTACGTGGATCAGTGCTGTTCATCAACGTCGTGCCCACCAGTGCCACCTGATAACCCAGTTGCACGATGCGCTGCACATCTTCAACATTGTTGACGCCGCTTTCAGCAACCCTGGGATAATCCGCGGGCAACAGTTCAACCAGTTCCGCAAAACGTTCAATGTTGACTTTAAGGGTTTGCAGATCGCGGCAGTTGATGCCAACCAGAATGGTTTCATCATGCGCCTTGCGTGCCGACAGCACTTCATTGATGACATTGATGTCGTCGGCATCGAATGCTTCGATCAATACAAACAGATTCAACATGGCGGCGCAATCCAGCAGTGCGGTGATGCGGCTCTGATCCAGCATGCGTGCAATCACCAATACCCCGCCCGCACCAGCAACACGTGCTTCCATCACCTGATAGGGTTCCACCAGAAAATCCTTGCGCATGGTGGGCACATTCAATGGCGCAAGCACTGCAGATGCCTTTTCAAGATGCGACAATTCACCACCAAATCGTGAAGGCTCAGTGAGCACCGAAACTGCTGCAGCGCCGCCCATGCCATACGCAGCGACGCGACTTCCAACATCAACCGTATTGGCTGACAAATCACCAGCGGAGGGTGAATTCAGCTTGCATTCCGCAATCAGGTCAAATCCCTCGGATGACAGTTTCAGTTTTGGCGCAGCGGGCATGCCATTGACGCGCGCCCACAGAGCTGATTCGGATTCACGAGCGCGTGCAGCTGCACAACGGTCGTAACTCAGGCGTGCCATTTCTGTCAGTAGACCAGACATCAGCGTTCCTCCATAACAAATGCTCCAGTTACATCTGTTACTACAAGGCGGCCTGAAAACAGGCTCGTCATTCCCGCGCAGGCAGGAATCCAGTTGAACACGCTCGCTGTGAACTTGTCGAATGATTCATCAAATTGATTGAATGGTTCCCTTGCTTCCATAAATTTGGACTCACCATGAATGAAACGTTGTTTGACTGGATTCCCGCCTTCGCGGCAATGACTTAGTGCATATTGTTTGCAACGAAGCGTCATTGATGCGCACCGAACGCAGACAACTTGACAAGCACTTCAGTCGCACGGCCGGAATCAATGGCAGCGGCTGCCTGTTGTGCGGCATCAACAGGTGAGGTTGCACGGCCTGTCAATTCCAGCACCAGTGCGGCATTCAATATCAATGCATGACGATGCGCGCCTTGGTCCTTGCCGGAGAATACATCGCGCAGACATTGTGCATTGTACGCTGCATCGCCACCTTGCAGTTCCTGCGGTGTGCAACCGGGCAGGCCAAACTCTGCTGCACTGCGCGTGCGATGTTTGACATGACCATTGTGCACTTCAAAACATTCAAAGGCGCCACAAGGAGTGGCTTCATCCCAGCCGGGTTCACCATGAACCACGTAGGCACGTTCATTCGGCAGTCCTGCCAATGTGTCTGCCATCAATTTTGCTGTTTCAAGATTGAAAGCGCCCATCAAGTGAAACGGCGGTTCGGCGGGGTTACACAATGGTCCAAGAATGTTGAACACGGTACGTACACCCAATGCCTGGCGAATCGGCGCAACAGCCTTGGTTGCTGAATGATAATAAGGTGCAAACAAAAATGTGAACCCGGTGGCATCAAGACATTGGCCAGCTTGTGCTTCACTCAAGGGTAATTTCAAGCCCAGTTGCTCCAGCGTATCGGCACTGCCGCTGCGGCTGGATACCGCACGATTGCCATGCTTCACCACACGCAAGCCCAGCGCCGCAATCAACAGTCCCGCGCCCGTTGACAAATTGAAGCTGCCGGATGAATCACCCCCGGTGCCAACGATGTCCACCAATGGTGCGCCCGGCGAAATCACCGGATGTTTGGCGAGCTTGCGCATCGCCTTCGCAAAGCCGCGCAACTCATCAGCGGTTAATCCCTTGCTGCGCAAAGCCGCGAGCAATGCGCCCGCCATCGCCGGTGCAAGATTCTCATTGGTGAGTTCGAGCAACAGTTGCGATGCATCGGCTTCGCTCAGATTGCGATGTTCCAGCAGGTGATCCAGTGTTTTTCTCAACTCGGCCATGCTCAGGTTCTCACCGCTGATGTGGTTTTAAGAAAATTATCCATCATGACCGGGCCTTCGGGTGTGAGAATGCTTTCCGGATGAAACTGCACACCTTCAATCACATAGTGCTTGTGACGTACACCCATGATTTCACCCTCATCGGTGCGGGCAGTGACTTGCAGCACATCCGGCAATGATTCCGGTTGTGCAATCAATGAATGATAACGGCCCGCAGCAAACGGTTGCGATACGCCGACAAACAGATGTTTGCCATCATGATGCACCATAGACACCTTGCCATGCATCTGGCGTCCGGCGCGAACGACTTTGCCGCCAAACACTTCCACCAGCGACTGATGTCCGAGGCAGACACCAAAGATGGGCAGCTTGCCTGCAAAGTGCCTGATCATGTTCATTGACACACCGGCATCGTACGGTGTGCCGGGACCGGGAGAAATGCACAAGTGAGTGGCATGCAATGCTTCTGCCTGCTCAATGCTGATTTGATCATTGCGATGCACCAGTACTTCAGCGCCCAGGACCAGGAATGCCTGTACCAGGTTGTAAGTGAATGAGTCGTAGTTGTCGATGAGTAACAAACGCACATTGGCATGCTTGTTGGTGCTTTGATTCATGACCGTGTTCATCTTAGAGTCCCTCCTGTGCAAGACCAAGCGCGCGGCGCAAGATGGCGCTTTTGGCCAGTACTTCCTGATACTCCTTTAATGGCACGCTGTCGGACACAATGCCGGCACCCGCCTGAAAGCTGTATTGATTGCCACTGAATACCAGTGTGCGAATGGTGATGGCCTGATCCACGGTGGTCGACTGCAAATCGGGACCGCCCTTGCCGAAGTAACCAATCGTGCCGCCATAAAAACCGCGGCGGCATGGTTCCAGCTCATCAATGATCTGCATGGCACGAACTTTGGGTGATCCCACCAGCGTGCCGGCGGGAAATGCCGCGGCAAACAAATCGAAGGCATCCTTGTCAGCGGCAAGTTCACCTTGCACGCCACTGACGATGTGCATCACATGACTGTAACGTTCAATGGAGCGATAAGGATGGACATGCACGCTGCCTGCTTTCGCGACACGGCCCAGATCATTGCGCGCCAGATCAACCAGCATCACATGCTCGGCATTCTCTTTGGGATCGGCGAGCAATTGCTTTTCAAACGCAAGATCCTGTTCTGCATCCCTGCCGCGCGGCAACGTGCCTGCAATGGGGCGCAATTGTGCGTGACGATTGTTCATGCGCACCAGTGCTTCTGGTGATGAACCCGCGATGATGTGATCGCCCAGATCGCAGTAATACATGTATGGTGACGGATTCAACAAACGCAGCGCGCGATAAGTCTGGAATGGATCGAGATCGCATTCGCCCGAAAAGCGTGAGGCCAGCACCAGTTGATACACATCACCTGCGGCAATGTATTCCTGCACGCGCTTGACGCCGGCGATGTACTGTTCTTCATTCAATGAAGCAACCGGCTCGGAATAACGCACTGGTTTGTCGTTGAGTTTGAGTCCGCCACGCAACGCCTGTATGACTTCCTTGCGCAATGTCTGACGCTCTGTATCCGATCCTGCATGTAACAGTGCCATGCTGCGCGTGAGATGATCGAACACCAGCATGGATTGCGGCGCCAGATAGTGTGCGTCAGGCTGGTTGGGATCGACAGGATGACGTGAAGGAAGACGTTCGAAGTAGCGCACCAGATCATAGCCTGCAACACCCACCAGGCCACCGATCAATGGCACGCCGGGAATGGATGGTGTGGGCAAGGGTGCCTGCAACAATGCATTGCGCAATGCATTCAACAATTCGGTTTGATTGCCCGGCACGGGCAGTTGCTGTTTGCCAACCCGCAGGCCCTTTGCATCCAGTCGCACTTCAAGGCAATCACCAAACCCGATGAAGGAATAACGCGCAAGACGTTCGCCGCCTTCCACGCTTTCCAGCAAAAAGCGCGGGCGAAACGGCTTCAGTTTCATGTAGGCCGACACTGGCGTATCCAGATCGGCGGCAATATCAAATGGCGGTTTCAAGCAGTACTCCTGTTTTCACAGCGTTTATCATTTTCCGCTCGCCGGACGGCAGGCAATAAAAAACCCACCCCCGGCTTGATCGGAGATGGGTTGGGTCAGAATGCTTTACATCGTCGCTTACATTTGCAGATTCATTCGCAGATTCGTGGGCCC
Organism: Steroidobacteraceae bacterium; assembly: GCA_035548495.1. Classification (GTDB taxonomy): domain Bacteria; phylum Pseudomonadota; class Gammaproteobacteria; order Steroidobacterales; family Steroidobacteraceae; genus CAILZL01. The sequence continues at coordinate 18,610 of DASZSV010000072.1, forward strand.
GCCTCTCCGTTTATGAGCGGCGCCACCAACCAGAACGTGCAATGAAAGTGATGTAGGTCATGGGCGGCGAGTATTCACGGAATACGTCAAAGCGTCAAGGGGTTTGCCTGATCGGACGAGGAATTGTTCTCAACATAAGCAACAGCAGGTGCGGGGTTCGCTGGTGCGCACCGGATTCGTGTCACAGTTTCAGGTGCAACTGGGAAAATGACTGATAAGACTCGCACTGCAATACCGCTAGTCCGATTGGGAACGTGCAACTCTGGAAATAAATTGTATGAACCTCTACAAGCAGACACCGCTCTACACGCAGCTTCAGGATAACGACATGCGGCGTTATCCACGCAAGATGTTCCGCCAGCAAGTCAGTGTCGGTTTGCCGGGACATTCCATCATGCAGGGATATACACTGGACATCAGCGCACAGGGATTGAGTGTGTTGATTGCCATGCCGCTTAAAGTGGGTGATGTATGTGCCGTGCGCTTCAACATTCTCATCAATGGCAGCACCATGCGTGTGGCGGGTACAGGCAAGGTTGCCAATTGCACCTGCGCGGGTGAAGGTTTTCGCATCGGCATGCATTTCAAGGCACAAGACCCGGCAGTACAGCAGTCGCTGTTGAACTTCACGATGGCGTGATTGCCGCCTCCAGATCGCTTGTAACGTCGGTACTGACGTCAGGCAGTTGTAGCACTGCCATTTCATTTACTGTGGTTGCAATCAAGAAGCACGGCAGGGCCCAGTAAGCCGGATGTATAAACCAAGTGCTGCGCCGTGATGATCATGTTGCCAATTCGAAACGACGTCGTCGTTACTGCTTGCAATGACAGGCGCTTGTGCCGGACAGCGTTCCGATGCTATTTTGCAAATGCCATTCACTCAATCAACATCGCTGGAAAAGAACCCGTGAAGCTGTGACGAGGAGTCATGAAATACATCGACATTGTTTTCCTGCTGGCGGGGATTGTTGTCCTGATTGCCGGTTATCGCAAAAACCATAGAAATCTTCTGTTACTGGCGGCGATCCTGCTTCTGTTGGGTGGCGCCACGGGTCACATCGCGCACGACTTTGTAATGGGATTCAAATCCGGTTTTTCATCTGCTCGTTCTCGTGGATGAACTTGCGGATGAAGTGGTGAGGGGTATCACAATGAACCAGCAAGCCACCACTTGTTACAGCGTACCCGCACGGATATTTCACTGGCTGACGGCCATTCTGGTTCTGACTGCATTCATTTATGGTCCGGGTGGTCCGGAAGTGCGCATCTATTCTGCGGCACGTGACTTTGACCGGCACCTTCACGAAACGCTGGGCATTTCAATATTGATATTGACTGTGCTCAGGTTGCTATGGAGTTTTTTCGACAAGCGTCCTGCGCCTCCCGTAGTGCCTCGATGGATGACCTTGAGCGCGCGGTTAGTGCAAATTGCGCTCTATGTGTTGTTGTTCGCGGTGCCGATAACGGCCATCACTGGTGCATGGCTTGAAGGCCATCCTTTAACTCTGCTTGGCGGCATTGAAATTCCTCCGGCGCTGGCCATGTCACACGATCTTGGCGCCAGTGTGGCGGAGATTCATGGCTGGCTGGGAGATGTCATCCTCTGGGTGGCGGGTGCACATGCGCTTGCTGCGCTCTTTCATCATTACATTCTCAAGGATGATGTACTGCGTACCATGCTTTCAGGAGGCAGGCAGTCATCCTGAAGCACCCGAGTGCATCAGAACGACTGCTTGGTCACAATCTGTAATTGCAACTTGCGCGCAGTGCCAACCGCATTCAATGGATAGGATGCGTTGATGTGAAACACTTCACCGGTGCTGGAACGGATGCTGCCGAAGCGCAGGCCAACACCGATGTCGCTCAGGGTGTGAGTGCCATCCGTGACGGTTTCGTTGATGTTGCTGCCGCCGCCGATGTGTCCGATGTCGACAAATGCCACAGCGCCAATCGTCAGCAACCGCAGTAATTGCCTGTTTGAATAATAACGCTGTTCCACATTCAGCACTTCGCGATGCGTGCCGCTGATGTAATGCAGGGGATAACCGCGCAAACCATCATCATCACCGAGATACAACGGCAATGACGGATCAAGATGAATGCCGTAGTCACTGGTGAACTTTGCAGTAAGCAGCGTGTGAAAGCTGAACTTGTAGTCGTAGCGCACGCTGGTGGTCACCAGTGTATTGCGCCAGCCATCATGCTGATGAATGCCATTGGCGCTGACACTTGCAAACACGCTTTGCGTGCTGCCGATGTGCCATGCATCCTGCAAGGTGAGTTGCAGCAGGTTCGATTGCACATCCGATCCAAATGCAGTGGCCGAGATGCCCAATTGCACATACAACGCGCGGCCATAATAAATGTCTTCAGTACGGCCGATCTGGTCGCGATTGCGCGTGGTTTCGTAGCGGTCTTCAAGCCACGACAGGCCAACCCAGGGATATGCAAGGTACTGGTCTGCCGGCAACTGCAAAGTGCCGGTAACCGGCGCGGCATTGTAATGCAGACGATCAGTACGATAACCCACCAGCCAGCGTTGCACCCAGCCGTCCTGCAATCCCGGTGACCATCCCAGCTGGCCGCCATAACTTTCATGCGTGGTCTGATATTGATCAACCACGGTGGCCATTTGATAACGTTTGTCGATGCGTTGTTCGTTCAAACCATCCACAGCGCCGGACCAGTGTGTTTCCAGTGAGAAAAATGGATGTGCAATGCTCAGGCTTTGTGTACCGCCATCGCTGGCATCAATGTATGTGGTGTTGAGCTGCCAGCGCGAACTCAGCAGATTCGGATCGCTGTATGACACGCCTGCATCATTGCGATCAACGTCATGATCGGTCTGCAGTGACAAGGCCTTGCCATAGCCGAGGAAGTTGCTTTCCGCCAGTTGCACGCCGCTGTGATTGGCGCCACCGCTGCGTCCATAGGAAATGCCCGGATTGAAGGTCCACACATCGTGTACGCGCACCAGCACATCCACGGTGTTGTCATCCGCATGATAGGCAACGGGCTTGATGTCCGCTTCACTGAGATACGCCAGTGCGCGCAGATTGCGTGCCGATTCTTCCAGCGCATGACGCTGATACACATCACCCTTGTGAAACAGCAACTGGGTGCGGATGGTGTTGCCGCGTGTCTTGATGTGCAGTGCATTGGCGGCACGATACAGTGTGCCGCTTTCCTGCGGATTGCGCGGATCGAACACGTTGTCCACCGCGACAATGATGAGGCCGATACGTGCGCCGCGGGCCTGCAATGTCCGATCACTGATGTCGTCATCAACCATACCCGTGCCGATTGGCGCAGCGGCTGTCGTTTCAGCGTCGTGCGATGCAGCCTGCTGTGCCAAAGCGGCATGCACAGTGAATTGCAGCAGCAATACTGTGCATGGCACCGCAAGGACATTCAGGCGAATTGGCATCACCTTCAAATTTACCGGACAATCACTCTGTCGGCCAAGTTGACGCCAAGATTAATCAATCCGCGCGGCGGTCACGTGAATTGTTGATGCTTATGAGACATGCGTTGTCATATTGACCGCCCACCGCACGATTGCGTGGTGGCGCGCCAGCCTCATTCGCCGGGCGGGCTGTTTTCCAGACTTGCAGCGGATCGACTGCGTGAGTTGCGAATCCAGGTCGGTGCATGTGGCAGCAACATGCTAAGCCAGACAACGATGGTGAAGTACAACGTCATCCACGGCATTTCCTGATACCAGATGTCCTGATTAAAACTGACTATGCAGCGGCGCGATGCATCTGCCAGTCCCTGCAGCAGTGGCAGAATCGCGTGTCTTGTGGTCAGTTGCAATTGCCAGCGTGTCCAGTACATCGGCAGATTAGTGGTGATCATGAACAGGATGTAGCCAATGCCGAAAACCATCATGGCAGACAGAAACTGGCGTTGCCCGCGATTGCTGTGTGGCCAGAGATGAAAGAAACTGACGAACAGCAGCGCCGCACAGACTGTCCAGATTGAATTCTCCACAACATGACCAAGATAGTTGGTGGACAGGATCGCATACCATGAAGCACATTCCGCCACGATGATGAGCGGCATCAGGCACTGCGAAATCCTGGTGGTGGATTTGTTCCCTACGGAGCGACCGGCGATATGCAACAGCAGCGCGCATTGCGCCATGAAGCAGAGTTCAGCAATGGTTGCGACACTGCGGCCAACCGGCATGCGCGACAGCCACGATTGCGCCAGACAGATGCGCAGCAGATCTATCCTGGGCAGAAACGAACGAAATGCACATCCCAGCACATAGCCGGCGGACAACACCATCAACCAGCGCCGCCGTCGATACTCATCGCTGTGATAGTTGCTGCGATGTCGTGCCAGCAGTACCGCTGACACAAACCACGCAACGCAATTCATAACCGCGACCACACGAAGAAAATGCCACCAGTTGTTTACCGGTATTGTCATGACTCTGCTGTCCAGTCTGGAAGATCGCAGCTGATCAAAGCATCTGTTTGTTACGATTGTTAGGTTTGCCCGCGTACAATGTTGCGAGTCTCCGGGCTGCTGATCACTCAGCAGGAAGCAGTCATCGGCTGTTCCGGTTTCGTTCCATCTCGAAGCCTTCTCATCTTCATGTCAATAACGATAAGTCACGGTGAAGCCCACTGTCCTCGGCCGCAATGTGGTGTAAGAGAAGATGGGTGAACTGATCGCATCGCCGCTGTTGAAATCATAGCCGACATAGTGACTGGCCTGCGGATTCACTATCCGGGGTGCGGCATCAAGCGCATTGTTGATGAACAGCGACAAGTCCAGTCCATTCCAGTTTCGACCGATGCGAATGTCCAGTTGATTGGATGAAGGACTGGGTTGCAGGTCGGGATCGTACACCGCAGAGTCGGGAATCTGAAAAAGCTGCGGACCATTGTTGGCGCTTTTGAAATCATCGGTTACACGCACGTACATGCCGTTGTTTCCCGGACGATATTCAAGACTGGCAAACACCGTCCACGGTGCTTGTCCCAGCGTCTGTCCGGAAAACACCACTGGCAGTGTCGCGGTGTCCAGGAATTTTGCATCAGTGTAGCCAACACTCAGGCTTGCAAGCCATGCCGGACTCAATTTGGCATTCATTTCCAGATCAAATCCCTGGCTGCGTGCATGACCCAGATTGAACACGATGCCATAGCCGCAGTTGGGTAAGAAGTAATACCACTGGATGTCACGCCAGTCGATATAGAACACACTCGCGTTCGCACTCAGGTGTCCATTCAGGAAGTGCTGCTTGCTGCCCACTTCATAGCTGATGGTTGAATCAGAGTTGTAACTCGCCGGTGCAACGCTCAGGCCAATGTTGTCCAGGTCAATGCCGCAGGCGGGCGGCACATGACTGTTGCCGCCGCCGGCACGATAGCCTTTGGCAACGGATGCGTAATACAGTGTGTCGTTGTCCTGTTGAAACGACACACTGATCTTGGGTGTAACGGGTGTGGCACTGATCTCACCACCGCCGACCGATGCGCCATTGTTTACCGGTCCATCTTCCACTGCGACAAAACTCGATTGTGTTCTTTCAATGCGCAGGCCGCCGGTCAATGTCACACGCGGCGTGACCTGCCAGTCCACATTGCCGAAGGCCGCAGTCTGCACATCACGTGAATGTTCAACACCAGTGTATTCGTAAATGCCGAGCATGCCGCTGCAATCGGCAACGCAATCGCTGGTGTAGTAATAATCCTCGAAGGCGCCCGCGCCCTGTTGTTCAAGAAACAGTTGTGGCAATTGCGGGTTGGGCGCCAGTTGCGAATCGCTTAAACGGCTGTTCTGGTAGTACAGGCCCGCCACCCAGCGCAGATGTGCATGATCATCGGTATTCTGCAAACGGAATTCCTGCGTGAAAATGTTCTGCTGTGTGGCGCCGATGAACAAGTCGGTGATCAATGCACCGCTGGATACCGTGGGAAAAATATTGTCTTCACCATTTGCGCCCACCGCGCCCAATGCACCGGCGATGTCGTAGTTGGTGACATCGGACACATTGGTTTCGTTGCGATAAAAGTACGAAGAAATGGAGGTGAACAACAGGTTGTCATTGTTCACTTCAACTTTCAGATCCGCCAGCGTCAGGTGATCGGTGCTTTGTTGCCGTGCCTGATAACCATTGCGAAATTGTCCGGCCGATGGATCTGATAATGCGCTCCAGTAATCGGGGGTGTCATTTTGATGCACGCCTTGATACAACAGCGACGGTGTGATGTTGATGTTGTCACCGGGTTGCCAGCGCAATGCAATGCGTGCACCACCGGCATCGCTCCAGTTGGTGTTGCGATAAGTTTCACCGGTTTCCCATGCAGTGCGATCCACCCAGCCGCCTTCATGCCGCGCCCAGCCGCTGACACGCATGCCCAGTTTGTCTTCAACCAGTGGAATGCCGAAAGCAGCGCCGCCTTCATAACTGGGCGCGCCATGCTGTGTATAAGACATTTCACCACGTGCATAGCCGCTGCTGGTCACCAGACTGGGCGTTGGTGTAATGAAACGCACCACACCACCTTCAGCGCCGGCACCAAACAATGTGCCCTGTGGGCCGCGCAATACTTCCACACGTTCGAGATCGAATACTTCAGGAAATGCAGTGCCGCCGAGATTAACGGGATTGTTGCGTCCCTGGATCGGCGTGTCATCCACATACACACCAGTGGTTGAAAAGCCGCTGTTGGAATCAATGCCGCGAATGGAAATGCGATCACCCACGCCATTGCTGCCCTGATCACCCAGGTCCAGTCCCGGTGTTTGCAACGCAATGTCGTTGATGCTTTTGATGGCGCGCTGGTCCATCAAGTCCTGTGTGAGTGCAGTGATACTGATGGGCACCTTGCTGAGTTCGCGCGCTTGCTTGGTGGCAGTGACCACCACTTCCTGCAAGGTATCGTCATCGCCGTTGGCAGCGTTTACGTTAGCGGCGGTGTTGTCCGCAGCCCAGGCCACGGCGGAGGTCAGCAACAAAGTGAGAGACAAGAGAGTGTGATGAGTTTTCATGGGGCACTGTTCCTGTTGATCGCGCGTGGCTGATAAGTGGCTTGATATGTACGGCTTGTGTGGCGATTGAATCCTGCCGTACAGCATAGGTGATTATTCAATTTCGTTAAATGGATTTTTGCAATTCAACTGTCCGGAGGCCCGGTGCAATGATATGGCGCAAGCGCGACAGCGATATCCGTGTGCGGCTCAATCCTTGTGCATTGCAAGAGTGTTGTTGTGCGAAATGGTTGCACACAAGCGGTATCTGCTGTTGCCGCCGTTGATCAACGAAATCAAAAAATGCTGTTTTTCCAGTAATAAATCATCGTTATGCAGGTTTGGCACAGCGTTTGCTTTATCACCTGTACAGGGCGGGCAACCGCTCCGTGACGATCCGAAGCCGGATCACGGCAAAGCCGCCGCTCGCAGAACGCAGTGCGTTTTCGACGGCGGCTTTTTGTTTGCGCGTTTTGCGGTGTAGTTGCATTGCAGACGCCACTGATGAGGCAGGAGTAAACATGAGAGTCTTTGTGAACAGGCAATTGGCGCTGATGCAAAAGTCAAAAGCCGTTGGCGTTATTCGCACGTTGCTGGTCGCGGTGGCCATGACCACGCTGGGGGCAGGCGCCGTCCAGGCGAAACCGTTGAAGCTGGAGAAGCAGCAACTCAAGCTGGGCTTTATCAAGCTTACCGACATGGCGCCGCTGGCCATTGCCTATGAAAAGCATTACTTCGAGGATGAAGGTCTGTATGTCACGCTGGAAGCGCAATCCAACTGGAAGGTATTGCTTGATCGCGTGATCAGCGGCGAACTGGATGGCGCGCACATGCTGGCCGGACAGCCGCTGGCATCGACCATTGGTTATGGCACCCAGGCAGACATCATCACGCCATTCAGCATGGACCTGAACGGCAATGGCATCACCGTGTCCAACGATGTGTGGGCGCGCATGCAGGCGCATTTGAAAAAAGACGCCGATGGCAGATTTGTTCATCCCATCAAGGCTGATGCATTGAAGCCGGTGGTAGAGGAATACAAGCATGAAGGCAAGCCCTTCAAGATGGGCATGGTATTTCCGGTATCCACGCACAACTATTATTTGCGTTACTGGCTGGCAGCCGCAGGATTGAATCCCGGTTACTACGTGCCCAACGACATTTCCGGCCAGATCAAGGCGGACGTGCAATTGTCAGTAACACCGCCACCGCAGATGCCCTCAACATTGGAAGCGGGCACCATCTATGGTTACTGCGTGGGTGAGCCGTGGAATGAACAGGCCATCGTCAAAGGTGTTGGCGTGCCGGTGATCACTGACTACGAAATATGGAAAAACAATCCCGAAAAAGTATTCGGCGTCACCAAGGCATGGGCGGAGAAAAATCCCAACACATTGCTGGCACTCACCAAGGCATTGATTCGCGCCGCCATATGGCTGGATGCGGATAACGGCGCACATCGCAAGGAAGCGGCACAGATTCTCTCACGTCCCGAATATGTGGGCGCTGACTACAACGTTATCGCCAAGAGCATGACGGGCACATTTGAATTTGGCAAAGGTGATGTGCGTTCCCTGCCAGACTTCAATGTGTTCTTCCGCTATTACGCAACGTATCCATTTTACAGCGATGCCGTGTGGTTCCTCACACAGATGCGCCGCTGGGGACAGATCGATGAAGCAAAGCCCGACACGTGGTACGCCGAGACTGCAAAGAAGGTATACCGGCCGGATGTCTACATGCAGGCGGCGCAAATGTTGATCGATGAAGGCAAGGCAAAGAAAGAAGACTTTCCCTTCGGCACGGATGGCTACAAACCGGCCACGAAGGATTTCATCGACGGTATTGAGTACGACGGTCACAAGCCCAATGCCTATATCAACAAGTTTGCCATTGGACTCAAGGGCAAGCAGAAGATAACCGGCGGAGTCATCAAGTGATGCCGGATTATCCGGTTTGAAACGCGTTACCTGATGTCAATGCAAGATCAAGAGAAATCCGCAATGCCTGCAACACCTGCGACAACACCTGTGCCATCGGTGCATTCAGGTGATACGGCTCCGGCTGCATCGCTGGAAACATTGAAGGACGAAGCAATGCAAGCGGCCAAGTTGCGTGCTGCAAGAACCAGCCGTGCATTTGAACGAGTGTATGGCGTTCTCAACGTTGCAGGCCTGGGATTTCTGGTGCCGGTGATGCGCATGCTGCGCGGTGAAAGCGCACGCGCACAACTGAAGGAATTGTGGCGTTTGCTGGGTGTGCCGGTGACGGCATTCGCCATCTTCCTGTTTGCGTGGAGCCAGATCGCCAGTCATATCGTCACCAGTCTGGGACAGATACCGGGGCCGAAGGAGGTGTGGCAACAGAGTGAAGCGCTGTGGCAGGACCACGTGCAGCAGCGTGAACGGCGTGCCGAGTTCTATCAGCGTCAGGCCGAGCGTAATGCGGAATTGCTGAAAGAAGATCCGCATGCAGAGATCCACGTCTTCAAGTACACCGGCAAAGTGACTTACATTGATCAAATAATCACCAGTCTCAAAACGGTGTTCACCGGTTTCATACTGGCGAGTTTGATTGCGATTCCGGTCGGCATACTGTGCGGGGTATCGGCCAATATCAATGCCGCAGTCAATCCCTTCATCCAGATATTCAAGCCGGTGTCGCCGCTGGCGTGGTTGCCCATTGTCACCATGATGGTGAGCGCGCTGTATGTCACCAAGGACCCGATGTTCGAGAAGTCATTCATCACTTCGGCGATAACAGTCGCGCTGTGTTCGTTGTGGCCGACATTGATCAATACCGCATTGGGTGTGGCGTCCATCGACAAGGATCTGCTCAACGTGGCCAAGGTGTTGCAACTGAAATGGTCGACACGCCTGTTCAAGCTGATCATTCCATCGTCATTGCCTTTGATCTTCACCGGTTTGCGTTTGTCGCTGGGTGTGGGCTGGATGGTGCTGATTGCGGCGGAAATGCTGGCACAAAATCCGGGACTCGGAAAATTTGTATGGGATGAATTCCAGAACGGCAGTTCGGAATCGTTGAGCCGCCTGATGGTGGCGGTGTTCACCATCGGTGTCATTGGCTTCCTGCTGGACAGGGTGATGTACACCATTCAGTCGCTGGTCAATTTCAGTGGACGCAGATAAGTCGAGGTCAAATGTCGAGCACCGTGTTGTCAATCATGTCCTGCAAAAAACGCCGTGAATACGTTCCTGTAGGCTCCGGCAAAAACATCCTGTTTTTGACGGTTTTTTACGGACATGATCAGCAACACCGCGCTCTCACCTTGTGGACAAGCAAGCATGCCCATTCTTGAACTGAAAGACATCTGCAAACGTTTCAACACCGGTCATGTGAACGAGGTGTTGCACAATGTCAATCTCAGCATTGAGGAAGGTGAGTTCGTTGCCATTGTCGGTTTCAGCGGCAGCGGCAAGACCACCTTGATCAACACCATTGCCGGATTGATTACACCCGACAGCGGCACGGTGGTGATGAATGGCAAAGCCGTGGCTGATGCGGGCCCCGAACGCGGCGTGGTGTTTCAAAGCTACTCATTGTTTCCCTGGCTCACAGTACGTGGCAATGTGATGCTGGCCGTGCAGGCGGTTCATCCACAATGGAAAAAGCAGCAGCAGATTGACTGCGTCAATAAATACATTGACATGGTGGGCTTGTCACACGCTGCTGAGCGCCGCCCTGCAGAATTGTCCGGCGGCATGCGTCAACGTGTTGCAGTGGCACGCGCGCTTGCCATGAATCCCGAAGTGCTGTTGCTTGATGAGCCGCTGTCGGCGCTGGATGCGCTGACCCGCGGCAAATTGCAGGACGAAATCGAAAGCATCTGGAGCCAGCAACGCAAGACAGTGGTGCTGGTGACCAATGATGTCGACGAAGCGTTACTACTCGCGGATCGAATCATTCCACTGACCGTTGGACCGCGTGCAACGCTGGGTCGCGAGTTCAAGGTAAATCTGCAACGGCCGCGCGATCGCACCACGGTTAATCATGATGATGAATATAAAAGACTGCGCGCCGAGATCACCCAGTACCTGTTGACCATGGGCGAACAACGCGGCGGCGATGCCATTGAGCGTGCAACGCCGGTGGTGGTGCCCATCACCGCAATGGAACGTGTGCCCAAAGCCATGCACAGGGAATTGCAACCCAAACCGGCACAAGATGCGAACAAGTATGTCGAGTTTTATGAAGTGACCAAAATTTATCCCACGCCCAAGGGACCGTTGACGGTAGTGGACAAGTTTTCACTCAACATGCGCAAGGGTGAATTCATTTCACTGATCGGTCATTCCGGCTGCGGCAAGTCAACGGTGTTGTCGATGGTGGCGGGCCTCAATGACATCAGCGGCGGCGCCATCATTCTCGACGATCATGAAATCAGCAGCGCAGGCCCTGATCGCGGCGTGGTGTTCCAGTCGCCGAACTTGTTGCCCTGGTTGAGTGCACGCGAGAATGTCGCGCTGGGTGTTGAGAAAGTGTATCCGCATGCCACGCCTGCCGAACGTCGCGATGTCACCGAGTATTACCTCAGCCGTGTCGGTCTTGCGGATGCAATGGACCGGAAAGCCAGTGATATGTCCAACGGCATGCGACAGCGTGTCGGTCTGGCGCGTGCATTCGCGCTTTCTCCCAAATTGCTGTTGCTTGATGAACCGTTTGGCATGCTGGATGCATTGACAAGATGGGAACTGCAGGAAGTGTTGATGGATGTGTGGAAACGCAGCCGGATCACCGCCATCTGCGTTACCCATGATGTGGACGAGGCCATTCTGCTGGCAGATCGCGTGGTGATGATGACCAATGGTCCACATGCACGTATCGGCAAGATCATGAATGTCGAATTGCCGCGACCGCGTTCCCGCAAGGCGTTGCTGGAGCATGCGCGGTACTGGGATTATCGCGAACAGTTATTGAGTTTTCTTGAACAGCACGAGGTGAATTCGCACAAAGCTGCCTGAAATTTTCTTGTGGGTATGACGCATTGCTAGCGCTGGTAGTGCTTATACCAATTCGATATTGATTTTTTTATAACCATCGCCGGGGCATGCCGCCCTGGTGGTAACCCGATGCCCTGCATCACTGGAGTATTGAATGATTCGCTCAAAAAATCATGTTGCTATCGTCGCGCCAGCGCTGGCGCTTGCGGTAACTGCATCCATCACATGTAACTGCGCCAATGCCAATCCGGTTGGCGATGCCTTCAGCAAAACCAAACCCATCATCGACGTGCGCGCGCGTTATGAATGGGTGGATCAGGATCCGCTTGCAGAAACCGCCAATGCCACAACATTGCGTGCACGTCTGGGTTTTGAAACCGGCAAGGCATGGGGCACATCGTTGCTGGCCGAAGGTGAATTTGTTGGCGCGCTGGAAGACAACTACAACAGCACCACCAATGGCAAGACATGGTTCCCCACCGTATCCGATCCCAAAGTTGATCAGGTGAATCGTTTGCAGCTGACCAACACCAGCATTGTCGATACCACCATTGTGCTGGGGCGCGAACGCATCAACATTGACGACCAGCGCTTTGTCGGCAATGTAGGCTGGCGGCAGAATGAGCAAACCTACGATGCAGTGCGCATTATCAACAAGCCCATCAAGAAACTCACGCTTGATCTGACTTACTCCAATCGCGTGAATCGCATTTTTGGCGAAGACTCGGCGCAGGGCGTCTACAAGGGAAAAATGATTTTCGCCAATGCTGCGTATGACTTGCCTGCCGGCAAGCTGAGCGCCTTTGCTTACTTGATGGCGTTCGACGACATTCCCACAGTGCCCGCCGCCGTGCGCGACTCCAATGCGACCTATGGCGCGCGCTTTGCCGGCAAGAAGGCGGCAGGTGAGCTGAATATCTCTTACGTCGCTTCATACGCAACACAAAAGGATTATGGCGACAACCCGCTGCGTTTCAGCAACGATTACTATCTTGGCGAGCTGGGCGTCAGTTTCAGGCAATGGTCTGCCACTGCGGGTGTTGAGAATCTTGCAGGTGATGGTGTTGTCAAGGGATTTACAACGCCGCTTGCAACGTTGCACAAGTTTCAGGGCTGGGCCGACAAGTTTCTTACGACACCGATGAACGGCATCAATGACAAATATGTCAACGCTGGCTTTACCGCGAAGAAGATCGGATTTCTCGATACGCTGGGCTTCGTTGTTGTCTATCACAAATTTGATTCAACACGCATGAGTCAGAACCTGGGTGATGAAGTCGATGCACAAATTGCGGGCAAGTGGCAGCACGTAATCGCCACGCTCAAGTATGCGGATTACACTGCCAGTGCGACAACGCCTGCTGCATACAAAGACACAAAAAAGTTCTGGGCGCAAGTTGAATACATCTGGTGATGTCATAGTGTCATGCATGAGAGTCGGGTATGCTTTGCGCTGATTTTTTTCCGGTGTGAGCATGCCTGATTCCCTGCGTATCCTGATTGTCGATCAAAATGTGACACGCGCTGCCGTGCTTGAAGATGGTCTGCGTGAAGCAGGACACAGTGATGTCGTTGTAGTGCGCGACATGCAGAACCTGTTGAAGCGCATCGTCGATGCCGAACCCGATGTGATCTTCATTGATCTTGAAAATCCCAATCGCGATGTGCTCGAACAGATGTTCCAGGTGTCGCGCACCGTGCATCGTCCCATCGCCATGTTCGTTGACAAGTCCGATGCAGGCATGACGGAAGCGGCAGTGAATGCGGGCGTCAGTACCTATGTGGTGGATGGACTGAAGAAGGAACGCATTCATTCCATCCTTGAATTGACCATCAGCCGCTTCAAGGCATTCAATCAACTGCGCACCGAACTGGATAAAACCAGGCAGCAACTCGAAGAGCGCAAGCTGGTGGAACGCGCCAAGGGCATCCTGATGAGGGAGCGCGGCATGAACGAAGAACAGGCCTACGCATTGTTGCGCAAGACCGCGATGAATGAAAACCTGAAGCTCTCGCAAGTGGCGCAGAGCATTATCACTGCGGCGAAATTGCTGAAATGACACCCAACCATCTCATCATCGGATTCATGCCCTTGCTGGATTGCGCCACACTGGTGGCCGCAGTGGAAAAAGGATTCACTGCGCAGGAAGGACTGGAAGTAACACTGGTGCGCGAAACATCATGGGCCAACATCCGTGATCGTGTCATCGTCGATCACTTTGATGCAGCACAGATGCTGGGGCCGATGGCAGTGGCATCGTCGCTGGGCATTGGTCATCTCACGGTGCCGATGATCGCACCCATCTCGCTGGGACTCGGTGGCAATGCCATCACCATCAGCAATGCATTGTGGCTGGCAATGCAGGCACAAGGTGCGATGCTGGGCGCATCACCTGCTGATCAGGGTCAGGCATTGCTCAAAGTCATTGTTGAACGTGCGCAACGCAATGAATCACCGCTGACATTCGGCATGGTGTATCCGTTCTCCTGTCATAACTACGAATTGCGTTACTGGCTTGCCGCCAGCGGCATTGATCCCGATCGGGATGTGCAACTGGTGGTGATTCCTCCGCCGCTGCTGGTGGATGCCATGCGTGAAGGACAGATTGATGGCTTCTGTGTGGGCGAGCCGTGGAACAGCATTGCGGTTGAAGCCGGTGCTGGTGTCATCGTCAATGCAACCAGCCAGATATGGCGGTTGAGTCCGGAGAAAGTGCTGGGTTGCCGTGCAGACTGGGCGCGGCAACATCCACAACAACTGGAAGGATTGATTCGCGCGCTGCATCGCGCTGCGCAGTGGTGCGAAGATTCAGGCAATCATCTGGCACTGGCGGCCATGCTGGCAAAGCCAAAATATGTGGGTGCGCCGATGGAAGTATTGCAACGCGCACTGGATTGCAGGCTGCGGCTTGAACCCGGTGGAGAGTTGACTGATGTGCCGGAATTTTTTGTCATGCACAGTCATCTGGCCAACTTTCCATGGACCAGTCATGCATTGTGGTTCTACAGCCAGATGGTGCGCTGGAAGCAAACGGCATATTCATCCAACGCGCTGGAAGTGGTGCGGGCGACTTACCGGCCTGATCTATATCGTCACGCACTCACGCTGGAAGATGAATCGTTGCCGATGACCGATTACAAAACCGAACGCGCTGTGAGTGGCGGTTTTGTAGTGGATGAAAAGAACGCTGCGCTCAATCTTGCTGCCGAAGGTTTCTTTGATGGCCGCGTCTTTGAGCCGATGGATGTGGAAGGGTATATAAAAGAATCTGGGTGATGGTCCGCATTTTATTTGTTATTGCATAAAGTCATGAGTGAGAAGCGAACACCCCATTGTGACGTGGTCAATCACCAGCTCTTTCAGGGCTTCGCCGGGATGGGAAGGGTTGCGCATCAGCGCTGGGTGTCGTTTCAAAGTTATTTGTGATGTTGTTGAGAACTATGGAGGGTTGAAATGCAATCTTTCGCCTTTCCGGAGCTCCGCCTCAGCACGAACTGGGAAACATGCGATGTATGACACGCTGGCGATACGCAACATGATTCGCGCTGGCGGGTCAAATGCGGACCTCATTCCCGGTCGTTGCACTCAAGCCCTGTGCGGCATCGATTCGTCGTCGATGACATGTCTTTTGCGATTGCGGTACTGCGAAGGAGTGATGCCCACCATGCGCTTGAAAAAGCGATGGAAGGCAGACTGGCTGTTAAAGCCGGATCTGTAGGCAATATCCAGAATCGATTCCCCCGAATCTGCATTCATCAGCAGCCGCTTTGCTTCCTCGATGCGAAAGCCGTTGATGAACTCAAAGAAATTGGAATGGTAGTGCGAGTTGATGATCGTTGAAACATCGCGCGGCTTCAGTCCTGCACGTTCAGCAAAACGTTCCAGATTGATATTGTTTTCAAGATAGAGTTTCTGCACATGAATGCATTGTTCTATCGCCGCGACTTTTTCCATCGGCAATTCTGTTTCCGGCTTTGCATCTTTGTCCGCCGGCAGTGTCTTGAGTAATTGACGGGTATTGACCAGGCCAAACACAAACAGGGTATTCAGCAGTATGGCGGCGATGTAGTCGCTCGATGCCCCCACAAATTCGTTCGCCTGATCGCTGAGGTAACCGCTCAGCAGATATCCCGCACATGACCACAGCCAGTGAACAAAGAATCCGCCCAGTACGATGTCCGCGACCATGAGTTCGCGCTGCGAGATATTTGAATATATCTGCTTCATGTCCTGACGCAGACGGTATTCAGCGTGAAGGCAGGCGATGATGTACGTCGCGGGCACGCATTTGAACAATACCCATACGTATTTAACCGCCAGAAGCGTGCTGGCCGGAACGGTCGGCCAGTCCCGGGGCAGCCAATCCTTTACAGTGATGTTGAATGCCAGTATGACCATTGCGGATGTCAATGCCGGGACCAAATGCAGTGCCTTTGGCCATTGCCACAGATTTGTATCGCGGGAAAGCGCATTGAGATAAAGATACAGCGCTGGTCCTTGCAGCAGCAGGCACGTGGCGAGCACCAGCGGTGCAATGTTGCAGTTTGCAATTGCCAGCGTTTGCAGATAGCTGTTCCAGATAAACAAAGTGCTGGTAAGCGCTCCGGCCATCAGCAAAAACAGAAATGCCAGTATGTGTCGCGCCAGACGTTGTTTGCCTGGTATCAACCAGAAAAATGCACCTAAAAAAGCTGATTCCAGTATTGAGACAATGATGACGACATCGTGCAGGTTGAGAAAATGATATTTCATTATGGTTTTGACTGTTGGCTGTTTGCACAATCAGCGATTACAGCGGCAACTGAAGTGATGCCGATGCATATGACTCGATGGACGCTGCGCCTTGCCGAATTCACATGATATTAAGTATGCCCGTGGTTGCGATGAATGCTGGTAGCTGGTTCAAGAATTTTATATTTTTAACCCGCGGTTAACGCAATCACGTGCTCTTGCTGTCGAGAAAGCCGTGAAAAGCCGTACGCGCGCAGCCTGCCCGTGCGCGTGGTTAATCAGTAGTTGCTTAACAAGACGTTTTGTTGTTGAAGTTATTTGCCGGATGCGGGCCGGCGAATGCCAATGAATGCTGGAAATAATATCCCGAAAAAAATCCTCCGCGCAAAGCGCGGAGGATTGGTGCGAGTTCCGGTAACTTCAATGGCGCGTCAATTGGCGCCTTGCGTAATGCTGAACCAATTCAGATTCCAGCCGCCGGTTGATGCGCCAATACCAAATCCATGTGAACCGGCACTGAGCGTGACGTGGACCTTCACAGTGGTCCAGTTCTGCCAGCCACCGGTGCTTGGCACAGTGACAACAGCATATTGTGTTCCGCCGCCTGCTTCTTCGAAGGAGAATTTGCCGCCGCCGTTCAAACTCGCTACACGGAATGCGATGGTGTATGTTCCTGTTGATGGAATGGTGACTGGTGTGTTGACGTACGACAACCAGTCACCCGCATCTATCCAGCCCACATCCAGACCACCGCCAACATCAGTGGTTGTTTCCGTCTGGATGCCGCTCATGTAGCTGTAGTTCTCTGCTTGCAGAGTTGCCAAAGGCGATGAGCTGCTGTTGCTGTCGATTCTGAACCAGTTGAGATTCCAGCCGCCGACGCTTGAAGCAATGCCCAGCGTCTGTTGTCCAGCAGGCAGATTGACAACTTGAGTAATCGTTACCCAGGTTTGCCACCCACCTGTTGCCGGCACATTGATGTCACCATAGACAGGATTGCCACCGGCATTTTCCAGACGGAGCACTCCACCTCCGTTAAGACTTGCGACGCGATAGGTGATGATATAACTGCCTGCAGCAGGAACATTCACCGAGTAGGTCATCCAGTCGCCATTGTCGATCCAGCCTACATCCTGACCGCCGCCAGTATCGGTGGTCGTTTCAGTTTGAATGCCACTCATCTGGCAGTAATTTTCCGCCTGAATGGTGACGCCAACACCGGCGACGTTGCAGTTGCCCGTACTGCCTCCGCCCAGTCCCGGCCAGCCTTGAACAATGCCGCGCACCTCCAAACCTGAAGCTGTCAATTGACTGTCGGACCAGCCACCTGTTGTGCTTGCACCGGGAACCAGCGCGCTGGCGCCTTCCGCCTTGTCGTTGATGGACCAGTTGGCATTACTGATGTTATGCGCTTTCATGAATGCAACCCAGGCATCGGTGGAGTTGTAATCAACACCACCATCACCTGATGCCTGCACAGTTCCCCACTCGGTTACAAAAAGCGGGATGCCTTTGTTCAATGCTGTCTGCGCTTTGTCACGCAACGATTGTCCGTGTGTTGCAGCATAGAAGTGCAGCGTATATGCAATGTTGTGGTAATCAGTGATCGGATCGTTGGCGGCGACATCCACATCCTGCGACCAGTTGGGTGTGCCCACAACAATCAGATTATCCGGGTCGATGGTGCGGATCGCGCCAATGACTCCTTCAGCATAGGGCTTGATCGTGCCGCTCCACGACACCGACAAAGGTTCGTTGTAAATTTCATAAATGACATTGTTGTGGCTGCCGTATGTGCGCGCCATGTCCTGGAAAAATGAAATGGCCTGCGACTCATACTGCTCCGCATGGCTCGAGTGCCAGTCGATAATCACATACATATTGTTGGCAATGGCGGCATCTACAACAGCTTTCACTCTGGCTTCGTTGCCGGAAGGATCACTCAAATATCCTCCGCTGTCTTCCACGCCCATGGCTGCACGAACAATATTGGAATGCCAGTTGCTCTTCAGCCAGCCGACAACACTTGCATTGTAAAACTTGTCACCACCCCATCCATCATTACTCCAGAACAGACTGTTGCCGGATACACTTCCTGGTTGACCGCCAAACATCACCTGATTTCCCTGGGTGCTGACTGGCGCCACATCGGCGTTGGCAGCAGCAACAGCCAGTAACAGCCCGAAGGACATGATCAATGTTGAAAGAAGAGAACGTCGACGTGATGGATAACCCTTGTGCTTGGCTAACATCACTTTTGAGAGGAATTTATTCATGTATTAATTTCCTGATTTCAAAGTGGTTGAGAACAAACCAGCTCACGATGTGAGCATGGAATGAGCGGAGTCTGTTAACATTAACCGCGATTGCCAGATTCCGTTTAATGTTGAAAGACCTTCCGGAAAATATCCGGTTTCTAAAATACGCGGCCACCCAGATTCATCGTTTACGCAAAGTGACTATGCCTGTTTCCCGGCGGCCTCAGTGATTCCCTGCACGGCATGCAGCGCGATGACGTTGCACAGACCATCATGCCTTGCGTCTTTCAATTCACCAGTCTTGTTCCATGCCGGTCACTGTGTCATGTTGTTAATCATTAACAATCCGCGTGTGGGACAATCGACTTATCCCAGGTTCTGATTTTTCGCATGCAGCCCTCTGTCAGCCGTTTCCGCGTTCTGTATTCACAACCCCGTTTTCGAGCACTGTTCTATCTGAGCTTCCTGCTGGGCTTTGCGTATTCGTTCGTGCTGCCGTTCATGTCGATGTTCGCCATCAATGAAATCGGCATGAGCAACATGCAGTTCGGACTGTTCATGACATTGAATGCCGTTGGCGGCGTGGCGATTGGCACGTCGCTGGCGCGCTACTCCGATACTCACTTCAGCCGCCGCAGCATGATGTTGTGCGGCTCTGTGGCAGGCTGCATCGGTTATGCCAGTTATGCCGGCATTCACAATTTTGTACTGCTGGCGCTGGTGGGTACTTTCATTATCGGACTTTCTACCATCACCTTTGCACAGTTGTTTGCGCATGCGCGTGAAGTGCTGAAGACATCCGGCATTAACGAAACTGATCAGGCCTTTTACATGAACGTGTTCCGCATGTACTTTTCACTGGCGTGGACCGTTGGACCCGCGGTGTCGGCATGGATGATGGTGAAGTTCTCCGTGCGTGGCGTATTTGTCTGTTCAGCCATCATCTTTCTGCTGTTTGCTGTGGTGGTCATCCGTCATGTGCCCAGGACGCCGCCGCCGTTTGCCTTGCAGGCGGCGCAGACCATGCGCTCGCGCTGGTGGCTGCTGCGGCGTACCGACTTGTTTGCGCACCTCGGTGCGTTAACTCTGATATATGCAACCAGCAGTATGTGCATGTCCAATCTGCCGTTGTATATCCTCGATACATTGCACGGTACCAAGGCCAACGTCGGTTTCGCCTACAGCATCGCACCGGTATTCGAGCTGCCTCTCATGCTGTACTTCGGATGGCTGGCCACGCGCCGTGATGCTGCCAGCGTACTGCGCATCGGCGTTTTTATCGGTGTGGCCTACTACGTTGCATTGTCGCTGGTGTCGCAACCGTGGCAGATATATATGTGCCAGTTGCTGTCGGCAGCAATGGTGGCGGTGGTGTTCGGTCTGGCAATCACCTACTTTCAAAGCCATATGCCGCATCATCCCGGCATTGCCACCAACCTGTATGCCAATGCCAATCGTATCGGATCAACAGCCGGTTACTTTCTGTTCGGCATTGTGGCGGGGCAGTATGGTTATCACGCAGTGTTTGAAGTGTGCGGATTGTTTGCAGCAATTGCATTTCTGCTGATGATGGTGCCCGTGAGCGTGCCTGCCGATGAGGCGGTGGCGTGATGTGTTCTCATATTCCCCGTGCCAGCGCAATGAGTGCTTCCAGTGATTTTACCGGCGCGCTGCAGGCATGACCACGACAGATGTAGGCAAGCGTATCGCCGGAGGATGATTTGCCTGCCAGCGCATCGGGAAGTTTCGCATTCAACGGAATGGCAACCATCAGTCGCGATGGTTGATACAGCGTATTGAGTGATTGCTGCCAGCGCGATACTTCATTCGTGTTGCCGCGAATCACAATGATCTGCGGCGGCGACAGATATTCCGACAATGCCATCAGCATGCTGGTGTGACCGGAGGGATAACGTTGCACTGCGGGCCATGCCGCACGCAATGTCTGTTCCGCTGCGTCAAGATAACGCGACTCACCCAGCAGGTAACCCAGTCGCAGCAGACTGCGTGCAGCAATGGCATTGCCCGCAGGCGTGGCATCATCGGAAAATGATTTGGGACGATAAATCAGTTGCTCATGATGAGTTGAAGTGAAATAAAAACCGCCGCGCCTGTCGTCCGTAAAATCTTTCAGCAGTGCGTCGGCAAGCTGCATGGCGAATTGCAGGTCGGCATCCCGCCAGCGGGTTTGCAGTACTTCCAGCGTGGCGTCGAGCAGGTATGCATAATCATCCAGATAGGCAGGAAAGCGGCTTTGCGAATTCATTTGCACCGCGAACAGTTGTCCGTCCTGCCATGCATGCTCGCGTATTTGATCAAGTGCATTGCAGGCGGCATCGCCTGATCTGGCATCATTCAAGCTGCGTGAAGCCATGGCCAGTGCACCGATCGCCAGTGCATTCCATGCAGTCAGTACTTTCTCGTCACGAGCAGGCCACACTCGTTGATTGCGAATTGCCAGCAATCGCTGCTGCGCATGCTGCACTTCGTGATGAACCTCATCCGGCGTGAGTTGCGTGAGTGTTGCGACTTCATCCATGCTGCGATACGCATGCAGATGCCAGTAACGATGTTCATGCTCGATAAAGTTGGGTTCGTTGTCCAGTCCATAACGTTGAGCGAACACCCGGTATTCATTTTCCGGCAGCGCGTTTTCAATTTCTTCCTTGTCCCACACGTAGAACCTGCCTTCCTGACCTTCGGAATCGGCATCGAGCGTTGACCAGAAGGCATGATCCGGTGACTGCATGTCGCGCAGCAGCCATGCAGCGACCTCGCGTGTAATACGTTTGAACAATGGCTCGCCCGTCGCCGTTGCCGCCTGCGCATAGACGCGCAGCAGCTCTGCATTGTCATACAGCATCTTTTCAAAATGCGGAATCATCCAGTAACGATCAACCGAGTAACGAAAGAATCCCCAGCCAAGCTGATCATACATGCCGCCCTCGGCCATGCGTGTCAATGTCAGTGCGCTCATGAACAATGCGTGCAGGTCGGGTTGTTCATCACCACTGCTTGCATGCCAGTGACGCAACAGGAATTCCAGCGTGCGGGCATGCGGAAATTTGGGCGCGCCGCCAAAGCCGCCGAACTGCGCATCGAATTGCGCTTCCAGTGTGGCGCGCGCTTCACGAAGCGGCTGATCATTCAGGTCATCCTCTGCATTGCTGTCCGGTTGCAAGTCGGCAAAAAGTTTTTGCAAGGCCAGATTCTGCTGCTGAATATCCGTGCGCCGTTCCTGATAGAAACGCGCCACCCGTTGTAACAATTCTGCAAAGCCGGGCAGGCCGTGCCGCGGCACGGGTGGAAAATAAGTGCCGCCAAAAAAAGGCATGTGATCATCATGGGTCAGGAACATGGTCAATGGCCAGCCGCCGGGACGCTGCGTGAGCACTTGATGCGCAAGCTGGTATATCTTGTCGAGGTCGGGACGTTCTTCGCGATCCACCTTGATGTTGATGAACAATTCGTTCATCACCGCGGCGATGTGTTCATCTTCAAATGACTCATGCGCCATCACGTGACACCAGTGGCATGCCGAGTAGCCAATCGACAGCAGGATGGGCTTGCCGCTGTCACGCGCCAGTTGCAGTGCGGTATCATTCCATGCATGCCAGTGCACCGGATTGGTGGCGTGCTGCAACAAGTAGGGACTGGTCTCATTGGCCAGCAGATTGCGATGTGATATTGAAGCGGTCATGCGCAGACTATAACCCAAGTCTGGCAGTTCACGCCCGGTGATTGCCCGGCGCCGTCCACGAGTACAATCATTCAAGACAATGATAAGGAGGGACTCATGTTTGCGAAATCATCGACCCTGTTATCCGCCGTTGTTGCAACTGCCTTGCTGTTGATGAGTGTGTCACTGTGCGCTGCTGATGATCCGCGCATGGCCATCCAGGGCAACTGGCTCACCGAACCGCAGGACGGCATTATCCAGATCACCGCCAATGCGCAGGGTGTGTATGAAGGACGCATTGTTGGCGGTAACTCGCCGGGCAAGCTCGACAGCAACAATCCCGATCCGGCAAAGCGCACTCTTGTACTGCGCGGCCAGGTTATCATGCATGACATGAAGTACGATGGTGATGGTCAATGGTCAGGCGGCACCATCTATGATCCCGACAGCGGCAGCACCTACAAGTGCAAACTGCAATTACGCGATGACGGCGCCTTGAAAGTGCGCGGCTACATCGGCTTTGCGTTGCTGGGCAGGACGCAGATATGGACGCGTTACACCGGCACGTCGATGGATTTACCAAAGCATTGACCGGCGTTGATGTTTGTGTTGTCGCTGGCAATGCTTCATTTCAATATCCATTTTGGTGTAGTGGTTTTCCACGATCAATCGGTGTACCGACTCTTTTATGCTCTCGGTTCGCGCCGAGTGTGATGTTGATCTGTTTTCACAGGGTAATGTGACACCAACAAAACGCATGAGGGTTGTTTGTTCTGCATGTGCGTTGATCAAGTCAAGGGCAATGAAACACAATTACCGGCATGTTTCCAGGAAGAATGCAGCAGCGCGTACGCTCAATGACGGGCAGTGCGTCCTGAACACAGTGCATGAGGCGAAATGCCCCATTGTCTCTCTTATATTAATGACGGCCTGTTTGTCGGCGCCGTTGCCGGCAGCGCATGCAGCCGCCGCTGAATCCCGCGATCTGTCAGTTAATGCATTGAAAAAGATGAGTCTGGAAGAACTCATGAATATTCAGGTGGTATCGGTGTCGAGAAGTCCGGAGAAATTGTCCGATGCCACTTCATCGGTGCAGGTGATTACGCGTGAGGATATTCGCCGTGCAGGCGCCACCAGTTTGCCGGAAGCATTGCGTCTGGCGTCCAATCTGCAGGTGGCGCAAAAAAATTCACATGACTGGGCCATCAGTGCGCGCGGTTTCAACACAGATCTCGCCAATAAACTGCTGGTGATGATTGACGGGCGCACCGTGTATACACCGCTGTTTTCCGGTGTGTTCTGGAATGCGCAGGATTATCCGCTGGAAGACATTGATCACATCGAAGTGATCAGCGGACCGGGCGGCACACTGTGGGGCGCCAATGCAGTAAATGGCGTGATCAATATCATTACGCGGCGTGCCAGAGACACGCAGGGTTTGTATCTTGATGCCGGTGGCGGTTCGGGCCTGCAGGATTTTGCAGATGCACGCTATGGCGGTGCCATCGGTTCGCATGTCAATTATCGCGTGTATGCAAAATACCTTGACCGTGACAGCAATGTGTTTGCCAACGGCAGCGATGCCGATGATGCATGGCGCATGGCACAGGGCGGCTTTCGTGCCGATTCGTCGTGGACCGCGGATCGCATCACATGGCAGGGCGATGTTTACAGCAACAGCAATGATACCGCACTGGACAATCGCGGCAGAATGCGCGGCGTGAACACACTGGGCCGGTGGTCGCATACGCTTGGCAATGGATCGCAAACACGCTTGCAGCTGTACTATGATCACACGCATCTGGATGATCCGCTTGGACCCTATGTCATCAACAATATCACGCTGGCGCCCGCAGGCATCCTGACCGACGCGCTGGATACTTATGACATCGACTTCCAGCATCATGTGAAACTGATGCAACACCACGATGTGGTGTGGGGACTGGGCTATCGTCACACGCATGATGAAGTTGGCAACACTGCCGCGCTGGCGTTCTATCCACCGGTACTTGATCAGAGTTTGTACAGCGGATTCATTCAGGATGAAGTGGCACTCAGTAAACAGGTGTCGGTGACACTGGGAACCAAGCTGGAACACAACGACTACACCGGGTTTGAACTGGAACCCAGCGTACATCTGAAGTGGAACATCAATCCGCAACACATGATGTGGGGCGCAGTGTCGCGTGCGGTGCGTTCACCATCGCGTGTCGATCGCGACCTGTCCGAACCGGCAGCAGGCCTGGTGGTGTTGAAAGGCAGCAAGGATTTTGTTTCCGAAACCGTGATGGCGTATGAAGCCGGTTATCGCATGCAGGCCGGGCAGCGTCTGATCGCATCGCTGTCAACCTACTACAATGATTATCAGCATGTGCGCAGCACCAGCATCACGCCGGCCACACTGATTCCTTTTTACTTCGCCAACAATCTCAAGGGCTACACCTATGGTGCGGAACTGAGTGGCACCTGGCAGGCAGCATCGTGGTGGCGATTGCGCTTTGGTTACAGCTATCTGCATGAAAATCTGCGCGTGACGCCGGGGCAATTTGATCTCAGCAATGCACAGAACGAAACCGCTGATCCCGCCAATCAGGTGATGCTGCGTTCCATGTTTGATCTGCCGCATCAGGTGCAACTGGATGCCGCATTGCGCTGGATCGACACATTGCATATCAACAATGGTCCGGTGCTGGGTGTGGTGCCCAGTTATTTTGAAGCGGATGTGCGTGCCGGCTGGCACATCACCTCCAGACTGGACATTGCGCTGATCGCGCACAATCTGCTGCATGCACATCATCCCGAGTATGGCTTCCCGGATGCAAACCGCATTGAAGCCACACGCAGCATCATCGGCAAGGTGACGTGGCGTCTATGAAACAGCGGGCAGGCATGTGGTGCAGCCCGCTGGTGCTGTTTCTGTTCATCATTCCGCAATGCAGGGCGGCGACACTGCAATACCAGATCGAAGCGGCATTTCTGTTCAACTTCACGCAATTTGTCGACTGGCCCGCGACGGCCTTCGACAGCAATAACAGTCCGCTGGTGATTGGTGTGCTCGGTGAAGATCCCTTCGGCAGCGATCTTGATGATATTGTGCGTGGTGAAGTGGTCAACGGACATCCGCTGGCTGTCGAACGTTATCGCAGCGTGCAGGAGATTCATCGCTGTCACGTCCTGTTTATTGCTGATTCGGAAAATGCAGCATTTCGCAGCACCCTGCTGGCACTGAAACACCGCAATGTGCTGACCGTCAGCAATCTCGATGGATTTGCGAAGGCCGGTGGCGTGGTGCGTTTCCGCATTGCTGACAACAAGCTGCGGTTTCGTATCAATGTGAATGCTGCGCATGAAGCGCAACTGGTCATCAGTTCCAAATTACTCAGACAGGCCGAACTGGTCGGCTCCACGGAGGATTGAACATGCTGCGCAATGTACCGATCCGCCGCAAGATGATGCTGATGCTGATGATCACCAGCGGCACCGTGCTGTTGCTGACCTGCCTGGCCTTCATCACTTATGAATATCATGAATTCCGCCGGCACGCGGTCAGCAACATCACCACACTGGCGAAGGTGCTGGCCACCAACAGCACAGCCGCGCTGGCTTTTGACAACACTGACGATGCGAATGATGTCCTGCAGGTACTGAAGGCGGAGCCGAGCATTGTGGCGGCCGCACTGTACGACAGGAATGGTCATCTGTTTGCACGCTATCCGCGGCAGATGGATGCGGGCCGCTTTCCACATGCCATCGGCAACGATGGTTATCAGTTCGCGTCATCGGCGCTGCTGTACTGGATGCCGGTGAAACAGGACGATACGCATGTGCTTGGCAAATTGTATCTGCAGGCGGACCAGCATCTCCTTGAAGCCGAGTTGCGCCTGTACATGGTCATTGCTGCGGTGATGACAGCCATTGCATTCCTGATTGCCTATCTGATTGCGCGTGTCATGCAGGGACAGATATCGCGGCCCTTGCTGGCGCTGTCCGACACGGCGAATGCGGTGGCACGCGATGGCGACTATTCCGTGCGCGCAACGAAGATCGGCCGGGACGAGTTTGGCCAGTTGACCGATGTATTCAATCGCATGCTGGAACAGATACAGCGTCAGGATCAGGATGTCAGTGAAGGCCGCGAACAACTGCATGCCATCATCGACACTGCCAGTGAAGGCATCATCACCGTGGATGACCACGGCATCATCGAGTCATTCAATCTCATGGCATCGCGCATCTTCGGCTATGCGGCCAGTGAAGTGCTGGGAAAGAACGTCAGGATGCTGATGCCGGACAGCTATGCCGTGCATCATGATGATTACATCGGTAACTATCTGCGCACCGGCGAGAAAAAGATTATTGGCATCGGCCGCGAAGTCACCGGGTTGCGCAAGGGCGGCAGCACCTTTCCGATGGACCTTGCCGTGGTCGAAGTGCGGCTGCATGGCAAGCGCAAGTTTTCCGGCTTTGTGCGCGACATTACGCAGCGCAAGGAAGCCGATGCGAAATTGCAGGCGCAGCTCAGCCGTCTGGCATTGATGAATCGCATCACGCGCGCGATTGCCGAACGGCAGGATCTGCAGAGCATCTTCCAGGTTGCAGTGCGCAGTGTGGAACAGGATCTGCCGCTGGATTTTGCATGCATGTGTCTGTATGACCCGGTGACACAGCAACTCATCGTCACCAGTGTCGGCGTGCAGAGTGCATCGCTGGCGCTGGAACTCGCTATGCCGGAACAGGCGCGCATCGCCATCGACCAGAATGGCCTGTCACGCTGTGTCATGGGTTATCTGGTGTATGAACATGATCTTGCCGCGATCCAGTTTCCGTTTGCACGGCGTCTTGCAGGCGGCGGTCTGGGTTCACTGGTGGCTGCGCCGCTGCTTGCAGAGAGCAAGGTGTTCGGTGCATTGCTGGCAGCGCGTCAATCGGTCAATGGTTTCAATGCCGGTGAAGTCGAGTTCCTCGGACAACTCAGCGAACATGTTGCGCTGGCTGCACACAGTGCGCAGTTGTACGGCGCATTGCAAAAAGCCTATGACGATTTGCGCCGGAGCCAGCAAACCATTCTGCAACAGGAACGCCTGAGTGCGCTGGGTCAGATTGCCAGCGGCGTGGCGCATGACATCAACAATGCGGTGTCGCCCATCACGCTGTATACGGAATCATTGCTGCAACATGAACCCGGCCTGAGCGAGCGCACGCGCAAGTATCTGGGCACCATTCAGCGTGCAGTGGAAGATGTGGCATTGACAGTCAGCCGCATGCGCGAGTTTTATCGCGTACGCGAACCGCAACTGGATCTGGCGCAAATTGATTTGAATGTCATTGCACAGCAGGTGATTGAACTGACTCGTGCACGCTGGCACAACGTGCCGCAGGAACGTGGCGCGGTGATTGAACTGAAAACCGAATTCACCGATCCGCTGCCCAAGGTAATGGGCGCAGAGAACGAGATTCGCGATGCACTGACCAATCTCATTTTCAATGCTGCCGATGCCATGCCGGAGGGCGGTACGCTGATGCTGCGCACCAGCGTCGTGATTCGCGATGAACAGGGTGCACAGGATACCTTTGTATGCATCGAAGTCAGTGACTCCGGCATCGGCATGGATGAAACCACACGCAAACGCTGTCTCGAACCTTTCTTCACCACCAAGGGTGAGCGTGGCACCGGACTGGGTCTGGCGATGGTATATGGCATGGTCAAGCGTCACAGTGCTGAATTGCAGATTGACAGCGAGCCAGGGCGCGGCACCACCATACGATTGATATTCGCCACCGCAGTGTTGTCCATCGACGATGGCCAGCCGCAAATGGCATTGCAGCGCCCGCCGCGCCCATTGTCGTTGCTGATCATTGATGATGATCCGGTGATCATTGAATCGCTGACGGAAGTGTTGCGTCGCGATGGTCATCAGGTGACATCGGCCAATGGCGGCGCCGCAGGCATCGAAGCATTCCGCAGTGCACTGCATCAGTATCGCAAGTTTGACGTGGTCATCACTGATCTTGGCATGCCGTACGTTGATGGACGCGCCGTCGCTGCCGCAGTGAAGACGGCATCATCAGCAACCCCGGTGATATTGCTCACCGGATGGGGTCACCGTTTGCAGGCGGAGAATGACCGCCCTGCGCATGTGGATCGCATTCTCAACAAACCGCCGAAGATGGAGGAGCTGCGGCGTACGCTGGCCGCACTGGTCATGTCGGCAACCACACCGATCAACTCATGAACACCGAAGCCACTACTGCACACCTGCTCGTGGTTGATGATAACCCCGTGCACATGACGGCACTCAGCGATACCTTGATGGATGCAG
Organism: Steroidobacteraceae bacterium; assembly: GCA_035548495.1. Lineage (GTDB taxonomy): Bacteria > Pseudomonadota > Gammaproteobacteria > Steroidobacterales > Steroidobacteraceae > CAILZL01. Next base: position 47,550 of record DASZSV010000072.1, read on the forward strand.
GATACAAGGTGACCGGTGCGAGCACTGGGGCTGATGCATTAAGCCTGATGCGTACGCAGAGTTTTGATCTGGTGCTGACTGATCTGCGCATGCCGGAAATGGATGGCATTGATTTTTTGCGCCGCGCACAGGAACTGGATGCAAACATGGTGGGCATTGTGATGACCGGCCATGCTGCCGTCGATACGGCGATTGAAGCGATGAAGGCCGGTGCGCTGGATTACATTCTCAAGCCATTCAAGCTGGGCACCATTCTGCCGGTGTTGCGGCGCGGACTGGAAGTGCGTCACCTGCGCAGGGAAATTGCACAGTTGCAACAGCGTGTGCGTGAACATGTTGCCGAACTGGAATCTGCCAACAAGGAACTCGAAGCATTTTCCTATTCGGTGTCGCATGATCTGCGTGCGCCGTTGCGTGTCATCAACGGCATGTCGAGCGTGCTGGTCGAAACATATGCCCCGCAAATGCCCGACGATGCACAGCAATTGTTGCTGCGCATCCGCGGCAGCGCCGACCAGATGGGACAGCTCATTGATCATCTGCTGAAGTTTTCCAGTCTTGGCCGCCAGCCATTGAACAAACAACTGGTGGACATCACTGCACTGGTGAATGAAGTCATCGACATGCTGCGTCAGTCCGAAGGCGTCAACAAGATCAGTGTAGCGGTGAGAGCATTGCCGGTGGCGTCGGGAGACCGGGTGTTGCTGCGTCAGGTGTTTGCCAATCTGTTGTCCAATGCATTCAAGTTCACGCGTCATCAGGCGCAACCCAGTGTCACGGTGGGTTGCCTGCGCAAAGGTGAAGAGAATGTTTACTTTGTGCGCGATAATGGCGCGGGGTTTGACATGCAGCAGGCGGGTGAACTGTTCAAGGTATTTCGCCGTCTGCATCGCAAGGAGGAATTTGAAGGCACCGGTGTGGGTCTGGCGCTGGTGCAGCGCATTGTGCAACGGCATGGCGGACGCATCTGGGCTGAAAGCGAAAAAGGCAGGGGCGCCGTGTTCTATTTCACGCTGGAAGGTGCGGATAATCCAGTCATCGCCAGAGTGGTCAAGCCCTGAAATTTTCCGCTGCATCGTAACCTTGATGCAGCATGGCGTCAGGCCCCGTGTTGTTCCGTGTTGCACACCACGCATTGCACTTCAGATTGCAGTGAAGCGGCCGATGATGGGTTGAATCAATCCGTCTTCCACACCAATGCCATCGCCTTCAGTTCACACATCAGACATTGAATGTACCGGTCAGGAACGCATCCTGACCGAGTGTGTGCATCAGGCTTACTGTGTTGCACCGAGGGTATTTCTGCCTGCGGTGCTGCTGTCGCTGTTGCTGGCCATGGGTGTGTGGCATCAGGTGTCGCATGCGTGGTTGATCACGTGGATGATCGCGCTGGTCATGTGTTATGCCATTCGCGTTGTTGACTGGCGACGGTATCACGCCATGCCTGCAACACAACGCAATGCAGGCACGTGGCGCCGGCACATGCGGATGCTGGCGGGCATCAACGGATTGATCTGGGGACTGGCAGCAGCCCTGCCCAGCGATCAGGAAAATCGTGTGTCGTTCTTTGCCGGTTTTGTACTTGCCGGTGTCAGTGCCGGCGCCGTGCCCGGCATGTCCAGTGTGCCGCGTGCCGCCATTGCTTTTGTTGCTGGCTGCATCGCGCCATTTGCAGTACATGCATTTGCACTTGGCGGCATGCACAGCATGTTGACTGGTTTCATGGCGGTATTGTTTGCGGCGGTGATGATGATCACCATAGTATCAACGCATGCGCGCATCGAGACTGTCATCCGCCAGCAATTGCAGCTTGCACAACGTGATGCGCAGCTTGCCGTCAATCTGCAGCAATTGCAGTGGCAACAGCAGATCAACGACACGGTGGCGCTGGTGCAATCGCGCATCATGCACAACATCGAACCGCAATCATTGTTCGCGCAGATTCTGGATGAAGTGATGCGATTGACCGGCAGCCGCGGCGGTTTCATTGCCGAAGTAGTGCGGGATGATCATGGCGTGCCCTGTTCAGGGCATTGCGCGCGCAGCGGCACATTGCAGGACAGCGCGGCATCTGCCCGCGTCAATCGCGGTCATCTGGATGAGCTGCTGGCGGAATGCATCAGGACTGGCGAAGCCGTGGTCATCAATCATGCAGGCAATGATTCACTTGATGCGGATGCGCGTGATGGCATGCAGATGCAGTCCTTCCTTGGTATGCCGCTGTATGCACAACAGCAACTGGTGGGTGTGCTGGGTCTGGCAGATCGCGCCGATGGATTCGATGCCGCGTTGATCAGTCAATTGCATTCAGTGCAGCATACCATCGGCCAGATCATGCTCGGTGTGCGCAATGAACAACTGCGCCGCGCTGCCAATGACAGCTTGCGCAAGACCAAAACCCAGTTGCACAACTTCATCACCTATGCACCTGCTGCGGTGGCGATGTTCGATGGCGATCTGCGTTACATTGCCTACAGCAGACGCTGGCTCAGCGATCACGGCCTGCCCGAAACGAGCATCATTTCGCGCAACTATTTCGAGGTGATGCCCGACACCACCAACATGATGCGCGATGCCTTTGCATCGACACTGGCCGGCGAGTTGCAGAGCAATGATCAGTATCCCTACATTCGCAACGATGGCCAGGTGCGCTGGTTCCGCTGGGAAATGCGGCCGTGGTATGAAGACAATGGTTCGTTGGGCGGCGTGGTGATGTACAGCGAAGACATCACCGAAGCCAAGCGCGCCAACGATGCATTGCTGGCGCGTGAACGCCTGCTCGACAAGCTCGGTGCACAGGTGCCCGGCGTGATGTTTCAGGGGCGCTGGCGTCCGGGTGCCGGATTCAGGTTCACCTTTGTCAGCGTCAATGCCGAAAAATTGTGCGGCTTCACAGCGCGGCAGATTTGCGAGCAACCGCAGATGTATCTCAAACTGTTTGATGCGCCAGAACGCGCGCGCTTGCGCAAGGCAGCGCAGGTTGCGGCATCGCGTGCCGGCGGCATTCACTTGCAGTTGCGCATGCGGGCACTGGATCAGACGATGCGCTGGGTGCAGATTGATACGGTTGCCGAACGTCTCGCCGATGCGAGCATCCTCTGGTATGGCTATATCGAAGATGTGTCACTGCGGCATCAAATGGCCTTGCAACTGGCGCAATGGACAGCGCAACCGGAGTATCCCGATCGCACCAGTTCTGCGGCGTGAAAGCATGATACCGGCACTGCGGATGCGGTATTGATGAACATCAATCCTGCATGCTGATCCACTTGCGATTGCCTGGCGATGCCCATTCCCGCATCGGTGTGTCATACAGCGCGCTCATGCTGCCGCCATTGATGATGCCGGTGTCGCCATGCTGCCAGCGGCCGTCGCCGAACAACAGCAAGGCATGATCCGCGAATTGCAGCGCCAGATTGGGATCATGCAGGCTCATGATCACTGCACAACCTTCATGGGCCTTGTGACGCAGCAGCTTCAGCACCTGCAATTGATGTTGTGGATCGAGATGATTCACCGGTTCATCAAGTACAAATATGGTTGGGCATTGCGCCAGCGCCACTGCAATCGCCAGACGGCGGCGTTCACCGCCCGACAATGTTTGTACACTGCGCTGCGTGAAACCGCCGAGATCAACCGCAGCCAGTGCATGGTGTGCAATATCGTAGTCATGCGCGGATTCCCACTGCCAGAAATCAATGTGGGGATGACGGCCGCTGACAGCGCATTCCAGTACAGTCACTGGAAAAGGTTCTTCAATGTCCTGTGCAACAAACGCCAGTTGTTGTGCAATCCGCCGGCGCGGCAATGACGGCATGGGCTGATCATTGAGCAGCACAACGCCGCTCTCAAAGTCACGCAAGCCCGCGAGTGTGTGCAAGGTCAGTGATTTGCCTGTGCCGTTTCTGCCCAGCACACAGGTGATGGTGCCGGGCATCAATGACATGTGCAGTTGCGACACCAGCGTTCGGTCATTCACTGCGATGTTCAGGCCTGAGCACTGCAATCCCGCGTGAGGCATCACTGCTTGATCCAGTTGATTTCACGTGCAGTGAGTGGACCAATGACCACTTGTCGCAGTGAGTCCGGTTGTATGGCTTTGAGTGGTGAGATGGCAATGCGGCCGGCCATCAGTTCTGCCTGCTGTTGCGGATAATGCGGTTCCTGATCCGGATCGCCAAAACCATCGGGATAAATGGGTTGATTGTTGCTCAGGTCATACTTGTCGGTGGCGCCCAGTGTATGCAGCAATTCATGTGCAATCACCACTTGATTGGCGCCGCGCTGATTGTCCGCTGCAAACAGATGGGCAATACCCAGCATGCCTTTTTGCAATCCAATGGAATCCGGCAACGATGTTGCACGCGCCGGATCGTGATACAGCAGGAACATGCGGATACGCACCATGGGTCCGGGCGGCGTTGGTGCGCGCCACGCAAACCAGCGCAGCCTGAGACTCCACCACATGATGTCAAGACGTGATGGATGTGTGTTGATCAATGGCGGTACGTGCTGCAGTGGAGGTGCAAGCGTGAAACGGAAAGGATGATCAAGCTTCAAGTCATAGTCATGCGCCTGCTGATCAAAGAAGGTTTCGATGGTTGCAAAATCGGCAGCCTGCAATGTGTTGATGTAACCGGCGGCCGCATCGCTGCCATCGGCATTCACTGGATACAAGGCCACCTGAATGGAACTGCGCCATTCCTTTGGATAGGAGCTTTCCGTCAGTGCATTCAGGCCGACAAACAGCAGGATCAGCAGCAGAATGGCAATGCGAATCTTGCGGAACATCATGGATTCAGGCGTGTGGCCTGCCAGTTGTTGCCCGCAAAGTTGAATTCATCCACAGGAATGATGGCGCGTGTCCAGCGTGCGCGATCATGCACGCGGCCGGGGCCTTCCACCCACAACTCAAGACTGGTGATCCATAGACGATAACCACCCCAGTGCGGTGGCCGCGGCACGGCGCTGTTGGCAAAACGTTGTGTGACTTCATCCACCTGTGTCATCAATTGCGCGCGTGACGCCAGTGGTCTGCTTTGCTGACTGGCCCATGCGCCCAACTGGCTGATCACGGCGCGAATGTTGAAGTATGCATCGCTTTCGGCAACCGGTGATTTAACCACCTGGCCCTGCAAACGCACCTGGCGATGCAGGTGATCCCAGTGCATCACCGTGGCGGCATAGGGATGTGTTGCCAGTTCCTGCCCCTTTGTTGACTGGTAATTGGTATAGAAAGTGACATAACCGTTGTTAACGTTGAATTGCTTGCATAACACAATGCGTGCATCGGGATGACCATCGGCAGTAACAGTGGCCAGCGTCATGGCGTCGGGATTGGGTTGCTGTGCGTGCTCGCGCGCGTATCGCAACCATTCATCGAGCAATGGCAATGGATTGCCGGGCAGTTCATCGGGAAGAAAATCGTTATGATGCATGGCTTCTTGCAATGGATGGCACAGGTGCGCAATTATGAACCAGTGCCGGGGAATATGCATGACGGCACATGGTCCGCCACGGAATTATTTATGCGCAATGAAAGGTCAATAGCGTGTTGCCGGTATTCGCGAAACCGTATTTTTATGCTGGAATCTGCCCATGCATCCTCATGACCTTGAACTGGAAGTCGCCAAACTGCGCAAGCGCATTGCCGCATTGACCGAAGAGGCGGCAACCAATGAACGCGTGCTGAAGAAAACCCAGCAACGCGAGCTGGAATTGCTGAAAGCAGGCGAGCTGCCAAAACTGTTTGAAGTGATGTGCGAACGGCTTAAGCTTTCATACGGACTGGATGCCGTTACCCTGCTGCTTGCCGATCCCGAACACGAAATACGCCACTTGTTGATGGCGCGTCACACACCGGCAGAACTGTTTCCCGATGTCATCTTTGCCGACAACGTCATGGGATTGCTGCCACACTTCAGATCCAGCAAGAAACCGTGGCTGGGCGCATACTCGGCCGTGCATCATCGTGTGCTGTTCAGCCGTGTTGACGGCCTGAAAAGCGTTGCGCTGATTCCGTTGTGGCGTCATGACGCGCTCGATGGCGTGATCAATTTCGGCAGCAATGATGCAACACGCTTTACACAGGAACTGGCAACGGATTTTTTTGCACACCTCGGTGTCATCGCTTCGTTTGCACTGGAGAACGCCATCAATCGTACGCGGCTGGTGCAAAGCGGACTCACCGACTTTCTCACCGGCTGGCATAACCGCCGTTATCTGCACGAACGCATGAAGGAAGAAATTTCGCGTGCCTATCGCAATCGCAGCGGCGTGGCCTGCGTGTTGCTCGATCTGGATCATTTCAAGAGCATCAATGATCAATACGGTCATCTTGCTGGCGATGCCGCATTGTGTGAAGCATCACAACGCATCAATCAGCAGATTCGCGGTGGTGATGCCGCGGCGCGTTATGGCGGTGATGAATTTGTGGTGCTGGTGCCGGCCATTTCACCGGAACAGGCCGAAGCATTGGCGGAACGCATGCGTCAGGCGGTGTGCGCGACACCACTGAAACTGTCGAATGATGTGCAGCACACCTTGACCGTATCCATTGGCGTGGCATTGATGAGCATGACGGACCGCGCCATCAATCTCGAATCCTGTGCCGAACAATTGCTGGCCGAAGCCGATGCAGCGTTATATCGCGCCAAGCAACAAGGGCGTAACCGGGTGGAAATGACCGTGTGCTGAACACGTGCCGCTGCCAATCAACCTATTCTGCATGCACATTGCGCCGCAGTATGGCGACAGATGTGATGTACGTCGCGGCATGTCATGCTGCGAGCCGGTGAGTCTGTGGCACAATCGCAGCCTGTGTGTCTGGCCGCAAAATCCGGGTTGAATCATGCGTCGTCATTGGTGTTGGTTGTGGGTCGCGCTGTGCGCAGCAATGTTAACCGCCTGTGGTGGCGGTGGTTCAAGTGATGGTGGTGTTGCATCAAGCAGCAGAAGCAGCCTGAGCAGTGCAAGTTCTTCTTCAAGTTCGAGTTCCAGTTCAAGTTCTAGCTCAAGCTCAAGCAGCGGTAGCTCCAGCAGCGCCAGTTCTTCTTCCAGCAGTTCAAGTGCAAACAGTTCTGCGGCAGCGATCACCATTACAGTGAACACTGCTTCGACACACACCATTTCGAAATGGATTTACGGCATCAACTCCTACACTGGTGTGCCCAATGTACCCAACGTCACCATGGATCGCGCCGGTGGCAATCGCTGGACGGCATACAACTGGGAAAATAATTATTCCAATGCAGGCAGTGATTATGGTCCATACAGCAATGACAGTTACCTGAGCAGCAGTACCACGCCAGCAGAAGCGGTACGCAAGGTCATTCAGTCGGATCATGATGCAAACATTGCCGGCATCATTACTGTGCAAATGCAGGGAATGGTATCCGCCGATGGCAATGGCAATGTCAGCGTGGCCAATCCACCGGATATGACGCGCTTTAAAACCGTGGTGGACAAGAAGAGCAGTGTGTCAGCAACGCCCTTTACACTGACGCCGCCCACCAGTGATGCCAATGTTTACATGGATGAATTTCTGTGGGCGCTGGATCAGAAATTTTCCGGTCAGGGAATTTTTTCCGCCGCGTCCTCAACGCCAACATTTGTCAGTCTGGATAATGAACCGGAGCTGTGGAATTCCACGCATCTCGAAGTGCAGGGTTCCACGCGCGTTTCTTCGGACACTTACATCAGCAAGACCATCGCACTCAGCAAGGCATTGAAAGATCAGTTTCCTGATGTGGTGATCTTTGGACCCGTGCATTATGGATTTGCGGGTATTTACAGTTGGAACGGTGAATTGCATCCAACACCCAATGGCAACGACTGGTTTCCTGACAAATATATGCAGGCAATCAAGACTGCATCCGACAGCTATGGTAAGCCACTGGTGGATGTATATGACTTTCACTGGTATCCGGAAGTCTACGATGCCAATGGCACACGCATCCTCGATATGGCAGGTACTTCATTGACTGATACGCAAGTACAACAGATCGTACAGGCGCCACGCGATCTGTGGGACCCCGCCTGGCATGACCCCAACAACAGCAATCCGTGGGTTTATCAAACGCTGGGCAGCACGCCAATCCAGCTTATTCCGCGCCTGCAGGCCAAGATTGATGCCGAGTTTCCCGCAATGAAAGGCATTGCCATCACCGAGTATCAATGCGGCGGCTGGCGCCACATTGCCGGCACCATTGCGCAAGCCGACATGCTCGGCATATTCGGTGCGCAAAATCTGTTTGCCGCCAGCATGTGGCCGCCGGGCAGCAACACCACGCCCAGTTATGATTACGCACTGGCAGGCTTTCGCGCATTTCGCGGATTCGATGGCGGCACCGCAAACTTCGGTGATGTTTCCGTTGCGGCTACTTCCAGCGATGTATCGAAGGTGGTGGTGTATGTCAGCAAGGACAGCACCAATGCTTCACGTGTGGTGATGGTGGCGATCAATCGCAGCACCAGTGCACAGGCAACGGCCATCAACGGCATTGCGTTATCCGGAACGGCTTCCATTTATCAGATCACGGCAAGCTCTGCCTCTGGACAGAATTCCATTCATCCGGTGTTGATCGGTACGCAGGCTGCCAGTGGCAATTCATTCAGCATCACACTGCCTGCATTGAGCGTCACCACCATTGATGTGCATTGATGAATGCGTGATACAACTGTTGTGCAGCATTGCATCACTGACGTCTTGTAAACATCAATGACAAAAACACCGGTACGCCAATCAACGCAGTGAGTGCGCCGACCGGCAGTTGATGTGGTGCAAACAATGTGCGTGCTGCCGTATCTGCCAATGTAAGCAGGGTGCCGCCCAGCAGCACAGCGGCAGGTACCACGCGACGATGATCCGCACCCACCAGCCATCGTGCGAGATGTGGCGTCATCAATCCCACAAATCCGATGGTGCCGGCGCTGGTTACCGCACTGGCAGTCAGTATCGAACTGATCGCAAACAGACCGATGCGTACCCGCCTGACATTCATGCCCAGCGCCTGCGCCTGGGTTTCGCCGCGTGTCAGTAGATTGAGATGTCGCGCCAGTATCCATGTAAATGCAGTGCCAATCATCAGCAGCACACACAGAACAACCGGTGAGTCACTGCTGACTTCACCCATCAACCAGAACAGCATGCTGCGCAGGCGTGATTCATCACCCAGCGCCAGCAACAGGGTGATGACCGCGCTGGTGCCAGATGCAATGATCACACCGGTGAGCAACAGGCGTGTGGGTGACCAACTGCCTTCGGCATGTGCCAGCGCAAAGACCAGCAGCGTTGCGGCAAATGCGCCGGCGATGGAAGCGCCATGAACCGCAACCGTGCCCAGTCCCAGCAACATGGCAAGCAATGCAGCCACTGCCGCACCGCCTGATGTGCCGATGATGAAAGGATCGGCAAGCGGATTGCGCAACAGTGCCTGCATGTAAACACCGGCCAGTGCCAGCACACCGCCCAGCGCAAAGGCATTCAATGCACGCGGCAAGCGCAGATTGAACAGGATGGCATATTGAATGGAGTGAGAGTCCGCGTGACTGAACAATACGCTGACAACGTCGTGCAGGCTCAGTGTCACGCTGCCGGATGACAGCGCCAGTGCAATGGCCACCATTGCGCACAAACAGAGCAGCAGCAGGTGCAAAGATGTCCTGGCGCCGGAGAGGGTTGAGCTGCTGCGATTCATAACCACGCAAGCGTACGCAAAGCGCAGACAACTGCAAACAGTTTCGGCAGCAACGCCATATTCATGTCAATCCGCACAAATTGGTTTGCAGGCTTCTGCATGCCTGTGGAACAATCCCGGGCCATGAATGACTTTGTTGATGCACAGGGGTTTCGCGCCAATGTCGGGATCGTATTGATCCGCGATGACTGTCAGGTATTTGTCGGCGGCCGTTCCGGCGGACGCGGCTGGCAATTTCCACAGGGCGGTATTGGTGCGGGCGAAAAACCCGAAGAAGCGCTGTTCCGCGAGTTGCACGAAGAAATCGGTTTATTGCGCGATGATGTGCAAATCATCGCCAGCACCAGCAACTGGTTGCGATACCGGTTGCCTGCGCAATATCAACGTGCCGATCGCGAAGTAAAAGGCCAGAAGCAACGCTGGTTCATGCTGCGCTTTACCGGCAGCGAGAGCCGTTTCAACTTTGCCACCACCAGTCAGCCCGAGTTTGACCGCTGGCGCTGGATTGATTACTGGGAACCGGTACGCGAAGTCATTTATTTCAAACGGGCGGTCTATGCGCGTGCACTGGAAGAGCTGGGACACAAGGCATTCGACAATGGCCCGCCACCCTTGCCCGAGTGGTGGCAGGATGAAAAAAATTTGCGGTCACTGGTCAAGCGGCGTGAGCGGCAGGATGTGATGAAGGCATAGCAGGTATCCTTGCTTCAGAGGTGCCGCAGGTGGGCTGAGTTTGTAAAGCCCAACAGCAGTTTGGTGGATTGGTAAGTTGCATGACCAATCGAATGGACGCATCTGCAATCCTGTCATGGGCCGGTTCATCAATCCAGACCCGCATGTGACTGACCCGAGTAATACTCAGAATTACAATCGCTGTAGTTACGCATTGAACAATCCATTGAGATATACCGATCCAACTGGAAAGGATGTGGGTGATGATTTTTGTGACGCGTGTGTCTCTGATCCCGGTAGTGATCCGGGCAGTGACAATGTCTCAGATCCTAGTACCACAGATCCTAATGCCACCGACCCAAGTGCTGCGGATCCAAATTCTGATCCCATTATTCCCGTTGATGGAATACTCGCCAGTGCGCCAGGTGATAGTGGGTCGTCAGATGCCGGAGGGAGTTTATCTACCAAATCATTTCTTGGAAATTTCTTGAGAGATATTCCACTTCTAGGAGGCGCCCTTGGTGGCCTTGGGGATGTGATTTCTGGGTTGGGAAATCTGATTGTTGGCAATTTCCGGCAAGGTTTTGATGAGATTGGGAGTGGATTTGAGGAGATAGGTTTAAGCGTTGTAGACCTTGCAGGCAAGGCGTGGGCGTTGCCGGATACGGCTATAGGTCTGGTGTGTGGCTCAATTGGTTCGCTCGTAGGCCTTTTTACCGGAACACACCCCGGTATTTCTTTTGGCCACAATGCCATACAATTTACAAATAACCCGTTGATGCTCAGTGCCATGACATTTGGTAATGTAATTGTTTATGGAACAGACAAAACTATGCAGCCTAATTACAGTAGTCCGTTAGTTGCTGGAGGCGCAACAACTGGATATCAAGAGATGCATCATACAATTCAAGCGGAAGTGTTAGGCCCACTATATTTCCCTGCACATATTGTTTCCGGCGTTACCGGTGAAATAATGGATGGTTCTTGGCATGGAGCTGACGCGTTTTTGGAAACTGGTCCTCATTCTAGTTCACCGGGTCCTTGGTGGTGGGGTAAGTAAAAATGCGCAACATGTTTTTGGTGACAACAGTTGTTCTCGTCCTGCTATTTCTTCAGGGATGTCCACTGGTTGTAGTAACATCCATTTACAATCATTCAGGTCTGGGGCTTGTACTTCATTGTGTTGATCGAGATATTGAATGGGCTAACGGTACTTCGATTCGGTTCGATGGGCACCTCATCAATGAGCTTCCATTGGTAAAGACACGAAATGGCTACATTTCCGAATATAAGATCAAATTTGGCAACGAGTGGGCAATCTACCAATTCAGAACGATTGCGAACCTACAAACCTATCGCCAAGCTGACCGCAGTTTTCGTGATGACTTTAATTATGAATATCGTTTCCAGATCGAGCCAGATCGGAAAATTTATGTCATTCAGAACAACTCTGATTTTCCGGACCTTGACGTCTTGCATAAAGGCCAACCTCCCGGTTACCCTTTAGAACCAACGTATGAGTAGCTACTCTCAATTAGTAGTCAGAGAACAATAATTTTCATGAATAAATTGTCTCGAGTAATTCTGGTTGCATCATTAACTATGTGTTGTTATACCGCTTGGCAGGGGCATATGTGAATTCGTTAGCCAATTGTGTGATAACGGTAATGCAGCCGGCCGATTGTCAATAATGGTCAAGTGGATGTGCGGTGGGCTTGGTGCGCTCCGGATGTTGGAGGAATGTCTGGCTTTGAGTTTGACAACGTTTCGCATAAATATGCAGCCATAGTTAGCAAGGTGCTGACTACTGAGTGTAGAGCGGAAGCGATTGCATCCATTAGGAATGAAGGGCAGGCCAGTGTGTTGCTCGCTTTGCAGAAGGTGATACAGGAGGCGGCTCGAATGCTATTGACACATCCAAAAGTGGATGAGCATCTGAAGATATATGACCGTTATCTGGACGTGCAGAAGCTCAATGCATTGGGAGATGAGGCAGGCAGTATTCAGAATCCTGCGCCAAGGAACAAGAGCAGTAGGGCGCAGTAAGCCAAGTATTAAACTAGGTGCACTGCGCCGAACGTCATGAGATGAAAGTCTTGAATTTGCGTTGACGATGTTGTGAAGAACGCAAACTACAAGCTAACGACGCGAGGCCGTGTGATTGTTGGTTTGTGCGATTGAACGTCATCGGCCGTTGTGAATTAAATGTACGTTGCCTCACCACGTTGCCCTTGTGAGTTGTTATAACACCTGCACGACTCCACAATCACCACTGCGGCTTCACCACCACCAGTACCGGTACCGACTACAAAAGAATTACAGTCCTGCCGGTGACACGACGGTGGAATACGTCCGCCGCAGCGACGAAACCAACAATACTTATTACCTGACGTCAGATCATCTGGGCAGCAGTGACATGGTCACCTGTGGATCGGATGTGAGTGGTCGCGCAGCGGGGACAGTATTAATCCATGAAAGCTTCAGTGCCTTCGGCACAAGGCGCGGCAGCAGTTGGAGCAGCTTACCGACCACCACGGACATGAACAACATTGCCAGCACCACACGCACTGGCTTTACCGGACAAGAGATGATGGATAATTTGGGATTGGTGAACATGAATGGGCGTGTTTACAATCCGTTGATTGGCCGGTTTATCAGTGCCGATCCGCATGTGACCGATCCAACGGATCCACAGAACTTCAATCGCTACAGTTATGTACTCAACAATCCATTGAGCTATACCGACCCCACCGGGTTTGATGATACGAAGTGCAACGTTGATCAAAAAGCAGCACAGGATTCACGTGGTAGTGACACAGTGGTGCATTGTCAATCGAGCGGAGGTGGTGATAGAGGTGGCAACTATGGTAATGGCGGCAATAACGACACGAATAGCGAAAATCTACCGGCATTATTGATTATTGGACAGAGACCGAATTGTGATGCTGCTTGCCAGCAGCAAGGCCAAGACAATTACAACACACAAACAGAACTCAATATGAGGATATCGCCAAGCAGGCTCAGCAGCAGAGTCTATCGTTTGACCTTCCTATGTGGCAATTACCCAAATTCTTGGCGTCGTCTTGGTCAAGTTATTTGGAAAGGTGTCTATGGATGGATTGCGACTTACAGGGACAAATAGCGCGACGGCTTTGGCGGGTCGCGCCATACGGTTGGATTTGCAGCATACGATGTCACATCTGCGATAATATCAATGCCTAGTTCTGATGATCAAACCGTAGAAAATCACATAGATGAGCTCTTATTAGACAATCTCTTTCCTGATTAACGTTGGACAGCTTATGGAGTAATTGCCAAATGAATAATGTAGTAGAACAGGCGGTGTTAAAGATACTTTCCGATATTCTGGGAAGAAATGCTACTCAGGCGGATTTGGACATAGGTATGAGTAAGGGATTAAGTATTATTCCCGATGATTTGTCTTTTCGGTTCATACCTGAATTGGAGGCCAGGCTCGGTGTTTCTGCGACCTATGAGGAATGGCTGAATGTTAATACTGGCCGTGAAGTTATTTACTTGTTCGAGTCACTTCTGAAGAAACAATAAATCATCATTTCAACCCATAAGCTGGGTACGCAATAATGAAAGCTCTGATACAAATGATTGCGGTTCAGACACTGATAGTTGGCGGTATGCAGATGTCAGGTCTGTACCGCATGAACACGATTCATTGGTTTACGCCGGTAAATGTCCTGATCGGAGCAGTGCTCTTTTACGCGTATGGGACAATCACGAGAAGTTATCTGCGAAAGCGCGGTAGCCAAGGAGGTGAGAATGCGATGGCCGATAATTCGGGGACTATGTCTCTGGAGCCTTCTAAAACCAGAATTGCTTTTGCATTCACTTTTATGGGAGCGCTTGGTTTCTTCTTTACATTGACTACTCTTGTTTCGCTCTCTGGATTTCTTCCAGGTAAGGAAATGACTTTGGCGGCCAGAGTGTCGCAAATTGAACCTGGGCATTCTGGGGGGCGATTTTGCAAGACTAATATCTATCTTTTTATACTGGGACGCGATCAAGATATTTTTATTTGCTATAAACACGTTATGCCTTGGGCGAGGCCATTAGGACCGGATAACTTGCAGGATAATGATATCGTTTCAGTTGATGTGCGACAGACCGTCTTTGGTGATGTTATTGAGCATGTAACTAAGGTGCAGAATGAAGCGCAATAAGTCTTCGCACTGCGCCGAATGTCATGAGATGAATCAACAACGTCAGAGCAAAGATCAAGGACTGACGGAGAACTTCTATTACGACAATGTGTACCGCCTGACGTCATCGACGCTGAACGGCACGACGAATATCTCGGCAACGTATGATCTGCTGGGCAACATCACCAGCCGCAGTGATGTTGGCAGTTACAACTACACCACGGCACAATCGGGTTGCACGTACTATTCCAACCCACAGTTATATGCGGTTCGCAAGGCGGGCAATACGGTGTATTGCTATGATAAAAATGGCAACGCGACCCAGATTGGATCAGGTAACTCCATTACCTGGACCAGCCTCAATCAACCCAGTGTTATTCACAACAACGGCAACGCTACGCAGTTGTTCTACGATGCTAATCATCAGCGCTGGAAGCAGATTGCGACCTATGGCACTGGTACTGAAACTACCATCTACATTGGCGGCCTGATGGAAAAGACCACCAACATCGTGACTGGCACTACTGATTACAAACATTACATTCCCGTGGGAGACACCACAGTGGAATACATCCGCAGAAGCAGCGGCGCCAATAACACCTACTATGCCACTTCCGATCATCTTGGCAGCAGTGACTTTGTGACGTGTGGATCGGACGTCAGCGGATGTTCAGCAGGCACTGTGCTTGTACATGAAAGCTTCAATGCCTTTGGATCACGCAGAGGCGGCAGTTGGAGTGGTTCGCCCACATCCGCTGACATGAACAATATTGCCAGCACCACACGCACTGGCTTTACTGGCCAGGAGATGATAGATAATCTCAATCTCGTCAATATGAATGGTCGTGTTTACAATCCAGCCATTGGCAGGTTTATCAGTGCGGACCCGCATGTGACAGACCCCACCAATCCGCAGAACTTTAATCGCTATAGCTATGTATTGAACAATCCATTGAGCTACACCGACCCCACGGGGTTTGATGACACGAAGTGTCAGGTTAATAAAAAACCGCACAGGATTCACGTGGCAGTGATACGGCGGTCACGTGCAACCCGAATGGTGGCGGTGATGGAGGTGGCGCTAGTGATGGGGATAAAAATACGAATAGCGACAATAATGATAAAGGAGATAATAACGATTCGAGCAATAATGGAACTGGCGATAATGAGAACAATAACGACTCGGATCCCCTCAAGGACATGAAGGATGAGACAGAATAGGTGGGTCAAGTAGTTACGGATGTCGGTGTCGTCGTCGCAACAAAAAATCCCGAAGCGGGTGCTTTTATAGCTGCTGCTGGAGTGATCATTAACTATGGCGGGAGACTTGTTGAGTCGGCTATGGGGTGGGTTGCTCAAAAAATGGTTGATGCAATGATCAACGAGGGAGCAGATTTTTATACCAGTGCATTACAACAACGATATCCGCATAAGTAGCCAACTCGGCTATGTTTCGAGTGGCGCTACTGCAGTGAAACGATAAAACGCAATGCTGTAGTAGCCCCTTGAAAATTATTTTTTTATGGAATTTATCCTAAAAGTGTTTAAGTGAGGTATAAGATTGCATATGCTGAAACTCTACGTTGTGCTGCGAAATAATGCCAGAGAAAGTATCTTTCTGAAGAGCGAAAATGTTTCAGTTGTTGTGACTGAGCTAATTACATGCGTAACGAACATATATTGAAAGTTGTTGAGGGTTCCTATCGTTAGAAGTGCTGATAACTTCTCGAATTCCTTGCGGTCGCTTTATTAACGACCTTCTAAAAAGGACTACGTTGGTTATTTAAAACTTGCAGAGTGCTATATGCAACTAACTATCGGTTTTGCGTTTGATGTGTTGGCAGCTATTGCTACGGTAGTGCTTTATATTTCTGCGGCCCTTTCATTTATGCGCCGACAGCGCTCAAAAGGATGGGGATTTAAAGTTCTATTGGCAGTGGCATTTACGATATATTTAATTGGGTCGATGTTGATGCGTAGTTATGCAATCTCGGTTGGTAGCGTCGTTGGCGGAATTGGCGGTGTGGTAATACTTGTACTTGCTGTCGGTTCCTTATATGCAAGAAAGAATCAAGTAGGCCAGCGCGGTAGGAACAGTGAGCCATGATTCCCCCCCCCCCTGTTTTCTCGGTAAGCGTCTGGCGAAGGCATCTGGAAAACGATCATCGTGAGTTGCAAGCTAGCGCGTAGGTTGGGCTGAGTCTTCGAAGCCCAACAATTATTCATTGCAGTGGGGCGCAATAAGTCTTCGCACTGCGCCGAGAGAGATGAATTGAAGCGCTTTGAATTTCGCTGAATGAATTACGGTGCGATGCCGTTGCTTATTGACACCCTACAATGATCATCAAGGCAGCAT
>DASZSV010000073.1:0-47944 GCA_035548495.1 Steroidobacteraceae bacterium
AGCACATCCGCAATGCAATTGGCCAGTGCATTGGCCAGCTGTTTCTTGTTCCTTACGTGATGATAAACAAGACTGATCTTGCGGGCAGGGCAGGGCTTTTCAAAACTGCGCAGGTTCTTGTTGATTTCATTCGCAGTCAACATGCCGGTCGCGAGCGCGGGCAATAACGTATAACCTTCCCATTTGCGGATAACATCAATCAATGTTTGCAAACTGGCTGATTCAATTCTCAGACGGCGTTTGTCCTGTGTTGCTTTCGATTTGCACAATTGCAATACCTGATCACGCAGGCAATGTGCTTCATCCAGCAACAATATCTCTGTCGATGACAGTTCCGAAACGGATGCATGCCTGTGATCCAGCACGGGATGATTTTTTGAAGCAAACACCATGAACGGTTCGTAGAACAATGGCTTTTCCACAAGACTGGCAGGACATCTTTGCGGCGTGGAAAGAATTGCACAATCCAGTGTTCCTGCATCAATGTGCTGTACCAGTTGCTGTGTAGGTTCTTCAGTCACACTGAGTTCCACGTCGGGATAGGTTTCCATGAAGCGCTTGAGGAATAGCGGTAGCAATGAAGAGCCTGCAGAAGGAATGATGCCCAGACGCAGATGACCCTTGATTTCGCCTTTCATCTCCGCTGCCATCACTTTCAGTTGATTGGCCTGATCCAGCACGCTTTGCGCCTGTGACAACAACTCGTGGCCTGCTTCGGTGACCTCGATTCCCTGACGGCTTCTGACGAACAGCTTGTAACCCAGCTCGGCTTCGAGGTTGGCTATTTGTACCGACAATGAAGGTTGTGAAATAAAGCAGTTCTCCGCGGCCCTGGAAAATTGCTTTGTCTTCATTACTTCAACGGCATATCGAAGTTGATCAAGTGTCATGTGGCTCTGGTCTAAATTAGTCTGTAGCTATCATTCGCTCCTTATTTCATATCTGATTCCAATATTCAAGATGTCATGACTGGCGTGCCCATTGACGGTGCCGGATTTGTGATTATCCTGCCTGCCGGAGTATCGAATGAGCGGCGTTCTTCTGCCATGAGTAACCGGATAGAGCGCTCGGCATTATTTGAATCAAGCCAGTGGAAGGCGGTGGCGTTTGATGAAAGCGATGCCCCGGTGTTGCAGCAGTTCTTTGAGCACAACCCGGAATACTTTCTCCTTTGCAATGGCCGGCCTCCGGTTGAAGATGAAGCACTGCAGGAGCTGCGCAGCACGCCACCGGCGGAAATGACTTACACAACGCAATGGTTTCTTGCGATCCTTGATGAGGCGGGGGAGATAATTGCAATTGCTGCGGTATTGTCGGACTTCATCGCAGAACATGCTTGGTTGATCAGCTTATTTATCGTTGCTTCCTCATTGCATGGAACCGGTCAAGCGAAGCAGATGTATGACCGACTCGAAGAGTGGATGCAGACCAATGGTGCGGCGTGGCTACGATTGGGTGTGGTAAGAGGTAATGTGAAAGCGGAGCGGTTCTGGGAAAATATGGGGTATATGCAGGTCAGGGAGCGTCATGATGTTCCCTCTGGTATTCAGGTGAATACACTGCGAGTAATGGTTAAACCGCTTGCCGGTGGGTCGCTGACGAAATATCTAACGAAGGTGGAAAGGGATAGGCCGGATTGATTGGTGGGGTTGCCTGAGAAATACTTGTCGAACAGCGGCAAGCAGTTGCGGCAGAATCCGATCTGATGCTATCTTGCGTGTGCGTTTTTTCAGGCTGGATAGAACGAGTTATGCCCTTCCGAGGCGCAAATGGAAATCTGGCAAACTAATAAGTTAATACTCTTTATTGGATTTGTGATTCCAGGATTTGTGAGTTTAAAAGCTTACGAATCGTTTCTGGCATCCACACCAAAAGAATCATCTAAGCAATTGATTGATGCAGTAGCATACAGTTGTATCAACTATGCTCTATTACTTTGGCCTATTAGTTTGGTTGAGACAAGTAAAATGCGGGCAACCTACCCGAACTTGTACGCAGCGTTCTATGTTTTCGTTTTGTTGGGTGCTCCTGTCGTGTGGACGTTTCTGTACAAGAAATTACGTGAAACGCAGCTGTTTCAAGCGGCGCTACCACATCCGACATCGAAGCCTTGGGACTATCTCTTTGGGCAACGCAAGCCCTACTGGGTCATCATCACGCTAAAGGACGGGAAACAAATTGCAGGTCGTTATGACGCTTCGTCTTTTGCTTCAAGTGCCCCAGCGCCGGAGCAGCTATATCTTGAAGAAAGGTGGGTTCTAAATGATACGGGCGGGTTCGAAAGACCGCGAGAAGATACTGCCGGTGTGATGATTCTCGCGCGCGATGTCGAAACTATCGAGTTCTTCCATTTTACATACGGAGACAGCAATGTCGGACAAAAGGAAAATAAATGAAGGCTATCAACCTTTGCAAAAAGGCTATCAGCCAACTCAGCAGAAACCTCAAACGGGCGGTTTAGTGCAGGACGGGTATCAGCCCACCAAGTCCACTACTAGCGGAACAAAGCCTGCACCGAATCCACCTCCTAAGAAGCCATGAATGGGCATAACGGTCTACTCAATCGCGACGCTCCCTAAGCGGCACGCAGTATGAAGGAGGCGTTAGGTTTATTGGCAGTCTCTCGGTCTTTTTAAGGGCGATTCAATACCGGGTCAGGGTCGTGGGAATTGATTTGTAGATAAAGCATCAGCTTGATGATGGAGAAGCGACTTACGATATTGCGTTCCAGTCATCAGGTGCTGGCGCTGGACGGGGGATTGATGACATTGTTCAAGAAAATCAATGAGTATGTGAAATCGAGAGACACTTCTTGTTGGTTTCTCATCGTCGCAGGCATTGTTTTGATTTCCGTGAATGTCGAGAGCGCGATAATCCATAACGAAGTATCGCCAAGCGGCGGACATCACGGTGATGTAGCCGGTGGCATTGCGCTGCTCGCCTTTCAGTTTAAATTGTCATTGTTTATTCTTGCCTTCGCTATTAGCGTGGCGTTGCTCACCAAATCAAAATCACCGATTGTTGGTGCAATTTATGGACTCCTCTCGATATTTCCAATTGAAATTGTGCTTGGCATTTTTAGTTATCTACTTTGGCGTCTTGCTCCTTGGCTGGCCGAGCCGTTTCCTTATCTAGTCGGAAGTGCTCTTATCGTTTTTGGACTTGTCAGAAAGCCAAAGAGCGATCTCCGGCCAATATGAATGCTCAGTTCGATTCGCCTCCATATCCAAACGGATCATATCGATCAGTCAGCATGATGACTCACGCAGTTGCGCACGTACTGGGAATGGGATTGGCATACCATCCAAATGGAATGAAGTAGCGCTTGATGGCATACAGATATGGTTTCAATGATTGGTGAATCAATTTGTTGTAAGAATCCGGTTTGCCCGGGAAGTCGGTGTTGACACTAGATGAGCTATAGTATGGTTCAAACATGTACACGATCCGCCCTGTTAAGGTGAAACTCAATGACGAAAACAAACAGGCAATGGCACGAGCTGAACCGGATGCCAAAGAATGAATCGCCCCGGGTTTGATGGAGGCTTCAACTCTTGAGAGAATGAAGCCATGAAGAAGTCAACGAAGTTTTCCCCTGAAGTGCGTGAGCGTGCGGTGCGGATGGTGCAAGAGCATCGCGGTGAGTATCCATCACTGTGGGCAGCGATTGAGTCTATTGCGCCGAAGATTGGCTGTGTGCCGCAGACGCTGAACGAATGGGTGCGTCGGTCGGAAATTGATAGCGGTGTTCGAGAGGGTGTCAGCAGCGAGGAGCGTGAACGTGTCAAAGCACTGGAACGCGAGGTCAAAGAGCTACGGCGCGCCAATGAGATTCTGAAGCTGGCCAGCGCGTTTTTCGCCCAGGCGGAGCTCGACCGCCGTTTGAAGTGATGCAGGCGTTTGTTGATCAACATCGCGATGCCTTTGGAGTCGAGCCGATCTGCAAGGTGCTGCAGATCGCTCCATCAGGCTATCGACGCCATGCCGCACGACAACGCAATCCGGCCCTGTGTTGTCAGCGTGCTCATCAGGATAAAACGTTAACGCCCCACATTCAGCGTGTATGGGATACCAACCTGCAAGTGTACGGTGCAGACAAGGTGTGGCGGCAACTGAATCGTGAAGGCCTGCGTGTCGCACGGTGTACGGTTGAACGCTTGATGAAGCGCATGCAGATACACGGTGTTAGACGTGGCAAAACCGTGCGCACCACGATTGCCGATCCGACCGTGGAGTGTCCACAGGACAAAGTCAACCGGCAGTTCAAGGCGGATCGTCCCAATCAACTGTGGGTCTCGGACTTCACCTATGTGTCAACCTGGCAAGGCTGGTTGTATGTGGCCTTTGTCATTGATGTGTTTGCGCGACGCATTGTGGGCTGGCAGATCAGTCACTCCATGCGCACTGACTTTGTTCTCGATGCATTGGAGCAAGCGTTGTATCAGCGACAACCGGATGGTGATGAAGGATTAATCCATCACAGTGATCGAGGGTCGCAATACGTGTCGATCCGTTACACCGAGCGACTTGCTGAAGCAGGCATCGAACCTTCTGTGGGCAGCCGGGGTGACAGCTATGACAATGCATTGGCTGAAACGATCAACGGACTCTACAAAGCCGAACTGATCCATCGCCGAGGACCGTGGAGAACAAGACAATCGCTGGAACTGGCCACCCTGCAATGGGTGCACTGGTTTAATCATCAACGCTTGCTTGAACCGATTGGCTATATACCACCGGCCGAAGCTGAGGCAAACTATTGGCGGCAACTTGCCAACAACGATGAGTTGCCATTGTGCACTTAAACCAAACAGCCTCCACGATACCCGGGGCGATTCAGAACCCCACCGCTCAGCAACGTGTTGAATGGCACATGGCACATGCGGCGAACTGCCGTTGCCGGCCGATTCCAAAGGGCGTGATGGCGCTCATGGCTGCCCAGGGCAAGAAGCCGCCCGGTCGTGTGTTAAAGCGACAGTGAGACCGGGGCTGTTGTGGCGCCATGATTGACCGTGGCGTGTAATCACCATCCCCGTCGCTGTGGCAACACTGGAACCAACGGCACAATGACCTGTATATGGACCCCTCAATTACTTTAGAGGAGGCGCGATTCCCAATGACTACTGAAGTACCCACTGCCAAAGTCCTTGCTGAAATCGACGCGGCGCAACTCGCATTTCGCGATGCCTTTGTCCGCAGAGACCTTGCCGCATATGCGGCGCTTCTGGCGCCCGAGCTTAAGTTCAATTCAACGCGGGGCAGAGTGTTGACACACGATGGCCTCTTGCGCGATGTGAAGCGTCAGTTTGACCGGCTGATTGCTTTCGACAGTGAATTCAAACGGCAGGAAGCAATCTTGCTCGGTAGTAACGTAGTAGTAACCGGCACGCAGACTGCGCAGATCGCATTGCGTGTCCTTGCGATTTTTGCGGTCCGGTGGAAAGTAGAGCGCACTGGCCGCTATGTCTGGACCCCTGCAGAGAATGGTTGGCGACTGAAAGAAATTAACATCCAGCAAGAACGCGTTACCCGTACCGGCTTCGGGTTGGCATCACGAATGTGCCCCAATTGACGCCGCGTTGCGGCCGATGCGAGTGACGCCGTTGCGCAGGTATCCATGAAATTACCGTTCGATGAGATAGTCATGTGCAGCAATATCAAACGTTGGTCGACTTTGAATCAATCGCCACCGGGCAGCGGATTCGTGACACCTCATTGCAGTGTGTGAGCATGCAGTGTGCCGATGACTGATGACAGCGCCAGAGACCATCGACTCCGGCGATGGTTGGTTCACATCAGGGAATTCATATCTACGCTGGCAACGAAATAAAGAATGCTGCGCCACCGCTGGCATTTCCCTCAGCCCAGATGCGCCCGTCGTGACGTTCAACAATGCGTCGTGCCAGGGTCAGGCCGATGCCCAGTCCGTCAACGCCCGCAGTATTTCCAACGCGCTGAAAAGGTTCGAAGATGCGTTCGGCATGCTGCACGTCAAAGCCGGGGCCATTGTCCTGCACTTGATAGATGACATTGCCATCCCTGCAATACCCATTGATGGCAACGCTGACGGAGTTGTTCTTGCGACTGTACTTGAGCGCATTCGACAGCAGATTGGCAAATACCTGACGAATCAGCGGCGCGTCAGCGTGAGCGGCAGGCAGCGATCCAACGGCAACTTCAAAATCATTTTTCGGTTGTTCCGCACGCAATTCATCAACCACCGAATTTACCAGCGCAGTCATGTCAACCGGCATCCGTTGCAGAGGTGCATGATCCAGGCGCGCAAGTGCCAGCAAGCCATCAATGATCTGGACCATGCGCTGTGTTTCTTCTGACATCCGTTCCAGATAGGTGATTGCCCGCTGGTTTCCGGCGTCATCCAGTTCTTCATGAAGCAACTGCTCGAAGCCGCGGATCACGCGCAGTGGCGAACGCAATTCGTGACTGACCGTATATCCATATGCCTCCAGCTGGCGATTGGCAGTTTCAAGCGCTGTGATTCGTTGCGCGACACGTATCTCCAGTTCCTTGTTCATTTGCCGGATGCATTCTTCTGCGCGGCGGCGTTCGGTTACGTCATGAATCACCGCAATGACGAGCTTCTCTGCTGCAATTTCAATCAGGCCAAGATGGATATCAACCGGCAATTCGGAACAGTCCTTGCGCCGCACACGCAGGTTGCGCCCCATGCGCATCGGTCTGGTATGCGGCCGGGTCATGAAGTGTTCGCGCTGAGCCCGGTGCTGGTGTGCCAGTGCAAACGGCAACAGTATCTCAACCGGCTGGTCTATCAACTCGTCGCGTTCATAACCGAAGTCTGCTTCGGCTTGCGTGTTGAGTGTTCTGACAAGTCCTTTTACATCTACTGCAACAATAGCGTCCGGCATCAATTCGAGAAACGCCTGAAATGCATCCCACGTCAGGTGTGTTTGACGAAATACGCACTGCACATCGTTGCATTCATCCTCATGTTCAATCATACATCTACCTTTACAAGCGCCATTGGCGCAATTGCGAAAGGCTTTATAGAAAGCGTGTTAATCGTTGTCAACGACGGTTCAACAATAACAAGTTTGATAGCGACAACATTTATCTGGTAGCGACAACAGTGTTTGAAAGCGACTGAACTATCACGCAGTATTTCCAGTCCTTACCGTGCTGGCGCGAATGAAAGTTTTATTTCGATTAAACGGTAACAATAGTGATTGTCAGATAGTTCAGTGTGCGATATGACGAAGAAGCTCAGAAAGAGAGGTGCGGCAGTTACCATTCACGATGTGGCTGCTCTTGCGGGTACATCCATGATGACCGTGTCGCGTGTGGTCAACGGTGGAAAGAATGTCAGCAAGGCGAAACGCGATCTTGTCATGAAAGCCGTCGAAGAACTGAACTATCGGCCCAATCCCGCGGCACGCACGCTGGCTGCTGCACACAAGTCAAACATTGCTCTGGTGTATGACAATCCCAGTTCAACTTATCTTGGCGAGCTGTTGCTGGGTGCATTGTCCGGCGCCAGCAAGGCGGGAGTACATGTCATGCTGGAGCCATGGCACAACATCACTGCAGCAACTGAGCGTGATGCGGCGGCAAGGCTTGCTGCGAATGTGGAAGGCGTCATCCTGCCTTCACCGTTGTGTGAATCCGAGATCATCATGGCGGAACTGATTGCAGCAGATACATCGGTTGTTGCAGTCGGTCCCGGTGTGTTCCAGGAACCAATGTCATGTGTGCGTATTGATGATTTTCGTGCGGCCTACGAAGTGACTGCCTATCTGATGAAACTTGGACATACACGCATAGGCTTTATCACCGGACATCCGGCACAAAGCGTCACTGCACGCAGGCTGGAAGGCTACAAGGCTGCGCTGACTGAAGCTGGAGTTGAAATTGACGATGCGCTGATCAAGCAGGGATCGTTTACCTATCAATCCGGGCTGGAAGCAACACAGAGCTTGCTCAGCAGCAAGGAACCACCAACTGCAATTTTCGCCAGCAACGATGATATGGCTACGGCTGCGGTCAATGTTGCCCATCGGCGCGGTCTGGAAGTTCCGAAAGATCTTTCCATCTTCGGCTTTGACGATCTGCCAACAGCCGTGAGTGTGTGGCCGGAATTGTCGACCGTGCAGCAGCCCATTGCCGGCATGGCAGAGAAAGCGGTGGAGTTGCTGATGCGCAATGTCTATCGCAAAGATGATGATCTAACGATTGTTGTCGATCACATCCTGCCACACCGTCTGATATTGCGCGATTCCACCGCAGCGCCGCCAAAAAAGAAATCGTAACCGTTGCTTCCGGGAAAAGCCGGACAGGTACAACTCAGGGAACATCGTGATGTCCCTTCCGGCATTCACGTCAACATTGCCCGCGATGGCAAAGCCGCTTGCAGGTGGCTCGTCGATGGAATACCTGTCGAAGGCAAGTGGACTCTGCCTGTTCAGTGTTAAATCCCTGCTGTTGCACTTCGTGCCTGCATTATGTATGCATCAATGCCACCCTGAACGAATCGCAGTTACTTCGATCATGCATCCCGTCGGTAGATACCGATATAGAGCGACCACAATGAATGACGGTCAGCCAGGCCGTATCTGCTCCAGACTATTGTCTCATCCAGATTAAGAAATCCGTCACGTTATTTGTGGTGATGTGTCTGCACCAGGCGTCACTCATTTGTCGCTCGTACTTAATGAAGGCGGTTGATTTTTGTAAAGACAGTGATGATTGTTCATTGCCGAATGGTGCAGTCAACCACAGATTTTTATTCGCGTGACTCTGCAATGACAAAGGTGTGAAGCATATATGACCAACGTGGCGGTGATGCGTTTACCATCTACTGAAGTTGCCATGGTGCGCAGCCTGATGAATGTGGTTGCCAGCCGTGGGCTGGCGTATACATTGGCCGAGAATGTGGAACAATCTGCGAGTGCCGAATTGGTTATTGTTGATGCAGACAATCATGTTGCGATGACAATGTTCGATACATTGCGGCAACACCGGCGAGGTGTGATCGGTATTATGGTTACCAGAGGATCAGTATCCGAAGATGACGGACAGATATGGATTCGCCGCCCGCTGAATTCAATGAAGCTGCTTACGGCGCTTGGCAAGGCCGACATGATGATCAATCCCGGAAAGAGCGCCGTGCGCAACCGTAACCGCAATGCAATAGCCACCAGTGAAAACTTGCAGGGCGCGCGCGTGCTGGTGATTGATGCCAGTGCTGCATTGCGCAAGCAGATGGTGCTGGCGTTGCGTGATCAGGGCGTACAGGTGTTTACCGCAGAAAGCGGTGAAGCGGGTTTGCACATCCTGTCACGCAACTATTTCGATATCGTGATTCTCGATGCAGTGTTGCCCGGCGCCGATGGTTACCAGATTTGCAAGACCATCAAGAAAAACCGGCAGAACGATGCGGTGACCGTGATCATGTTGAGCAGCAACTCTTCTGCACTTGGCCGTTTCAAGGCCAGACTGGCGGGCTGCGATGCTTATCTGGCCAAGCCGGTGGAGTTCCGCCGTTTGATCGACGTGCTGTGCGAATCGCATGCAGCGTCCCAGTCAACATCATTACCGCGCGCCGCGCGCAATGCCCGTGAGCCGCTAAGCAGTAAAACCACGTTTCAGATTGCCAGTCCCTACAGCAGCGTTGGATAACCATGTACGCCATTAAATTGCAGCACCACGATTTTCAGGAAGAGTCTTCTTCTTCAACGGACAACGATGCGTTTGCCGAGACCACTGTGATGAACGAGATTGATAGCAATGCCACGACCCAGGTGCTGGCGATGCTGAATGACATGGACGCAACGGTGGTGCTGCCTTCTGCGCACTTGTTGCAGGCAGAGCGCAATCAGCCCGCGATGAATGATGCCGGCGCATTGCAGGCGTTGAGTGTTGCCGAACTGATAGCGACGATTCGTGAGAATTCAGTGGTGATGCGTCTGTCGCTGGAACGTATTGCCACCGCAGCGCTGGCCGGCGAACGTTATCCGTTTGAAGCGTATCGCAGACAGTTGCAGCATCTTGCAGATGCCTGTGCGTTGATGCAACTGGGCGGCTTGCAGCAGTTTTTCGCGCATCTCGCCGATGTCACATGCAGGCTTGATGCGGCATCCAGCATGGAAGTGTTGCAGGCATGCAAGATACTGGATCGCTGGCCGGTGCTGGTGGTTGATTATCTTAATCGTTGCGGCGAAACCGAACCGTCAAAGATGCTGTGTCAATATGCAACGTCATCGGGTCTGTACTTGCGCATGACGCCGGATGCAGCCGCAGCAATGCTGGATGCATTGATATCACCGCCCTGACAAACAATCCCGCATCGCACCTTCCCGCACGCTGACGGCGTGCAATGGCCAGTACCGCGCTGTATGATGCATGCGCAGATGGTTCATCACATCGGGGTGCGAGCATGAATGCATCAGTGGCAGCGATTCCATCATCACGCAAGGTTTATTCCAATGCCGTTGCCGCACTCCAGGGATTGCTGCACGATGGCATGACCCTCATGTCCGGCGGCTTTGGTTTGTGCGGCATTCCGGAAAATCTGTTGCTCGCATTGCGCGATTCACAGGTAAAAAACCTCACCGTTATTTCCAACAACGCAGGCATCGACGATGCCGGGCTGGGCATGTTGCTCAGGAACCGGCAGATCAGCAAAATGATTTCTTCATACGTGGGCGAGAACAGGGAGTTTGAACGTCAGTACCTTGCGGGGGAATTGCAGATCGAATTCAATCCGCAAGGCACACTGGCAGAACGCATTCGTGCCGGTGGGGCGGGTATTTACGGCTTTTATACACGCACCGGTGCGGGCACCTCCGTGGCCGATGGCAAGGAATCGCGTGTAGTCAACGGGCATACCTATATTCTCGAAACCGGATTGACCGCCGATGTTGCCATCGTCAAGGCATGGCGTGGTGATACGGAAGGCAATCTGGTGTATCGCAAGACGGCGCGCAATTTCAATCCCGTGATGGCTACAGCGGCACGCATCACTGTCGCTGAAGTCGAACAACTGGTGGAAGCGGGCACGCTTGATCCCGACAACATTCATACGCCGGGCATTTATGTGCAGCGAATCATTCAAGGTGCGCACTATGAGAAGCGCATTGAACAACGCACGGTGAGAAGGCGTGATTAAGAATGCAGAGAGGCTGCGCCCACAACTCTGAACAATCCATCCTTGATGAGACATACACGGGGTTTGCATGATGAGTGTTTATGTTGTGCCTTGGTTGATGTGTGGCGGATCATTCAAGGTGTGCACTATGAGAAGCGCATTGAAAAACGCACGGTGAGAAAGCGTGGTTAAGAACATAGAGAGGCTGTTCTTATCTCATGATGTTTCAGCAAAACTGTCAAAAACATGGACGTTTTTGTCAGAGCCTACATGGAAGTATTTACGGCGTTTTTGCGGCGACATCATGAGATAAGACAGCCTTGTGGTCAGCTCAAGCCGGAGACGGTCATGTGGTCACGTGAACAAATGGCAGCACGCGCTGCACAAGAATTGCAGGATGGGTTCTATGTCAATCTTGGCATTGGCATTCCCACACTGGTGGCCAACTACATTCAACCGGAACATCACATCGTGCTGCAATCCGAGAATGGCATGCTGGGCATGGGACCGTTTCCTTTTGAAGGCGAGGAAGATGCCGACCTCATCAATGCCGGCAAGCAAACCATTTCACAACTGCCTCACTCATCATTTTTTTCCTCCGCCGACAGTTTCGCAATGATTCGCGGCGGACATATTGATCTGTCCATTCTCGGTGCGATGGAAGTGGCGGAGAATGGCGATCTGGCCAACTGGATGGTGCCGGGAAAAATGATCAAGGGCATGGGCGGTGCGATGGACCTCGTTGCCGGCGTCAAACGCGTGGTGGTGGTCATGGAGCATGTTGCAAAAGATGGCAGCGCCAAGTTCAGGCCGCGTTGCGAGTTGCCATTGACCGGCGCCAATGTGGTGGACATGCTGGTCACCGATCTCGCCGTATTTTCGCGGGCCACACGCCAGTCGCCATTTGCGTTGATCGAACTTGCACCGGGGGTCAGTGCGGATGAAGTCAGGGCCAGGACCACGGCGTCGTTTATAACCGACACCTGAAATGATGGCATAAGCTATATAATTGTCCGACTTATCCAGATCATTACCCTGCATGCCGGACAAATTGTTCTACTGCTTTGACGATTTCCGTCTTGATGCCCATACGCGCGTCCTGTATCGCGGTGACGATGTGGTACGCATTGAGCCCAAGATTGTGGACATGCTGCTGCTGCTGGTGCAGCGTCAGGGAATGGTGATTTCCAAGGATGAGTTGATGAAAGGTGTCTGGGCCGACACCATCGTCGAAGAAAGCGCCATCCGGCGCAATATCTCGTTGCTGCGCTCCGCGCTTGATCCGGCAAATACCGATCGCTATATCGAAACACTGCCGCGTCAAGGCTACCGTTTTCGCGTGCCGGTGACACAACTCAACGGGAATGCGATCCATGTCAGCACGCGTGAAACGAATCGCGAGATGTCTGATGCCCAGTCCGCCGTTCAGGCATACAATCAGTCGAATGGTCAGTCGCCCAGTCAGTCGTCCAGTCAGTCGCACAGCCAGGCGTTCAATCAATGGAGCAAACCGGCTGAATCACTCGTGGAGCAACAACCAGTAACGCATCGACATCCGTTACTGCACCGCACCTATGTGTGGCTGGGCGTGTTGCTGTTGGTGATTGCCGGTATGGCGGGTTATCGCCATGTGATGCAAGGCAGACAGAGCGGTGATGTTACAGGAGTGAGGCAGGTCACCACCAACTCCGAAGAACTGCCGATCATCTGCAGCGCCATTTCTCCCGATGGGCGCATGATTGCCTTTGCCGATGAAACCAATCTGTTTGTCAGCGACATCACCGCCATTGAACGCCATGTGTTGCAACTGCCGGAAGGACTGGTGCCTGGCAGCATCGCGTGGTCGAGTGACAGCATTCATTTGCTGGTCAGCGGTATTGATGCAGTCAGTCACGAAGCGATGTTGTGGAAGGTGCCGGTGCTGGGCGGCAAGGTGGAATTGCTGGCACATAATGGACGCATGGCAATGTTCTCTGCCGATTCGCGGCGCATGGTATTCGTGCGTGACAATCAGCTGTGGATCGCGGCCGGCGATGGTTCTGATGCACGATTGTTTGCCACAGCACCACGACTCTCCAGTTTCGCGCGTCCGCAATTTTCACAGGATGGTCTATACATTCTCTACAGTGTGCTCAGCGAAGAGGTGACTGAATCGCGGATCGAGGCGCGCAACATTGCCACGGGCACAGTCACCGTGCTGTATCGCGCACCGCAACGCATTCTGGATTTCAGGCTGGTCAATAACGATGAATTGGTGCTCACTCAACAGATGAGCCGCGGCAGCAATGCCAGCCAGTTGTTGTCGGTGACGGTGAACATTGCACGCGGTTTTCATTCCATGGCGCGTGTACTGGTGTCAGCACCCGATGACTTGCAGACTGAACTTGGCGCGACGCAGGACGGCAAAACATTGCTGATGATTCGCAGCCGCTTCTTTTCGACAGTGCAGATTGCAGATCTGTCTGCCAATGGTGTCGAACTCAGCAACAGCAAACGGCTGACGTTGAACGACAGCCAGAATCTGCCATCGGCGTGGATGCCCGACAGCCGGAGTGTGCTGTTCTTTTCCAATCGCACCGGTCACTACGGCATTTTCCAGCAGGACATCAGCGCGTCCGATGCACATGCATTGGTGAGTGATGATCATGATTACATCCGGCCGGTGGTATCTGCCGATGCGCACTGGCTGTTCTACTTCAGGCCGGAAGACGTGACGCAGCAGACGCCGGACTTGAAGATCGCCATGTTGCGCCAGGCCATTGATGACACGCATGCGCAAGTGATCGACACTCGCGCCGATTTTTATCGCAGCTTGCGCTGCGCTTCGCAAATCAATCAATGTGTTCTGGTGGAACATCAGGGACAACAGGCAGTGTTTTACGCATTTGATCCGCAGCAGGGCAGGGGCGCAGTACTGGCCAGTGTTCACTGGGTGCCGGCCATCACCGCGTTCTACTGGGACCTCAGTGCCGATGCTGCACGCATCGCCTATCTTGATGCCACAAAAGGTCCCGATGACATCACCATTGTTGATGTGCAAAAGCAGCCCGCGGAATCGCACAGCATTCATGTGAAGGGCTACGATCCGTTTGCAACATTGTACTGGGATGCGCAGGGCACTGGTTTCTATGTCAGCTCCTACAACAGCAGTGGCGACTTGCTGAAGATGCTGCATGTCGCGCTTGATGGTCATGTCGATGTGTTGCGTCAGCAGCCAAGCACTCAACTGAGCTGGGCCATTCCATCGCCGGATGGCAGACATCTCATGTTCCAGAAGTTTGCGCGCAAGTCCAACATCTGGTTGTTGCAGCGGCAATGATGCCGTTGCTGAACACCGTATCTGATCATCGTGAATAAAAAATCGCCGGATCACATGGTGATCCGGCGATTTGATGTCGCATCATTACATGGCGGGTTTCACTGCGCCGGTGTAATAAATCATCACATAGGCTTTTACGCTGTGATCGGCCTGCGGAATGCCGTATACCTTGACCGGCACGCCGGCAACAAGATCATTGGTCACCGCGTTCAGTCCATCGGTGGTGGTGATGTCCACCGGGCTGACACTGAGCACCAGACCGGTACGATCCACCTGATATACCAGCGTTGCTGAGCCACTCACGGTTGAAAGATCAACCGTAGCTGCATTGGCGCCGCCGAGCACATTCATGGTGAATGAACTGCTGCCCGTGTTGTTGACAAGACCGGTGACGACTGAACCCAATGGCAATGGTGAAGGCATCAACATAGTCCATGGTGCAGACCAGCCGGTGACGTTTGCAGTATCACCCCATTTGGCATAGGTCACACCATAGCTGTCCAGCGTGCCAGCCGTGCCGCCGAAATCAACACTGCCACTGGTTGCGGTGACGAAATCGTTGATGGCATTGTTGCCGCTGTCAATCACCGTGGGGAATGCAAAGTTCCACCACTTGAATCCTGTCACTGCATTGCCATTGCCATCGGTGCCATTGGCTGAAGCACTGTCGATGTAAGGCAGTGTGATGGTGTAGTCATCATTGCTGGTGACAAAGTTGCGTGTGTAAGTAAAGCCGGTGGAGTCCGCACTGGATATTTTGCCATCATATGCCGCTGTTTCAATGTCGATGGACTGCGCCACCAGCGGTGTTGCCAGCGGATCAACAACACTGGCATGCACCTTGAAGCCGCGCACCAGATCATGACTGGCAAGGAACGAAGTGCCGGTGCCAATGGGTGTTGCATCGGCCTGCGCATTTTGTGGAGTACGGAAATAGAACTGGGTATTCGCATCCACTGTTACAGGCACTACACCGCCCGATTCGTTGGCGATGTCAATGACATCGGTGGACGTATTCACGTGCAGGACATGGCCTTCAGGACTCAACCATACCGAGTTGAACGAACTGCTTGACCAGATGCGTGTGGCCACCAGCGTGCCGTCCTGCTGATAACGCGCGGCGATGCGTACATACTTGCCATTGATGCCTGAAGCAATCGAAGCAAAGCTGGTGAGTGATACCGGCGCAGCTTTGGCATCGACATCATAGTACAGCGTACCGTTGGTGGCATCGGCCAGTATCTGCAACGAGATATTGCTGGTCACCGGTATCTCCGGTGTTACCACGGGAATGGCGGGGAAGTCCTTGCTGATCGTGAGTGCAGTGTTGTCGGAAGAAACGGCAGTGACCGTGCCATAGGTATGACGCAGCACCAGTCTGCGAATGTCGTGAATGCGATGATGACGCACGGGGCCATTGAAGTTCACTGCCCACAAGGTGTTGCCGTTGCCTGTGGGTGGCACATGCGCAACGATGAACACCGGATGATTCAGGTCAAATTCAAGATCCAGCGCATTGCTGTTCTGTCCGCTGGTCACCGTGAGCGGTGAGTCAAAATTCACTGTTACGCTGGTGGTCTTGTTGCCTGCGGTACCGGTTGCATGTTGAATCTGGATATGATCCGCAGGAATGGTTGCGCCTGCGGTTGCTGCGAATCCGGTTTCAGGATCGGCTGCGGCAGTCAGTGTGACATCACCGGGATTGGCACTGATCTTCATCACTGCACCGGTATATGTTCCTGCGGGCAGGCTGGCGTTGCCGAGCACTTCACCAATCTGGTCCAGTTCTGCAAGATTGATTTCAGCCGGTGTGGCCGGTGCATACACCACCACGTTGCTGCCGCTTTGTGGAATCAATGCAATGCTGATGATCTTGACGCCGATGACTGACCAGTCTTCGGACGATGCATCGCTGATGACAACGGGCAGATTACCCATGGCCACCGAACTGGAGCTGGAATTCGACACCATGCCGTCACTGGAACCGCCGCCGCCACAGGCCGCCAGCGTTGCCATCAGTAAGCCGCATGCCAGATGCGGCAGTGTTTTTACAATACGCACGATACTCTCCTTAAAAATTCAAACTGGAAATGAGTTGAGTGTCAGCGCTGTTGTGGGCATTAACGCGAGTTGATGAAGCGCGTTGACAACGGCAAAAAAAATTGCAGATTGTCTTTGATTGACGACAGCAGCGAACTGTTCTTGTTTTACCGGTGCTTTATGGCGCAGGCCGCGATGTGTTTTTTCAGCCAAGTAACTTTCTGATGATGGCCGGCTGAAAACGGCGTTCGGTAATGATGGCATAAAAGCTTTCATGAACCTTTGGCACTACGCAGTAGTGTTGCAGGGTGCCGGCACGCAGTTCGTCCTGCACCACCACTTCGGGCAGCAATGCAATGCCATCAAAATCGCGTGCCAGCAAACGCAACATGGCCATGTCATCCACTTCGGCAAGAATGTCTGCATGAATCTTCAGGCTTTCGCACAATAAATCGAATTGCACGCGGATATCATTGGTGTGGCCCGGTAACAATAACTTTCTTCCTCTTAAATCATCCGGAAAGCGGAATCGACGTCCTCGCGACAAAGGCTTGCCCACCAGGCAAACCGGTTGTCGTGCAATGCGGCGGCAACGCCAGGGTTGCTCATCACTGGCAGTGACGGCGCGATTGGACAGCACCAGATCCAGCTTGTGCACGCTGAGCCGCATCAGCAGTTCATCAAGGTTGCCTGACTCCAGAACCAGATAGATATCTTCGACATTCATCAACGGGCGCAGGAAATTTTCCTGAAAATTACGTGACAGGGTTGCGACGCTGCCGACACGCAGTTTCTGCACACGCTGACCCTCACCGCTGCTTACGGTGGCAATCAATTCATTGCCCAGCGCAAAAATGCTTTCCGCATACGACAGCACCACACGACCGATTTCCGTTAATCGCAGCGTGCGGCCTTCGCGAGTAAACAGGGCATGACCCACCTGATCTTCCAGCTGGCGAATCTGTGCGGAAAGCGCTGACTGTGACACGTGCAGCTTGCTTGCCGCGCGTGTCAGATGGCCTTCTTTCGCCACCACCCAGAAGTAACGCAGGTGATGATAGTTCAAGTGCTTCATGGCCGATTCCAGCGGATTTTGTATCAATCTATAAAACAGAACGTTACGTTCTATAGTATCTATTTTTAAGAATTAATCAAAACTGGCAGCATGGCATCGTTCCCGACAGAGAGCAGTAACGATGCAGTTGATGACGCAAATATTGTGGGCGATTCCTTGTGCCTGTCTGCTTGTCGCAGCATGGCCGGCACTCAGATCACGTGCTACTCCGTGGTTTGCTGCCGAGGTGGTTCTTGCCGTCGCGGCGACCGGCAGTCTCCTCAGTACTTTATGGGTCATCTCGACGCATGCCATGTCCGACCTGGCTGGCCATCTGGTACTGACACTGGTGACCACACTGGGCTGGATTATCACCCGTTACTCACGCACCTACCTGCAGGGAGAGCGACACCAGTCGCGCTATCTGACTGCGCTGTTGTTCACGCTGGCCTCCATCAGCACCGTGATCTTGGCGCAACGACTGGATCTGCTCACGCTCGCATGGGTTGCCAGCAGTCTTGGATTGCATCAATTGCTCACCTTCTATGATGATCGTGCAGCCGCGTTGATTGCCGCACACAAGAAGTTCATCGCCAGTCGCGCCGCCGATGCCTGCATGATGGTCGCGCTGCTGCTGATTCACTATCAATGTGGATCATTCTATTTCGCTGATCTGACCATCTACATCCCGGCATCGCAACAACCTCCAGTGTTATTGCAGGTTGCCATGCTGCTGATCGTGTTCGCGGTGATACTCAAGTCTGCGCAATTGCCGGTACATGGCTGGCTGATTCAAGTCATGGAAGCACCGACGCCAGTCTCGGCACTACTGCATGCCGGTATTGTCAACATTGGTGGCTTTGTGCTGATCCGCATGGCGGCGCTGCTGGATCACACAGTGCTTGCCCGGGTGGTGCTGGTCCTCGCGGGTACGCTTACCGCAGTGTTTGCCAGCCTGGTGATGATGACGCGCATCAGCATCAAGGTGCGGCTGGCATGGTCCACCTGCGCACAGATGGGTTTCATGTTGATGGAATGCGGGCTGGGCTGGTACGACCTTGCATTGCTGCACTTGCTGGCACATTCGCTGTACAAGGCTTACGCCTTTCTCAGCGCGGGCGATACCGTATTGTTGACCGGCCGTGATCAACTGCTGATCGTGCATCATGCAAATCCGGTCAGTCGCTTTATCCTTGCAGTCATTGCAGCGCCTCTTTCCGTGACAGCCGCGGGCATGGTGATACTGTCGTGGTCGTATGTACTGCCAGATGTTCATATCAGCGGCGCGTTGCTGGTGGTATTCGGTCTGGGACTTGCGCCATTGCTATGGACTCCAGGGACGATCCAGCACCGGTCGCTATGGCGTGGCATATTATTGCAGGTGTCGCTGACCAGCCTGTACCTGTGGTGGCACTATCTGCTTGCAAGGCATATCAACATCGCAAACGATGAATCGTTCGCATCACAGAGCTTTGTAATCATCAGCTTTGCATTGCTTTATCTCGTGCAGTGCTGGCTGACCTGCTTTGCAGATTCACCGGTCGCACGCCGCTGGTATCCGCGTGTCTATGCGGGCTTCTATCTGGACGAGCTGTTTACACGGTTGACTTTCCTGCTATGGCCACCGCGTATGCCCGTTGCCCGTCGTGAAGCAATCACTCGTGAAGTCACAAGAGGTACAGTATGAATGCCATTGCTCAATCCGTACTCGATGACGTTGCGAGACAACCCGTCATCAGCAACGCGGTAATTAACCAAGCCATCCAGCGAGTGTGCGGGAGAATTGCGCCGAACTGGCCGCTTGATCGTTCCATCGCCGTTAATCCCTGGTGGCACTGGATTGAAAAGCCCTTCGCTCAGGTGGCAACGCAACTGGAATATCTCGGTGGTATTCGTCTCTATATGCCGCTGTCTTACTACCGGCATTACTGGCAACAGGGCGTGATAAACCGCGAGCATCTGTTGCAGTCGATCAGAGAAGAGTCGCAGCGTTCTGGCACGACACTGCAACTTGAAGCACTGTTATCACCTGATGAGCATCATGAAGCCATTGTCGCGCAGCCATTGCTCTCCGATATTCTGGACTCACGACGTGACTTGTCACATGCGCCACGCTGGCGTGATGTGATCACTCACCAGATCAGCCAGAGTTGTGCAGCCTACTTTGATCATCATCAGTCGGACTGGCGATCGGTCAACCACCAAGGTCTGTATGCACACTGGCGCGAGATGATTGCCCAAGATCACGGCCTTGGCATGCTGATGGGCAACGGTCAGTTCATTCAACGTGTCCATGCCTTACCGGTCGATGCGCGCTCCACCATTGCTCATATTGTTCACAAGCTGCAGGTCACCGTTGCACATCTTGAAGACGTCCTGCTGAATGCCTTGCTTCGTATTAATGGCTGGGCTTCGTGGTGTGCATACCTGCGCTGGCAGGCGCGCCTGCAGGGCAGTGATGATGATCAGATTGTCGAGTTGCTGGCGATACGCTTAAGCTGGGAGTGGCTGCTGGATGATGAACGCCGCGATGAAGGCTCAGCCTGGCATCAATGGCAATTAAGCCGCACACCTACTGATAAACCGCATCAGCGAATATGGCAGCGCGCGATGGAATTAGCCTATCAGCAGCAACTCGCGGCACATTTGCATGCAAATAACCTCCAGCCTTCATCATTCGCGCCAGCGATACAGGCGGTGTTCTGCATCGATGTACGTTCCGAGCCCTTGCGTCGTGCGCTGGAAACTGCTGATGATGGCATTGAGACCATGGGCTTTGCAGGTTTCTTTGGCATCCCGCTGGCCTACACACCATTGGGTACCGATCTGCAACGGCCGCAATTACCGGGTCTACTGGCGCCTGCCATCAACATCAGCGAAACATGTGGTGATGCCGTTCAGGATTCATCCATTCAATTACAGCGACGCGAACGACTGATGAAGCAACAGGTATGGAAGCGATTCACACGCATGCCATCCTCAGCCTTCACCTTGGTGGAGTCGCTGGGTATCGGTTATCTGAAGAAGCTGGTAACACGCGGCATCTTCAATGCTGATCATGCAGAATCGCTGGAGCACACAGGACTGACCCATCAACAACATGCCTGCCTGAGTCCCGCTCTGTTGCTGCATGGCGATGATATTGAAGCGCGCGCCACACTGGCGCAGCGTATTGTAAAGGCCATGAGCTTCACTCACTTCGCGCGGTTAATCCTGTTGGCTGGTCATGGCGCTCAAAGCAGCAACAATCCGCAAGCAGCCGCGCTGGCCTGTGGTGCCTGTGGTGGACAGAGTGGCGAAGTGAATGCGCGCGTGCTCGCGGCGTTGTTGAATGATCAATCTGTGCGCGCAGCGCTGGCTCAACGCGGTATCACCATTCCTGCTTCCACGTACTTCATTGCCGGGCTGCACAACACGACTACGAGCGAGGTCATCCTGTTTGATACGGCACGATTGCCCGATACGCATCAGCGAGATCTTGAGCGCCTCAAAGCTGCGTTGGACAATGCAGGTCAGATAGTGCGCAATGAGCTGGCGCCATCACTGGGTCTTTCATCACTGGTGAATCAACCGGTGAAACTGCAACGAGCGCTACGCGCCCGTGCTCGCGACTGGTCGCAATTGCGACCCGAGTGGGGACTCGCCAATAACGCTGCGTTTATTGTGGCGCCACGCACTGTCACTCGCGGCATCAATCTTTCCGGTCGTGTGTTTCTGCATGATTATGACTGGCAGGCAGATACGGATGGCGCGGTGCTGGAATTGATCATGACGGCGCCAATGATTGTGACGCACTGGATCAACATGCAGTACTACGCATCCACCGTGGACAATCAGCACTGCGGCAGCGGCAACAAGATTCTGCACAATGTTGTCGGTGGTCACATTGGTGTGTTTGAAGGCAATGGGGGCGACCTGCGGTTTGGATTGTCGATGCAATCAGTTCATGATGGCCGGAACTGGATGCATCAGCCCCTACGGTTGAACGTATTCATCGCTGCACCGCGGAATCGCATCGAAAAAATTGTTCAGCAGCACAACCAGGTTCGGCAACTGATTGACAACGACTGGTTGTACCTGTTCCGGATCAACGATGACGAGCATGGTCGTCACATTGAACGCCTGTTTCAAGGTCAATGGAGTGAGTTTGGATGAGCCACTTCGGCTATTCACTCACACATCTGCAACAACTGGAAGCCGAAGCGATTTTCATCATGCGTGAAGTAGTGGCCGCGTTCGAGAACCCTTGCATGTTCTATTCAATTGGCAAGGATTCCACCGTGATGCTGCATCTGGCACGTAAAGCGTTCTGGCCAGGCAAGGTGCCGTTCACTCTGTTGCACATTGATACTACGTGGGAGTTCGGCGAGATGGCACGCTTTGGCGATGCGCTGGTGCGCAAACTTGACCTCAGGCTTGATGTGTACACCAATCACGAAGCGCTGGCCGCGGGCATTCATCCCATCGAATCGGGTTCGGTCAAATACAACGATCAGATGAAAACGTGTCACTAGCGTTTCGCAATCAAGGCAAGCATCAACGGAACAAGAAGGGCGATTGAGAATAGTGCGGGGACGACAAAAATGAATCGCCAGGCGATCACTCCGCTGGCGGCCGTGGCCAAGGCCATCAATGCAACCATGGGACGCACTGCTGCGGGGTCAGTTCTGGCAACAGTCGACATATGCCACAAGAGGGCGGTCTGCAAAATCATGGCGATTGCAATCGACCAGCCGAAGCCCATGTACAAATCCATGTACGAACGTGATGCTCCCATCACATTAAAGCGGACGGTGGTCATTGCCGTCAGCACATCGTTATCTCCCATGGGGGACCATTTCCGCAATCCTCCTGCACTATGCCCGAGCGCAAAGAGCAGCGAAACAGCGCAACTGATGCGAAGTAGAAGCGTCATAGTCATAAAAGCGTTTCCATCAATAGCGAGATATTATTTTGCTGAGGATACAATGACGGCATCAGGTTGTTTCACTCAGGTGTGTACCTTGAGAAATGGTATCAAGCCTGGAACTCGACGGCAGTAGTCTTCATAGACATGGCCAAACTGTTCTCGCATCCAGCGTTCTTCCAGCGACATCTTGTACTGCAATCCCGCAGTAACGATGGCGACACCCAGCACGCCGCGCCATTCGCCTTCGGCAATGGCCAGTCCAGCGAATGCAAGCAACAGTCCCGTGTATATCGGATGACGGACAATCGCATATGGTCCGGTGATGACGAGTTCATGTCCTGCTTTTATCGTGACTGTTCCGCTCCAGTTTCCGCCAAGTGAATGACGTGCCCATAACGCAAGCAGCGTACCGGTCAAGGCGAGGACTGCCCCGATCCAGAAGGGCCACGCCGTCACTGGCAAAAATCGCAGGTACAGCGCTGACAACCAATGATAGTTAATCCCCAGCAATGCTCCGCCGATGATCAGCGGCATGATGTGCAGGAGACGTGACGACAGATTCTCCTGCCGGGTTGTGGTTTTCACATCGAACGATGTCACCCAGAAGTAACATGCCCAGGCAATCCACAGCACGGAAAAAAGATAGTGATGAATCAAGTCACTCATGGTAATCCCTCGCAGGTTTGGTAATAACCTGTGCCTGTTATAGAGGCCGGCCCAGACGTTTTTCCACCTGCCGCTTTTCCCATTTGGCACTGAATATGGGCAGCAGCTCAAATGTGTAGACAGCACGTGCCAGAATGGCGACTCCCCATCCCAGGGCCACCCACCCCAGCGTTACCAGTGATTGCGACGTGATCAATGTATAGGCGCCCAGAACTGTCACGACGATCAGGTAGAGAAATACGCTGAAGTAAAACCTTTTGAGCTTGTTGACGTGTTGCAGGGCCAGAATTTCATCAGATGTTGTGCCCGGATTCGGTGAGGTTTGCGCGGATGATTCATTCATGTCGGGTTCCTCCTGCAAGGATGAAAATTCAATGTCAAAGACTGCGGCCAATGACTTCAGGGTTTCCACGCTGGCACGTTGGCCGCCTTCCAGACGTTGAACGGTCCGGGTGCTGAGTCCGCTCAACTCCGCAAGCTGTTGTTGCGACCAGCCACGTTGCAAGCGCAGTTTTTGTATCAGCAGCATAAAAAGTCCTCTACATCACGAGCCGGTAGTGTTGACCGGTGACCTGAAAATTCAAACGACAATCCTGCGACACCGACACGACAGGGATGCGACGCGCCATCGGCTTGGCGTGTCGGCGATCAGGGTGTTTATGCCAATTATTCAATTATCACAGAGCGTTGTGGAAGAGGGCTGCAAAATTTGCAGTCGAAAGGTTGACCACGGGTGAATTGATCGCCCTGAAACGTTGTGTATCCACAATGTCGTGCACTGCCCTGATGGTGACGCCATATCGACGTGCGGATGCCGTCTCCGTGTCGTTTCCAGCCAAATAACCCTGAACGATACTGCCCCACGCAGCAATTCATGACCCCGAGAACGATGGGGCGGAATTGAATGAGGCACCAACACATTTTTTGGAGATTAATCATGAACACCATCGTTGACGACATCACTTCAATATTATTCCACTCCCTGCTGTACATCATTTGCCTGCTGGGGACGATCGTCCTGGCCTTGTATTGTTTTTAACGAGGCACATGTGTGTGGTTCAACATCAAGATGGCGGATGCGGCTCCATTCGCCATGATGATCGACAGTACTGTCGCGTTTGTTGGCAACCGGCAATGGATATCATTCAGTCACGTTCCGAATGGCTGTCCTTGACCGGTTGCGGTAAACGTATCAGTGACG
Source organism: Steroidobacteraceae bacterium (assembly GCA_035548495.1). Classification (GTDB taxonomy): domain Bacteria; phylum Pseudomonadota; class Gammaproteobacteria; order Steroidobacterales; family Steroidobacteraceae; genus CAILZL01. The sequence continues at coordinate 24,312 of DASZSV010000073.1, forward strand.
TGAATGAAGTGACCCTGTCCGGCCCGGTATTGGATACAACAATCAATGCTTTTGGGGGCTTGCACAATATTACACCATATGGTGTAATATAATCATGGATCAGTTAAGCAATGTTCTGACAGCAATTTCGCACCCTACCCGCAGGACTATCATTGGTCAGCTATCGGCAGGGCCTGCGAGATTCCTCGATATTGCGGAGCGATTCGATCAGGCATTGAACGCCATTACCAAGCATCTCAAGCTGCTCGAAAGGGCAGGATTGATTGAGCGCGAAAAACGCGGGCGGGAGGTTTTCATTTCACTTCGGCCCGAGCCGCTGAAGGAGGTGTCCGTGTGGATTCATGAATATGAACGTTTCTGGAACAAACAGCTCGACGAGTTTGAGCATTACTTCAAGTCCACGAAAAAATCCAAGTTGCGTAACAGAGTCAATCGGAGGTCAGCATGAAATTTGTTCTGATATCCCGCCATACCGGCGGCAAACAACCGGCGCCGGGCGAAGCCGATCAATTGATGAAAGATTTGGGTGCCTGGCTGGCATCTCTTAAAAGCCCGGTCGCTATTCCAATCCGCGGCGGTAAGAGCGTCACCTCTGGCAAGATCGAAGACTATGTGGGCGAGGTAGGCGGCGTCATAATTTTCGAAGCTGAAAATCTGGATCAGGCTGCAAAGCAGGCACAGAAGTCACCGGGTTTGAAATATGGCTGGACGCATGATGTCTTCCCGGAAATCTCGATGGAGGATGCAGCACAGAAATAAGTGCTGCAAATTGTTGTTTCAAACATCACTGGAGAACTGCAATGACAACGCCGCACAGAACAATCGAAGTCAAGGTTGAGCGCATGATCCCTGCAACGCAGGAAGAAGTATTTGATGCATGGTTCAATTCGGCAATTCCAGGCAACCCCTGGAATCTCGCTGACAAGTTCATACTCGATCCCAAGGTTGATGGATTGTTTTACTGGAAGATGCAGGACAATGCTCACTATGGTCGCTTCATCACGCTTGATCGGCCTGCCCGGATTGAGAAAACATGGGTTTCAAAAAGCACTCATGGCGAAGAAACCACTGTAACGATCACTTTCAAGAAGCAGGGTGAAAACACCTTGATGACGCTGATCCACAGTAACCTTCCAGACACTGAAGGTGGAAGAAGCCATGACAAGGGCTGGAATTACTTCCTGAATATTTTCCCTGAACAGTTCGGAAAAACCGGAAAGAAGAAGTAGTTCAAGTCAGTGTCTACGGAGAAATCAATGGAAAATTCACAAGCCGTGAACATTGCGCTGGCGCACCACGGAAGTTATCCGTAGAAGTTTCAACTTCATCCAACACCGGGACTAAAAGAGACGGCGTCACCGGGTTTGGTGTGCGTTCTATCGCTTCAACAACGCCCAACACGCAGTGACTCCGCCGCAGGGCGCTGGTCAAGGCCGCGCACTGCGCTACACCTGTTGAACAAGCCCGGCGCCTTATACCTTCAATGCCATCAACTTGTAATAAGCCTCGTGCGGTTGATGCTTGCGATCAAACAGCAATGGATAATTGGTGCGGCCGCGAATGGGAAAGTTGTTCAGCCAGCTGCCATCATCGCTGATGCCCCAGGTGGTAATGCGTTCAATCTTGTCGTGATGCTTGATGAATACCTTGAAGAGGGATTCCCAGCGGTCGGCAAGTCTGTCTTCAACATCCTTCGGCAGGCCATGAATGTAGGGATCGCGTTCGGGCTTGTATTCAAAGCGAGTTGACACCTCTGCCACCGGCAGCTTCCAGACATTGGGCAGCACATCAATATCGAGTTCGGTAAAGTGCACGCGCAGGCCAAGTGAAGCAAAGTCAACAATGCATTTGTCGAGCGTTTCAACGTCAGGCTCTTCCAGGTTGATATGCGCCTGAATGCCAATGCCATTGATGGGTACGCCGCGTTTTTGCAAACGCTTGATAAGTTCCATGCAGGCTTCGTGCTTGCTGCCGCCTTCAATGCCGTAGTCGTTATAGATTAAATGCACGCCGGGGTCCGCTTCATGCGCAACATGAAAGGCATGATCAATGAACTCTTCGCCGAGGATGTTGAAGTAATGACTGCGCCGCATGGGATTGTCCTTGTCATCACTGATGGCCTCATTGGCGGCATCCCATGCGTTGATGTGGCCCTTGTAACGGCCGACGACGGTCGAAATATGATCCTGCATTTTTTTCTTGAGCGTCGCAGCGGATACGTAACTGCCATCAGGATTCTTGAACACGCTGTCGGGCGTCTGGCTGTGCCAGGCAAGCACATGACCCACCACGTACATCTGATGTTGTGTACCGATGTCCACATATTTGTCTGCATAATCCCAGCGCCAGCCGCCATCGGCAGTGTGCAGGCTTTCCCATTTCAGGCAATTCTCCGGAGAGATGGAATTGAACTCACGGAATAGAATGGATTCGAGATCCTTGTCACCGGCGAGGATTTTCCAGCCGACTGCGGCGCCGATCCTGAAATCATCGGCAAAATGATCTTTCAGTCCAGTGCGTTGTGCGGCTTGTGCAAGGGCACGTGCCGAAACCTGTGCCAGCAGTGCTGCTGCCGCGGTGCTTGTAATAAATGTTCTGCGCGATAGGGTCACAATGGCTCTCCCCGAGTAAAGGTTGCAACACCGGCAGTGTAACAGGTTATTGCATCGCTACCTTATGCAGCGCTCCAGCGCCAGTTGCGAATCTCGGGCATGTCTTCGCCGTGAGTATTGATGTAGCCGCGATGCTCACGCAGCTTGTGCTGCACATAAGTGATCAAGGCCGCACCCTGTGGGCCGGTTTGCGGCAATTGCCGCGCCACATTCCATGCAATGTGATAACGATCCAGTTCATTCAACACGGTCATGTCGAATGCCGTGGTGATGGTGCCTTCTTCCTTATAACCATGTACATGAAAGTTGTGATGATTGCGGCGGCGATAGGTCAGGCGATGAATCAGCCAGGGATAGCCGTGATAGGCAAAGATCACCGGCTTGCTGGTGGTAAACAATTTGTCAAAGGCATCGTCAGATAACCCATGCGGATGAACACTGTCCGGTTCCAGGCGCATCAGGTCCACCACATTCACCGTGCGAATCTTCAATGCGGGCAGGTGTTCACGCAGTATGGTGATTGCCGCCAGTGTTTCCAGCGTGGGTACATCACCGGCACAGGCCAGCACCACGTCAGGTTCTTCCGTGTCTTGTACATTACTTGCCCACTGCCATGCGCTGATGCCGGCGGCACAATGTTTTGCCGCAGCATCCATGGATAACCACTGCGGCGCTGGATGTTTTCCTGCGACGATGACGTTCACATAGTGGCGGCTGCGCAGGCAATGGTCCATCACTGACAAGAGACAATTTGCATCCGGTGGAAGATACACGCGAACGATCTCGGCCTTCTTGTTGGCAACATGATCAATGAAACCGGGGTCCTGGTGACTGAAACCATTGTGGTCCTGACGCCATACATGCGAAGCCAGCAGATAGTTGAGCGACGCCAGCGGCTTGCGCCACGCAATGCCACGCGTGACTTTCAACCACTTGGCATGCTGGTTGAACATGGAATCGACAATGTGAATGAAGGCTTCATAGCAATTGAACAAACCATGCCGTCCGGTGAGCAGGTAGCCTTCAAGCCAGCCCTCGCACTGATGTTCACTCAGCATTTCCAGCACGCGTCCAGTGGGCGCCAGATATTGATCATTGGGTTTGGTGGTGGCCTGCCATTGACGGTTGGTGGCTTCAAATACGGCCTCCAGTCCATTCGAGATGGTTTCATCAGGGCCGAAGAGCCGGAAATTTTTTTCCGCATCATTCAGTTTGATGACATCACGCAGGAAAGGTCCAAGCACGCGGGTATCGCCTTTGCCGGTGATGCCCGGTGCGGCGACTTCAATGCCATATTCGCGAAAATCAGGCAGTTTCAACGGTTGCAATAACAATCCGCCATTGGTGTGGGGATTGGCGCCCATGCGGCGCGTGCCTTGTGGCGACAATTGCGTGATATGCGATAACACCTTGCCCTGCGCATCAAACAATTCTTCGGGCTTGTAGCTGCGCAACCATTGTTCGATCAATTGCAGGTGTTCCGGTTGCTTGCGCGGATCGGAAACCGGAATCTGGTGTGAACGGAAATTGTCTTCGCAGGGTTTGCCATCCACGCTGCGTGGCCCGGTCCAGCCCTTGGGAGATTCCAGAATGATCATCGGCCATTGCGGACGTGAACGCAGTTGAAGACTGCGTGCCGCATGCTGAATGGTTCTGATGTCATTGATGACGGCATCCAGTGCAGCGGCCATCAGTTCATGCATGCGTTGCGGTTCATGTCCTGAAACAATGTAGGGCTTCCAGCCATAACCGTTGAACAACTGTTGCAGTTCTTCATGACCAATGCGTGCGAGCACCGTTGGATTCGCAATCTTGTAACCATTCAGGTGAAGAATGGGCAGCACTGCTCCATCGGTGGCGGGGTTGAGAAACTTGTTGGAATGCCATGCCGTTGCAGTGGGGCCGGTTTCGGCTTCGCCATCACCGACCACGCATGCAGCAATCAACTGTGGATTGTCGAGCACGGCGCCAAAGGCATGACTCAGTGAATAGCCGAGTTCGCCGCCTTCATGCATCGAGCCGGGACATTCCGGCGATGCATGGCTGGGAATGCCGCCGGGAAAAGAAAATTGCGTGAACAGCTTTTTCAGCCCCGCTTCATCCTGCGTGATATGCGGATACACTTCGGTGTAGGTGCCTTCGAGATAGGTGTTGCTTACCACTGCCGGTCCGCCATGACCGGGGCCGGAGAGATAGATCATGTCGAGGTCATGTTCATTGATGATGCGATTGAGATGCGCATAAATGAAATTCTGTCCGGGCGTGGTGCCCCAGTGTCCCAGCAGAATGGGTTTGACATCATTCATCTGCAGGGGACGTTTCAGCAGCGGGTTGTCCCACAAATACAATTGGCCCACGGAAAGATAATTGGCCGCGCGCCACCAGGCGTCGATGCGCTGCAATACATGTGGATCAGTTGTGGCGTTCATTTTTTCCTGCTTCAGGCATCATTGATACCCGATCAGTGTCCAGTCAGAATGAAGCATTCAGTATGGACGAGACCGATCGTGCAATCATCAGTTCTTCATCGGTGTGCATTACAAATACTTTTACCCGGGCATCTCGTGTGGAAATCACCAGATCGTTTGCCGCATTGCCTGTGACATCCACTTCAATGCCGAGAAACTGCAAGCCATCGCAGATGCGTTTGCGAATCTGTGGCGCGTTCTCGCCAATGCCACCGGCGAAGATCAGTGCATCCACTCCATGCAGTGCCGCCGCATACGCACCAATCTGTTTCCTGACGCCATAACAGAACATCTCCAGCGCCAGTGCGGCGCGTGGCTCGGTGGATTCGCGTTGCAGCAAATCGCGTACATCGCCGCTGACGCCGGAGACACCCTGCATGCCGGATTCATGATTCATCATGCGTTGCAATTCAATGTTGTTCAGTCCTGCGGCGTTCGACAGATGAAACAGCAAACCCGGATCAATGTCGCCGCTGCGTGTACTCATCATGATGCCGGACGCAGGCGTAAAACTCATGGTGGTATCCACGCATTGCCCACTGTGTATCGCCGCAAGGCTGGCGCCGTTGCCAAGATGTGCCATGATGATGCGGCTGCGTGTTGCAAGTGACCTGTCGATGCGGCCAAGTTCATCGAGCAGGCAGGCATACGACAGGCCGTGAAACCCATAACGTTCGATGCCACTGGATTGCAGGTGGTATGGAATGGGCAGGGTTCTTGCCACTTCAGGCATGCTGCGATGAAATGCCGTATCAAAGCAGGCGATGTGCGGCACCTCTGCAAACTGTTGCTGAAAGGCATTGATCAACTCAATCTCGAAGGGCAGATGTTCCGGATCGAGTGTGGCACTGTTCTGCAATTCATGCAGCAACGTACTGGTGATGCGTTGCGGTGTTGAATGCGACAGACCATGCACTACGCGATGACCTGTCGCACCAATGCCGGAATAAAAATCCTGTGTGGCAAGCCAGCCTGATAACTGCGCAGCGACGGTTTTATGGTTGCCAGCCTTGATGGCGCAAGCACTGGACGAGCCATCCGTCCGTGTGACGACGAGCAGGGCGCGAGGTTCCTGGATGCGATCAATCTTGATGCGCAACAGCAGCAGCGGGTCGTGCGCTTCATCTGCCCGTTGCGCCTTGTCCATCCTTTGATACAGCGCGCAACGGACGCTGGAAGAACCGCCATTGACGGTCAGTATGTATTCCTGCGTCGTTGCAGTGCTGGCTTGCATGACAACAACGTTACACCGCGGCGCTTTTGTCCTTGATACGCTGTAGCAACTGCTTCCACGACTTCACAAAGGCTTCCGCACCATCGCGCTGCAACTGCAAGGCCAGTGTGTTGTAGTCGATGCCGGCACGACTGAATGCCGCCAGCGTCTTTTCGGCATCACTGCAATCATCTTTCATCACGCCGTGCAACTTGCCGTGATCGGCAAAGGCCAGCAAGGTTTTCTCCGGCATGGTGTTGATGGTGCCGGGTGCGGCCAATGCTTCAATGTACAGGGTGGCGGGTGCAGCAGGATCCTTGACACCGGTGCTGGCCCACAACAATCGTTGCGGCATGGCGCCTGCAGCTGACAATGATTTCCAGCGCGGGCTGGCCAGCAGTTCGAGATAGGCATGATAAGTGAGTTGCGCAACTGCAATGCCCAGACGGTTATGCAGTTCCACTGGTGCTGCGCTTGCAGCACGATCCCAGCGGCTGATGAACACTGATGCCACAGATGCAATGCGCGGATCGAGTCCGGACTTGAGCCGTCGTTCAATGCCGCGCATATACGCTTCTGCCGCAGCGAGGTATTGTTCACGCGAGAACAGCAGAGTGACATTGACCGGTACACCAGCAAAGATGCTTTCTTCAATGGCCTCAATGCCTGCGGGCGTGCCGGGAATTTTTACAAACAGATTGCTGCGACTGGCCTGCGCATGAATCTGTTTTGCGGCATTGATGGTGCTGGCCGTGTCATACGCCAGCAATGGCGACACTTCCATCGATACCCAGCCATCAACATGTCCGGTTTTCTCGTGCACGGGCGCAAACAAGTCCGCCGCACGCTGCAGGTCATTCAACGCCAGTTCAATGAACAATGCTTCGCCGGATTTTCCTGCGCGCACTTTGCCGGCGATGTCCTGATCATAGGCGGATGAATGTGCCAGTGCTTCATCAAAAATGGTGGGATTGGAAGTCAGTCCCGTTACGGCATGTTCGGAAATATATCTGGCCAGCGTGCCGTTGTTCAGCATGTCGCGGGTGATGTTGTCCAGCCACAGACTCTGGCCCAGTTGATGAAGTTGCTGACAGGGATTGCTCATGGGAAACTCCTCCGCCGGGAATAACAATTACGCATGCAGCGTGCCGTGACAATCACAATTGCCGCTGCATATCAATGATACGGATGAATGATGAAGATGCCACCGCTCAATCATTAACATCAATACACAATGCTGTACACCAGTGTTGCCTTGGGACTGCGCAGCCAGCGTTCGGTAATCACATCCCTGAGTGTGGCAAAATCATTCTTGCCATCGACATACTTCGCCTTCAATGCTTCGGCACGCGGCTTGTCGCCTTGCGCCTTGATTTGCAGCACTTCGGCTTCCAGTGATTGAATGGCCTGCGGCAGTCTGGCGTAGTCGATCTCCATGCAGCCCTTGTCCTTGCCGTTGGCGGCGAGTTCATCCGCATGCCATGCCACTGCGCCATGATCCATCATCCAGCCAAGTTGTATGGCGGCAAGATGGCTGTAGTTCAGTGCAGTGCCGTCGGCGGTATACATGCCGCGAGAAATGTGGCCAAAATCCCACGACACCTGATAAGTATGCAGTTGCCGCTGACGTTGTTCATCGAAGAAGCCCTTAGGTCCAAGCCAGTCGATGAAGTACATGGCGGATGTTTCTGCTTTGAGTTCTTCCAGTGTTGAAGCCAGCGGGCCATCAAATGCCTGTACATCATTCCTGCCATTCACTCGATAGTCATGCGCAGGTCCCAGGTTATGCGACACTTCATGCAGCATCGAAGTGATCAACTGGTTTTCTGCATTGGGTGTGGCGTATTGATTGGTGTTGCGGCAAAACACCGCTGACATGGTAACGGCCGCGCTGTGATTGCTGTCGGCATCATTGAACAGGTTCGACATGGATACAGTACGGCCGCCGCTTTCTGCCACCGGTCCCCAGTTGGGCAGTGATTGACCAATGGTGCCGCCTTCGGGACTGCGCTGATCGCCTGCATTCAACACCACATCAATAAAGTCAGGCACTTTGAATTTCACATCGCGGGCCCTGTATGGTTCGCCAGCCAAGCTGGCAATCACCTGTTCCATGTCATTCTTGAGCGGATCCAGTTTCTTTTGCCATGCCAGCGATGCCGTATTGATGCGCGCCAGTTGCAATGCGAATCCGGCTTTCCATGCGCAGGGTTCGTAATACACTTCATCAGGCGCAATGCGCGCATACCACTTGCTGTTGGTGGCATTCATTGCCACCCATGCCTGATTCGCAGGTTCCCAGTTGTTGTCGCGAAAACTCTGAGCGGCAGCACGCAGGTAAGTCTTGAACGCCGCTTCGTCATCACCCAGTGCATTCGCAGCTGCATCCAGTGCTGTGGCTATGGCCGTCATGTCCTTACGATAGAAGACATTGTACGGCATGGTAGTGTAGCTGCCGGGTTGCTTGCCATTCACCACCACGTTGAAGTGATCCATCAATGCTGCTGCATTTTTTTCTGCGGCGAGCCTGTCACAGAAGTGCTTGTCTTTCTGAATGGCAGCGGGATACAGGCCGGACAACCGTGCGGGCGGCGGCGCCAGTGCATTGCAGTCAGGATTGTTGCTTGTCAGCGGCGCCTGACAGAACGGCGACTGATTGCGATAGAACAGCATGCGGCTGGCAAGATCATCGGGAGGGATCATGGTTTGCAAACCGAACACGCCTTTCTGGCGCTGATAAATATTCTCGATGTGCTTTGCCGCCAGCATCAGGTAGTGGACCATTTTGATTTCGCCCGCGGATGCACCGGAAAGATTTGTTTCAACCAGTGTTGGCCGGTTCTGCGCCAGTTCTTCTCTCACCAGGGCGATGCGCTTTGCGTCTTTCGCCCGGGGATTGACGGGTTTGATGTGTGCAATCTGGTTGTAGGCAAGTTCAAAGTTCTTTGTGAAATGATGATGACCATCCACCCAGTGACGCAATTCGTTTTCATGCGGCTTGCCATAGCCGGTCAGTACGGACAATTCATCAGGCTGAATGATGCCATCGTTATTGCTGTCTTCACGCCAGAACAATGGCAGGAACAATTCAGCGGCACGCTGGTTGAACTGCAAGCGTTCCACCGAGTGATAATCCGGCGCCGCATTTGCAGTTGAACCGCAGATCGCAATCACCGTGGCCATCAGGCAACTCTTGATGCAGGTCATTTTCATATCAGCATCCTTCAGAATTTGTGAATGATGAATGCCGCGCGGTGCCGATAATTGCACGACAGGCAGAAGTGACCGATTCTCCGCCAAGTGAGTGAAAAGTACAAATCGTCCGGTTTTGCCGTGTGGACGAAGTTATCGCAAGCGGCCGCTCCAGCGTTCCAGCACGCCGGTGGCCCATTCGGCAAAACGTTCCAGCCAGGGACGGTGTTGCCAGTCTTCCTGCTTCAGTTCAACGCTGTGTGCAAAGTCGGCATCCAGCATGGCGGCCAGTTGCGCGCACAGGTCGTGATCACCGGCTTCCTGATTGGCGTCCAGATTCCAGCGTACATTCCAGCGATCAAAGTTGGTGGAGCCGACGCTGATCCAGTCATCGCATAGCGCAATCTTTGCGTGGATGAAGCGCGGCTGATATTCAAAGATGCGTACGCCTTCCCGCAACAACTTCGAATAGTAGCGCCGCGATGCCTGCCGCAACGCGGGATGATCGGTGTGCACGCCGGGCACCAGCACCCGCGTATCCACGCCGCGATGCGCTGCCTTGATCAATCGTTGCCGCAATTTCCACGACGGCATGAAGTACGGTGTCACCAGCCATGCACGATGACGCGCAGTTTTCAGGCGGCGATGCAATGATTGCAATACTTCGTGCGCCTGCGGTCCGTAGCTTGCCACCACGCGGCCCGCACCCGCGGCATGTTCACCATCACGTGGTTGCAGCACTTCACTTCTGACACGGCGCAATGCCAGATGCTTGCGGATGCCGAACCAGGTGCGATCAAACAACTGCTGCCAGTCCGCAACGACGGGTCCTTGCACTTCCAGCATCACATCGTGCCATGCTGGTGCGCCGCGATCGCCGCTGACGAATTCATCAATCAATCCTGCACCGCCGGTGAACGCCGCATGGTGGTCGATGATCAGCACCTTGCGATGATTGCGCAGCAGGTTTTTCAATCCGCGCCGCCAATCGAGCGGATTATAAAACTTGAGCTGTACACCGGCATTCAGCAGCAATTCACGATCATGATGATGGACTTGCAGACTACCGAAGTCATCCAGCAACACACGCACGGCAACACCACGCAGGGCGGCATCGATCAGGGCATCGCGAAATTCGCTGAATACATTGCCTGAGCCGCAGAGATACATTTCAAGGCAAATGGTTTGCTGTGCGCTGCGGATGGCTGCAAGCATGCCGGGAAAGAATTGCTTACCATCAACATGTAAATTGAATTGATTGCTATTGCGCCAGGGGAAAGTGGTGGTAAGCAGTGATGCCATGATTATTGCAGCGTTGTATTCAGCACTGCGGCAATGCGCGCGCCGGCCTTGGCGAGTTGTATCGCAACCAGTTCATGTGCATTGCGCACATATTCTGCGGGCAGTGTGATGGTATTGCTTATTTCATGGCCGCAGGCAAAGCCCGGCAACAGGCCATATACCTGGTGCACACCCAGCGCGTAGGACTCACGCGCCCAACTGTCCACATCGCCACGTTGCCATGCATTGATTTGCGAGCGTGATTGCGACAGCAACTCGCGTGCATAAATGTAATCGCGATGATGATTGACATTGTCGCGCACCAGTGCGGTGTCGAATACTTCATGCAAGCGCCGTTTCTCTGCACCGGGATACAGGCGAACCCACACATCGTTGCCGCCATGATCATGATCATCCACCATGTGCAATGGCTGGTGAATATCGCCAATCAGATGCACCAGAATGCGCAATGCCAGCGCGCGTTGCTGTTGCGATGCATGCCTGTCTGCAAGCACGTTGCGAAACCGTACAATTTGTTGCGTCGCACAGGCGCCATCACGGCAATACAGCGTTGCGCCGCATGCCTCCTTGTTGTCATAGTGCCAGCGGGCGGAATCCGGCCAGCGTTCGCGTAATTCATCGCGATGGGTATCCATGTAAGGCGCGGCATCCGCCAGTGACTCATCGCCCAGCAATGATTGCACTTCATGACGTGCAGCAGGTGTCAGCAATGGTTCAGCAATCAATCCGGTGATGCGATGACCCAGCACCCCCCATGCGAATGATGGATTTGCATACAACATGACAGATGCTACAACAAGAATTCGCAGGCATGCCGGGAACGCAATGGAGTTGTTTTGCATCCAATGATTACAGCACATCATGCAAACATCATAAAGCCATTGCGGCGGAACACGTGATATGCTGCCTGCAAGCAACGGAGATCAGTATGGCCAGTCGTTCCAGATCGTCAACAGCCCGGCGCAAGCGCGAAGCCGTGTCCCGCGAACAGGCCGAGCAGGCGGTTCGTACCTTGCTGTTGTGGGCTGGCGATGATCCCAGGCGCGAAGGGCTGATCGATACTCCCAAACGTGTCGTCAATGCCTACCGCGAATGGTTTGCAGGCTATGGCTCCAATCCGGCAGCTTACTTGCAGCGCACGTTTGAGGAAGTAGCCGGCTACGATGAAATGATCGTGCTGCGCGATATCGAATTTGAATCCTATTGTGAGCATCACATGGCGCCGATTATCGGCCGTTGTCATGTGGGTTATCTGCCCAGCAATAAAGTAGTCGGGATCAGCAAACTGGCGCGTGTCGTCGATGGCTATGCCAAGCGTTTGCAGGTTCAGGAAAAACTCACCGCCGAAATCGCTCGCTGTATTAATGATGTGTTAAAGCCGCGTGGTGTCGGTGTGGTGATTGATGCCGTTCACCAATGCATGACTACACGTGGTGTTCATAAGCGCGGCGTGTCGATGATTACCTCCAAGATGCTCGGCAGCTTCCGCGAAGATGCCCGTACCCGTCAGGAGTTTTTGAGATTTATCGGGATTAGAGGGGCGGGCTGAGTGCGTTTATAGCCGTACATTTTGCCATATATAATTATGGCTATAAATAATCAATGATGCTATTCTGGGCGCCATGAACAAGACGCTGTTCGAATGGGATGAAAAAAAGGATGCGGAGAATCGGCGCAAACATGGAATTGACTTTTCCCTGGCGCAGTATGCATTTGCCGATCCGCACCGTGTAATAGCAGAAGACGCTCTGCACAGTAAGGACGAACAGCGTTATTTCTGTTTCGGCGATATTGATGGACATGTGGTCACTGTCCGCTTTACCTACCGAAGCGGTGTAATCCGTATTATTGGCGCCGGTTACTGACGCAGAGGCAAGGCAATTTATGAGCGCGAAAATCAAATACACCAATGAACCATTGGGTAATCCGACAGTGATTGGAGACTTCCTTCCCCCGCCTGAACAATTGGCATTTCGTGAGGAAGGTGTGAAGGTCACGCTTGCATTGAGCAAGAAGAGTGTGGATTTCTTCAAGTCCGAAGCGGCCAAACATCACACACAATATCAGCGCATGATCCGGGGGCTGGTTGACGCCTATGTTGAGCGTTATACACCTGCCGGGATGGCGCGCACGAAACCTGCTCTACGTAAACGAGCCCCTTGAAGGGTGAAGCGAGGGGGACGTTCTTTATATCCGTGTAAGGGTTCTTTCAAGCAATGCATTCTTGCAATAGTTCATTGCTGGAGCATTGGTGTTATCTCTGTCCTGCAAGTAAGCTGTAATGAAGTAACTTAAAAGGAACCTCTAATAACCGTCGGGAGCAAAGACAGGTTGCATTCGGCCCGAGCGCAGGAACCAAGGGGAACCGAACGGACGCAGGATGTTTCAAATCAAGATTCTACCAACACCCTCTCTCCCTGCACCATCAACGTACCTGATCGACCTTCGACAGTGCCGCGTACCATACGATGTACGGGAAGTGATTTCACATCAAGGTCTTTGAATATGTCCATTGATGTCGTGAGTGTGTAGCCTTGTGTCTTCCAACCCGAAAGCAGTTGATTGAATACAGGTAACAAGTTCATTCCTTCCAGTTCTGCATGCAGTGTATAAACAGGTGCATGGGCAGGTTGCTTCTCAGTCAGCTTGAGTACACGCGCAGCAACATTGCTTTCATTGATCTCGCCGACGCCTAATAACTCATCTAGTGTGGGCAGGGTGCTGGGTAATTGAGGACAGGGGATCACTTTATCTTTCACGTATGGCAGGAAAGGTGAGTGACCACGCCCATCGGAACTGTATTCAAAGCCCAGCTTTGCAGTCAGTTCAATCGCATGATCGTTCATCTGCCAGCCTGCAGCGCCGTGCGTGCGCGGTGGTTTGTGAAAGATTTCTGCGAAGCGAATGGCAGCGCGGTTCATTTCACGTTCGGTCCATGCATCATCCGCATGTTCCACACCATCCTGCCACTTGATGTGATCCCAGGTGTGAATGCCGACTTCGTGTCCGGCTGATTTCACTGATCGCAATATATCTGCGCAACGTTTACCGATATCCGGGCCTGGTAGCAGCACGCCATACATCAATGTCTTGATGCCATAGTGACTGACCACCGATGTACGACTGACCTTGCTCAGAAATCCAGGACGGAACACACGTTTGAGTGCGCGGCCGGTGTGGTCCGGTCCCAGTGAAAATAAAAATGTTGCAGGCGTTTTGTGTTTGTCGAGCAGTTTGAGTAATTGAGGTACGCCTTCGCGAGTGCCGCGAAAGGTGTCGACGTCGATTTTGAGTGCGAGCTTCATTGAGTTTAATTACCCCTCACCCTGTCCCTCTCCCTCAAGGGGAGAGGGGATGGAACTTTCATAGTGCTGTGCGCTCCCTCTCCCTTGAGGGGAGAGGGTTGGGGTGAGGGTGGAGAACTTAGTGAATGGTTCGACAGGCTCACCATGAACGGATAATTATCAATTAACCAGCGACTGCGCATCACGCACATGAGCGCGATACGATTCAAAGATGCGTTCCAGTGCATCTTTCATCGTTACTTTGGGTTTCCATCCCAGCTCTTCGCAGGTGTTATCGATTTTGGGTACGCGGTTCTGCACATCCTGATAACCGGTGCCGTAGTATTCATTTGCGGTGACTTCGACGAGCTTCACTTTCTTCGCGGATTCAGCGTACTCAGGATACTTCGCAGCGAGCGCCAGCATGTCGTTGGCCAATTCTTTGACGGAGAAGTTGTTGGCAGGATTGCCAATGTTGTAAATCTTGCCGGTGGCGATGCCATTCTTGTTTTCGATGATGGCCATCAATGCATCAATGCCGTCATCAATATGAGTGAAGGAACGTTTCTGCTTGCCGCCATCCACCAGTTTGATGGTTTCACCACGCACGATGTGACCGAGGAATTGTGTCAGCACACGCGAGCTGCCTTCCTTGTTGCTGTTGATGGAATCAAGGCCGGAACCAATCCAGTTGAAGGGGCGGAACAGTGTGTAATCAAAGCCGCTTTGCTGGCCATACGCCGCAATCACACGATCCATCATTTGTTTTGAACAGGCATAGATCCATCGTGGCTTGTTGATGGGGCCATAGACGAGGTTGGATTCATACGGATCGAACTGCTCATCACCGCACATGCCATACACTTCGGAAGTGGAGGGGAAGATCAGGCGCTTTTTGTATTCCACTGCAGCACGGATAATCGGCAGATTGGCTTCGAAGTCCAGTTCAAATACACGCAGCGGTTCTTTCACATAGGTTGAAGGCGTGGCGATGGCCACCAGCGGCAGAATGACATCACACTTCTTGATGTGATAAGCAATCCACTCGCGATTAATGGTGATATCGCCTTCAGTAAAGTGAAAGCGCGGTTCATTCAGCAGGCCGGTAATGCGATCGGTGTTCATGTCCATGCCGTAGATGTGCCAATCCGTGGTCTTGAGAATGCGCGAAGCCAGATGATGGCCGATGAAACCATTGACGCCAATGATCAGTACTTTTTTCATGTTGATGTGCCGAGTTGTAAAGTCAGTTCAGGTTGTAAGCGGCGCTGCCAAACAGCGCAGTCCAGGCATGCTGGTCGAGCAGCTTGCCTTCATGTTCCAGTTGCAGGATTTCCAGCACGGAGCGATCCGCCAATTCTACCCGTAGACGGCCATTATCCCAATAAAAACCGGGTTGCGTGTGACGTGCCGGTTCTGTCAGAACACGGCTGCGCAGGAAATGCAGGGTTTTTCCGGCGATTTCCGCAAAGGCACCGGGGTAGGGAGGAGCCACTGCACGGATGAGATTATGGATTTGTGTGGCGCTTTGCCGCCAGTCGACGCGCCCATCTTCGGCCTTGCGCCCGCTGAAGTACGAGCCTCTGGATAAATCCTGTTCAACCAGTTTGACACTGCCGTTGATGATGTCTGGCAATGCTTTGTCCAGCGCCATTTCGGCGGCGACGGTGACTTTCTGGAATACATCAAAGGCGGTGTCATTGGGAAGAATCGGCACGGCCTGTTGTGCGGCAATTGCACCGGCATCGGGTTTCACCAGCATCTGATGCAGGGTGGCGCCGGTTTCTGTTTCACCATGAATGATCGCCCAGTTCACCGGCACACGTCCGCGATACTTGGGCAGCAACGAACCATGCATGTTGTATGTGCCGTGTTTGGCGCAGGCCAGAATCTCCGGCTTCAACATATGGCGATAGTAGAACGAGAAGATGAAATCCGGATGGATGCGTTCTAGCTCGGTAATCCATTCAGTGGTGTTGGGGTCTTTGGGTGTGACGGTGCGAAGGCGGTAGTCATTGGCCAGTTGCGCTACGCTGCCAAACCAGATGTTTTCCTGTGGATTGTCTTCGTGCGTGAAGATCAGCTTTACATCAATGCCGTGTGCCAGCAGTACGGAGAGGCAGCGCACACCCACATTGTGGTAGGCAAAAACAACGGCGGTGGTCATGATCAAATACTCAAAATTGTAGGGCGGGATGTATCCCGCCATTGTTAATTAAACGGTGGGTTACGCAGAGGAACTGCTAACCCACCCTACAAAACTCTCGTTGGCATGACTTGGTAACACCTCCAAGCCCAATGGCAAGCACGTTGGTAGCAACAACAAATGCCATTAATTCGAATCCTTCTGCTCCAGTACCGCATGCACCATGTAACGCGGACGTGATTGCACCTGCTGATAAATGCGGCCGATGTATTCACCGAGCAGCCCCATGCCGAACAATGCAACGCCCAGCAACATGAAAGTGAAACTGAACAGTGTAAACACACCATCCGCATCCGAACCGTACAACATGCGGCGAATGGCGAGAAAAATGAACGCGGCAGTGGACAACACGGCTGTGACCATGCCCAGCATGGAAAAGAATTGCAGCGGCATCAGCGAAAAGCCGGTCATCAGGTCGAAGTTCAAACGAACCAGTTTTGACAATGGATACTTGGATTCGCCTGCGGCACGTTCTTCGTGTTCCACTTCCACTTCGGCAGGCGTGCGTGAATAGATAAACGCCAGTGCCGGAATGTACAGATTAACCTCGTTGGAATGATTGATGGCATCCACAATCACGCGGCTGTAGGCACGCAGCATGCAGCCCTGATCGCGCATGCGGATGCGCGTGGTGCGTTCACGGATGCGATTCATCAGCCGTGATGCATACTTGCGGAACATCGTGTCATTGCGCTCACGACGATAACCGCCAACGTAATCATGGCCTTCGCGCATCTTGGCGATCAGCTTGTGAATTTCTTCCGGCGGATTCTGCAAATCCGCATCCAGCGTCACCACAATGCTGCCGCGCGTGCGTTCAAAACCGGCCTTGATGGCCATATGCTGTCCGGCATTCACGGCCAGCAGGACAATGCGGGTGACATCGGGCCGCTTGTTGAACTGTTCGCGCAATTGCGCCGGTGAATCGTCCCGGCTGCCGTCATCGATCATGATCAGTTCGTAGCGCAGGTTCATGTCGCCGGCGAGCTTGTCCAGCGCCGGATACAGGCGCGCAAACAGTTGCTGCAGACCAGCGGATTCGTTGTAGATCGGAATGACGACGGAAAGATCAATGCTCATATCAATTTAAAACCAGATGAGTGCGAATGACGTTTATCAATGTATCTGCAACACGTTCCACATCGGTCATGGTCATGGCGGGGAACAGCGGCAGAGTGAGGATGTTGCGGCACACATATTCTGCTTGCGGAAAATCACCTTCTTTCCAGCCCATGCCGCGATACAGCTTGAATAAATGAATGGCCGGATAGTGAACACCGGTACCAATGCCTTGTTCATCGAGTGCTGCCATAATCTGTGCGCGTTTCACATTCAGTCGTTGTTCCGGCAATACCACCTGGAACATGTGCCAGTTGCTTTGTTCAAAATCAGCCACGGGCAATTTGAGACCGAGCTGCTGCGCGTGTGGATTCAACAGCTCAAAATACTTTCGCGCAAGCTCACGGCGTCTGGCATTGAACTCGTCGATATGCGGCAACTGGCCCAGTCCAACGCGCGCAGCCACATCCGTCAGATTGAACTTACCACCCACGACTTCCACTTCCATGCCGTCATAACCGGAACGCACCACGCCTTGCAGACGATACTGTTCAGCCAGTTTTGCTTCGGCTTCGTTATTGACTACAAGACAGCCGCCTTCAATGGAAGTGGCGTTCTTGTTGGGATGAAAGCTGATGGAGACGAAGTCACCGAATGAGCCAATACGTTTTCCCTGCCAGGTGCTGCCGAAAGACTGTGCTGCGTCTTCAACCACGCGCAAGTGATGTTTGTTCGCAATGGCATAGAGCTTATCGCGATTCACCGGAAGGCCGGCGAGATCAACAGGAATGATGGCGCGTGTTCTGGTAGTGATTGCCGCTTCGATCAAATCCAGATTGATGTTGCGTGTCACTGGGTCAATGTCCACGAATTTCGGCGTGGCGCCCACTTCAAGAATGACATTGCTGGTAGCCACCCATGACAGTGGTGTGGTGATGACTTCATCGCCGCGACCAATGCCAGCGATACGCAAGGCGATTTCCATGGTGCAGGTACCCGAGTTGAATGCACGTACCGGACGTCCGCCAAAAAAATCGGAGAGCGCTGCTTCAAATGCTTTCACTTGCGGTCCGGAAGTGATCCAGCCGGAGCGCAACACTTCCGCCACGCCTGCAATGGTGGCTTCATCAATGGTGGGTCTGGTCAGCGGAATGCGGGGCAGTGTCATGAATGTTCAACTGTATTGATCAACAAGTATTCAGCGGGTAATCAGGTATACGCCACCAATGATGATGACGATGCCCAGCATGCGGGTGGGCGTGAGCGCTTCGCCAAACAGATACCAGGCTGCCAGTGCATTCACCACATAACCAATGGACAACATGGGATAAGCAACACTGACCGGTGTGCGTGACAAGGCGCCGATCCACACCACTACACTGATGGCGTAACACATCAAGCCACCAAGGATGTGCCATTCGAACATGAACTTGGGCAACACCTGCATGATGTTGCTGGCTGAGAATTCAAAATGTCCCACTGCATTGGTGCCTGCCTTCAACAACAATTGTGCGCATGCATTCAGCAATACGCCAGTGATAACCAGGATGAATGCAACAGGTGTCATGAGGTAATGAGTTCAGTGATGGCTGGAGTTTGAATCAGGTTTGCCAACGGCAAGCAGGTTGGATTGCTGGGCAATGATGGTCATGGGCAGTTTTTCACGCAACGCCTTATACCGGTCGGGATCAATAATGGCAATCGGGTGCGTGTCCTGCGCCCATTTCTGCGCGAAGGCATCGATATCAGGGACCCATAATCGCGGTTGCTGGGTCAGTCCAAAGTGCAGTTCGCCTTCATAACCCACCAGCGTCATGGTTCGTTGCAGGTAAAACGGCAGCGTTTGTTCATAGTCATTGATGCTGTACAGCGTGCTGTCAGCGGTGAGCTGTGGCTTCAGTTGTTCAGCCAGTATTTTTGCAGAACGCGTAGTGCCCAGCGCATCGGCGCCGACGATGAGCACGGAAAATCCCAGTACCGAACCGCAGGCAACAATGACCACTGCACGATGCAGATCACGTTTGACGACCCACCATCCACCGATGGCGGCAGACACGGCGACAATAAAAAACGCACCGGCGGTCGGGGGCTTCAATGCATTGACCATGTCAATTGAATGTTCACCGGCAATGGTATCGGGAACCAATGCGAGCACGGTTGCCAGTGTTGCGATCACGGCAGCGGTGATCCACAAATGCAGGCGCATGCTTGATTGACGAATGCGTGGCAATGCTTCCGCACACAACACTGCAAGTGCGGGAAACAGCGGTGCAATGTACGGTGCCAGCTTGGAATGCGAATCGCTGAAGAACACCATGATGACCAGCGACCACAACCACAGAAAGCGCCGGTGCTGGAATCCATCCGCCACGCGATCCATTTGCCAGCTGCGTTTGAGGCCTGAAAAACACAGTGATGTCCACGGTAACGCGCCTGCAATCAGGAAAGGAATGAAGTACCACCACGGCGCATCGCGCGAATGAATGGGTTCCAGAAAGCGTTCGAATTGTTCGTGCCAGAAAAAGAAGCGCGGAAATTCAGGATTGTCACGCGACACCAGGATAATCCACGGTGCGCCGATCAGCAGAAACAGGACCAATCCTTTCACGATGTGCAGCCGCTTCCACGCGCTGAATTCACGTGTGACAATGCTGTATGCCAGTAATGTCAGTGAAGGCAGCACCAATGCGATCAATCCCTTGCTCAGAAAAGCGAGGGCAGCGGCGCACCATGCCAGCAACATCCAGTTGCGTTCCTGTGTTGATTTGACCGGCGCATGTTGTGCGAGCAGGAAGCTGAATACAGTGACTTCAAGAAAGAACGCAAGACCGATATCCAGCGTGTCGAAATGACCCAGTGTAATGTACATCAACATGCTCGCAATGATCAGCGCGCTGTTGCGTCCCGCCTCGGCATTGAACAACCTGCCTGCTGCGAACCATGCGAACACAACGCCCGCAAAGCTGGTTAAACCCAGCCACAGTCTCGCAGTGTATTCACTCTGCCCAAAAAGCTCGTAGGCAACCGCGGTGGCCCAGTATTGCAGCGGTGGCTTTTCAAAATACTTGATGCCATTCAACCGTGGTGTAATCCAGTCGCCGGTCACCACCATTTCACGGCTGATTTCTGCATAGCGGCCTTCATCCGGATCGAGCAGGCGCCGGGTTCCCAGTGTGGCAAACCACAATACAGCCAGTGCCAGCATGACGAACAGGAACCAGCGAGATGCGGAAGAAGACGGGGTGTTCATTTCCAGGCGGTCAGATAAAGTCGTTCGATGTTGTTCAAGACGCAACTTTAGCAGTTTGCAGGGAATTAGGCCCGTATTGAGTGAATACACCACTGTTGCGATGAGTTAAAGTGTGTCCATGTGATTCAAGCGGGACTCATCCATGAATGCAGTATTGGCTGATTTACTCAAGGTGCTGGAACTGGAACGGCTGGAAGTGAATCTGTTTCGCGGTGTCAGCCGCGATCTGGGATTACCGCAAGTGTTTGGTGGACAGGTGCTGGGGCAGGCGCTGCATGCAGCGACCGCCACTGTGGATGCTGATCGTCTGGTACATTCGCTGCATGCTTATTTTCTGCTGCCCGGTGATGTGCATGCGCCCATCATTTACGAAGTGGACCGCAGCCGTGATGGCGGCAGTTTTTCCAGCCGACGCGTGGTGGCCATCCAGCATGGGCAACAGATTTTCCACATGTCAGCGTCATTTCAGACCGTGCAGGGCGGGCTGGATCATCAAAGCAAAATGCCGCATGTGGCTGGGCCGGAAGCACTGCGCGATATCCGCGACATTGTCGCGGCAGCGCCGGCCATTCCTGCCGAACTCAAGCGCTGGTTCCAGGTGCAACTGCCCATCGAGTTTCGTCCCATCAATCCAGATCGCCTGATGTCGGCCGATCCGGCTGATCCACTTACCGAATTCTGGTTCAAGGCCATTGATAAGTTACCCGGCGATGAAAAATTGCATCGTTCGGTGCTGGCGTATGCATCAGATTTCTATTTGTTACGGACCGCTACACAGCCCCATGGCATCGCCTTTCCCAGCGCGAAGTTGCGGCTGGCAACGATTGATCATGCAATGTGGTTTCATCGTCCCTTGCGTGTGGATGAATGGCTGCTGTATGTGATTGACAGTCCCAGCGCATCGGGTTCGCGAGGTTTGTCACGCGGGTCCATTTTTGACCGCAATGGCCATCTGGTGGCGTCGGTGGCCCAGGAGGGCATGGTGCGGGTGAAAAGCTGACAGAGGCTGTTGATGCCATCAAGCAATGTCTGCATTTTCATCACGTGCGCGAGATGAATGCCAAAGGTCATTAGAACTCTTTCAGGTAAGATGAATCCCGCATTACAAAAATTTGGCGCTTTGTGAGAATATTCTGTGATCAGCGCAGTGGTGTTGGATCAGCAGAAGGTCGCGAAGTTATCAAAGAACATTGAGCTGAGTCATCGAGTCAGTGCCCGAATCAGCCAATTCTTTATATAGGCTGCCAGTGGTGATGACATGGGATGCAGAATGCCTTTTTCGTTGGGAGCAAGATGCGCAGCGGGATCGCCGTTTTGTTCAAATACATAGTGATTAAAGTACTTCTGCCATACCTCTCGTTTTCGCGGTTCAAGGTTTTTTACCGACATGATGGCATGCACCATTGCTTCAAAGGGCGACCCTGCCGTCGGGTTTGCCGTATCCCACCAGTAGTTGACCAGTACGTTGAAGGGTGACAGCGACTCAACATGATGCCACCACATGTATGGAATGTAGATGGCGTCTCCCGGCATCAATTCAGCCGAGTATGCGGACTCCAGCGCGATTTTGAATTTGGGGAATTTTCCACTATCGGGATTGTGTAATGGGACCATGCTGACGGGTTGCCCTGCCATGGTGAAGTCCAGCGGACCCACATACAGGTTTTCAAGTTGCTCTGGCGGAAACAGTGTGAATCGCCGCTTTCCAGCCACGACACAGGCGAGATTTTCAGAAATGTCAAAATGAGTCTGAACTGTAACTTTGTTGCCGATCCAGATGCGCGGCTCGATAGATGGTTCAAGAAGAGGAATGATATTTTCCCGGGCGAATTGCAGCATGGATTGACCGATGGGAATGGATCCAAGATAAATGGCAGGTGGTTCGCTGTCATCCAGGTGTTGCAGCAGTAATTGCAATGCATTGCCAAGTTGTTCCGGACGGCGTTCAAAATTGAAACCGCGCATTTGCGGGCCATACCAGAACTGGCCGCGGATGGCAGGAGAGCCAGAGAACATTTCGGCAGGAATCCTGTGATCCATCGGCAATATATAATTGCAGAAATCACGGACAGATCTGGAAGCAGCGTTGACGGATGGCCAATGACTCACCAGGCCGCGCAACACGGCAGGCCTGTTTTCCTGAACGATTTCGTTGCGGAATCGCTCCTGATCGACGGAGGTATAGTCATTAATCTGCTGCATGCGCTGCCGAACATTTGCCAAAGACCGCAATCTAGTTCGTAGTCCGCTTCAGACGCATGAAAAGTTCTTTATGTTTGCAAGGTTTGTTCATGAATTGTGCTTGGTAGCCTTATCAGCAGGTGTGATACATCTGCTGGCGGTGGCATCGATGATGCAAAGTGTCTCAGATCGATCAAAGACCAATGATGCAAATGATGGGCAAATGTTGCACCGGACTGGAACTTATTGAGACTGCGCGTAAGTCCATATTCAGAACTCCTACAACTTCCAGAGTAAGGTCGGCGCTAATACAAATATCACAGTTCCATATCCCTAACTGGTACATGCAAAGGTAAAACTGACAGAATCCGGCAAAGAGTTATTGGAACAACAATTATCTTCTTCGTGTGAACGCAGCAAGTAAATTTCGGCGTGGACAATTCGGCTGCAGAGAATTGCTGTGCATGATTTACATCTTGAGGATGTGTTTCCCCAGAGCTGTTGCTGAAAGGGTTAAGGCATCACGCATCATCTCAAGGCTGACAATGAAAAAAAACGGCGCCAGTAAAAACTGGCGCCGTCCAAGTCTGCAGCGACTTAACCGTAGTGGTCTAGTCGAAAGTCCAGCGCAAACCCAACGTGTAGCGGCGGTCTGATACATAGAAGCCACGCGGAGCGGTCTTCAAGTCATCAGAAATGATAGCTCTTGTCTTTGTCACTTCGTTAGTCAAGTTGGCTCCTTGCAGACCCACCTTGAAATGAGGAGTGATAGTGAAGAACAATGAACCGTCCAGGGTGCCCGTTGCTTCGTTCAGGATCGGCTGGTATGGCACGATCACGTCACGAGGTGTCAACAGGAACTCAGA